>NZ_QKZG01000006.1:0-386033 GCF_003254125.1 Pseudomonas sp. 478
AACAGCCGGAGGACTCGCAGCCGCTGCTCAAGCTGCTGGTCAAACTCGACCGCCCCGGCGGCTACGATGAGGACCAGGCGACTCCCGGCCATTCGCACCTCAAGTATCGGATCCCGCCAGCGATCATCGACAATGGCGTGGGCCCGGGGGAGGCCGAAGCCGGTGTACCGATCACGATCCTGCCTTACCCCTTTATGAGAAAAAACGACCGTGTGCGCCTCGCCTGGGGCCGTGCAGAAAAAATCGTTACCGTCACCGAGGATCAGGCGAGTGATCCGGTTAATTACCCGCTGATCATCACCCTCGACAAAACCGTGATTGAATTGGCCGGCGACAGCGCCGGGGTGGCCGTGACCTATCAGGTGGTGGATGAAGTCGGCAACCACCCGGACGAGCGTTCGCCCTGGTCGGCGATCAGCTACATCCTGGTCGACCTGGGGGGCAATCGGCTCGATGCACCGCTGGTGCTGGAGGCGGATCCCGTCACTCACGTGATCGACCTTGAGACCCTGGGTGATGCCGACGTGACGGTGCTGGTCAATACCACGGGGGGGCACTTCAAGGTCAACGACACCATCGTCATGACCTGGATCGGCACGCCCGCCGAAGGCTCGCCGGTCATCGAAGGGCCGATCGAGCGACCGGTCAGTCGGGTCGGGGTCGCGGTGACATTCAGCATCCCCAACGCCAAGGTCAGGGCCATCGCCAAAGGTCGGGCCAGCGTGTCCTATGTGCTGAAAAGCCAAGGCGTGACGGACCGCCCCTCGAAAAACACCAGCGTCAGTGTCGAGGGCAAGATCAGCCCATTGCGGCCGCCCAGCGTGGACGAGGCCCCGGGCGCCATCCTCAACCCGGACGAGCCCTGGGCAACGGTGAATATTCCTTATTACCCCGGCCGCCAGAACAGCGACCTGGTGACCCTGATCTGGGAAGCCCCTCGCCCCGGTGGCAGACCGCCCTATCACGAAGACGCGCGGCCGGCCGGCAACCTGCCGGAGAACCAGCCTATCCAGCGCAGCGTGAGCAATAGCGTGATCCGGGAGTTCAATGGGCTGAAGGTGGACGTCTATTACAAGGTGGCCAACGACGATGTGGCCCTGCGCAGCGTGCGTGAATCGGAGCATTACCTCATGCAGGTGGGGGTGGCGCTCCCGCAATTCCCTCGGCCGGAAGTCGAAGAGGTCGAGGCCGGCAGCGACGTGTTGGACCCGGATAAAGTCCCGTCTACCGGGGCCACGCTGGTCATGCCGTTTCTCGGAACCCGGGACAAGGACCGGGTGACCTATCACTGGCGGGGTTCGGCCATCGGCACCAGCGATTATGTGGACCTGACCTCACAAACGGCCGGCAAGGCGGTGAAGTTCACCGTGCTCAAACAGTACGTGACGAACAATCTGGATGGCACCCTGAGCATCGATTACCTCATCACGCGCGACGGTGTGACCTTGGGGCATTCGTTCAAGCGGGATCTGTGGGTGCGCGCGCAGCTGGAGCTAAAACCGCCGAGCGTGAAAGAAGCCCCCGGCGGCACGCTGAACCCGATCAATGCCAAAGACTTCCTGACCGTGGTCGTGCCGCACTACACCGGCATGCTCGGTTCCGACAAGCTGAGCGTGACCTGGGCCGGGACCGCCGGTGGCGGCTCGCACACCTCAGCCCCCGTCGATGTGGGCACGGTCGGTAGCAAGGAGATCCCGATCCCCAACAGCGTGGTGGCCTTCAACCTGGGTAAAGCGGTGACGGTGACCTACACGGTGACTCGCGACGGCACAGCCTATCCACCCTCGCAACCGCTGACCCTGACCGTACAGGCCATCCCCAACCAGGATGGCGCGTTGCCAACGCCGGCCATCGAAGGGGCGGTGGGCAATGAACTCAACATCGGCACCCTCATCGGCACCGAAAACCTGCGCATCGCCGCCTGGCCGCTTCAGCTCTCGGGCCAGCGGGTCTGGCTGCGTTATGACGGGACCGACACCGCCGGTGACGCGACAGAAGCGATCGTCTGGACCGGCCAGGCCCACAACAAAACGGGCGAGCTGGTGACCCTGGCGCCCCATGTCTGGCTGAAAACGCTGAAGGACGGCACCGACCTGAAGGTGACCTTCCGGGTCAACTTCGACAAGGTATCGAACGCCGCCACGGCGGTGACCTTTCCAATACGCACGTACACGGTCAGGGAACTGGCCCTGATCAAACCGACGTTGGATTCGGTCAAGGGCTCGCCGAGCGGGGAGGAGATTCCTGACAACGGCTATTCCGTGGAAACCGCAGTGACCCTGAGCGGTACCGCCACCAAAGGTCTGGAAGTCGAAGTGTTCGACGGTGCCACTTCCCGAGGCAAAGCCACGGCGAACGCGACCACGGGTATCTGGACCCTCTCGGTCTCCGGGCTGAGCCAGACGGCCCACAGCTTCACCGCCAAAGCGCTGTATGGCAGCGGCGAGGAGTCGGGGGCACGAGCGATCAATGTCACGGCGCTCATTACACCGACCCTGGTCAAAGTGCTGGACGCCGACGGCCAGGAGATTCCGGAAGCCGGCACCACCACCAGCACCACCTTGACCCTGAGTGGCAAGGCGAGCAACGGCCTGCGCGTGGAAATCTACGAAGGCAGCGGAGCCGGCGCGGTGTCCCACGGGATCGCAACCGCCAACGCCACCACGGGCGACTGGCAACATCCGGTCACCCTGGCCCAGGGCGGCCGTCGGTTGTATGCCCAATCGCGCTACCACAGCTCCACGGTCTATACCAATGTGCGCACGTTGACCATCGTGCCGGTTGAAGCACCGACCCTCACCTCGGTCAAGGGCTCGCCAAGCGGGGAGGATATTGCTGAAGGCGGCACCACTGTCGAGACCGCGGTCACCCTGAGCGGTACTGCGAGCAAGGGGCAGAATGTCGAAGTGTTCGACGGCCCCACCTCCAAAGGTCAGGCCATGGCGGACAAGGGCACCGGTGTCTGGTCGCTGCTGGTGTCGGGGCTGAGCGTGGCGGCGCACAGCTTCAAAGCCAAGGCGCTGTATGGCACTGGCGTGTCGTCGGCAGAGCGGACATTCACCGTGGTTAACAGACTAATTATAGATACTACTCAGATGACCTTAAGCGGATTCTCCGTCAAGATGCCATGGCCGAAGAGGGGTGCTGACTCAATAGGAAATACACAAACACGCGTACCAACTAGAGGGGTACCCCCATATAGATACAGCTCAAGTAAAATTCAAGTAGCCACCGTTAATTCGTCCGGTAAAGTGACAGGCGAGCGAAATGGTACGGCGAGTATAACGGTTACGGATAGTGCTGGAGCTACCGCATCGTACGATGTCCGAACCAGCAATATATGGGAGTTGATCGAAAGTCCGAACAAAATGAGCAACTCCGCGGCGAAACAGTGGGTATCCCAAAACGGATCGCCACTCATTACCAATGAAAATGGACCTTATCCTAGTATCGAAGATATGAACCGAGTATATAATCCCATCCCGTTTCACGATCTGAAGTGGACAGGTGTTGATTTTACTCCAAGGCCTATTGAGGGATTATGTGTTGCATATAGTCTAAATACCTTAACGATAGCAAGAAGAGCAGCCGCCAGTCTAGATAATGTATGGTGCCTGAGACCTCTTAATTATGTATAACCTACATTAAGCGAAGCGATAGCAAACGGAAATAACAAACGCACCTTGCAGTACCATCTGCAAGGCGGGGAATTCAGGGACAGACCACAATATCTATCGTGGTCTATCGCTTCATGCCCGAAGGCGCAGCAGGTATCGACATGAAAAATGAGGCCGGACTTATTTACTAGTTAGTTTTAGCGGCGGTTAAAGAAAAGGCGACTCCTGCTTGGAGAGTCGCCTTTTTTTTGTACTCAATACTTACACATCCAAAATCCCTGTAGGAGCGAGGCCGCCCGCGAAGGCTTTCTCACATCCAACAGTGAGATTGCCTGACACGCTGTCGTTCCGCGCAGGCTCGCTCCTTCAAAAAAAACAACGCACAGCTGAACATCCTGCCTTTCTATTAATATCCTAACCCGCCCTTATTGCTGTCTCGCCGCTGCCACTTGAGAATTGACAACCTGTTTTGCTTCTTCCAACGTATTAAACAAGCCACTGAAACTCCCCCACGGATATTCGACCTGAAAACGTTGACCTGAATTCGCAGGATCATGCTCAAGAATGGTGAATCCGTTTTAGGCCGTTCTAATTGGATAACTCATCATTTATCTCCCTATTTCCGTATCGCTCCAGCCCTTCAGTGCGAAGGGGCTCGTGCTCAATTTCCAGTACCGAACGACAACTGTCCTACTGTCATAAATGACAGTCATTCATAAGTTATCGAAATAAAAGCCTGAATACCGGCTATAACAAGTGTCGCGCGAGAAGTAAGCTTGCGGCCGCCAAGTCAAGCACACCTGTCCGAACCCTGAACACACACCCAGAAATATCCTCTGCCATTGAAACCACCCCCCACCTGCCCCATCTAAGACCCATACCCTATTGCGCAGGTGCCCCATGACCGACCAGCAAGAATTCCCCGAAGACCCGAGCGACTACGCCGACCCAGAGAACGCCGAACACCACTCCACCGGCAAAGGCCTCGCCCTGCCAGGCCAGAACCTGCCGGACAAGGTCTACATCATCCCGATCCACAACCGCCCGTTCTTCCCGGCCCAAGTACTGCCGGTCATCGTCAATGAAGAACCGTGGGCTGAAACGCTGGATCTGGTGAGCAAATCCGATCACCACTCCCTGGCCCTGTTCTACATGGACACGCCCCAGGAAGACCCGCGTCATTTCGACACCTCGGCCCTGCCGCTCTACGGCACGCTGGTCAAGGTGCATCACGCCAGTCGCGAAAACGGCAAACTGCAATTCGTCGCCCAGGGCCTGACCCGCGTCCGCCTCAAGACCTGGCTCAAGCACCATCGCCCGCCGTACCTGGTGGAAGTCGAATACCCGCACCAGCCCACTGAGCCGACCGACGAGGTCAAGGCCTACGGCATGGCGCTGATCAACGCGATCAAGGAACTGCTGCCGCTCAACCCGCTGTACAGCGAAGAGCTGAAGAATTACCTCAATCGCTTCAGCCCCAATGACCCGTCGCCGCTGACCGACTTCGCCGCCGCCCTGACCTCGGCCACCGGCAGCGAGCTGCAAGAAGTGCTCGACTGCGTGCCCATGCTCAAACGCATGGAAAAAGTCCTGCCGATGCTGCGCAAGGAAGTCGAAGTCGCGCGTTTGCAGAAAGAAATTTCCGCTGAAGTTAACCGCAAGATCGGCGAGCATCAGCGCGAGTTCTTCCTCAAGGAGCAACTCAAGGTCATCCAGCAAGAGCTGGGTTTGACCAAAGACGACCGCAGCGCCGACATCGAGCAGTTCGAGCAACGGCTGACTGGCAAGGTTCTTCCGGCTCAGGCGCAAAAACGCGTCGAAGAGGAAATGAACAAACTGTCGATCCTCGAAACCGGTTCGCCGGAGTATGCGGTCACCCGCAACTACCTCGACTGGGCAACCTCGGTGCCGTGGGGCGTGTACGGCGAGGACAAACTCAACCTCAAGCACGCACGCAAGGTGTTGGACAAACACCATGCCGGCCTCGACGACATCAAGGACCGCATCCTCGAGTTCCTCGCGGTCGGCGCCTACAAAGGCGAGATCAGCGGCTCCATCGTGCTGCTGGTCGGCCCGCCGGGCGTTGGTAAAACCAGTGTCGGCAAATCCATCGCCGAATCCCTCGGTCGGCCGTTCTACCGCTTCAGCGTCGGCGGCATGCGCGATGAAGCCGAGATCAAGGGCCACCGCCGCACCTACATCGGCGCGCAGCCGGGCAAACTCGTGCATGCGCTGAAAGATGTCGAAGTGATGAACCCGGTGATCATGCTCGACGAGATCGACAAGATGGGCCAGAGCTACCAGGGCGACCCGGCCTCGGCGCTGCTGGAAACCCTTGACCCGGAACAGAACGTCGAATTCCTCGACCACTACCTGGACTTGCGTCTGGACCTGTCGAAAGTGCTGTTCATCTGCACCGCCAACACCCTGGACTCGATCCCCGGCCCGTTGTTGGACCGGATGGAAGTGATTCGCCTGTCGGGTTACATCACCGAAGAAAAAATCGCCATCGCCAAACGTCACTTGTGGCCCAAGCAACTTGAGAAGGCCGGTGTGTCCAAAGGCAGCCTGTCGATCAGCGACAGCGCGTTGAAGGCGTTGATCGATGGCTACGCTCGCGAAGCCGGGGTGCGACAGTTGGAAAAACAACTGGGCAAACTGGTGCGCAAAGCCGTTGTGAAATTGATCGACGATCCGAAAGCGGTGATCAAGCTCGGGCCGAAAGACCTGGAAGCTTCACTCGGCCATCCGGTGTTCCGTAATGAACAAGTGCTGTCGGGGACTGGTGTGATCACGGGCCTGGCCTGGACCAGCATGGGCGGCGCGACCTTGCCGATCGAAGCCACGCGGATTCACACCTTGAACCGCGGCTTCAAACTCACCGGGCAATTGGGCGAAGTGATGAAGGAGTCGGCGGAAATCGCCTACAGCTACGTCAGCTCCAATCTCAAGTCGTTCGGCGGTGATCCGAAGTTCTTCGACGAAGCCTTCGTTCACCTGCACGTCCCGGAAGGCGCCACCCCGAAAGACGGCCCGAGTGCCGGCGTGACCATGGCCAGCGCCCTGCTTTCGCTCGCCCGAAACCAGCCACCGAAAAAAGGCATCGCCATGACCGGCGAACTGACGCTGACCGGGCATGTACTGCCGATTGGCGGCGTGCGTGAAAAGGTGATTGCGGCGCGGCGGCAGAAGATCTTCGAGTTGATCCTGCCCGAGCCTAACCGTGGCAGCTTTGAGGAATTGCCGGATTATCTGAAAGAAGGGATTACCGTGCACTTTGCCAAGCGCTTTGCGGATGTGGCGAAAATCCTGTTCTGACAGAACTGTAGCGCCTGTACCGACGCCTTCGCGGGCAAGCCCGCTCCCACAGGGATCGAGTGTGGTCACACATTTGTGTCCACCCCGAACCTGTGGGAGCGGGCTTGCCCGCGAAGGCGTCGGCACTCACACCACCGACTCCCCCGTGTCACACTTTGTCTCATCTTCAGTTATGCTCGCCGTTCGTCGTGAATGCCGGAGCCACTGACCTTATGTCCCCCACTCGCCTGTTTGTCCCCCTCGCCCTCTCCTTGCTGGCCGCGTGCGCCACGCAACCGAAACAGAACGTGACCGTGGAAAAACAAAGCGAATGCCCAGTGCAATTGCACAACGGGCAAAACCTGATCCTGACCCTGCCAAGCAACCCGACCACGGGTTACCGCTGGGCGATCCAGGATTCGGCCGGTGGCGTATTGCGCGCGCTCAGCCCCGAGGTCTACAGCAACCCGCAAGATGCGGGGATCGTCGGCAGCGCTGGCCTCTCCACCTGGCGCTTCCAGTCCTTCGCCGCGGGCACTGGCCGTTTGCGTCTGACCTACTCACAGCCATGGGCACCGGAAGTACCGGCAGTGGAAACCTTCGACTGCGCGATCTCGGTTAACTGATCGTGGGCTGGCTGATTCTGGCGCTGATGGGCGCGGTGACGTTCCTCTACGGCGTCAGTGTGCATGCGGCGTTGCTCTGCCTGCTGGTCAAACCGCTGCCGGTATTGGCGCTGCTCGGTTGGTTGCATGACGCACCGCCCAGCGAATATCGGCGCTGGATCAGCCTTGGATTGATTTTCTCCCTGCTCGGCGATGTGTTGCTGGCATGGCCGGGGGATTTGTTTGTGTTCGGTCTCGGGGCATTTTTGGTCGCGCATCTGGCGTATCTGAAGGCCTACTTGAGTGATTGCCGGCGGTTGGCGCTGTTACCACTGATCATCGCTGTGGGCGTCGGCGCGGTGTTGTTGGGGATCTTGATTTCCAATGGGCTGGGTCCGCTGCTCATCCCGGTGATCGTCTACGGCCTGGCCATCAGCGCCATGCTTTGGCGGGCGCTGGCTCGACTCGGCACCGATGTGCCCAAACGCTCGGCGCTGCTGGCGGCTGGCGGTGCATTGGCGTTTGTTTTTTCGGACAGCGTGATTGGCATCAATCGATTCGTCGCACCGTTTCATGCCGCGCCTTACGTGATCATCCTCAGCTATTGGTTGGGGCAATGGGGGATTGCGGCGTCGGCATTCACTCAGAAACCGCGCTGAATCCTTCGCGAGCAAGCCCGCTCCCACAGGGAATAGCGCTGTACTTGTGGGAGCGGGCTTGCTCGCGAAAGCGGTCTCACTGAACACGCAAACCTCGGATCCTACCCAGCGTTTATCAGACAACCCGCGCATCGCCCCGTCAATTTGGCTAAAATGCCGACCTTTTCCACCTATGCCGCTGGAACCGCCGTGAGCAAAGAATCCGATCGCCTTTTCGCCCAGCCTTTGGCCCAGGTGCCTGACTTCGCCTTTAACGAGGACGTGGTGCGGGTGTTCCCGGACATGATCAAGCGCTCGGTGCCGGGTTATCCGACCATCGTTGAAAACCTTGGCGTGCTCGCCGCCCAGTTCGCCCAGCCCAACAGCGTGCTCTACGACCTCGGCTCGTCCTTGGGCGCCGTGACTCAGGCGCTGCGCCGACACGTACGCACTGACGGCTGCCGTGTCATCGCGGTGGATAACTCGGCTGCGATGGTCGAACGCTGCCGCGAATACCTTAATGGTCAGGACTCGATGTTCCAGGAGCTGCTGCCGGTGGAAGTGATCGAAGGCGACATCCTGGCCCTCGAATTCCAGCCAGCCTCGGTGGTGGCGCTGAACTTCACCCTGCAATTCATCGCCCCGGAGCAGCGCACTGCATTGCTCTCGCGTATCCACCAATCGCTGTTGCCCGGTGGCGCGCTGATTCTGTCGGAGAAGCTGCGCTTCAACGACCTCGAAGAACATGCGCTGCTCTCCGACTTGCACGTCGCGTTCAAACGCGCCAATGGCTACAGCGAACTGGAAATCGCCCAGAAGCGCAGCGCCATCGAAAACGTCATGAAGCCCGACAGCCTCGAAGAACACCGCGAGCGCCTGCTGGCCGCCGGGTTCTCGAAAGTCGTGCCGTGGTTCCAGTGTCTTAACTTTGCCTCGTTGATTGCCTTGCCATGATTGATCTCTCTCCCCTCGCCCGTCGTCTGGCCGGTACTCCGCTGGCCGACTGGGCGAACACCCTGCAGGCCCAACTCGACAAGAAAATGGAAAAGGGTCATGGCGATCTGGAGCGCTGGCAAAGTGCGCTGGACGCTTTGCCGAAGATTCAGCCGAGTGTCGTCGATCTACTTGACGGCCTGACGCTGGACACCGATTGCGATGACCAAACCCGCGTTCAGATGCGCACCGCACTGATGGGTTTGTCGCCGTGGCGCAAAGGGCCGTTCGATCTGTTTGGCGTGCATGTCGACACCGAATGGCGTTCGGACTGGAAGTGGTCGCGGGTTGCACCGCATCTGGATCTGAAGGGTAAACGCATCCTCGATGTCGGCTGCGGCAACGGCTATTACATGTGGCGCATGCTCGGTGCCGGGGCCGACAGCGTGATCGGTGTCGATCCGAACTGGTTGTTCTTCTGCCAGTTCCAGGCAGTGCAGCGTTACCTGTCCGAACCCAATGCCTGGCACCTGCCGTTCCCGTTCGAAGATCTGCCGCCGAACATGGAAGGCTTCGACACGGTGTTTTCCATGGGCGTGTTCTATCATCGCCGCTCGCCGATCGAGCATTTGCTGGCGCTGAAGGATTGCCTGGTCAAGGGCGGCGAACTGGTGCTGGAAACGCTGGTGATTGAAGGCGATCAGCAGCAGGTGCTGGTACCGGAAGACCGTTATGCGCAGATGCGTAACGTGTGGTTCCTGCCGTCAGTACCGGCGCTGGAGCTATGGCTGCGCCGTGCCGGGTTCAGCGATGTGCGTTGCGTGGATGTGAGCGTGACGACGGTCGAGGAACAGCGCGGGACGGAGTGGATGAAGTATCAGTCGCTGAGCGATTTCCTTGACCCGCAAGATCACAGCAAGACCATCGAGGGCTTGCCCGCGCCGATGCGCGCCGTCATCGTCGCCCGCAAGTAAAGCACCGATCTCCCTCCCCATGGAGATCAAACGTGGGAGCGGGCTTGCTCGCGAATGCGGACTAACATTCAACAGAGATGTTGACTGATCCAACGCTTTCGCGAGCAAGCCCGCTCCCACACTGGACTGGTGTTTTAGTCTGCTGGTTTGGCTCTTCGGGCCTTGAAGAACTCGCTCAACACCGCCCCGCACTCCTCAGCCAACACCCCACCTTCGTAAAGCACCCGGTGATTCAAGAATCCCTGGGTAAAAAACTGCCCCTGACTCTGCACAATCCCGGCCTTCGGCTCCAGCGCCCCATACACCACTCGTGCAATCCGCGAATGCACGATCAGCCCGGCGCACATGCTGCACGGTTCAAGCGTCACGTACAGCGTGCTGCCGGGCAGACGATAGTTGCTGGCGGCCAACGCGGCAGCGCGGATCGCGACCATCTCGGCGTGAGCACTCGGGTCGTTGCCGCTGATCGGGCAGTTGAAACCCCGTCCGATGATTTCACCGTCCTGAACCAGCACCGCGCCCACCGGCACCTCACCCAGGGCCGCGCCTTGGGCGGCCAGGGCCAGGGCCTCGCGCATGAAGTCACGATCACGACTGCGGTCGATGATTGCGGCGGGGCGTATCTGACGCATCAGGCCACCTCGATGGCGGCCATCAGGCCGGTTTCCATGTGGTCGATCACATGGCAATGGAACATCCAGACCCCTGGGTTATCCGCCACCAGCGCCACTTGCGCGCGCTCGTTCTTGCCCAGCAAGTAGGTGTCCGTGAAGTACGGAATAACCTTGTGCCGGTTCGAGGCGATGACCTTGAAGCTCATGCCGTGCAGGTGAATCGGGTGTTGATACTGAGTCATGTTCTTCAATTCGAAAATGTAGCTCTTGCCCTTCTTGAGCTTGGCAATCGGGCGGTCGGCGCAAGTCTTGTCGGTGATGTCCCAAGCCTTGCCGTTGATCTGCCACAGGCTTGGCGGCTTGCCATTATCGACATTCACCGACACTGAGCCTACCCATTCGAAATTGAAGTTGAGTTTCTCCGCGTTAGCCAGGTCCGGCTCGGCCACCGGGTTGGCGGGCAGTGCGGGTGGCCACTGGGTCGGCGCATCGCTGTTCGCCACCGAACGGAACGTGCCCAGTCGTACCGGGCCATTTCGCAGGGACAGTTCTTCACCGGCCGGTGGTGCCTTGATCGCCAGGCAAATGCGCATGCCCGGGCCGAGCCAGTATTCCTTGCCCAACGGGCGCGGTTCGATGGGGTTGCCGTCCAGCGCGTAGATCTGCGCTTCGACGCCAGGAATGTTGAGTCGGTAGGTCAGGGTGTTATCGAGATTGAGCAGGCGCACCCGGGTGATCTGCCCGGCAGGCAATTCGATCACCGCTTGCGCGACGCCATTGATGGTCGACAGGCGCCCCGCCGTGCCACCACGGGCCGCTTCGCGAGGAATGCTGAACGCGACAAAAGCGCCCTCTTCATCGACGTGCCAGCTCTTGAGGCTCAACGTCTTTTCGTACTTGAAGCCGGTAGGCTCGCGCTCTTCGATGATCAACGGGCCAACCAGCCCGCGACCGAGTTCTTCGCTGCTGTTCACATGCGGGTGATACCAGTAGCTGCCGGCGTCGGGCACGCGGAATTTGTAGTCGAAGTATTCGCCCGGCAGCACTGGAAGCTGCGAGACGTAGGGCACGCCGTCCATTTCCAGCGGCAGGCGAATGCCGTGCCAGTGAATGGTGGTGGCAACCGGCAGGTGGTTGATGAAACGTACCCGCAGCCATTCACCCTGACGCACGCGCAACTCGGTGCCCGGCGCCGACGGGCCGAACGCCCAGGCTTGGGTCTTGTGCCCGGCCACCAGTTCAACGTCCAGCGGTGCGGCAATCAGCTCGTAGTCGTGGCCCGCGTCGGCGTCGGCCATCTTGCCCAACCAGTACCGCGACGCGCCCCCCGCTCCGACACCAACGACAACAAGACCGGCCAGGCCACCGAGGATTTGGCGACGGGTAAAGGACATGAACTCAACTACCTCACGTATCAGCGACAGGCATAGAGCCTGTAAAAGGCGAATACGATACACCTGCGGATGAGAAACAGTAAGGGTGACGCGGCGGATGGCCGCAGAGGCCGCCCCTCACCCTAACCCTCTCCCCAGGGGGTAGAGGGGACTGACCGAGTTGTTCTTGGAGCTACATCGACCTGAAAAACCGAGTCGAACTCAGGTTTGAAAAGCTTGAAGATCGGCTCCCTTTCCCCCCTCTCCCCCGTGGGGAGAGGGCTGGGGTGAGGGGTGGCTCTTGAATCTGATCACCTAACGCCCGGCAATCACCAACCCCATCAACAAATGCACAACACCTCCGTCCAACATCATCACCCCCGGTACCCCCGCCGTATTTAATGCCTGCCGATCCATCCGCGCCACATCCCGCAACTCCACCCGAACCCGGGTCAGCGCCACCGGCTGCTGCGCCTTGAGGTTATCCACACCGCCCAGAGCGACCACGATTTCTGGGGCCAGACCAGAAACAGGCTGAGCCACCACTTTCGGCTCATCCACCACCAGATCCGGGGTCAACGCTTTCCAGAACGCCCGCTGCATTTTCTCGAACATGTTCAGTTCTCCAGTACCAGTGAAGTATCGACCGTCGCCTCGTGATACAGCCGCAACGCCTCGCGCACTTGCTCGGCGCTTTCCAGGCCCAGCACTTGCTGGGCGATGGCCTGGCAGTCCAGCAGATCCACTTCGCGAACCGCCGCTTTGATCGCCGGAATCAACGGCACGCTCACCGACAGTTCATCCACCCCAAGTCCCAGCAACAACGGCACCGCCAGCGTTTCCGAGGCCATGGCGCCACACACACCGACCCATTTGCCGTGGGCATGGGCGGCCTTCACGGTGCTGGCAATCAAACGCAGCACCGACGGATGAAAGCTGTCGGCCTGACTGGCCAGGCGCGGGTGATCGCGGTCCATGGCCAGGGTGTATTGGGTCAGGTCGTTGGTGCCGATCGAGAAGAAATCCACTTCGGGCGCAAACAGATCGGCCATCAGCGCCGCTGCCGGCACTTCGATCATGATCCCCAGTTTCGGCCGTTCAGTGAGGCCCAATGCCAGCGCCTCTTCCTCAAGCATCTCCCGGGCCAGGCGCAACTCCGACAGCTGCGTGACCATGGGCAGCATGATGTGCAGACGGGCCAGTCCGGCGCTGCTCAGGATCGCCTTGAACTGATCGCGCAGCAGTTGCGGGCGCTCCAGACACAAACGAATCCCGCGCATGCCGAGGAACGGGTTGGTTTCGCTGTCCATCGGCACGTAGGCCAACGGTTTGTCGCCGCCGACATCCAACGTCCGCACCACCAGATTGCGCGCCGGCCCCAGGGCGCGGGCGATGGCGCTGTAGGTGCAGGCCTGTTCGTCATGGCTCGGCGCATGATTGCGATCCAGATAAAGAAACTCCGAACGCAACAGTCCGACGCCCTCGCCTCCCAGAGCCATGGCCTGCTCCGCTTCAGCCAGCGAGGCGATGTTGGCCGTCACTTCAACGTGGTGTCCATCGCGGGTACACGCCGCCAGCGCTGCGTGCGCCAACTCATGTTGATGGCGTTTCTGCTGGCGCTGACGATTGGCTTGCAGCTGCTCGATGGCCGCCAGATCCGGGTCCAGATGCAGCTCGCCCTTGTCGGCGTCGAGCAACACTTGAGTGCCGTTGGCCAGCCCCAGCACCTGAACGGGCAACCCGCAGATCGCTGGCAAACCGGACGCCCGAGCGAGGATCGCAACGTGGCTGGTAGCGCCGCCACCGACCGTGGCGAAACCCAGTACCTTGCGGGTATCGAGCCCGGCGGTCTGTGACGGCGTCAGTTGTTCGGCGATCAAGATCGCCGCTTCCGGCAGCTCCATCGCCTGATCCTGTACGCCGAGGATCAGCTTGAGCACTCGCTGGCCAACATCGGCCAGGTCCGCCGCCCGCTCCGCCAGCAAGGCATTGCCCAGGCTTTTGAACAAGGTTGCCGCCGACTCGGTGGCCGCGCGCCAGGCGAACCCGGCACTTTTGCCTTCGTTGATCAGCACGTGAGCCACCTCCAACAAACCCGGGTCTTCGAGCAGTTCCTGGTGCGCCTTGAAGATGTCTGCCTGCGCGCTGCCCATGGCGTTGTCACGCAGTTGTTGCAGGGCCAGCAGCGCCTCGGCCAGGGCGCGGGACAGATGATCGCGTTCAACCTGTGGTGTGGCGCCGAATTCATTCACTTCCAGGTGTTGTTCGGCTATCTGCACCACTTGGCCAAACGCCGACCCGGCCGATGCGCAAACCCCACGCAACACCGTCAGCGATGAAGCCTCGGTCGCCTTCGCCTCAACCTGCGCCGAGGCCGCCACCGCTTCACCGCATCCACTGATCAGCAGCTCGGCCAGCGTCTTGATCGCCGCTTCAGCATCCGGGCCGGCCGCGCTGACTTGCACAACGTCACCGTGCCCCGTCTGCAACGCCATGATCGCCACCAGGGATTTCGCGTTCGCACTCGCCTGCTGTTTATGCAGGTAAATGCTCGCCGAAAAACCTTTCGCCGCCTGAGCGAACACCGCGGCCGGACGGGCGTGCAAACCGTTCGGATTGGCGAGTGTCACCGGTTTGGAAAACACTGCTTCGCCCGCTTCCGGCACTGGCTCATCCGTTGCCTGCTCGATGGGCTTCAAGCTCAGTAAAGGCTGGCCACGGTCTACCAATCCCGATTCCGCTGTCAGCCAAGTGAACGGCTCACCGCTGACCACCAGCATCAACGTCAGCAGGCTGCGGGCATTCAACGCCACAAAATCGGCATCGAACTCGATCAGCGACTGCCCAACGTCAACCTGCTGGCCCTCCTCCACCAACCGCGTGAACCCCTTCCCGGCCAGGTTCACCGTGTCGAGGCCAATGTGCATCAACACTTGCACGCCATTTTCGTCGGTGATGCTGATCGCATGCCCGCTGGCCTGCACGTTGCTGACAACCCCTGCCAGCGGCGCGCACAACGTCGTTGAAGTCGGATCGATGCACAGGCCATCGCCGATCACGCGGCTGGAAAACACCGGATCGGGCACGAGGTCCAGTGGCATCAATACGCCGGACAGGGGCGCGTGCAGTTGCAATTGTTGGGGTGTGGCCATGACGTCACCTGCTGTTTTGTTCTTTGAAGTGCCGATGGAGCGCGAGGCTCCGACAGCATCGCTTATTTCCACCAGTACTCGACCTGCAATCCGACATTCGAACCGTGCCGCGCCGTGCCGAAGGCGCCGGTGTCGGACAACGCCGAGCCCTGCGCCTGTTCATTGGCGGCCCGTTTGGCCGCCTCGTTCCAGCTCGCATAGGTGTAATACAAACGCACCTCGGGCCGTGCCCAGAATTCCGGCCCCTTGGGCGACCAGGTCGGGGCGAAGGTGAACTTGCTCAGCTTGCGCGTGCCGCCCGTGGCGTCGACCTGATCGTGACCCAGTTCGGTCACCAGTTTGAATTGCTCGGTGAGCGCATAGGTCGGGCGAACACCCAGGGAAATCCAGTTCTGATCGCTGCCGTCCGGGCGAATGTCTTTCTGGTAAACCGCCTCGATCTGCCCGCCAAATCGCGGCGTCACCTGCCAGTCGAAGAACTCCACCACCCGATAACTTTTGTTGCTGTCGTCGAGCTTCACGTTACCGGTATAACCCAACCCGGTGCCGGGACCTTCGCCGTACTGGAAAGCCAGTTTGTTCTTGCCGCCCAAAAAGCCTTTCTGCACATGCTGGGTGGTGATCGCCCAGCCACGGTGAGCGTCGCGGCTGTCGGGTTTGTCGATGTAGCTCAGCCCGAATTCCAACGCACCGCCGGGGTTGGTGTTGAAGCCGGCAACGTTGAAGTCATGGCGGTTGATGTAGTCCTTCTGGTACAGGTTGTCCTTGCGCGAGAAGGCGTAGCTGTATTTCAGATCGCCGATCAGCACGTCCTCGATACCGCCGCCGGTGGCGCTCTGGTTCCAATAGTAGAAGTCGGAAATGTGAATATCGTTCCGTTTGTAGTAACGCCGGCCGGCCCACAGCGAGCCGCCGTTGAGGCTTGGCATGTTCGACCACTGCGCATACGCCTGCGGCAGGCGCACCGAGCCGTTGTCACCGTTGAAGGTCAGGTCCTTGTCGTACTGGTTGTACAACGAAGCCATGCCGTCGACGCTCAGCACCGAGCCGTCATCCAGGGTGTAAAGATCCTGGCGCAATTCCAGTTCGGCGTACTGCTCGCATTCGTTGCCCAAGCGGTATTTGGTCTGCGCACCCGGCAGCTGGAAGCACTGCTGTTTATCGCTGTTGACCGAGGTGCCGACGCCGCTGCGCAAGTAACCGGCGAACTCCAGCGCCTGGGCCGAAAGAGGCAAGGCCAGGCACACGCCCGCCATTGCAAGGCTGCGATTTATTGTTGTTTTCAAGAGCTACCCCATTATTTTTATTGTGTGCAGCAGCAAAATCGGCGCGCAAAACTCCCCCGCGCAGCGTTCTGCGTGTTTTTTTGAGTCGGTGTTTTTTTGCGGTCGGTCAGTCGGTCATATGCAGCACGAACGACTCATAAGGCCGTAAGCGGACCTGTCGATTTCGCGTCGGACAGTCCGGGTAATTGCTGATGACCAGGCGTTGGGCCATGGTTTCGCTGATCACTTGATCTGGCAGTTCGACTTCGCATGGCGTGCCGTAGAAGTTGTTCAGCACCAGCAAGCGTTCGCCATTGCCCTCACGCACGTACGCCCAGACTTGCGTGTGCTCGGGCAACAATTGCCGATAGACACCGTCGGACATCAGCGCTTCACTGCGGCGCAGAGCGATCAACTGACGGTAGTGATGCAACACCGAATCCGGGTCATCGAGCTGAGCGGCAACGTTGATCTGCCCGGCGTTCGCTGGCACCCCGATCCACGGCTCGACAGCGCTGAAACCCGCGTTGGGCTCGGCGTTCCAATGCATCGGCGTACGGCCGTTGTCCCGGGACTTCTGCATGATCGCCGCCATGTTGTCGGCATCGCTCGCACCCGCCTCGCGCTTGAGCCGGAAGATGTTCAGCGTCTCGACATCGCGGTACTGATCGATGTGATCGAAGCCCGGATTGGTCATGCCCAGTTCCTCGCCCTGGTACACGAACGGCGTGCCCTGGAGGAAGTGCAATGCCGTGCCGAGCATCTTCGCCGAGAGCACGCGATATTCGCCGTCATGACCAAAACGCGAGACCACCCGTGGCTGGTCGTGGTTACACCAGAACAGCGCGTTCCAGCCACCGCCGGCCTGCATGCCGGTTTGCCAGTCGGAGAGGATGCGCTTGAGTTCGAGGAAGTCGAAGTCGGCGCGAATCCACTTCTGCAGGTTCGGGTAATCGACCTTCAGGTGATGGAAATTGAAGGTCATCGACAGTTCTTTCGACTCGGGTCGCGAGTAACGAATGCAGTGCTCCAGACTGGTGGAAGACATCTCGCCGACGTTGATCAGGTCATGGCCTTCGAACACTTCGCGGTGCATTTGCTGCAAGTACTCGTGGACGTTCGGGCCGTCTGTGTAGAAACGTCGACCGTCGGTGTTGTCCTCCGGGAAGTCTGCCGGTTTGGAGATCAGGTTGATCACGTCCAGACGGAACCCGCCGACGCCCTTGTCGCGCCAGAAACGCATCATCTTGAAGACTTCGGCACGCACCTTTGGGTTGTCCCAGTTCAGGTCGGCCTGAGTGTGGTCGAACAGGTGCAGGAAGTACTGACCGGTCTGGGCTTCATACTCCCATGCAGAGCCACCGAACTTGGATTCCCAGTTGTTCGGCTGGTCGCGCCAGATGTAGAAATCCCGGTACGGGTTGTCGAGGCTGCTACGGGCCTGCTGGAACCAGGTGTGTTCAATGGAGGTGTGATTGACCACGATATCGAGCATCAGCTTGATCCCGCGCTTGCCAGCCTCGGCGATCAGTAATTCGCAATCGGCCATGGTCCCGTAACTCGGGTCGATGGCGTAGTAATCACTGATGTCGTAGCCGTTGTCGCGTTGGGGCGAACGCAGGAACGGCGTGATCCACAGGCAATCGACACCCAGCCAGTGCAGGTAATCGAGCTTGGCCACAACGCCAAGCAAATCTCCCGTGGGGTTGCCGGCGTGGCTGTGAAAACTCTTCGGGTAGATCTGGTAGATCACCGAACGTTGCCAGTCTTGCATGGCGCTATTCCTTCAATAAGTTTTGTAGCGGCCCTTAGGGCCTCATCGCGAGCAGGCTCGCTCCCACAGTTGAATGCATTCCCATGTGGGAGCGAGCCTGCTCGCGATAGCGATCTATCAGGCAACCCGATACCCAGGCCGAACAATCTTCATGCTCAACCCGCAGGTCAGAACAAACGGCACGACCATGGCAATCACCATCCCGATCACGAACATCGGAATGAACTGCGGAATGATCGAGATAAAACCGGGCAACCCACCGACGCCGATCGCCGAGGCCTGGACCTTGTTCAGCGACAGGAAAATGCAGCCCAGGGCCGAACCGATCAGGGCTGCATAAAACGGAAATTTGTAGCGCAGGTTGACCCCGAACATGGCCGGTTCGGTGATGCCGAAGTAAGCGGAAATCGCCGAGGTCGAGGCCATGCTTTTATCCCGCACGTTGCGGGTCATGTAGAACACTGCCAATGCCGCGCTGCCCTGGGCCAGGTTGGACATGACGATCATCGGCCAGATGAAAGTGCCGCCCTGGGTGGAGATCAGCTGCAAGTCGACCGCGAGGAACATGTGGTGCATGCCGGTGATCACCAGTGGCGCGTAGAGCAAACCAAAAATCGCCCCGCCGACCATCGGCGCCAGGTCAAACAGCATGACCACGCCTTCGGTGATGAGAATCCCCAGATGACGGGTCACCGGGCCGATCACCGCCAGCGCCAGCACGCCGGTGACAACGATGGTGGTGATCGGCACCACCAGCAATTGCACCGCGTTAGGCACCCGCGCCCGCAGCCATTTTTCGATGACGCTCATCACGTAGGCTGCCATCAGGATCGGCAGGATCTGTCCCTGATAGCCAACCTTCTCAATCTGGAACAAACCGAGGATGTCGAAGTACGGCAGGCTCTGGCCGTCGAGACCCGCAACGGCCTTGCCATAGTTCCAGGCATTGAGCAGATCGGGGTGCACCAGCATCAGGCCAAGCACGATGCCGAGGATCTCGCTGCCGCCAAAGCGCTTGGCCGCCGACCAGCCCACCAGCGCCGGCAGGAACACAAACGAGGTATTGGCCATGAGGTTGATCAGGCTCCAGAGCCCGTCAAGCTTCGGATAGGCGTCCAGCAGGGTCTTGCCCTCGATGAACATGCCTTTGGCGCCGATCAGGTTGTTGATGCCCATCAGCAGGCCGGCAATGATCAGCGCCGGCAGAATCGGCATGAAGACGTCGGAAAACACCCGTACCAGCCGCTGCATGGGATTGATCTTCTCGACGCTTTTCTGTTTGACGTCGGCGATGGTTGAGGCGGCGAGACCGGTTTGACGACGCAGTTCGGCGTAGACCTTTTCCACTTCACCAGGGCCGATGACCACCTGGAACAGGCCGCCAGTGAAGAACGAGCCTTTGACCAGATCGATCTGGTTCAGGGTGGCGCTGTTGACCAGGCTCGGGTCCTTGAGGGCCAGGCGCAGCCGTGTGACACAGTGCGCGGCCTGCTCGAGGTTGTCGCTGCCACCGAGGCTTTGCAGCAGCTCGCTGGCGATATTCGGATAGTCGTGGCTCATGATTGTCCTTGCGCTGTAGTTTTTTGTTATTGGCAGCACGCCGAAGCGAAAAGTACTCGTCTGTACGAGTTAAAGCAACAACTCGTACAGACGAGTTTGATTTTGTTTATCCTGAACCCGACAGGCGGCGATGTTTCCTACCTCCAAAGTCAAAGAAACCTAACGCCGCATGGACAAACCCCTACCCTGCCCTTAAGGTTCGAAGCCTTGAGTACAGCGCGGCATAGAGCCATCCCCATGAGTAAATACAACCAGATCTACAGCGATCTGCTTGCCAGCATCACGACCGAACGTCTGGAACGCGGCGCCCGGTTGCCTTCCGAAACCGAACTGATGGACAGCTACCAGGCCAGTCGCGGCACCGTGCGCAAGGCGATCGAGCAATTGCAGGAGCGCGGTTTCGCGCAGAAGGTCCACGGCAAAGGCACGTTCGTGCTGTCGACCAACCCGATCGAATTCCAGCTCGGCGGCATCGTCAGCTTTCAGGAAACGTATCCACGCCTGGGTAACGACGTCAGCACCGAGGTGGTCGAGTTCACTCAAATCCCCCTCGAAGGTCCATTGATCGAACACATCAAGGCTGAAGCCGGCAGCCTGATCACGCGAATCAAACGAGTACGACGGATTGACGGCAAACGGGTGATCCTGGACATCAACCATTTCGTCAGCGACGTGATCCCCGGCCTGTCCCGGGACATTGCCGAGCACTCGATCTACGCCTTCATCGAGCAGACCCTGCAACTGCAAATCGCCTACGCCCAGCGCACCATCGAAGCGGTGCCCCGCAGCAAGGACGACCAGCAACACCTGGACCTCGACGGCCAGAGCCATGTGATCGTGGTCAGCAACCAGACGTTTTTGCAGGATGGTCGGCAGTTCGAATACACCGAGTCGCGGCATACGCTGGACAAGTTTTACTTTTCTGACATTGCGCGGCGCTGAGCCTGACGCTGGCACTCGCCTACTCCTACGTCTTTCGTCAGCAAGTGCCTTACAGATGGATCCGATGCCCCTTGAGATAGTGAGCGCCCTCAAACGCTCAAGGAAAGCATCATGGACGATACCCAAGACATCATCCTGACCAACTCCGCCGATGCCCAGGCCCTCCAGGCCCTGGTCCCCGGTCTGGTCGACGACTGCCCCGACCTGTACGCCATGGCGTACGAAATCGCCCAGGACATCCTCACCCGACATCACATCACCGACATCACCCCGGACAAAGTCTGGTGGCACCGGTTCCATGGTGCCCAAAGCAGCTCCACGGCCTTTACCGGCTGGCAGCACATCCTTGAAAAACCCAAGGAATCCATGACCTTCCCGCAACTGGTCATGCACCGTTTCAGCGTCCACGACCAGGACAATGCCGACCTGCTGGATCTCTATGGCGGCTTTTACCGGATCGGTGATGACGCCGAGAGTTACGACGAAACCAACGAAGTGCGCCTGCATGCCAGCGACGTACTGAAAGCCTTCTGGGACATCAATTTCGCTGACCGTTACAAAACGGCCATTGCGACATTCTGGGAAAAACACAGCGCCAACTTCCGTGCGCTGGCCAAGTGCACCTTCATCGCCAAAGCGATTGAAGACTATGAGAGCGGGCACTTGTCCCGTGAACATTTCACCCTGGTGCTCAGGGCCTGCGCGGGGAATGCGGGCAGACCGCTCACCCGGCAAATGCTGATGGACGAGGCGACCACAGCCAGCGGTTTATCGATTCGCAAGTTTTGTATTGATGAGTTCGTTTCCACGGACATCTTCAGCATCACTGACGACAGTGACCTGAACATTCTCTACGTTCCTGGCGAACCCAGGGGTTTCCACTGTTTCAACAAGGTCGAAGAGCTGCACGAATGGCTGGTCAATGAGGTCAAGGACGCCGAAGGCCGTGAACGCATGCTCATGCACTTCAAGCAGGAAGAGCGCGACATCGTTCAGGAAAAGCCCACTTCGCTGGGGCACAAGCTCGCCAATTTCACCGGCGTTGGCCTGATCTTTCACTTTCTGGAGAACACCGAATATGAAAATGTCGGCCTCACCCATACGTACGAGGTATTACCGGATGAAGACACCGCCGCCGACCATCACTTGCTCCACTACCGTGGCGAGAAAATTGCCGGTGATACGTTCACCCATTTGAGCCAGTCCACCCATGAGCGCATGCTCAGCGACGCCAATTACCTGCTGCATTCCAATGGCGAGCTACGCAAAAAGCTGTGGATCGGCTACCTCAATGCCTTCAACCGCGTCTTTGGGCCAATGGCTGCAGCGGCCTGGCCAGCAGCGCTGGTTGTCATAGGCGCGGGCATTGCCAATGTCGGCTTGCACATCGATCAGGCCATCAACGCCACGACCCCTGCGGAACGCAAGGCCGCGATCAAAGGGGCCATCCTTGGCAGCGTGGACATCCTGTTCAACTTGCCGTTCCTGAGAGGGGCAAGCGAGTTCGCGCAAGCAGAGGAAGCAGAGGAAGCAGAGGAAGCAGAGGAGGCAATCATCCCTGGGGAAGATTTGAAGTCGCCGAGCCCCCCAGTGCAACTGCCCTTCGAATCCATCAAACCCGACCCGGGAGATGCCAGCCTGTTGGCGCCTTTTGAAACCAATGAAATCCTCGATGGCTATTCCCCCATCAACGAGGAAGGCAAGTTTCAAGGCATCTATCAGCCCGAGACAGGCGGTAATTACATCGCCATGGGGGACAATTTCTACCAGGTGCGCTACAGCAACGAACTGAAGACCTGGACGATCATCGATCCGGTCGATCCCCACTCCTTTTACCGCAACATACCGGTGCGCCTGGATGAAATGGGTGAGTGGGTGCCCCTCACTCGTCCCGGTCTGGCGGGAGGCGGCAAGTTTTCCGATCTGTTCGCCAGGGCCGAGCCGCCACTGCCCGACTTCGACGCCCCGGCGACTGCATACGATGTTCCTCAGGACATCAAGCCGGCCCTCAAAAAGGCAGCCAATGGTTTGGAGACAAAGGGCGATTTAAAGGACGGCTTTATCAATCCCAACAATCCAGCCGATGAGCTGGAAGCCTTCAAAAGACTACGCCGAAGACTACACGACGACGCCGTGTCCTTTTATTCGCAGCCGCAACCACAGCTGCCACCCAGGCCTGCCATTCCATCGTTCATCGCGAATGCGAAGCTCAAGGACATCATCAAGACCCTGTTCAAGCGCTCACAAAGCCTGGTCATCGGTGAAAGTCACTCCAGCGTGGGCAGCAAACAATTTTTGATCGAGAACATGAGCGTGCTGCGCAAACAGAAGGTCAAAACCCTGTACATGGAGCATCTGCTGACGGATTTCCATCAAGCGGACCTGGATGTGTTCAACCGCACCGGGGTGATGTCCGAGGATCTGGAAAGCTACCTCAAGGATCTTGATGCAACTTTTTCGACCGACCCCAGCAAACAATTCACGTTTGAACAGGTCGTCAGGACCGCACAAAAAAATAATATCCGCGTGCAAGCCATCGACTGCCTGGCCAGTTACCGCAGCGCCGGTATTCAGAGGCCAGACATAAATTTCCGACAAAAAATGATGAATTTCTTCGCCCAACAAGTCATCAGCGCCGACCAGACAGCCAGAGGCACCCATCGCTGGGTGGCATTGGTCGGTAACAGCCACGCCAATACCTATGCTGACGTGGTGGGTGTCAGTGAGCTTGAAGGGAGCATCGGCCTGCGTATCGAGAGTGTGGGCGTGGATGAGCTCGGCGGTATCAAGGTCGACCCCGGGATCTCCGATGTGGCGCGCCCGGGGCAAGCGGTCAGTTTTGTCAAAAATGACTTGTTGCTGCAGATCCCGACGCCGAAAAGCGTGGCCCTTGCGCAAAGACTGGAAGATGGCCTGCCCAGGCCTGGCATGTACACCCTCAGCACCAGTACCGGTGAACCAATACTGGTTCATCGCAGCCGAACCATCACCAGAAACGGCATGGTGATCCGCGGGAAACTCGTTCGCACGCCCATAAAACAAGATGCGGACGGCTACTACATCGAACGGGATTCCTGGCAGATCAGCGGACGACGTTTTCCAACGACCGAAGGCTTGAGCTCAGCGCTGCACAGAATGGGCATGGCCCCCATTCGGCTAACCGGCGTCTAAAACGTAAAAAGGCCGTGTGAACAGTGTTCACACGGCCTTCTCAGTTACCTGCGATCAAGCCATCAAGGCTAGCGCGGGATCACTCCCACTCAATCGTCGCCGGCGGCTTGCTCGACACGTCGTAGGTGACGCGGGAGATGCCTTCGATTTCGTTGATGATCCGACCGGAAACGGTTTCCAGCAGTTCGTAAGGCAGGTGCGCCCAACGAGCGGTCATGAAGTCGATGGTTTCAACGGCACGCAGGGCAACGACCCAGGCGTAACGACGGCCATCGCCGACAACGCCAACCGATTTCACTGGCTGGAACACCACGAATGCCTGGCTGACTTTGTGGTACCAGTCGGCCTTGCGCAGTTCTTCGATGAAGATGTGGTCGGCGCGACGCAGCAGGTCGGCGTATTCCTTCTTCACTTCACCGAGGATCCGCACGCCCAGGCCCGGGCCCGGGAACGGGTGACGGTAGACCATGTCGTACGGCAGGCCCAGTTCCAGGCCCAGACGACGGACTTCGTCCTTGAACAGCTCGCGCAGGGGTTCAACCAGCTTGAGGTTCATTTCTTCCGGCAGGCCGCCCACGTTGTGGTGCGACTTGATCACGTGCGCCTTGCCGCTTTTGGCGCCAGCCGACTCGATCACGTCCGGGTAGATGGTGCCTTGGGCGAGGTACTTGATGTTGTCCAGTTTGTTGGACTGGGCATCGAAGACGTCGATGAAGGTACGGCCGATGATTTTGCGCTTCTTCTCCGGGTCGGACTCGCCAGCCAGGTTGTCGAGGAACTGATCTTCGGCATTGGCGCGGATCACCTTGACGCCCATGTTCTCGGCGAACATGGCCATCACTTGCTCACCTTCGTGCAGACGCAGCAGGCCGTTGTCGACGAAGACGCAGGTCAGCTGGTCGCCAATGGCTTTGTGCAGCAGCGCGGCAACTACCGAGGAATCCACACCGCCGGACAGGCCGAGCAGTACGTTGTCGGTGCCGACCTGGGCGCGAATGTTGGCGATGGCGTCTTCAGCAATCTTCGAAGGCGTCCACAAGGCTTCACAGCCGCAGATGTCGAGGATGAAACGCGAGAGGATGCGACCGCCCTGCTTGGTGTGGGTCACTTCCGGGTGGAACTGCACGCCGTAGTAGCCACGCGCGTCGTCGAACATGCCGGCGATCGGGCAGCTTGGGGTGCTGGCCAGGATGTGGAAGTCCTGCGGCATCTTGGTGACCTTGTCACCGTGACTCATCCACACGTCGAGGCCGAACAGGCCGTCGGCGTCGATGTGGTCTTCGATGCCGTCGAGCAGACGGCTCTTGCCGACCACGTCGACACGGGCGTAACCGAACTCACGCAGTTCGGAACCTTCGACCTTGCCACCCAGCTGTTCAGCCATGGTCTGCATGCCGTAGCAGATACCGAAGACCGGTACGCCCAGGTCAAACACCGCTTGCGGGCAGCGCGGGCTGTCGGCGACGTGCACGGACTCGGGGCCACCGGCGAGAATGACGCCTTTTGGAGCGAATTCGCGAATCGCTTCGTCGTCCATGTCGAACGGATGCAGTTCGCAGTACACGCCGATTTCACGCACGCGGCGGGCAATCAGCTGGGTGTACTGGGAACCGAAGTCGAGGATCAGGATACGGTGAGCGTGAATGTCGAGGGCCATGATTCAGTCTCGTCTAAGTAATTCAGAAACAGTCGTGATTCAGAAACAACTCGGGGCTGAATAAAACAGCCCCGGTTACTTAACTTTTTGCTGGAAGGCTCAACCTACGCGGTAGTTTGGCGCTTCTTTGGTGATTTGCACGTCGTGAACGTGGGACTCGGCCATGCCAGCGCCGGTGATCCGCACGAACTCAGGCTTGGTGCGCATTTCTTCGATGTCGGCACTGCCGGTGTAACCCATCGAGGAACGCAGGCCGCCCATCAATTGATGGATGATGGCGCTCAATGTGCCCTTGTAAGGAACACGCCCTTCGATCCCTTCCGGAACCAGTTTCTCGGCGCCTGCCGAGGAGTCCTGGAAGTAACGGTCGGAGGAGCCTTGAGCCTGGGACATGGCGCCCAGCGAACCCATGCCGCGGTAAGCCTTGTACGAACGACCCTGGAACAGTTCGATCTCGCCTGGCGCTTCTTCAGTACCGGCGAACATCGAGCCCATCATCACGCAGGAGGCACCGGCAACGATGGCCTTGGACAGGTCACCGGAGAAACGGATGCCGCCGTCGGCGATCAACGGAACGCCTGTGCCTTCGAGGGCAGCGGCGACGTTGGCGATGGCACTGATTTGCGGGACGCCGACACCGGCGACGATACGGGTGGTGCAGATCGAGCCTGGGCCGATACCGACCTTGACTGCATCGGCGCCTGCTTCGGCCAGAGCCTTGGCGGCAGCGCCGGTGGCGATGTTGCCGCCGATGACCTGCACTTCAGGGAAATTCTGTTTGACCCAGCGAACGCGGTCGATCACACCTTTGGAGTGACCGTGAGCGGTGTCGACCACCACCACGTCAACGCCGGCATTGACCAGGGCAGCTACGCGATCACCGGTGTCTTTACCGGTACCGACTGCTGCACCAACACGCAGACGACCTTGATCGTCCTTGCTGGCCAGCGGGTAAGCCTTGGCTTTTTCGATGTCGTTAACGGTCATCATGCCTTTGAGGGCAAATTTGTCGTCGACGATCAGCACGCGTTCGATGCGGTGTTTGTGCAACAACTCGCGGACGTCGTTCTTGTCGGCGCCTTCCTTGACCGTGACCAGACGCTCTTTAGGCGTCATCACTTGACGGACGGTGGCGTCCAGACGGTTTTCGAAACGTACGTCACGGGAAGTGACGATGCCGACCAGGTCGCCATCGTGCAAAACCGGAACGCCGGAGATGTTGTGCATGCGGGTCAGTTCGAACAGTTCACGAACCGTGGCGTCAGCCTCGATGGTGATCGGGTCCTTGACCACGCCGGCCTCATAACGCTTGACCTTGCGCACTTCGGCAGCTTGCTGCTCGATGGTCATGTTCTTGTGGATAATGCCGATGCCACCTTCCTGAGCCATGGCAATTGCCAGACGGGCTTCAGTAACGGTGTCCATGGCGGCAGAAACCAGAGGAATATTCAGCTCGATGCCACGGGTTAGGCGGGTCTTGAGACTGACTTCGTTAGGAAGCACCTCGGAATAACCAGGCACTAGGAGAATGTCGTCGAATGTCAGAGCTTCTTGGCTGATACGCAGCATCGCGGGGGCTCCCGAGCGGGAAAATGGAAGCGCGCCATTATAGTCAGACACCCCCTCGGGTTCAATGTAAAACTCTGTCTATTTCGACACGGTCGATCGACGGGTATTTAACGCCGAATTCTGTAGGAGCACAGCTTGCTGGCGATGGCGCCCTTAAGTCCGCCATCGCCAGCAAGCTGTGCTCCTACAGTTCGACTTTCACCCAACTGACAGGTTGATCGAGCCAATCGGCAAATTCGTCGATAAAGCTCTGTTTGAACCCGGCCTCGGCCCAGTTGTTGAAGATAAAGCCCAGGTTGGAAAAGCCGCATTCCTGCAGGAAAAGAAACCCGTTGATGTCGTCTTCATGCCCGCATTCCGGACACGTGAAGTTATCGGTGCGCCCCGGCATCCAGTCTTCCAGGCTTTCGAACAGCGCTTCGCCGACTTCCTTGCGGCACTCGACGCAGCCCGCCTCTTCAAGGAAACCCTTGGCGGGCGTGTAGATGCAGCGCTTGGTGATGATTTCCAGGCCATTGATCGGTTCGCCGAACGGCAGCGCTTCAGGATGCAGCACGACAGCGCGGGCACCGTCGGCGATGGCATGAGCCATGCGGTTGCCAGTGCGGCCACAGGTGGTCAGTTCTTCTTTAATGATGTTCTTGCGTACCAGCCAACGCACGACCGCCCGGGCCCGGGGTTCGTGCACCGGCAGGGTGGAGATTTTCGGAACGATGATGCTTTGCGAATTCATGGGTGCAGCCTACTGCGTTAAATAGAAAGTTCTGCGGTGTGCCACCCGACGCCTTCGCGGGCAAGCCCGCTCCCACAAGGAATGGCGGTGTACATAAAAGTCATGTCCCCCCGGTCACTTGTGGGAGCGGCGGTGCGACGATTCGACTTGCCCGCGAAGGCGTCAGGGCGGCCGGCAGCTTAATCCCTGACGAAATCCGGTCAAGCACTCAAATAACGTCCGATCAAGGCAATTCCGCTGGCCAGCACCAACCAGGTCACCAGCCGCACAAACGCCTCGCGGGACAATCTCATGGTCAACCGCCGGCCGATCCACAGGCCCACTGCCATCGCCGGCAATAAACACAGAGCCAATACCAATAAGGGTAGCTCGGCGTACACACCTGCGACGGCAAACAGGCTCAAGCGCACCACCGTGCTGCAACTGATCAGCGCACTCTGGGTCGCCCGGGCCGCCTCTTTGGGCAGACGACTGTTCAAATAGATCGCATATAAAAAACCGCCACTGCCAAACAAGGCCCCGAACATCCCGCCCACCGTGCCCATTGGCACGGCCCAGGCGGCGGACAATTGGGTCGGACGGGTTTTGACCCACAAGCTGTAAATCGCATATGCGCTGATAAACAGCCCCATCAACAGCAACAACACATCGGATTTCAGATTCAGTAGAAAAATAACCCCCAGCGTGCAGCCGACCGCCATGCACGGCAGCAACCGCAGCAACTCAGGCTTCGCCACATCCCGTCGCGAAGGCAGCAGATTGCCGAACGCCGCGACGAAATCCAGCAGCACCAACAGCGGCACGATCTTCGACAGCGGCATGAACAGGATCAGAATCGGCCCCGCCACCAGCGCCGTGCCGAAACCGGCTATGCCGAACACGATGTAGGCCAGGGCAATGCCCAACGCGATTACCAGCCAGTCCGTAGCGCCGAATGGCCATTGGTGCAACAACTCAAGCACGTTCATTCCCGTCTTCCCTGAATCCCGGAGCTGACTTTACCCCTGTGGGAGCGGGCTTGCTCGCGAATGCGGAGTACTAGTCGACATCAATGCTGGATGACAGACCGCATTCGCGAGCAAGCCCACTCCCACAGGGGGATTTTCGTTGGGTCATGGAGATTGATCGCCGAATGCCTTTAAACTGCGCCCCATGATTAAAGATCCCTTTGCAAGACTCGGCCTGGACCGTGAAGTCCTGACTGTCAGCCAGCTCAACGGCCGCGCGCGGGTGTTGCTCGAAGACGTGTTCAGCAACATCTGGGTCGAAGGCGAAATCTCCAACCTCGCCCGTCCGGCGTCCGGCCATGTGTACTTCACCCTCAAGGACAGCGGTGCCCAGGTGCGTTGCGCACTGTTCCGGCAGAACGCCGCACGAGTGCGCCAGGCATTGAAGGATGGCCTGGCGGTGAAGGTCCGCGGCAAGGTTTCGCTGTTCGAGGGCCGTGGCGATTACCAGTTGATCCTCGATACCGTGGAGCCGGCCGGTGACGGTGCGCTGCGTCTGGCCTTCGATGCACTGAAAGAAAAACTCAGCGCCGAAGGCCTGTTCAGCGCCGAGCGCAAAGTGCCGCTGCCCGCGCATCCGCAACGCATCGGCATCATCAGCTCGCCCACCGGCGCGGTGATTCGCGACATCATTAGCGTATTCCGCCGTCGTGCGCCGCAGATCCAACTGACGTTGATCCCCACTGCCGTGCAGGGCCGCGAAGCCACTGCGCAGATTGTCCGCGCATTGAAACTGGCGGACGCCCGCGGTTTCGATGCGTTGATCCTGGCCCGTGGCGGCGGCTCGCTGGAAGACCTTTGGTGCTTCAACGAAGAAGCCGTAGCGCGCGCCGTGGATGCCTGTGTGACGCCGATTGTCAGCGCCGTTGGCCATGAAACCGACGTGTCGATCAGCGACTTCGTAGCCGACGTCCGCGCCCCGACGCCTTCCGCCGCTGCCGAACTGCTCGCGCCGGACTCCAGTGACCTGGTCCGTCGGCTCGAAAGCCTGCATCGACGGCTGGTGATGCGTATCCGCGACCGCTTGATGCGTGATCGACTGCGCCTGGAAGGCATGTCTCGCCGCTTGCGTCATCCCGGCGAACGTCTGCGCCAGCAAGCGCAGCGCCTGGACGATCTGGACATGCGCATGCGCCGCGCGTTCGAACGCAGCCTCAATACCCGTCGCGAACGGTTGATCCGCCTGGAAACCCGCCTCGCCGGGCAACATCCGGGACGGCAACTGGCGATGCTCCGTCAGCGCCTCGACAGCCTTGCCGAACGCTTGCCCCGTGCCATGCGCGAAGGGCTCAAATCCCGTCGCCTGCAGCTGCAAAGCCAGATGCAGACCCTGCATGTGGTCAGCCCGTTGGCGACCCTTGGCCGTGGCTACAGCATCTTGCTGGACGAACGCGGCAACGCGATCCGCAACGCCGCGCAAACCCACAACGGTCAGCGCCTGAAAGCCAGACTTGGCGAAGGCGAACTGCAAGTGCGGGTCGAAGACAATCACCTGACGCCTGTCACCCTTTCTTTACTGGATTGATCCATGCCGCGTTTTTTAGCTCCGCTGCTGTTGCTGTGCCTGACCTTCAATGCCCACGCCGACAGTTACATCACTCGCCTGTTGAACAAACCGGTGCCGGGCGGCGTGGCCGTGGTGGATCTGGGTGCCTCTGCGCAGGCGCCGAAGGCCAGTTATCAAGGCAAGCCTGTGCTGGTGGTCAAGGAACAGAACAACTGGCTGGCGATTGTCGGTGTGCCGCTGACGGTTAAACCGGGCACGCAGCAGGTCAGCAGTGACGGGCGGAATCTGAATTTCACGGTCGGCAACAAGAAATACCCGGAACAGCACATCACGTTGAAGAACACGCAGCAGGTCAATCCGAACCCGGAGAATCTCAAGCGCATCGAAGGTGAGTTGGCCGAACAGATCCAGGCTTACCGCAGCTTCAGCCCCAACACCCCGAGCAATCTGTTGCTGGACAAACCAGTCAACGGCCCGCTGTCGAGCAAGTTCGGCGTGCGCCGCTTCTTCAATGGTGAAGAGCGTAACCCACACGCCGGCCTGGACTTCGCCGTGCCTGCCGGTACGCCGATCAAGACCCCGGCTGCCGGCAAGGTGATCCTGATCGGCAACTACTTTTTCAACGGCAACACGGTGTTTGTCGACCATGGGCAGGGGTTTATCAGCATGTTCTGCCACATGTCGAAAATCGACGTGAAGGTCGGCCAGCAATTGGCCCGTGGTGGGGTGGTCGGGAAAGTGGGGGCCACCGGGCGGGCGACCGGGCCCCATATGCACTGGAACGTCAGCCTGAATGATGCGCGGGTTGATCCGGCCATCTTTATAGGTGCATTTCAGCCCTGAATAGGCGGTGACGCGGCTAGCCTCATCGCGAGCAGGCTCACTCCCACATTGGATTTGTGTTCACCATAGATCAACTGTAGGAGTGAGCCTGCTCGCGATGGCGGAATAACAGACACCATCTATTCCGCCTCCAAGTCCTCAATCCCATGAATCTCCCTGTGTGCCAGGCACTCTTTGATCCACGCCTGAGTTTCCTCCGAGAAGCCCGCCAACTCTTCAGCGCTGATCAACTCATGCGTACACAGCCCCAGCAAGTGAGCAGGCGCCTCATTGCGTGAGTGACCGAACACGCCAAACGCCCAATACAGCTCCTGTTGACCCGCCTTCAGCCTTTCCTCACTGGCTTCAATACGCTCGTAAGGCGCAGTGCTTTTATCCAGCACGATGCGCTCGACTTCTTCCATGATCCGGATGCACAGCCGCTCATGGGCCAACGGACGCAGTGCGCTATAAAGTTTCCAATCCGACTCGTTCATTGCCGACTCCTGCCTGACAGTAGTCCTTGGTGAGGCTTTAAGAATAGCCGCGCTGACACGCCCCATCACCGAAAGCCTTCAATTGCGCATCGCTCAAACCTCGCGCAAACATAAAAACGATCACCGCCGTTCACCGCAATAAAATCTCGATAACCATGACTTTTCGAGGATTCCTCTCAATTTTTTTCGACCGCTTGCCATCCTTCACCCTCGCGGTTAGGGTTGAAGGCATGAAAACCTCTCACACCCTCATCCAGCTTCGCCAGCACCGCAGCCTGTGCCTTGTCAGTGCACGACTGCCAGGCTGAATCGCGGTGCCTCGTCCTACGCTTTATCCCCAGAACATTTGATCCACCGGCAGGCCGCCTTTTTTCGGCCCACACAATAAGGATTTCCCGATGAGCATGCTCAAAGACCCGTCTTCGAAATACCGCGCGTTCCCGACCATCGACATTCCGGACCGCACCTGGCCGTCGAAGACCATCACCGCCGCGCCGATCTGGTGCAGCTCCGACCTTCGTGATGGTAACCAGTCGCTGATCGAGCCAATGGACGCGGTCAAGAAGCTGCGTTTCTGGAAAACCCTGGTGTCGGTCGGCGTGAAAGAAATCGAAGCGTCGTTCCCGGCGGCTTCGCAAACCGACTTCGATTTCGTGCGCACCCTGATCGAAGGCAACCATATCCCGGACGACACCACCATTCAGGTGCTGACCCAGGGCCGTGAAGATTTGATCGAGCGCACCTTCGAATCCCTGCGCGGAGCGAAGAAAGCCATCGTTCACCTGTACAACGCCACCTCCCCTTCCTTCCGTCGCATTGTCTTCAACCAGGACAAGGAAGGGGTCAAGGCCATCGCCGTGAACGCGGCCAAGCTGTTCGTCAAATATGCCGCCCAGCAGCCAAACACCGAGTGGACCTTCGAATACTCGCCAGAAACCTTCAGCGCCACCGAGCTCGAGTTCGCCAAGGAAGTCTGCGACGCCGTCATCGAAGTCTGGAACCCGACGCCTGAGCACAAGGTGATTCTCAACCTGCCAGCCACCGTCGAATGCGCGACCCCGAACATCTATGCCGACCAGATCGAATGGTTCGGCCGTCACATCAACCGTCGTGACAGCGTGATCATCAGCCTGCACACCCACAACGACCGTGGCACTGGCGTTGCGGCTACCGAACTGGGCCTGATGGCCGGCGCCGACCGTGTCGAAGGCTGCCTGTTCGGCAACGGCGAACGTACCGGTAACGTCGACCTCGTGACCGTGGCGCTGAACCTCTACACCCAGGGCATTCACCCTGAGCTGGACTTCTCCGACATCGACGGCGTGCGCAAAGTCGTCGAAGAATGCAACCAGATCCAGGTGCACCCACGTCACCCGTACGTCGGCGACCTGGTTCATACCGCGTTCTCCGGCTCCCACCAGGACGCCATCCGCAAGGGCTTCGCCCAGCAGAAACCGGACGCCCTGTGGGAAGTACCGTACTTGCCGATCGACCCGGCCGACATCGGCCGCAGCTACGAGGCGGTGATCCGCGTCAACAGCCAGTCGGGCAAGGGCGGTATCGCTTACCTGCTGGAACAGGAATACGGCATCAGCTTGCCGCGTCGCATGCAGATCGAGTTCAGCCAGGTGGTGCAGCGTGAAACCGATCGCCTGGGCCTTGAGATGACGGCTCAGCAGATCCATGCCCTGCTGCACAGCGAGTACTTGCAGGCCAACACCCCGTACGCGCTGGTCAGCCATCGCCTGCAGGAAGAAAACGGTCATAGCGCCGTCGAAGTGGAAGTCTCGGGCAAAGGCCAGGGTGAAACCAACCTGCACTGGCGTGGCAAGGGCAACGGTGCCCTCGAAGCGCTGGTGGCCGGTCTGCCGATTCCGGTTGAGATCATGGACTACAACGAACACGCCATCGGTTCGGGCACCAATGCCAAAGCGGCGGCCTACATTGAACTGCGCGTGAACGGTGAACGTGCGGTGCACGGCGTCGGTATCGATGAAAACATCACTACCGCCAGCTTCAAGGCTTTGTTCAGCGCACTTAACCGCTCGCTGAGCCAGCCGGAAGCGAAAGCGGCGTAAGCCTTCGCTGCAATGCAAAAGGCCCCGAGGTGCGAACCTTGGGGCCTTTTTGTTTGCTTGGGATTTTTGTGTTGCCTGTTCTGGCGTCTTCGCGAGCAAGCCCGCTCCCACAGTAGATCTGAGGGGTACACAAAATCTGTGTTCACACCAATCAAATGTGGGAGCGGGCTTGCTCGCGAAGACGCCGGGGCAGGCAGCGGAGATATCAGGTGAACTCGAAGGTATCGGCATCCAGGTTTGCCGGAAACCGCGTGCGATAAGCTTGAAGGTCAGCAGCATTCAGAACAACCTGAAACACCCCATCCGCCTCGCCTGCACTGAGCAATGTCTCACCCTGGAAGTCCAGCACCTGACTGTCACCGGTGTAGGCAAAACCTTTGCCGTCAGTACCAACGCGATTCACCGCCGCCACGTAGCAGAGGTTCTCGATCGCCCGCGCTGGCAGCAAACGGTTCCAGTGCTGACGCCGTGCCCCCGGCCAGTTGGCGGTGTACAGCAGCAAATCAGTGTCTTGAGCATCGCGACTCCAGACCGGGAAGCGCAGGTCGTAGCAAATCAGCGGCCGCACGCGCCAACCCTTGAGTTCGAACTGCACCTGACGCTCACCGGGGGTGAAGTGGTTGTGCTCGCCGGCCATGCGAAACAGATGGCGCTTGTCGTAGTGCCACACCTCGCCGTCCGGCCGCGCCCACAACAGGCGATTGCGATGACTGCCGTCCGCCACCTGGACGATGATACTGCCGGTGATCACCGCATCCAGTTTCGCCGCCTGAACCCGCAGCCATTTGCTGGTGGGACCGTTTTCCGATTCGGCGAGCGTTTCCGATTCCATGGAAAAACCGGTGGTGAACATCTCCGGCAGGATGATCAGGTCAGCGCCGCGAGCCTGTTCCAGCAATGGCTCGAAATGCTCCAGATTAGCCTCTCGATCGTGCCAGGCCAGGGTGGTCTGGACCAGCGCGATGTTCAGATTGGGTAGCGCACTCAAATCACGCATAGTTTTGCCGCTGCTTCACGCAGGGTCTCCTCGCGTTTGGCGAAGCACAGTCGCACCAGGCGCTGGCCTTCGGGTGGGGTCTGGTAGAACACCGAGATCGGGATGCTCGCCACGCCATGTTCGCGGGTCATCCACAACGCCATCTCGACGTCGTTGAGGTCCGGGCGAATCTGCGAGTAATCGACCAATTGGAAATACGTGCCGGCCACTCGGCTGAAACTGAAGCGCGACGGTGTTAGCAGATCGCAGAACAGATCGCGCTTGGCCTGATAGAAAGCCGGCAGTTCTTCAACGTGTTCCGGGTGCTCGGCCATGAAGTCGGCCAAGGCATATTGCAGCGGCGTTACACCGCAGAAACTGACGTATTGGTGAACCTTGCGCAGCTCCGCTGTGAGGGCCGGCGGTGCGACCACGTAGCCTGTTTTCCAGCCAGTGACGTGATAGGTCTTGCCAAAGGAGCTGACCACGAAAGCACGCTGATACAGCTCTTCGTGATTCAGCACGCTGGCGTGAGGCACGCCATCGAAGACCAGGTGTTCGTAGACTTCGTCGCTGACGATGTAGATGTCGCGATCTCGAATCAACGCCGCCAGCTGATCCAGCTCGGCACGACTGATCAGTGCGCCACTTGGGTTATGTGGAGAGTTGAGGATGATCATCCGCGTGCGCGATGTAATGGCTTCACCCAGCTTCTGAAAGTCGATGGCGAAGTCATTCAGGCCCAACCGCACATGGACGCAACGACCACCGGCCAGCTCAACCGAGGGTTCATAACTGTCGTAGGCCGGGTCGAACACGATCACTTCGTCGCCGCTGTGGATAACCGCCTGAATAGCGCAGAAAATCGCCTGGGTTGCGCCGGGCGTGACGGTCACTTCATGGTCGACATCCACATTGACGCCGTAGCTGCGGGCGATCTTCGCCGCAATCTGCTGACGCAATGCCGGAAGGCCGGTCATCGGCGAATACTGGTTATGGCCATTGGCGATATGCCGACCGACCGCATCGCACAGGGCCTGCGGGGCGTCGAAGTCAGGAAAACCCTGGGACAGGTTCAGCGCCCCGGTTTGCGCCGCGAGCTGAGACATCTGCGTGAAGATAGTGATGCCGACATTCGGCAGCTTACTGGTGATCATCGGTGATTCCCTGCTCTATCCCCCCGGCTCTACGGCGGCGCGGGAGAGCCCGAGAATAGCCCAAACGACGCCCATAAAAAAAGGGCGCCTTAAGCGCCCTTTCTGGAACCCGATCCTGTGGGAGCGTGGCTTGCCCGCGATGGCCGCACCGCGGTGTAACAGATACACCGCGTTATCGTTCATCGCGGGCAAGCCACGCTCCCACAGGAATCAGGTAGCCGTAAATCAGCGCTTGTCGCGGCGCTTCTTGTCGGCTTTCTTGTGGTGCGACATCATCCGACGCTTCTTGTTGACCTGACGGTCCGTGAGCGAGTTCTTGTTGCCTTCGTACGGGTTCTCGCCGCCCTTGAACTCGATGCGGATCGGCGTACCGACCAGTTTCAAGACACGGCGATAAGTGTTTTCCAGATAGCGCACGTAAGACTTCGGCACCTTCTCGATCTGGTTACCGTGAATCACGATGATCGGCGGGTTCGCGCCACCCAAGTGAGCATAACGCAGCTTGATCCGACGGTTGTTGACCATCGGCGGCGCGTGCTCACCGACCGCATCTTCCAGAATCGTGGTCAGGCGGTTGGTTGGCCAGCGGGTAACCGCAGACTTGAACGAGTTCTGTACGGAGGCGTAGAGGTTGCCCACGCCCGTGCCGTGCAGGGCTGAGATGAAGTGAATGTCGGCGTAGTCAACGAAGAACAGTCGACGTTGCAGCTCGACCTTCACGAAGTCGCGCTCACTCGGCGTCATGCCGTCCCACTTGTTGATCGCGATCACCAGCGCACGACCCGACTCAATGGCGAAGCCCAGCAGGTTGAGGTCGTGATCGACCACACCTTCGCGGGCGTCCATTACAAAGATCACCACGTTGGCATCTTTGATCGCTTGCAGGGTTTTGACCACGGAGAACTTTTCAACTTCTTCGTGGATCTTGCCGCGCTTGCGCACACCAGCGGTGTCGATCAGCGTGTACTTCTCGTCGTTACGCTCGAACGGGATGTAGATACTGTCGCGGGTGGTGCCGGGCTCGTCATAGACGATTACCCGGTCTTCACCGAGCATACGGTTGACCAGGGTCGACTTGCCGACGTTCGGACGGCCGATGATCGCGATCTTGATCCCGTCTTTTTCGCTAGGGCCAGGAATGCGCTTGGCTTCCTCGCCTTCGGCAACGATCTCTTCTTCGCCTTCTTCCAGCTCGTCATCGTCTTTCGGGAAGTCGCTCAGGGCGATTTCCAGCATCTGGGTGATGCCACGACCATGAGCACCGGCGATCGGGATCGCGTGGCCCATGCCCAACGGGGCGAATTCGGCGCGGGCCATTTCAGGGTCGATGTTGTCGACCTTGTTGGCAACCACGTAAGAACGCTTGTTACGTTTGCGCAAATGCTCGGCGATCATCTGGTCGGCGGCGGTGAAACCGGCCTTGGCATCTACCAGGAACAGAACGACATCCGCTTCCTCAATGGCCAGCAGCGACTGCTCGGCCATTTTTTCGTCCATACCGTGCTCGTCACCGGAGATACCGCCGGTGTCGACCAGAATGTAGGAACGCCCTTGCCACTTGGCCTCACCGTATTGGCGATCACGGGTCAGACCAGACAAGTCGCCAACGATGGCGTCGCGAGTCCTGGTCAGGCGGTTGAACAAGGTGGACTTGCCGACGTTCGGTCGGCCCACCAGGGCGATTACGGGAACCATGCGGCTCTCCACTTCGTTATTTCAGAAAATACAAAAGCCGCTGCTAGGCAGCGGCTGGTGCTCGGGGCAGCACTGTGGAAGCGGGCTTGCTCGCGAAAAAAAGTAGCAGCACCGCGTTTATTCAGGCTGTACGCGTCATCTTTGACGCCTTTCGCGAGCAAGCCCGCTCCCACAGGTGAAGCCGCTTGGGGGTTAAGCCCAAGCATAGTCAAACCTTTACTTAATGGTCAGGGCTTCCAGTTTGCCGCTGTTGCCATACAGATAAATCGTGTCACCCACCACCAGCGGACGGGCACGCAGGCCGGCGCTGTCGATGCGTTCGCGGCCGACGAAACGACCGTCCACCTGGCTCAGCAGGTGCAGGTAGCCTTCCATGTCGCCGACTGCAACGTAGCTGGAGAACACTTCCGGAGCCGACAGTTGACGGCGAGCCAGCGAATCGTTGCTCCACAAGGCTGTGGTGGAACGTTCGTCGACGCCTTCAACGGTGCCCGAAGACAGGCTCACGTAGACGTTGCCAAAACCCTGGGCGACACCGGCATAGCTGGAAGCATCACGCTGCCAAAGCTGACGACCGCTTTGCAGGTCCAGTGCCGCAACGCGACCCTGGTAGCTGGCGACGTACAGCGTTTCGCCGGAAAGCAGCAGGCCACCGTCGATATCGACAACGCGCTCCAGTTCCGAACGACCCTGTGGAATGGCTACACGTTGTTCCCAGACCGGCACGCCGTTGGAAATATCGAGAGCGACCACTTTACCGGTCGACAGGCCAGCCACCGCGAGGCGGTTGGTGACGATCGGCGCACTGGTGCCGCGCAGGGTCAATACCGCCGGAGTACTGTCATACAACCAGCGCTGGGTGCCGGTAGCGGCATCCAGACCGATCAGACGGTCATCCTGAGTCTGAACGACAACGACATCACCGTTGTTGGCCGGCGGCGCGAGGACTTCACTGGACACGCGAGCGCGCCATTTCTCTTCACCGTTGATGGCGTCCAGGGCAACGATTTCACCCTTGATCGTACCGATCAGGAGCAGACCGTAACTGACGCCGACAGCGCCGGAAACAGGCAATTCGAGATCTTTCTTCCATTTGACGTCGCCATTGCTGCGATCCATCGCCATCACCACACCGGTGACGTCGGCGGCATAGATGGTATCGCCATCGATCGCCGGAACCAGCATGTTGTACGACTCGCCCTGACCGTCACCGATCGAACGACTCCACTGCTTTTGCAGAACCACTTCTTCTTTGAAGTCGGTCAACTCGGCCGGTGGCAGTTCTTTTTTGCTGTTGCTGCTGCAACCCGCGGCCAATATGGCCAGAGCCAGCAATGCTGCATGTTTCCAACGAATCACGTCACGCATCCCCTTTGGCCAGGTCGTCCAGCTTGATTTGTAGGCCACCCACTGCCGCTTCATCCGACAGTGCCGCCTTGGCTTTTTGATACGCCGTGTTCGCTTCGTCGGTACGACCCAACTGCACCAGCAGGTCGCCTTTGAGTTCTTCGCGAGTGGCCAGGAATGCTTTATCGGCATCACCTTCGAGCAGCTTCAGGGCTTCATCGGCCTTGTTCTGCGCGGCCAGCACCTGAGCCAGACGCTGACGAGCAATTTCGCCCAGCGCCGGGTTGGCCGGTTTGGCAACAATGGCTTTCAGCTCGCTGGCTGCGTCATCCAGCTTGCCGCTGTCGACCGCAACTTTTGCCACGAACAGGCTGCCGTACTGCGCGTAAGCGCTACCGCCGAACTCGCTGTTGAGCTTGCCGGCCAGGTCCGCAACACGGGCGGCATCAGGCTTGCCGTCTGGCGTCAGCGTGGTTTCCAGCAGTTGCTGATAGAGCATCGAGGCGCCTTGCGACTGATTGCTCTGATACTTATGAAAGGCCTGCCAGCCGAACACGATGACCAGCGCCAACAGGCCGCCAGTGACCAGGGGCTTGCCGTTGCGTGTCCACCAGTCCTTAAACTCCGCCAGATGTTCGTCTTCGGTACTCGACACCCCAATACTCCTTAATCGCTAAATCGGCTGTTTGACAGCTTCAACCCTGCACGACGCAGGTGGCCAGGTGTGCAGCAAGCGCATCCCAGGCAATGCTTTGTTGTTCGCCCTGGCCACGCAGGGGTTTGAAACCTACCACTTGCTGGGCCATTTCGTCGTCACCGAGGATCAGCGCGTACAACGCACCGCTCTTGTCGGCTTTCTTGAACTGGCTTTTGAAGCTGCCGGCGCCGGCATTCACTTGCAGGCGCAGGTTGGGCAATTGATCACGAACACGTTCACTCAGGGCCAGACCGGCCAGCTCGGCGGCTTCACCGAAGGCACAGAGGTAGACGTCGACCTGACGGGAAATCTCTTCCGGGATCTGTTCCAGGGTTTCAAGCAACAGCACCAGGCGCTCGATGCCCATGGCGAAACCAACGCCCGGGGTCGGCTTGCCGCCCATTTGCTCCACCAGACCGTCGTAACGACCACCAGCACACACGGTGCCTTGGGCGCCCAGCTTGTCGGTGACCCATTCGAAAACGGTCTTGCTGTAGTAATCCAGCCCGCGAACCAGCTTCGGGTTGATCACGTAAGGAATGCCGGCGGCGTCCAGGCGAGCCTTGAGGCCCTCGAAGTGCACGCGGGATTCTTCGTCGAGGTAGTCGGCCATTTTCGGCGCGTCGACCAGGACCGCTTGAGTGTCGGCGTTCTTGGTATCAAGAACCCGCAGCGGGTTGGTTTTCAGACGGCGCTGGCTGTCTTCGTCCAGCTTGTCCAGGCGGGCCGAAAGGAACTCGACCAGCGCTTCGCGATAACGACCGCGGGATTCGGCAGTGCCCAGGCTGTTGAGTTCGAGCTTGACCGCATCACGGATGCCCAGCTCGCCCCACAGGCGCCAGGTCAGCACGATCAGCTCGGCATCGATGTCCGGACCGTCGAGGTTGAAGACTTCGCAACCGATCTGGTGGAACTGACGATAACGGCCTTTCTGCGGACGTTCGTGGCGGAACATCGGGCCGATGTACCAGAGTTTCTGCACCTGGCCTCCGCCGGTAATGCCATGCTCGAGCACCGCACGCACGCAGGCCGCTGTGCCTTCGGGGCGCAGGGTCAGGGAGTCGCCGTTGCGGTCGTCGAAGGTGTACATCTCTTTTTCGACGATGTCGGTCACTTCACCGATGGAGCGCTTGAACAGCTCGGTGAACTCGACGATCGGCATGCGGATCTGCTTGTAACCGTAGTTATCCAGCAAACGCGAGACAGTGCCTTCGAAATGACGCCACAGGGGAGTCTGCTCGGGCAGGATGTCGTTCATGCCACGTATGGCTTGCAGAGACTTGCTCACTATAAATCCTTAAATTCGTTCGGCTCTTTAGTCGGGCTCAGCCACGCGCGATAACGGCAGCGTCAGCTTCGACCTTTTCGGCCGCTTTCTGGCGGATCAAGCGTTCAAGCTCATCCACCAGATTGTCATTCGTCAGTTTCTGCGACGGCTTGCCGTCGATGTAAATCAGGTTTGGCGTGCCGCCGGTCAAGCCGATATGGGCTTCCTTGGCTTCGCCCGGTCCGTTGACCACGCAACCGATGACCGCGACATCCAGCGGCACCAGCAGGTCTTCGAGGCGCCCTTCCAGCTCGTTCATGGTTTTGACCACATCGAAGTTCTGCCGCGAGCAGCTCGGGCAGGCGATGAAGTTGATGCCACGGGAACGCAGATGCAGGGATTTGAGAATGTCGTAGCCGACTTTCACTTCCTCGACCGGGTCGGCCGCCAACGAGATGCGAATAGTATCGCCAATCCCTTCGGCGAGCAGCATACCGAGGCCCACGGCGGATTTCACCGTGCCTGAACGCAAACCACCGGCTTCGGTGATCCCTAAGTGCAGCGGCTGAACGATTTCCTTGGCCAGCAAGCGGTAAGCGGCGACGGCCATGAACACGTCAGAAGCTTTCACACTGACCTTGAAGTCCTGGAAGTTCAGGCGTTCAAGGTGCTCGACGTGACGCAGGGCAGATTCAACCAGCGCAGCCGGAGTCGGCTCGCCGTATTTCTTTTGCAGGTCTTTTTCCAGGGAACCGGCGTTCACGCCGATGCGGATCGGAATCCCGCGATCACGGGCGGCATCGACTACCGCACGCACGCGGTCTTCGCGACCGATGTTGCCCGGGTTGATGCGCAGGCAGTCAACGCCCAGTTCGGCTACGCGCAGAGCGATCTTGTAGTCGAAGTGGATGTCGGCAACCAACGGCACCTTGACCAGTTGCTTGATCTTGCCGAAGGCTTCAGCGGCATCCATGTCGGGCACGGAAATACGCACGATATCGACGCCAGCGGCTTCCAGACGATTGATCTGGGCCACAGTGGCGGCGACGTCGTTGGTGTCGCTGTTGGTCATGCTCTGCACAGCGATAGGCGCATCGCCGCCAACGGGCACGTTACCGACCCAGATCTTGCGGGATTCGCGACGTTTGATTGGAGATTCGCCGTGCATGACTTATTGACCCAACTTCAGGCGAGCAGTCTCGCCACTGGTGAACGGAGCGACATCAACCACCTGCCCGTTGTAGCTGACCTGCGCGCCACGGGCGAAGCCCAGACGCACGGAAAACGGTGGTTTGCCGCTGACGGAAACGTTTTCGCCTTTACGCTTGAGACCGCTCAACAACACCTTGCCGGTGCCATCGGTCACTTGCGTCCAGCAATCAGAAGTGAACTGCAGTTGAACCTGACCTTGGCCGGCAACCGAAGCAGCCGCTGCTGGAGCGGGAATGGTCGGAGTAACCGAAGCGCTCGCAGGCGGGGTTGATACAACAGGAGCCGTCGGGGCTGGCGCGACTGGAGTCGAGACAACCGGAGCGGTGCTGTGAGCCGGTGCAACAGGCGTTGGCGCGGGTGCAGCGGGCGCAGTCGCTTCAGCTTCGGCCGGCGCTTCAGCCGACGTCTCGGCTTGCGGCAACGCAAGAGCGGTTGTGCCTTCAGCCTGACCTTGCGCGACGGCCTGGTCTTCCGGCTCATCCAGCGGATGGATCTGGGTGGTGCCGTCAGCGCCTTCGACTTCAACGTGTTCCGGGCTCAGGCTGATCAGGTCTTTGGTACGCAGTGAGGTTTGATCCTGCCACCAGACAAAACCACCACCAATCACTGCGATCAGCAACAGCAGGCTGACAATTCGCAAAATGGTGTGGGAAACCCGAACCGGCTCTTCGATACGCCCCAGGCTATGAACGTTGCTGCCCTGGGAGTCGGTGCCGGTGGATTGGTCGAACTGTTGGACCAGTACGGTTTGATCCATGCCGAGCAATTTCGCGTAGGCGCGAATATAACCGCGAGCAAAGGTATGCCCAGGCAGCTTGTCGAAAGCGCCGGCTTCCAGATTGCTCAGGGAATTGACGGTGAGGTTGAGCTTGAGGGCCACTTCGGCCAGCGACCAGCCATTGCTTTCGCGGGCCTGGCGTAAAGTCTCACCGGGATTAACGCGATTCGCTGCTACAACTTCGGGATGCGCCGCTTTCATCATTGCTCCGACAGGTATTGCTGATATTCCGGCGTACCGGGATAGAGTCGTTTTAGTTGCAGGCCAAAACTGGCGGCCTTGTCGCGATCTTCAAACACTTTTGCCAGCCGAACGCCGAGCAATAGACTACGTGCATTTTGCTCGGTGAGCAGGCTAAAACGATCGTAATAGTCACGCGCGGGCACATAATGCCTGTCTTCGAAGGACAACTCAGCCATTTCCAGCAATGCACGCGGCTGTTGGCGATTCAAACGCAGGGCTTTTTCCAGCTGCTGCTGGGCCAGATCACGCTGCCCGAGCTTCGAAGCGGTCATTCCGAGGTTCTCGAACACCCGCGAACGCTCAGGGTACAAGGTATCGGCGGCGGCCTGTTCAAAGCGTTCGTAAGCTTCTTTGTAGCGTTTCTCTTCGAAAAGAAAACTGCCGTAGTTGTTCAGGATTCGCGCATCGTTGGGGCGGGAAGACAGCGCCTTGCGAAAATGCTGATCCGCCAGCTCCGGCTCCATCTCGGCCTGGAATACCAGACCCAGCGCAGCGTTGGCATCCGGATCCGAGTCATCCAGATCCAGCGCTTTCTTTAACGGTACTTTCGCCCGTTCGGTCATGCCCTGCTGCAAGTACCCCAAGCCCAGCTGCACATAGGCAACGCGCGCTTCATCGCGGCCCTTGCTGGTCTTCATCGGGTTGAAATCGCCCGACAGGACACAGCCAGCACACAGGCTGGCCAACAGCAAAAGCAGCGCGAAGCGCAGGGACATAGAGATCCTCTCTTAATTATTGTTCGCAGCGTTTGTTGCGATATCGTTTTCGGCGCTTAACTCGCGCACGGCGATATAACGTTCGCTGCGACGGGTGCGATCCAGCACCTGTCCTACCAATTGGCCACACGCGGCATCGATGTCTTCACCGCGGGTGGTGCGTACGGTGACATTGAAACCGGCATGGTGAAGCTGATCCTGGAAACGACGAATCGCGTTGTTGCTCGGGCGCTCGTAACCGGAATGCGGGAACGGGTTGAACGGAATCAGGTTGATCTTGCACGGGATGTTCTTGAGCAACTCGATCATCTCAACGGCATGTTCAACCTTGTCGTTGATGTCCTTGAGCAACGTGTACTCAATGGTCAGCACGCGCTTCTCGCCCAGGGACGACATGTAGCGCTGGCACGAATCGAGCAGCATCTTAAGCGGATACTTCTTGTTGATCGGCACCAATTGGTTACGCAATGCGTCGTTCGGTGCGTGCAGGGACAACGCCAGGGAGACATCGATGTGCTTGGACAGCTCATCGATCATCGGCACCACACCCGATGTAGACAGGGTTACGCGGCGCTTGGAGATCCCGTAGCCCAGGTCATCCATCATCAGATGCATGGCGGCCACGACGTTGTCGAAGTTCAGCAGCGGCTCACCCATGCCCATCATCACCACGTTGGTGATGGCACGGTCGGCGGTCGCCGGGATGCTGCCGAACGATTTATTGGCAATCCACACCTGGCCGATGACTTCGGCGGCAGTGAGGTTGCTGTTGAATCCTTGCTTGCCGGTGGAGCAGAAACTGCAATCCAGGGCACAGCCTGCCTGGGACGAAACGCACAAAGTGCCGCGTTTGCCCTGGGGAATGTACACGGTCTCAACGCAGCTGCCGGACGCCACGCGCACCACCCACTTACGGGTGCCGTCGGTGGAAATGTCCTCGCTGACCACTTCAGGACCGCGAACTTCGGCAATAACCTTGAGCTTGTCGCGCAAGGCCTTGCTGACGTTCGTCATGGCGTCGAAATCATCGACGCCAAGGTGGTGAATCCATTTCATTACCTGACCGGCACGGAAACGCTTCTCCCCGATTGAGTCGAAGAATTTTTCCATTTCCAGCTGAGTCAGACCCAGCAGGTTGGTTTTTACAGTCGATGTAGTCATGGATTCACCTTCACTCTTAAGCCAATGCTTAGCGAGTGGTTACTTCAGTAGCTGCGAAGAAGTACGAGATTTCGCGAGCAGCAGCGGCTTCGGAGTCCGAACCGTGTACAGCGTTGGCGTCGATCGAATCAGCGAAGTCAGCGCGGATGGTACCGGCAGCAGCTTCTTTAGGGTTGGTAGCGCCCATCAGCTCACGGTTCAGAGCGATAGCGTTTTCGCCTTCCAGAACCTGAACGACAACCGGACCGGAGATCATGAAAGCAACCAGGTCGTTGAAGAAACCACGAGCGCTGTGCTCAGCGTAGAAGCCTTCAGCTTCAGCTTTGGACAGTTGCTTCAGTTTCGAAGCTACAACGCGCAGGCCAGCTTTTTCGAAACGAGTGGTGATCTCGCCGATAACGTTTTTTGCAACAGCGTCAGGCTTGATGATGGAGAAAGTACGTTGAACAGCCATGGTGTAACTCCAGAAACGGTAATTTGCGAAAAATTAAACCCGCGAATTATACGCGGGTTCTTGGGTATTGCCTAACTGCATACGGCGCAGACTCAGTCTGCTTCTTCGATCCAGGCAGCCTGAATGGCTTCAAGCACCTTCTCGCCACCGCGGGTCGGATCATCACTGAACTCCGGCAATGCCAGCACCCATTTGTGCAGATCGACGAAGTTCACGTAACGCGGATCCACATCCGGCTTGGATTCAGCCAGCTGGATCGCGATTTCCAGCACATCAACCCATTTCAGACTCATTTCAGTTCCTTGAATCAGTGCGGCGCTTCAGCCGCATGGTTGACCGAGTATTTCGGGATTTCGACAGTCAGGTCTTCAGTCCCGACGATCGCCTGACAGCCTAGACGCGATTGCGCCTCCAGACCCCAGGCACGATCCAGAAAGTCTTCTTCCAGCTCGTCCGCCTCTTCCAGCGAGTCAAAGCCTTCACGAATGATGCAATGACAGGTGGTGCAGGCGCAGACGCCGCCACAGGCGCTTTCCATCTCGATATGGTGTTCGTGGGCCAGCTCGAGAATGGATATGCCGGGCTCAGCCTCCACAACCATACCTTCCGGGCAGAACTTCTCGTGTGGCAGAAAAATGACCTGCGGCATCGTTATTCCTCAATCTCATTCAGGTTGCGCCCCGCCAGCGCGGCTTTCACCGTCGAGTCCAGGCGGCGGGCGGCAAAGGCGTCGGTCACTTGCGACAGACGCTTGGTCTGCTGCTCGATGGCGTAACCATCAGTACCTTTCATCAGTTCGGTCAGTTCCTGCATCTGCAATTCGATGACCATGCGCTCTTCGGCATCAAGCAAGCGCTCGCCATCGACATCGAGGGCGCCCTGCACCGCTTCGATCAGGCGCTGGGCATCGACCTGCTGTTCACGCAAGACACGCGCGACCTTATCGTCGTTGGCGTGCTGGAACGAATCCTTGAGCATCTTGGCAATTTCGCCATCCGTCAGACCGTAGGACGGCTTGACCTGGATGCTGGCCTCAATGCCCGAGCCCAGCTCGCGGGCAGAAACGCTGAGCAGACCGTCGGCATCGACCTGAAAGGTCACGCGAATCTTCGCCGCACCGGCCACCATCGCCGGAATGCCGCGCAATTCGAAGCGTGCCAGGGAGCGGCAGTCGCTGATCAGCTCGCGCTCGCCCTGCAATACGTGGATTGCCATGGCCGACTGGCCATCTTTATAAGTCGTGAAGTCCTGAGCGCGGGCGACAGGGATGGTGGTGTTGCGTGGAATCACCTTTTCCATCAGGCCGCCCATGGTTTCCAGCCCCAGGGACAACGGAATCACGTCAAGCAACAGCAACTCATCGCCATCGCGCTTGTTGCCAGCCAGGGTATCGGCCTGGATCGCGGCACCGATGGCTACTACTTGATCCGGATCGATTTCGGTCAGCGGTTCGCGACCGAAGGCTTCAGCGACGGCTTCGCGGACGCGAGGCACGCGAGTCGAGCCGCCGACCATGACCACCGCGTGCACCTCGTCCAGCTCGATGCCGGAATCACGCACAGCGCGGCGACAGGCTTTCAGGCTGCGGGCAACCATGGGTTCGATCAGCGTATTGAAGGCTTCACGGGTCAGCTCGGCTTTCCAGTCGCCATAAGCGACCTCAACGGACGAGGCATTGGTCAGCGCTTCTTTGGCCGCACAAGCGGTTTGCAGCAGATTGCGCTGCTCACCCGGATCGAGGTCGGCGGACAAACCGGCGCTCTCGATAATCCAGCCGGCGATTGCATGGTCGAAGTCATCGCCACCCAGCGCGCTGTCGCCGCCGGTGGCCAAAACCTCAAACACACCGCCGGTCAGGCGCAGAATCGAAATATCGAAGGTGCCACCACCCAGGTCATAAATCGCGACCAGGCCTTCAGCGTGCTGATCCAGACCGTAAGCCACAGCGGCAGCGGTCGGCTCATTAAGCAGACGCAGCACATTCAGACCGGCCAGTTTGGCCGCATCCTTGGTGGCTTGACGCTGAGCATCGTCGAAATAGGCCGGAACGGTGATTACCGCGCCCACAAGTTCGCCACCCAACGTCGCTTCGGCGCGCTGACGCAGCACCTTAAGGATATCGGCGGAGACTTCGACCGGGCTTTTCGGGCCCTGAATCGTGTCGATGAACGGCATGTGCGACTCGCCGCCGACAAAGCGGTACGGCAGTTGATCGCCCAATTGCTTGACGTCGGACAGACCACGACCCATCAAGCGCTTGACCGACAGCACAGTGTTCAAAGGGTCGGTGGCGGCAGCCAGCTTGGCCGACTCGCCGACTTCAACGCGATCAGCGTGATAGCGCACGGCAGACGGCAGAATGACCTGCCCATCTGCGTCAGCCAGAGGTTCGGAAAGACCACTGCGCAACGCAGCGACCAGCGAATTGGTAGTGCCCAAGTCGATCCCCACAGCCAGACGACGCTGGTGTGGTTGAGGACTTTGGCCGGGTTCGGCGATCTGCAGTAGGGCCATCGTTATCAGGACTTATCTGTATATCAGGCGTGCGACCGGAGCGGCACTGGGTTAATCGTCGAGGCGCTCTTCTAACTGGCGCACTTCGTAGGTGAGCTTGTCGAGGAACTGCATGCGTCGCATCAGGCGCTCGGCCTGTTCACGTTGCGCTGCATCATCCCAACAGGCCGCGAAGCTTTCGTTCAGTTCATCCTGCGCAGTCTTCAGGCGACGCTTGAACACTGCAACACCCGCCAGGTCGGCGCTGTCTTGCAGGTCTTCGAGCTCTTCACGCAGCTCCATCTGCTGCAGAAGAAACTCCGGATCATGCACCGTGACCTCCAGCGGCAGCTCGCGACCGCCCATGGCGAGCAAGTAACGCGCGCGCTTTGGGGGACTTTTGAGCGTCTGGTAGGCCTCGTTGAGGCTCGCGGATTGCTCTAGCGCCAGCCGCTGCTCGCGCTCGGAAGCGTCTGCAAAGCGGTCCGGATGAACACCGCGCGCCAACTCACGGTAGCGCGTGGCCAACTGATCGAGATCCAGACGGAAGCTCGGTTTCAGCTCAAATAAAGCGAAATGACAAGGAGTACCCACGAGCAGCCTCAGATATTGAAGCTTTCGCCGCAGCCACATTCACCGCGCACGTTGGGGTTGTTGAACTTGAAGCCTTCGTTCAACCCTTCCTTGACGAAATCGAGTTCGGTGCCGTCCAGGTAGGCCAGGCTTTTCGGGTCGATGATCACTTTCTCGCCGTGACTTTCGAACACCTGATCCTCTGCAACCACCTCGTCGACAAACTCCAGCACGTAGGCAAGGCCGGAACAGCCTGTGGTGCGAACACCCAGACGAATCCCTTCACCTTTGCCGCGCCCGTTGAGGGAGCGTCGCACGTGTTGAGCAGCCGCTTCTGTCATGCTGATAGCCATCGGTGACTCCTTACTCGTCGCCAAAACTTGAAAGTCAGATCAAGCCTTTCTTCTGCTTGTAGTCGCGAACGGCCGCTTTGATAGCGTCTTCAGCAAGTACGGAGCAGTGAATTTTTACTGGCGGCAGAGCCAGTTCTTCAGCCAGCTGAGTGTTTTTGATGGTCTCTGCTTCATCCAGAGTCTTGCCTTTCATCCACTCGGTCGCCAGGGAGCTGGAGGCGATAGCCGAACCGCAACCATAGGTCTTGAACTTGGCGTCTTCGATGATGCCTTGCTCGTTGACCTTGATCTGCAGACGCATCACGTCGCCGCACGCCGGAGCGCCGACCATGCCGGTGCCGACATCAGGGTCTTCCGCGTCCATCTTGCCGACGTTGCGCGGGTTCTCGTAGTGGTCGATGACCTTTTCGCTGTAAGCCATGATTCTTAATCCTCACTCATCAGAGAGTCGCTCTTGAAGCCCTGCGCCCTAAGGTTCACAGGGCCGGTTTGCGGCGACTTGAAATCAGTGTGCCGCCCACTCGATTTTCGAAATGTCGACACCGTCTTTGTACATGTCCCACAGCGGCGACAGGGTGCGCAGCTTGGTAACGGCCTCGCAGACTTTCTGCGCGGCGTAGTCGATTTCTTCTTCGGTGGTGAAACGGCCGAAGGTGAAGCGAATCGAGCTGTGTGCCAGTTCGTCGTTGCGGCCCAGGGCGCGCAGTACGTACGAAGGCTCAAGGGAAGCCGAGGTGCAGGCCGAACCGGACGAAACCGCCAGATCCTTGAGCGCCATGATCAGCGACTCGCCTTCAACGTAGTTGAAGCTCAGGTTCAGGTTGTGCGGAACACGAGCGGTCATGCTGCCGTTGATGTACAGCTCTTCCAGGCCTTCGACCTGCTTGAAGAAGCGGTCACTCAGGGCCTTGATGCGGATGTTCTCGGCAACCATGTCTTCCTTGGCTACACGGAAGGCTTCGCCCATGCCGACGATCTGGTGGGTCGCCAGGGTGCCGGAACGCATGCCACGTTCGTGACCGCCGCCGTGCATGGTCGCTTCGATGCGAACACGCGGCTTGCGGCTGACGTACAGCGCGCCGATGCCTTTAGGGCCGTAGGTTTTGTGAGCCGAGAACGACATCAGGTCGACTTTCAGCTTCGACAGGTCGATTTCGACCTTGCCGGTGGACTGAGCAGCATCGACGTGGAACAGGATGCCCTTGGAACGGGTCAGTTCGCCGATGGCTGCGATGTCGTTGATGGTGCCGATTTCGTTGTTCACGTGCATGACCGAAACCAGGATGGTGTCGTCGCGCAGGGCCGCTTCGATCATCTCTGGGGTGACCAGACCATCAGTGCGAGGCTCGATGTAGGTAACTTCGAAGCCTTCACGCTCCAGTTGGCGCATGGTGTCGAGGACAGCCTTGTGCTCAATCTTGGTGGTGATCAGGTGCTTGCCTTTAGTGGAATAGAAATGCGCCGCACCCTTGATTGCCAGGTTGTCGGACTCGGTGGCACCGGAGGTCCAGACGATTTCACGCGGGTCGGCGTTGACCAGGTCAGCGACCTGACGACGAGCGTTTTCGACGGACTCTTCAGCTTTCCAGCCGAACACGTGGGAACGGGACGCCGGGTTACCGAAGTTTCCGTCAACCAGCAGGCATTCACTCATTTTTTGCGCTACACGCGGATCAACCGGGGTGGTCGCAGAGTAATCAAGGTAAATCGGCAATTTCATGGACTATCTCCTAAATCAGGCTGGCTGGCGTGCCGCTAGCTCTTTGGCTGTCATTCGACGGCGGACGCTTCAATCTTGTCCAGGCGTGGCGCCTTGCTGTTGCAACGGCGTTGATCCTGACGCTGGGCTACTTCTTGTACCTCACGGCGAGTGACAAGGTCAGCCAAGCTGATACCGCTGAGAAATTCGTGAATCTGCAGGCTCAGATCGCACCACAAGTGGTGGGTCAGACAGGTGTCGCCTTGATGGCAATCACCCTGGCCCTGGCATTTGGTTGCATCGACCGATTCGTTTACCGCATCGATCACCTGGGCGACCTGAATGCCCTGCATGTCGCGCGACAGCTGATAGCCGCCGCCTGGACCACGGACGCTGGACACCAGATTGCTGCGGCGCAATTTGGCGAAGAGCTGTTCGAGGTAGGACAGGGAGATGCCTTGGCGCTCGGAGATATCGGCCAGGGACACCGGCCCGTGCTGCGCGTGCAACGCCAGGTCAAGCATGGCGGTTACGGCGTATCGGCCTTTTGTAGTCAGTCGCATGGACAATTACCACGGAGTTCGGAATGGGGCGAGTATGCAATTCCCGAGTATTTAAGTCAACTATAAGACCTAGTGCTTTACTCGGGATTACCCGCAAAAGAGCGGGCGCATCATAGCAAAGGCTGGCGGCGTACAGCCAGCAATTGCGCGTTATCGCTCTTCGCGAGCAGGCTCACTCCCACAAGGAACCCATACACACCACAAGTCCAATGTGGGAGCGGGCTTGCTCGCGAAGGGGTCGGCGCGGTTTAGCTGGCCTGACTCTGATCCTTGTCCTTCACACAGGCAAAGTCTTCTTCGCGCAGTTCAGGCAGATCTTTCGCACAGTAATTGCTACCCAGATCCTTCAGCGCCCCGCACATCCCTTCAAGTCGACCATCTACAGCCTGCAAATGATCGAGCAACTGGTTAATGGCTCGAGCCACTGGGTCCGGCATGTCTTCACCGACACCGTAGGCATCGAAACCGATCTTCTCGGCCATTGCCTTGCGCTTGGCGTCCTGCTCTTCATCGGACTTGACGATGATCCGCCCCGGAATCCCCACCACCGTCGCCCCGGGCGGAACCGCCTTGGTGACCACGGCGTTGGAGCCGACCTTGGCACCAGCGCCGACCGTGAACGGGCCAAGCACCTTGGCCCCCGCCCCGACCACAACGCCATCCTCAAGCGTCGGGTGGCGCTTGCCCTTGTTCCAACTGGTGCCACCCAGAGTCACACCCTGATAAAGGGTGACGTCATTACCGATCTCAGCGGTTTCACCGATGACGATGCCCATGCCATGGTCGATAAAGAAGCGACGACCGACCTTGGCGCCCGGATGGATCTCGATCCCGGTCAACCAGCGACCGAAGTTCGACACCAGCCGCGCCAGCCACTTCCAGCCCATGCCCCACAGGACCGACGACAAGCGGTGGATCCAGATGGCGTGCATGCCCGGGTAGCACGTCAGAACTTCAAAGGCGTTGCGCGCTGCCGGATCACGATGGAAAACACTCTGGATATCTTCACGCAAACGCTCGAACATTTTTAATCCTTCCGCTTAAGAAGCTCACCACGGGCCGCTTTCTGGGTTTCCGTGAGGATGCCACGCAATATATTCATTTCCGCCCGGCTGACCGAGCTACGTCCGTACAACCGGCGCAGGCGCGCCATCAAGTGCCGTGGCTTTTCCGGATCGAGGAATTCAATGGCCACCAGGGTTTGCTCCAGGTGCTCATAGAATCGCTCCAGCTCATCCATGGTCGCCAGCTCAGCGCTTTTGACGGAGGCCACTTCTTCCTTCTCGACCTTGCTCGGCTGGCCTTGGGCCGCCAGCCAGGACATGCGCACTTCATAACTCAACACCTGCACCGCCGCCCCAAGGTTCAGCGAACTGAACTCAGGGTCTGAGGGGATGTGCACGTGATAATGACATCGCTGCAGCTCTTCATTGGTCAGACCGGAATCTTCACGACCAAAGACCAAGGCAATCTTGGCACCCTGCGCTGCCTCCTCGACCACTTTCACGCCGCATTCACGGGGATCGAGCAATGGCCAGGGAATGCGACGGTCACGGGCGCTGGTGCCGAGCACCAGATTGCAGCCAACCAAGGCATCTTCCAAGGTGGCGACGACTTGCGCGTTTTCAAGGATGTCACCGGCACCGGAAGCACGAGCATCGGCTTCGTGATGCGGGAATAACCGCGGTTCGACCAGCACCAGCCGCGACAGGCCCATGTTCTTCATGGCACGCGCAGCACCGCCGATATTCCCGGGGTGGCTGGTATTGACCAGGACGACACGAATGTTTTGCAGCAAGGGAGGCGCTCTCGAACACTTTAATGGGGAGCAGAATCTTACAGCTCAACCTACCGTTAAGCTATGAAAGCGAACACCGACCTTCTCCTGTAGAAACTTTCTGATAGAATGCCCGGCTTTCTTTAACAACCTTAGGTGACACATCCATGCAGCCCATGCTGAATATCGCGCTGCGCGCCGCCCGCAGCGCCAGTGAATTGATCTTCCGCTCCATCGAGCGCCTGGATACCATCAAGGTCGACGAAAAAGACGCCAAGGATTACGTATCCGAGGTGGATCGCGCCGCTGAGCAAAAAATCATCGACGCGCTGCGCAAGGCCTACCCTACCCACGGCATTCTCGGTGAAGAAACCGGCATGCACCCGGGCAGCGGCGAAGGCGAAGAATACCTGTGGATCATCGATCCGCTGGACGGCACCACCAACTTCCTGCGCGGCATTCCTCACTTCGCTGTCAGCATCGCCTGCAAATACCGCGGTCGCCTGGAACACGCTGTTGTTCTGGACCCGGTTCGCCAGGAAGAATTCACCGCCAGCCGTGGTCGCGGCGCCCAACTGAACGGTCGTCGCCTGCGCGTCAGCGGCCGCACCAGCCTGGACGGCGCCCTGCTGGGTACCGGCTTCCCGTTCCGCGATGACCAGATGGACAACCTCGACAACTACCTGGGCATGTTCCGCGCCCTGGTTGGCCAGACTGCCGGCATCCGCCGCGCTGGCTCGGCGAGCCTGGACCTGGCCTACGTGGCTGCTGGCCGTTTCGACGCATTCTGGGAGTCGGGCCTGTCCGAGTGGGACATGGCTGCAGGCGCCCTGCTGATCCAGGAAGCCGGCGGTTTGGTGAGCGACTTCACCGGCGGTCACGACTTCCTTGAGAAAGGCCATGTTGTTGCCGGTAACACCAAATGCTTCAAAGCAGTACTGACGGCCATCCAGCCGCACCTGCCGGCCTCGCTGAAACGCTAAGCGAGCAGCCACAAAAAAGCACCCTTCGGGGTGCTTTTTTTATGCCTGAAAATCCAATTCCCGAAAACACCACAGACCCAATGTGGGAGCGGGCTTGCTCGCGAAAGCGGTGCATCAGCCACCGTCAATATTGAATGTGAAGCCGCCTTCGCGAGCAAGCCCGCTCCCAGATTGGATTGGTGGTGATGCATAAATCGTGGACACAAAAAAAGCACCCCGCAGGGTGCTTCTTTTTGATTCTCAAACCTGAATATTTAGCGGTTCTCTTCGTTCTGCCCCAGGATCAGCTTACCTTCCTTGTCGACCGGAATCTGGTTGCCCGGGTCGCGATCCATCCGCACTTTGCCTTCCTTGCCATCCAGCGAATAACGCACGTCGTAACCTACGACCTTGTCACTGATGTCATTCACCGTATTGCAGCGAGTTTGGGTCGTGGTGTAAGTGTCACGCTCCTGCATGCCTTCTTGCACCTTGTTACCCGCATAACCGCCGCCGACCGCACCGGCCACTGTGGCGATCTTCTTGCCAGTGCCGCCGCCGATCTGATTACCCAACAGACCACCAGCCAGCGCACCGACCACCGTACCGGCGATCTGGTGTTGATCTTTCACCGGCGCTTGCCGGGTTACTGCAACGTCCTTGCATACTTCACGTGGCGTCTTGATTTGTGTCTTGACCGGTTCAACGGCCAGAACTTGCGCATACTCAGGGCTGCTTTTTTTAACAAGGCTGTAGGTGGCAACAGCCCCCCCGGCCGTCACACCAACAGCACCCAATACTGCACCAACCAGCATCGACTTGTTCACATGAACCTCCTGACCATCACATGCGGGACATGCCCGCGCTTCTCCTAGCCTTGGAGCATAAAAAAAGGCGCGAGTTCAACACTCGCGCCTTTTCGGCCAACAGCTGGAAAACGATAGCCGTTATGGGCGGTCGTCAACTTCCTTATCGGTAGCCACCGCAGGAATCAGATCCTCGGTGCTCAGGTTCAGCCAGATCAGCACGACGTTGGCGATGTAGATCGACGAGTAAGTACCCGCCAGTACACCGATAAACAGGGCAATCGAGAAGCCGAACAGGTTATCGCCACCGAAGAACAGCAGGGCCGCGATCGCCAACAAGGTGGAGATCGAAGTCGCCATGGTCCGCAGCAGGGTCTGGGTCGTCGAGATGTTGATGTTCTCGATCAAGGACGCCTTGCGCAGCACACGGAAGTTCTCACGAACCCGGTCGAATACCACGATGGTGTCGTTGAGCGAGTAACCGATAATCGCCAGTACCGCCGCCAGCACCGTCAGGTCGAAGGTGATCTGGAAGAACGACAGGATACCGACGGTCACGATCACGTCGTGAATCAACGAAACGATGGCACCGACCGCGAACTTCCACTGAAAGCGGAAAGCCAGGTAGATCAGGATGCCCCCGAGCGCCATCAGCATGCCGAGGCCGCCCTGGTCGCGCAGCTCTTCACCGACCTGAGGGCCGACGAATTCGACGCGCTTGACCGTCGCCGGGTTATCGCCGCCGACCTTCAGCAGCGCTTCAGCCACCTGATGACCCAGCTGCGGGTCTTCACCTGGCATACGCACCAGCAAATCGGTAGTCGCACCGAAGCTCTGAACGATCGCCTCGTGATAACCCGATGTAACCAGCTGCTCACGCACCTTGGTGACGTCGGCCGGACGCTCGTAGGTCAGCTCGATGAGCGTACCGCCGGTGAAGTCCAGGCCCCAGTTCATGCCCTTGGTGGCGACACTGAACAATGCCAATGCCGTGAGGAACAATGTGACGCCGAACGCAAAGTTGCGAACGCCCATGAAGTTGATTGTACGTAACATGGCAGCCCCTTAAATCCACAACTTCTTGAAGTCACGACCGCCGAAGATCAGGTTGACCATCGCGCGGGTCACCATGATGGCCGTGAACATCGAGGTAAAGATCCCGAGGGACATGGTCACTGCGAAGCCTTTGACCGGGCCGGTGCCCATCGCAAAGAGAATCCCGCCGACCAACAAGGTTGTCAGGTTGGCGTCGAGAATCGCGGTGAATGCCCGGCCGAAGCCTTCGTTGATTGCCCGTTGTACGGTCATGCCCGCCGCGATCTCTTCACGTATCCGCGAGAAGATCAGAACGTTGGCGTCGACCGCCATACCCATGGTCAACACGATACCGGCGATACCCGGCAGGGTCAGCGTTGCACCCAGCAGCGACATCAAGGCCAGCAGCAGCACCATGTTCACTGCCAGAGCGACGGTGGCGATGATGCCGAAGAAGCGGTAGATGGCCATGATAAACAGCGAGACAAACAGCATGCCCCACAGCGATGCATCGATACCTTTGACGATGTTGTCGGCACCCAGGCTCGGGCCAATGGTGCGCTCTTCAGCGAAGTACATCGGGGCAGCCAGACCACCGGCACGCAGCAGCAGCGCCAGTTCGGACGACTCGCCCTGACCGTTCAGGCCAGTGATGCGGAACTGAGCACCCAGCGGCGACTGGATGGTCGCCAGGCTGATGATTTTTTTCTCTTCCTTGAACGTCTGGACCGGCACGTCTTTCTCGACGCCGTTGACTACTTGCTTGACGTAAGTGGTAACCGGACGCTGCTCGATAAAGATCACTGCCATGCTGCGACCGACGTTGCTGCGAGTCGCACGACTCATCAGCTCGCCGCCGTGACCATCCAGACGGATGTTCACTTCTGGCGTGCCGTGCTCGCCGAAGCCAGCCTTGGCGTCAGTCACCTGGTCGCCAGTGATGATCAAGCCACGCTCGATCTGTGCTGGCGGACGCTTGCCTTCACGGAACTCGAACGTTTCGGAAGTGGCTTTCGAAGCACCTGGCTCAGCGGCCAGACGGAACTCAAGGTTGGCCGTCTTGCCGAGGATACGCTTGGCTTCGGCGGTGTCCTGCACGCCCGGCAGCTCAACCACGATGCGGTTGGCGCCCTGACGCTGAACGATTGGCTCGGCAACACCCAGCTCATTGACGCGGTTACGTACCGTGGTCAAGTTCTGCTTGATGGAGTATTCACGGATTTCCGCCAGCTTGGCCGGGGTCATCGCCAGACGCAGTACCGGTTGGCCATTGAGGTCGGCCGGAACAATGTCGAAATCGTTGAAGCTCTTGCGGATCAGCGCACGGGCTTGTTCGCGGGCTGCTTCATCAGTGAAGCCCAGCTGAATGGCACCGTTGAGTTGCGGCAAGCTGCGATAGCGCAGTTTCTCTTTACGCAACAGGCTCTTCACATCGCCTTCGTACACTTTCAGGCGAGCGTCGAGGGCTTTGTCCATGTCCACTTCCAGCAGGAAGTGCACACCACCGGACAAGTCCAGACCCAGCTTCATCGGGTGCGCGGCCAGGCTGCGCAGCCATTGCGGGGTGGTTTGTGCCAGGTTCAGTGCAACGACGTAGTCATCACCCAATGCCTTGCGCACGACGTCCTTGGCAGGTAGCTGATCTTCAGCCTTGGTCAGACGAATCAGACCGCCCTTGCCGTTTGCTGCCAGGGTGGCAGCCTTGACGTTGATCCCGGATTCCTTGAGCGCTGTGCTCACACGATCCAGATCAGCCTGATTGACCAACAGCGCAGTGCTTGCACCGCTGACCTGAATGGCCGGGTCATCAGGATATAGATTGGGAGCGGAATAAATCAGACCGACCGCCAGCACCGCCAGGATCAGAATGTATTTCCACAGAGGGTATTTGTTCAGCATCACGCCGCCCGCTTATGACGCGGGGCGCCTTGCGCGCCCCGTCGATTGAGTAGAAGTTGAAACTTAGATCGCTTTTAGCGTGCCTTTTGGCAACGTGGCGGCGATGGCGCCTTTCTGGAACTTCATTTCGATGGTGTCGGAAACTTCCAGAACAACGAAGTCGTCGGCCACTTTAGTGATCTTGCCGGCGATACCACCGGTGGTCACAACTTCGTCGCCTTTCTGCAGGCTGCTCAGCAGGTTCTTCTGCTCTTTGGCGCGCTTGGCCTGTGGACGCCAGATCATCAGGTAGAAGATGACCAGGAAACCGACCAGGAAAATCCACTCAAAACCGCCACCCATAGGGCCGGCAGCTGCCGGTGCAGCAGCGTCAGCCATGGCATTAGAGATAAAAAAGCTCATTTAGCACTCCAGTTGCAAATGTTGAATCTTGGGGTCAGAAAACTCAGTCCAAAGGCGGAACAGGTAACCCGCGTTTGGCGTAGAAGGCATCGACAAAGGCGGCCAATGTACCCTGTTGAATAGCCTCGCGCAAACCAGCCATAAGCACCTGGTAATGGCGCAAATTGTGGATGGTATTCAACATGCTACCCAGCATTTCGCCGCACTTGTCCAGATGGTGCAGATAAGCACGGGAGAAGTTCTGGCAGGTGTAGCAATCGCAGGTCGGATCCAGCGGCGAATCATCATGGCGATGGAACGCGTTACGGATCTTCAGCACGCCTGTATCAATGAACAGATGCCCATTGCGGGCATTACGGGTTGGCATCACGCAATCGAACATGTCCACACCGCGGCGCACACCCTCAACCAGATCTTCCGGTTTGCCAACGCCCATAAGGTAACGAGGTTTGTCAGCCGGCATCTGACCCGGCAGGTAATCCAGCACCTTGATCATCTCGTGTTTCGGCTCGCCCACCGACAGACCGCCAATGGCCAGGCCATCGAAGCCGATATTGTCGAGGCCTTCCAGGGAGCGCATGCGCAAATCCTGGTGCATCCCGCCCTGAACGATGCCGAACAGTGCCGCCGTGTTGTCGCCATGGGCTTCTTTCGAACGCTTGGCCCAACGCAACGACAGCTCCATCGACACCCGCGCGACGTCTTCGTCGGCCGGGTACGGGGTGCATTCGTCAAAGATCATCACGATGTCCGAGCCCAGATCGCGCTGGACCTGCATCGACTCTTCCGGGCCCATGAACACTTTGGCGCCGTCGACAGGAGAAGCGAAGGTTACGCCCTCCTCCTTGATCTTGCGCATGGCGCCCAGGCTGAACACCTGGAAACCGCCGGAGTCAGTCAGAATCGGGCCTTTCCACTGCATGAAATCGTGCAGGTCGCCGTGCTTCTTGATCACTTCGGTGCCAGGACGCAGCCACAAGTGGAAGGTGTTGCCCAGAATGATTTCCGCGCCTGTGGCGGTGATATCCCGCGGCAACATGCCCTTGACCGTGCCGTAGGTGCCCACCGGCATGAAGGCCGGGGTTTCTACGGTACCGCGTGGAAAGGTCAAACGACCGCGACGAGCCTTGCCGTCGGTAGCAAGTAACTCAAACGACATACGACTTTGGCGACTCATTCTGTTTCCTCAGGGCCACGTGGTGCTGGGTTACGGGTGATAAACATCGCATCACCGTAGCTGAAAAAGCGGTATTCATGCTCCACGGCGGCTTTATAAGCGGCCATGGCTTCGGGATAACCGGCAAACGCCGAAACCAGCATCAACAGCGTGGATTCGGGCAAATGGAAATTGGTGACCAAGGCATCGACCACATGAAACGGCCGGCCCGGGTAGATAAAGATGTCGGTTTCGCCACTGAACGGCTTGAGCACTCCATCGCGCGCGGCACTTTCCAGGGAACGCACGCTGGTGGTCCCCACGGCCACCACGCGACCACCGCGAGCGCGACAGGCTTCGACGGCATCGACCACATCCTGGCCGACTTCCAGCCATTCGCTGTGCATGTGGTGATCTTCAATCTTCTCGACGCGCACCGGCTGGAACGTGCCAGCGCCGACGTGCAAGGTCACGAACGCCGTCTCGACGCCCTTGGCGGCAATCGCCTCCATCAGCGGCTGATCGAAATGCAGCCCCGCCGTCGGCGCCGCCACCGCGCCCAAACGCTCGGCGTAGACCGTCTGATAACGCTCGCGGTCCGAGCCTTCATCCGGGCGGTCTATATAAGGAGGCAACGGCATGTGCCCGACGCGGTCGAGCAGCGGCAACACCTCTTCGGCGAACCCCAACTCAAACAACGCGTCATGGCGCGCCAGCATCTCGGCTTCGCCACCGCCGTCGATCAGGATCTTCGACCCCGGCTTCGGCGACTTGCTGGAGCGCACATGGGCCAGCACGCGATGACTGTCCAGCACCCGCTCCACCAGGATTTCCAGCTTGCCGCCGGAAGCCTTCTGGCCAAACAGCCGCGCCGGAATCACCCGGGTATTGTTGAACACCATCAAATCGCCCGGGCGCAAATGCTCAAGCAAATCAGTGAATTGACGGTGTGCCAGGGCGCCGCTGACCCCATCAAGGGTCAACAGGCGACTGTTGCGACGCTCGGCCAAAGGATGGCGGGCAATCAGCGAATCAGGGAGCTCGAAGGTAAAGTCAGCAACGCGCATGATGGGGTTCGTCTAGCAGGGCCGGGAAGTCTAGCGGAAATATCAAAAATTCTCCATGTACCTGATTGACCGACGGTTATCTCATCTCTATACTTCGCCGCCATTGAGCCCTGATGGCGGAATTGGTAGACGCGGCGGATTCAAAATCCGTTTTCGCAAGAAGTGGGAGTTCGAGTCTCCCTCGGGGCACCAAAATTAAGAAAGGTCTTGCTTTGCAAGGCCTTTTTTTTCGTCTGTAGAAAAGCCGCCCTGCCCGTGTAGGAGCTGCCGAAGGCTGCGATCTTTTGATCTTGCGCTTTAACGTCTCCCCCGCCGGTGGGACATTTCATAAGGATTCCCTCTATGGAATTGCTGCTGGAAACCGTCGCCCTCTTTTCCCTCAAACTGGCTTATGAATCGGAAGGTCAATGTCCGATTTTACGGGATGATTTGGTCATGGCCGATTACCAGCGAGATGTGTTTGAGTTGCTAGTGCGACGGGGGGATGTCGATGCCATCCAACAAAAGGTGGATGAGTGTGTGGCGTTGGCGCTGGAGTCAATCGGGGGTGTGAATAAGCCGTTGGGTCGGGAATTGCAGAGGTTGGTCGCTGAATTTGCCGGCACTCAGACGATGGCGGAGCTTGATGGCCCGCTTATCGTGCTGAAGGATTATTTGAAAGACATTCAATGATTGAAGGGCAGGTAAAAAATGGGAATACCACATAAGCCGAAACTGGTTTCCATACCTTATCCACTAATAAATCTCCCCCAATCCCACCTCCACTCTGCTTGATCGAAATGCGTTTTGAATCGTTCCCCTCCCCTGAATGACATCATAGTAATGGCATCCACATTGAAGGCTATGTAAACTGAGGTCTAGCTCTCCTCGGAGTGCAGGAGAGCTAAAGGACTTCCAAATTTAGGGAAAAAGTATTATGACCAACCTTTCTCCGCCCCCACCTAGCTTCTACCCCCAATGACAGGTTCAACGTATTTTTAAAAAACAATAACGCCTGTAGCGTCCCGTTTTAATAGGTTTATCTATGAGCCATATTGAGAATACAGCGGCAGACAAAAGTTCAGCAGGCTTTAAATACCAAGACTTTGTCTATGTTTACGGTTTACTTTACCTTGAACCAAACCAAGAGATGGGCCTGGAAATTTATGATGACATTCACAAATGTACGCATGACGGGCTTAGTTTAATCCAAGTAAAACACAGCCTTGGGGCTGGCAATCTCACAGATCGCGACATCGACCTTTGGAAAACCCTCTACAACTGGCACATGTCGAAAGACGAAATCCCCCAAGAGAAAGAACTATCATTAATACTTTACACAAACAAAAAAATCGGCAATCAAAAACTAATTCAGTTATTTCTGAACCCAAGCAAAAATAAAAAAGATATTTACCACCAAGCTCAAACCATCCTAAACGAACTAGAACAGAAAGAACTTGAAAAAAAATCAAGCGCTAAAATTGAAGGCAAAGAGCCGCCAAATGCGAACCCAATACTTAAATACATCAGGGCCATCGCGACAGCTAATGACACAGACATATATTTCCTACTAGATCGATTCCAAATACACACCAACGATGAGGAAATAATAAAAAAGATCGACAACAAACTAGCAACATTTGCAATTCCTGAACAAAAAATCAAATCAACCAGAAATGAACTTGTTGGCGCTATATCAATTTATGCACATGAGAGAGTGCAACGTGACAGCAAAACACTTATCAGCTACAACTGCCTAAGAAAAGAAATAGGATTCGACCGAATCATTCAATTAGCAATTTCTCTTACTACAGATTTCGAAATTTACTACGACCGCTTCAATGAGATAGATCACAGCAGCCTTTCATTTAACGAAAGCATCTTTAGCCTACAACTTAAAGACCTTGGGATGTCGAAGTCCGAGATAATCGACCACGGAATTGAGATGGTATTAACTGAAGAGGTTATTGCCGAGCTGAAACTAGGCGGTTATTTCAGCGACAAAGAAGATAGCCGATTAGAGACTAAAATAAAACTAACTTGGAAAGATTTTCATACCGAAGCCCATGATATCGAACACCACACAAATGAAAATCATGTTAATGCAGCAAAAAAATGTCTAAATAATTCAAGAAGAAAAGATTATTTTTCTGGCGATCGAAAACTACCTTCCGAGATGGGCAGCGGAAAGCTCATAAAACTGTCAAACAAGCCCGATATAGGCTGGCTTAGCGATTGGGAGGAGAGATATAAAAAATGAAATCTCTCATACAGAACGAAATTCTTGGAATTATTGCCCTACAAGAAACCCTTAAAAACCTACCGATGTACGAGGTAGAAACAACAAACATTCTTTTTGTGCTACCTTTACTTTTCAATAAAAAAATCCGGGGGTTACTTAAAGACAGGCGGATAACTTTTTTAAGCTCTAAAGATTTGATCGTCTCCTATCCAGAGATATTCCTAGGCCTGCGCAACATCTATCTTGACACTGCAATAGCTTCGTTAAATACCTTAATTTTAGCGCAAGATATTAGCATGGTCAGCGTTAACGACAGCCGAGTCACGCTAGAATCTCCCCCCTTCCCATATATAACGATGAAGGAATACGGAAAGATTGCAGCCGAAATTTCCAGCGCAGCACCTAACGTTGCAAAAATCCTGCAAGAAAATCCAACGGAGCTTCATTTAAATTTTAGGATAGATGTATGAACTCTATTCAGATACTCAATATTTTTCTATGGCAAAAAAATGGACACCTTCGAAATTTAGAGTTCAAGGAAAACCATGTCAATGTGATTACAGGCGATTCAGGAAAGGGAAAGTCATCTGTTCTATATATTATTGACTATTGCTTGTTATCAAGTGAGGCCAAAGGGATATCTAAAGCAAATATCGATTCAAAGGTCAATTGGTACGGAATTCGACTCAAAATAAATGAAAGCATCGTCACAATTGCTAGGCCCTCTCTAAGCAGTGGATTAGAGAATGCTTTTTTCTACAGTGATAATGGAGAAATCCCTGACCACCCCTCTAACAATATAAAGATAGACAATCTAAAAACAATCATTAACGCTGCATTTGGCATTGACACCGAACTTAAAGTACCCTACGGCGGAAAATTTGTCCGAGCGGGGACAAGAGTCTCATTCAGGAACTTCTTAAGTCACTGCTACCAAGATCAAACTACAATAGCCTCCCCTGACTATCTATATATTCGTCCGAGCGACAAGAAGTTCCAAGAGCGCGTTCAGCGCACGTTTAAAATGGCCCTCGGAGTCGAAAACGCTTCAACATCACTGATTAAATCCAGGCTCTCAGATCTAGAACAGCGAAAGTTAACATTAGAAAAGAGACGAGAAAACCTAGAAAAAAAGCGGCTAACCTTCCACCAGGAGTTATCAGATCTAGCGCAAGAGGCAGTAAATGTTGGCGCTTTAAGAGAGATTCCGATTGACTCAACCTCCCTATTAACTACGCTTCGTGACGTAGTCATTTCTTCTGACCTTCCACAAATTCAATCCAGCGAGATCGATAACATATCAAAGGAAATTTTCTCATTAAAGTCAAAAAACAAAAAATATACCGACTTCTTAGATTCCAAGAGTGACTACACCAACGAAGCAAAGTTAACAGCGGATGCTCTCCGCGCAATAGACGTAATAAATGCAAACGAAGAAAATATTTTCCGCACGGACTTTTCAAGCGCTTTAGTTAGCCACCTTCAAAACGAGCTTTTCAAGCTACGCGAAAAAATAAAGTCAAAAAATGCCGCACCGTTCGTGGGCGAAGTGAAAGAAATCATTGCCGAAAACAAAAAACGAATTAGCAAATTAGAATCCCAAATTCAAGAATTAAAGATTAGTGGCAGCATAAGAGCCAATCCTAAGGATTACTTCAAATACCTAGGCAGACTCGAAACAAAAATTGATCTTTACGCATCAGACTCTTCTACTTCCCCCGATCAAGACGACGAGGATCTTGATGATAGAATCAAGCAACTTCGGACGGAACTTGAGGATGATAGGTCCCGCACTGAAATTGCAAAAAGAAAGCTGGACTCATTAATAAATGAGCGTCTAAAAAATCTTAAATTAAAAGGCTACGAAGGATTTGAGGCACTATTTTCAGAATCTGACAGGATTATTAATCTTTATTCCTCTGAGAAGGACGCATTTGAGCATATGCCTGACATTGGTAGTGCATCAAATTACCTTTATTTGCACTTAGCATACTTTCTATCGTTACATGAAGTAGCAAAAGAGCGCAATACTTCATGGATGCCATCTTTTATTGTTTTTGATCAACCCAGCACACCATATTTTACGACATCTGGCACTCCTACAGACGATATAAAGAGCCTGGATGCCGTATTCATAGAACTTAATTCATTTGTACACAAAATGGACGACCTCGGTGGATTTCAAATCATATTGCTTGAACATGTAGAGGAATCGCATTGGAAAAACCTTGGACTTGAACGCTTCCACTTGGTTGACAAAGAACTTCGCGAAGATTACGGACTAATTCTCGAATAGTCTATGGATACGAGATATCAACCATTAAAAACAGGGGTTTACTGCTTTTTGACGGTTTGACAAGGCCTTGTTTGACAGGGCCTTTTTTCGCATGCCGAAAATGACTTGAGCAAAGCATCTTGTTTCAAGCAGACAACACAAACCTTGCTTCAAGCCTATGCAACAACTCAAACGTATTCAAAAAAGGAACATTAAGCTCCTGACAAATATTGGGAATAATAAATTTCCGTTTAGCATGGAGATTCAGTACTTCATGAGTAACGACTGTAGCCCCTGTAGTCATTGCTTTCGCAATTAACCACGGGTCAGCACCCGCTAAAAACTCGTCCATTGCGCCTACTTTCATCTTATGCGCTTGATCTGCCACAAGTCCCGCAACCTGTGTGAATGCCAGCTGAGTACCCTGATCAGTGGTGGAGTGAAAGAAATCAGAATTGTCCTTCGCCCAGCCCGCCAGATCGTCATGCCCTTTTGTTAGTTCATCCAGTACAGGTGCAATGCTGGCTAAAGCCAATGTTTTATTCTTAAGTAGTAACCATTGCCAAAATCCAGGACAGATAGCCATTCCGTAGTAACGGTTCTTTGCTTCGATCAGCGTGTTAGCGTCGAGTAAATGATTCATTCCGTAATCTTGTTGGCGAGAGTCCTTAATTTAGCAGGTTGCACGCCGAGCAAACTTCCCGCGTCGCGTAGCAGCATCCGGCCACTCATTGCTTCAATCAGCACAGCCTTGCTTAGGCGAGGGCTGTTTTTCGCGGTGGCGTTACGGTAATAGTCACCCGCTCCACCTTTGTCATTCTGGAAAGCCTTCAGGATCATTCGGTAGTAAGCGCTGTAATGAGCTTGGCTTATATATCCAAGATCCAATGCGCGACGACCTATCGCCAATTTGCTGATGTGAAACCGAGTTGCCAGCGGAGCCAGGTTTTCTTCCCAGTTAACATCTGCATTCCAGAGGGAGCGGAACTGGACTTCGGGAGCCAGAAATTCACCTGCAACTGCATTGCAGAATCGTTCCTCGTCTCGACCATTGGCGGTGTTTCCGTCAGACACTCCACTGCTGCCAATCCAGATATGGGCCAGTTCGTGGAGTAAGGTGAATAGCCGGGCGGTGGGTGCGTCGGAACTGTTGATGAATACAACGGGGGCGTAGGCATTACTGATGGCAAACCCCCGAAACTCACTGACTTCAAGTTTGCGATGAGTATTTCCTAGCGCAATCCCACTGCGCATAACCAAAATCCCAGCCGCTTCTGCTGCCTCGATCAAGGCACGGCTGTATTTGTCGTAATCCAATCGAGCGGTGTCAGGGTTCACGCCGAGGGTCCGGCGGATGTCGTCCACTACCTCGGCGACTTGAGATCGGCTATTGAAGCGACCGACAAATGCCAACGGCTGATGCTCCTGGTGTTGCAGATACTCCAGGTACCAGTCCTGCTTACGTATGGAATCCCTGACGGTGTCCAACAGTTCCAGACTGGGACGTTGAGGCGCAATCCCACCGACAGTCCGCAGATCAGGTAAAGGCAGTTGTTCGACGGGCGGCTGCTGAAGAAACAGGAAACCGAAAGGGACGTGGGCGAGACTCGCCCACTTTTGAGCCTGAAGGAATGTTGGCTTGGTCTCGCCTGCCTCCCATTCCTCTACTCGATCAGGTTTCACTGGTAGTTTTTTAGCAACCTGCGCAGTGGAAAGACCTGCGCGCTCACGAGACCAGGTGAGCAGGCTTGGATTGACTAAGGCGGCTTGGCTCATAGGGTCGCAGGCATATCAGATGGGGCCGGCAAACGTTCGAGGACATGCTTCGCAGATGCATTCGACTGACGCTGATTCCGGTTATCTGGCATTGCCTTTCTCCTTGGCTGTTTAAGGTCGGGTTGCAGCGACTACAGATTAGTCGAGAAGCGGAGCTACCGACGTAAGAGCGCGGGATTATGAGGTAAATTCGCAACGACCCGAAGCGCAAATATGTAACCCGTAGACAGATGGTATCGACCTGTTTCAATGCGTTTCTGGACACAAGTGCGGCCGGCCGCCATGCCCTTATTACCCGGGCCTGTTAGGTGATCCACCAGATAATTACCCAGTTATTTCGAGGGTTGCAGGAACGAGGCCTGCACGATAACCTCCCACCGTCGCTGCCAATTCAGCGACCGGGTGTGGAAACCCGTGTAATTCAAGGCGCAACAGCGCCCCCATCACGTCTGCCGGCGCTTTTTTTATGCCTGCGGCGTGAGTTATGGCGGCTGTGCGTGGGACGTCTTCGGGCGTGCCGGTTTCCTTGATTCCCGGTTTTCCACCCTGCGCACAGCTGTCACCCATTCGTGTGGAAACGAATGTGGCAGCTCCATATATCAAGGAGTCTGATAATGCGCAGCATCAATCCGTACAAAATTTGGCTTTCCCCTCTACGCAATTCCCAATCGCGTAACACCCTCCCCGACCGCCTCTCCCTCATAGGAGGTGGCCAATGACCGAACAACCCGAACTCAAAACCATCGGTCTTACACCCGCGATCTACTGCGGGGATCAAGCGCTGTTCCATGTCACCTGCAACGTCCCCCTCGGCGATGCGTTGGCCATGGCTTCTGATTTCCTCTTCCTCGCCAAGGCGCTGACCAAAGAAGCGGCCTATGACAGAGACACCGACCGCCACGCCTGGGCCGCGCATTATTTGACGGCGATGAGTAAGGCGGTGGTGGATGATGCGGTGAAGGTGCTGAATCGGGATCGGGATAATGAGCTGGCGTCTAAGCGGGCGGAGGGGATGGCTGAGGGGTAGCGGGTAAAACCGGACTCTGTCTGGCGTTCGAAGCTACGTTTGGCCGTTGTAGGGGCGGGCTTGCTTGTGAGGTTGGCGTGTATTCGGCGGGATGTTGGTTGGCTTGCGTTTTTCGCGAGCAATCTCGCTCCTACAGGGGGTGGTTGGAGCGTCTTTGGAAAAGTTGGCTTAGGCAACTTCCCTATTCCACAAACAAGAAGACCCACCCAAGCGGACGGCGGCGAAGGCTGAGAGGTAGAGCTTTAGTAGTGATGTTGGCTGGGCTGGCGCTTTCGCGAGCAAGCCCGCTCCCACAGGGGTTGTGTGGGGTGATTGGGGTTTGGCCCGAGTTTTTTCGGTTTTTTTGTTTTTCGGCTCGGGCGAGTTCGCTCCTACAAGGGATTGAGCTTCCGTTCGCAACCAAGCATAACTTCACGCCGTCGGCTTACCCGACTCTTCCCGCCCCGTCGCCCGCACTGCAACCTCAATCGCCCGAACGCTGATCGCCGCAAATATCGCCGTCATCAGCACCCCGTTGAACCCCAGCAAAATCGCCAGAATCCGCGAGATGCCAAGTTTCGGCACGAGCTCTCCATAGCCGATGGTCAAACCGGTCACGAAGCCGAAATAGATGCCGTCAAAAAGGTCCCAGCCTTCCAGGTAGCTGATGATGAGGCCGAACAGCACGATCAGAAGAATCAGTACGGAAAAGATCGGCCAGACAACGCGCAGGTAGAACCCGATGGCTTTGAAGAATTCTCGACGGACGTGCGATGCATGAGTGGGCTTCATGTCATGGGCTTCCTGAGGGTTGCCTGAGCGGCAGGGGTGTTAACACTCCATCAGCTTGGCACAAGCGCTGGAAACGGGTGGCCAACTGATCCACTCCCCCTCCCGACTTGATCACCTCTTTGATTTCCACGTCATCCAAACGGCGCGGTGCATCAGCAGCGGGCTGGGGGTGGTTCAAGCATGATTCGCGATAGCGCTGCCCATAGTCCCCGACCATTCCGGGACGCCGCCTCTGGCCGCACACTCATCTAGACTTAATGGATAGTCGTAGGCAGAACTGAACACGTCGCTTTGGTGCAGTCGAATCAAAAGCAGCGTGGCAAGCTGCCTCAATGCCCTATAAAAGGTGCGGCGAAGACCGTGCCGGGCACTACAAGATACCCGCTCAGGGTGCCCTGGCCGACGGCCTGAAATTGCCACGATTCCGTGACGTGGTGTGAGTGCCGCAGCCGACACTTTCGGACGACCGACAACCCTCTGGTTTGTCCGTGACCGTGAGGAATGCTGAATGCCTGATGAGATGTTGCAATTGCCGATGGTCAACAGCGTGCTGGAGCGCCACAAGGGCTCTGCGGGCGCACTGTTGCCGATTCTTCATGAGATTCAGGAGGGCATCGGTTACATCCCCGATGCGGCCGTCCCCGAGATTGCCCACGCGCTGAACCTGAGTCAGGCCGAGGTTCGCGGGGTGATCAGCTTTTACCATGATTTCCGTACCGCGCCGCCAGCCCGGCATATCCTGCGGCTGTGCCGCGCCGAGTCGTGCAAGAGTCGCGGCGCCGAGCAGCTTGCCGCGCAGTTGCGCGAACGTCTGCAACTGGACGATCACGGCAGTAGCGCCGACGGCAGCATCAGTTTGCGTCCGGTGTATTGCCTCGGTGCTTGCGCCTGCTCGCCCGCTCTGGAACTGGATGGCCAAGTGCATGCGCGGCTCAGCGCTGAGCGTCTGGATGCCTTGCTCGACGCTTGCCGGGAGGAAGCATGATGCCGCGCCTCTATCTGCCCTGTGATTCTCTGGCCCGCGCCGTGGGTGCCGACGAAGTGGCGGTCGCCCTTGCCGCGAAGGCCCAGGAACACAACCTGCCGCTGGACTTGCAGCGCACCAGCTCGCGCGGCCTGTATTGGCTGGAACCGCTGCTGGAAGTGGACAGCCCGCAAGGCCGGATCGGCTTCGGCCCGCTGACCGCCGCCGATGTGCCGTCCGTGCTCGAAGCCCTGAAAGGCGAGCCATCCGCGCATCCACTGGCTTTGGGCCTGGTGGAAGAACTGCCTTATCTGAAGACTCAACAACGCCTGCTGTTCGCCCGCGCCGGCATTACCCGGCCGTTGTCCCTGGATGATTACCGGGCCCACGGTGGCTTCGAGGGCTTGACCCGCGCCGTCGCAGTGGGCGGCGAGCAGACCGCGACGGAAGTGTTCGATTCAGGCCTGCGTGGCCGTGGCGGCGCGGCGTTCCCGGCCGGGATCAAATGGCGCACGGTGCGCGCCACCCAGGCTGCGCAGAAGTACATTGTGTGCAACGCCGATGAAGGCGACTCCGGCACCTTCGCCGATCGCATGTTGATGGAAGGCGACCCCTTCCTGCTGATCGAAGGCATGGCCATTGCCGGCATCACCGTTGGCGCCAGTTACGGCTACATCTATGTGCGCTCGGAATACCCACAATCCGTGGCCACATTGCGCGAAGCGTTGGACATCGCCCGGTCCGCCGGTTACCTGGGCGCCAATGTCGGCGGCAGCGGCCTGGCCTTCGATATGGAAGTGCGCGTCGGTGCCGGTGCGTACATCTGCGGTGAGGAAACCGCGCTGCTGGACTCGCTCGAAGGCAAGCGCGGGATTGTCCGTGCCAAGCCACCGATCCCTGCGTTGCAAGGGCTGTTCGGCCTGCCGACGCTGGTGCACAACGTGCTGACCCTCGCCTCGGTGCCGCTGATTCTGGCCAAGGGTGCGCAGTTCTATCGCGATTACGGCATGGGCCGCTCCCTGGGCACCATGCCTTTCCAGCTGGCGGGCAATATTCGTCAAGGTGGTTTGGTGGAACGGGCCTTTGGCCTGACGCTGCGCGAACTGGTGGAAGACTACGGTGGTGGCACCGCCAGTGGCCGGCCGCTGAAAGCCGCGCAGGTAGGCGGCCCGCTCGGCACGTGGGTGCCGCCGTCGCAATTCGATACGCCGCTGGATTACGAAGCGTTCGCCGCCATTGGCGCGATGCTCGGCCACGGTGGTGTGGTGGTGGCGGATGACACGGTGGACATGGCCCAAATGGCGCGTTTCGCCATGCAGTTTTGCGCCGAGGAATCCTGCGGCAAATGCACGCCGTGCCGCATCGGCTCGACCCGGGGCGTGGAGGTGATCGACCGCCTGCTCGCCGCGCCAGACCAGAGCGGTCGCGAAGAGCAGGTGATCATCCTCAAGGACCTGTGCGACACGATGCAATACGGTTCGCTGTGTGCATTGGGCGGCATGGCCCCGTTTCCGGTGGCCAGCGCCCTCAAGTACTTCCCCGCCGACTTCGGTCTGCAATCCTCGGAGGCCGACCAATGATCACTCTCTTCGACCCGAACACCGATATCGACCTGGGCACTCCTGCCCGCGACAGCGACGTGCAAGTTACCCTGAACATCGACGGCCGCAGCATCAGCGTGCCCGAAGGCACCTCGGTGATGCGCGCCGCTGCGCTGCTGGGCACCACGATTCCGAAACTGTGTGCTACCGACAGCCTGGAAGCCTTCGGCTCCTGCCGCATGTGCCTGGTGGAGATCGACGGCATGCGCGGCTACCCCGCGTCCTGCACCACGCCGGTCACTGAAGGCATGACCGTGCACACCCAGACGCCGAAGCTCGCGACCCTGCGCCGCAACGTCATGGAGTTGTACATCTCCGATCACCCGCTGGACTGCCTGACCTGCTCGGCCAACGGCAATTGCGAGCTGCAAACCGTCGCCGGCCAGGTCGGCCTGCGGGAAGTGCGTTACGGCTATGAAGGCGACAACCATCTGGCCGATGTGAAGGACACCTCCAACCCGTATTTCGATTACGACCCGAGCAAGTGCATCGTCTGCAACCGTTGCGTGCGTGCCTGCGAAGAAACCCAGGGCACTTTTGCCCTGACCATTACCGGGCGCGGTTTCGAATCCCGGGTCGAGGCCGCCGGTGGCGAGAACTTCCTCGACTCGGAATGCGTGTCCTGCGGCGCCTGTGTGCAAGCCTGCCCCACCGCGACGCTGATGGAAAAAAGCGTGGTCGAACTGGGCCAGCCAGAACGCAGCGTGATCACCACTTGCGCCTATTGCGGCGTGGGTTGCTCGTTCCGCGCCGAGATGAAAGGCGACCAGTTGGTGCGCATGGTTCCAGACAAGAACGGCCAAGCCAACCACGGCCATTCCTGCGTCAAAGGACGCTTTGCCTGGGGCTACGCCACCCACCCGGATCGCATCACCAAACCGATGATCCGCAAAAACATCAACGACCCTTGGCAGGAAGTCAGTTGGGATGAAGCGGTGACGTACGCCGCCAGCGAATTCCGTCGGCTGCAGCAGAAATATGGTCGCGACTCTGTTGGCGGTATCACCTCCAGCCGTTGCACCAACGAAGAAACCTACCTGGTGCAGAAACTGGTGCGCGCCGCGTTCGGCAACAACAACGTCGACACCTGTGCGCGGGTCTGCCACTCGCCGACCGGCTACGGCCTGAAACAAACCCTTGGCGAGTCCGCCGGCACCCAGAGTTTCGACTCGGTGATGCAAGCCGACGTGATCCTGGTGATGGGCGCCAACCCCAGCGATGCCCACCCGGTGTTCGCCTCCCAGCTCAAACGCCGCTTGCGTGAAGGTGCGCGGCTGATCGTCATCGACCCACGCCGCATTGATCTGGTGGACTCGGTGCATGCCCGCGCCGAACTGCACCTGGCCCTGCGCCCGGGCACCAACGTCGCCATGCTCAACGCCCTGGCTCATGTCATCGTCACCGAAGGCCTGTTGAACCAAGCCTTTATCGACGCCCGTTGCGAGGACAACGAATTCGCCCACTGGCGCGAATTCGTCAGCCGCGCGGACAACTCGCCGGAAGCCCTCGGCCCCATCTGCGGCGTAGACCCTGCCGACATCCGCGCCGCCGCTCGCCTGTATGCCACCGGCGGCAACGCGGCGATCTACTACGGCCTGGGCGTCACCGAGCACAGCCAGGGCAGCACCGCGGTCATGGGCATCGCCAACCTGGCCATGGCCACCGGCAACATCGGCCGCGAAGGCGTGGGCGTGAACCCGCTGCGGGGGCAGAACAATGTTCAGGGCTCCTGCGACATGGGCTCCTTCCCCCACGAACTGCCCGGTTACCGCCACATCTCCAACGAGGTCGTTCGCGCAGAATTCGAACAAGCCTGGAATGTCACCCTGCAACCCGACCCGGGCCTGCGCATTCCCAACATGTTCGAGGCGGCGTTGAGCGGCAGCTTCAAGGGCTTGTATTGCCAAGGTGAAGACATCGCCCAGAGCGACCCGAATACCCAACACGTCACCGCAGCCCTGTCCGCCATGGAATGCATCGTGGTGCAGGACATTTTCCTCAACGAAACCGCCAAGTTCGCCCACGTGTTCCTGCCGGGCAGCTCGTTCCTGGAAAAAGACGGCACCTTCACCAACGCCGAGCGACGCATTTCCCGGGTGCGCAAGGTCATGGACCCTCTGGGCGGCAAGGCCGACTGGGAAGGCACCGTGGCCCTGGCCAACGCCCTGGGTTACCCGATGAACTACACGCACCCGTCAGAAATCATGGATGAAATCGCCAGCCTGACGCCGACCTTCACCAACGTCAGCTACGCCGAACTGGATCGCCACGGCAGCCTGCAATGGCCGTGCAACGCCGCGGCACCGGACGGCACGCCGACCATGCACATCGAGGAATTCGTGCGCGGCAAGGGGCGCTTCATGCTCACCGGCTACGTGCCCACCGAGGAGAAGGTCAACAATCGCTATCCGCTGCTGCTGACCACCGGACGCATCCTCAGCCAGTACAACGTCGGCGCCCAGACACGGCGTACCGATAACGTCGCCTGGCATGACGAAGACCGTCTGGAAATCCACCCGACCGACGCCGAGAGCCGTGGCATCAACGAAGGCGACTGGGTCGGCATCGGCAGCCGCGCCGGCCAGACCGTGCTGCGTGCGCGGGTCACCGAACGGGTCGCCCCGGGCGTGGTGTACACCACGTTCCACTTCCCTGAATCGGGGGCCAACGTGATCACCACCGACAACTCTGACTGGGCCACCAACTGTCCGGAGTACAAGGTCACCGCCGTGGAAGTCAGCCGCGTCTACCACCCTTCCGAGTGGCAAAAACGCTATCAGGAGTTCAGTGATAACCAACAACGCCTGCTCGACGAACGCCGCCAGGCACGCGCCGCCGGAGCAAAAGCCGAGGTACGCCGATGAGCACTGAAAACCTGATCAAAATGGTCAACCAGATCGCCCAGTACTTCGCCAGCGAACCGGACCAGCAACAGGCCGTGCTCGGCGTGCGAAATCACCTGCAGATGTACTGGACGCCCGGCATGCGCAAGGAATTGCTGGCCTGGCAGACGGAGCATCAGGGGGCAGACTTGCATCCACTGGCGCAAGCGGCGGTCAGTGGGGCGGGTTGGGAGGCTTAGGTTCACACGATCCTGAGCCTGACCGAAAAACCCTGTGGGAGTGAGCCTGCTCGCGATGAGGGAGTGTCAGTCGACCGATATGGCGCCTGACACTCCGCTTTCGCGAGCAGGCTCGCTCCCACAGGGGTTACTCATCAGCATCGGTCCCGTGGTAGTCCGAATCCTCCTCAACCCGGATGCACCGGCAACACCACCAACGCCTCCAACCCACCCTTCGACCGATTGCGCAGTGTCAGTTCACCTCCGTGTTCCAGCACAATCGCCCGCGCCGCCGACAACCCCAAACCAACGCCCCCGGTGCTTTTGTTCCGCGAGCCTTCCAACCGGAAGAACGGCACGAACACTTGTTCAAGGCTGGCATCCGCAATCCCCGGTCCACGATCCAGCACGTTGATCCGCACCTCGCCAGCTCCGGGGATCAGTTCAATCGCCGGCTCACTGCCGTACTTGATCGCGTTATCCAGCAGATTGGTCATCACCCGCTTAAGCCCCAACGGTCGCCCGAAATACACCCACCGCAGCGGCCCACTGAAAGCAATCTCGACGCCCTGATCCCGATAATCATCCAGCAACGTTTGCAGCAGTTCCGCCAGATCAAACTGGGTCGCTGGCTCAAGCCGCGCATCATCGCGGAAGAACTCCAGCGCCGAGTTGATCATCGCCTGCATTTCATCCACGTCACGAAACAAGCGCTGCTGTTGCTCGCTGTCTTCAATGAATTCCCCCCGCAAGCGCATCCGCGTCAGGGGCGCGCGCAGGTCGTGGGAGATGGCGGCGAGCATTTGCGTGCGGTCGCGGATGAAGTGCTGCAACTGGGCCTGCATGGCATTGAACGCGAGAATCGCCTGGCGGATTTCGTGGGGGCCGAGCGGTTCGATCGGCGGTGCGCGGAAGTCCACGCCGAAGCGCCGAGCGCCTTCGGCGAAGTGCTGCAAAGGCGTGGCGAGGCGCCGGGTGGCGATCAGCGCGACCAGTGCGGTGGAGATCAGCACCAGCAGGATCACGATCAGGTAGCGTGGCGTTTCGTCGAGCCCCCAACTGCGCGAGGGCGCGGAGAACATCAGCCATGTCGAATCCGATAGCTCGATCAGCAGCGCGTAATGCGCGTCCGCCGTGTGTTCCGTCCAGTCGGCCGGTTCATAGGCTTCGATGCGCCGGTCAGGGGTTTTGAGCATGGGCTGCAGAATGGTCGAGCCGATGCCGGACTTCGGATCTTCCACGGCTGGCAAATTGAGATCGTGCCTATCAGGATGCCAACTGACGGTGAAGCCGTTCTCGCTGGCGGCTTGCGCCAATGAGTTGCGCAGGGGCGCCGGGGCGGCCTCGACGACACGGGTGATGGCAGCGGCTTTTTCCAGCAAGCCGGTTTCGGTCAGCGGCGGACGCGCCCACACGCCGGCCAGTTGGATAAACAGCCCATTGAGCGCCAGTGAAATGAGCATGGCCAGGATGATCGTCAACGCGATCCAGCGCGCCACCGTATCTTGCGGCCAGTCTCGGGCGCGTATCCGCTTCAACCCGATCATCGCCGCGTCACGCTGGGCGTGAACAGGTAACCGCCATTGCGCACGGTGCGAATCATCGCCGGCCGCTTGGTGTCGGACTCGAGTTTGCGCCGCAGGCGGCTGACTTGAACGTCGATGCTGCGATCAAATGCTTCATGGCAATGTCCACGCGCCAGGTCCAGCAATTGCTCGCGGGTGAGAATGCGCTGAGGGTGTTCGACGAAGACCAGCAGCAAGTCAAACTCACCGGCCGACAGCGGAATCATCACGTTGTCCGGCGAGCGCAGTTCACGTCGCGTGACGTCCAGGTGCCAGTCGGCGAAGTCGATCAGCGGCCGTGGGCGCTCCTGCAATACCGGACGGCGCTCGTCCACGCGGCGCAGTACGGCGCGCACTCGGGCCAGCAGCTCACGGGCGTCGAAGGGTTTGGTCAGGTAATCGTCGGCGCCCAGTTCCAGGCCGACCACCCGATCACTGAGTTCACCCATGGCGGTGAGCATGATCACCGGAATGGCGTGTCGAATCCGCAGTTGCTGGCACAGGATCAGCCCACTGTCCCCGGGCAACATCACGTCAAGAATGATCAGGTCTGGCAGCTGTCGCTCGATGGCCGCCCACAGCGATGCGCCGTCGGTGGCGACTTCGACGCTGTAGCCGTGCTGCACAAAGAATTTTTTCAGTAGATCGAGAACCTCAAGGTCGTCGTCCACAATTAAAAGGCTGTTCACCAAAGGTCACTTAAGGGGCGAATGGAACCGCCATCTAAAACCATTCACGGCTGCGCGTCATTTATTTCAATCCTGCAATAAAGCGTCAGCGACGCAATAAACCAGACATCTTTGCGCAAGGCTTGGGGCCCAGCATCTCGGCGAATTCCTCCCGAGAATCGCGTCCATGTTGCCTTTCAATTGTGCTCCCTGGCTGACCCGCAACACCTCGATTGCCGTGCTGGCCGCCGGGTTGGCGGGTTGCAGCAGTCAGCCACCCACCGATGTGAGTTGCGCCGACATCGCCTATTCGGTGAACGACCCCGCCGAACCGTTCAATCGCGGGGTCTTCGCGTTCAATCGGGTGGTCGATGACTATGCCCTGGCGCCGGTCGCTCGCGGCTATCGCTACTCGCCAGATTTTTTCCAGACCGGTGTGCATAACTTTGTGGCGAACTTCGGTGAGCCCAAGGTGTTCATCAATGACCTGCTGCAAGGCAACCCGATGCGCTCGGCCAATACGCTGGGGCGTTTCGTGCTCAACACCACGGTCGGTGTGGTGGGCTTGATCGACGTCTCCGGCATGGCCGGCATTCCGCGTCACGACGCGGACTTCGGCCAGACGTTCGGCGTGTGGGGCATCGGCAACGGGCCGATCGTCGAACTGCCTTTGCTCGGCACTTCCAACAGCCGCGACGCCGTCGGCCGCGTGCTCGGTTTTGTGGTCGATCCGTTTGGCAGCAACAGCGACACCGTGGACACCTTGGCCATGATCAGCACGGTCGGCGGCTTCGTCGATGGCCGCGCAGAAGCCTTACCGCTGACCGATAGCCTGCAAAAACTGCCGGACTACTACAGCGCGTTACGCAACGTGGTCGCCGAGCATCGTGCCGCTTACGTCGCCGATGGCAAACAAGGCTCGGCGCAGACAACCAAACATCAATGCACAGGAGCACCGGCCGATGGTTTCTGAAAGCAATAGCCTGATGCTGCAACAACGGGTCATCCAGCACGACCCGGCCACTCTGCACTGTCGGGAAATTACCCTGCGCCTGTCAGAGGACTGTCGCCATCTGGTGCTCAGCCGCTACACCGAACACTATGGCCCGGCGCTGGTGCGATGGATCGAGCGTAGCCACACGGTGTCCGTGACAGACTTGTTTCGCTGGCTTGTGGCCAATGGCGAGACGGATGTAATGACAGCGGGCAGCGAGCAGTTGCCTTGACTGTCAGATTCGAGCCCGTTGCATTTCATTGACCTCAGCTGCGTTATCATCGCGCGCTTCTCTGTTCCAGAAACCCGGATGTCCATGTCTTTGCCGCTGCCTGACGATCACCCATCCCTGCCACCTGTCCTGGTCGGGCCGCTGTTGCGGCGTCTGGAGCCCACGCGGTTGGTGATGTGGCTGGTGGGGTCGCGGGCGCTGTCGATGACGTTGTGTTTGCAAGATCGCAACGCGATCCACCTCGACGCGAGTCAGTGCACAGTCATTGCGGTGGGCACCCAGGCTTTTGTTCATTTGATCGATGTGTCGCTGGACGCCGCCCTGCCCTGCGACACGTTAATCGAATACGACCTGTTGATTGACGACGCGGGCACAGGCATCGCCGATTGGGCCCCGCACTTGCTGTACGGAGACGCTCGTTGCCCCAACTTCGTCCTGCGTAAAAAGGCCGATCATCTGCTGCACGGTTCTTGCCGCAAACCTCACCACCCAGCCCCAGACGGTTTGCTGTGCGTCGATCGTTTGCTGGAAGCCGAGCCGGATGCACACAAACGCCCGGCGCTGTTGATGATGAGCGGCGATCAGGTGTATGCCGACGATGTCGCAGGGCCGATGCTGCGAGCCATTCATGCCTTGATCAAGCGGCTTGGGCTGTTCGAAGAGCACCTCGAAGGCGCAGTGGTCAGCGACAGCGCCAAGCTCTATGAGCACCCCGCCAGTTATTACCATCGTGCGGATTTGTTACCGGCGCTGGAGAGCAACGAAACCCTGCGCGAGCGATTTTTCGGTGGGGCGCGTAAGCCGATTTTCACCAGCAGCAGTGCCGACAACCATCTGGTGACATTCGCCGAAGTCATGGCCATGTACCTGCTGGTCTGGTCGCCGACACCCTGGACATTGATCGCCCCGCAACCACCGGCGCTGACACCTGCAAGACGCGAGCGTTATGCGCTTGAGCAGACGCGCATCGATGGCTTCAAGGCCGGTCTGGGAGGCGTCGCCCGAGCACTCGCGCACCTGCCGTGCCTGATGATTTTCGACGATCACGATATTACCGATGACTGGAATCTTTCCGCGCAATGGGAGGAAACGGCCTACGGCCATCCGTTCTCCAGGCGCATCATCGGCAACGCACTGCTTGCTTATATGCTGTGCCAAGGCTGGGGCAACAACCCGGATGCGTTCGGCGGGGTGCTGAAGAAGGCTGTCGGATTGAGCACCACCGGGCATGACCGCTACCTCGACAGCGACATTCAGGACGGATTGATTGACGAACTGCTGAGATTTCAGAACTGGCATTACGTGCTGCCCACGAGCCCGGCCATCGTGGTACTCGACACCCGCACCCGGCGCTGGCGCAGCGAGATGAACCTCAAGCAACCGTCGGGTCTGCTGGACTGGGAAGCCCTCAGCGAACTGCAACAGGAACTGCTCGATCACCCTTCGGCCATCATCGTTTCGCCGGCGCCGATCTTCGGCGTCAAACTGATCGAAACCGTGCAGCGCGTCTTCAGCTGGTGCGGTTATCCCCTGCTGGTGGACGCCGAAAACTGGATGGCCCATCGCGGTGCGGCCCAGGTGATCCTGAACATTTTCCGACACTCGCGTACACCCGGTAACTACGTGGTGCTGTCGGGCGATGTGCATTATTCCTTCGTCTACGAAGTACTGATCCGACACCGCAAGGCCGGCCCGCGCATCTGGCAGATCACCAGCAGCGGCATCAAAAACGAATTCCCGCCCGCGCTGCTGGAGTGGTTCGACCGCCTCAACCGCTGGCTCTACTCGCCGCGCTCGCCGCTGAACTGGCTGACCAAACGCCGACGTATGCGCATTGTTCCCCATGTCCCGGAACATGCTGAAGCAGGTGAACGGCTGTGGAATTCGGCGGGGATCGGGCAAGTGTTCTTTAATGAAAAAGGACAGCCGCAGGAGATCTATCAGCACAACTCAAACGGCTCGCCGAAGACGCGGATGGTTGCGCCTGACAGCGAAGACTGAACGCTGAAGGCTGATCGTTGATCGTTCCCACGCTCTGCGTGGGAATGCCTCAAGGGACGCTCCGCGTTCCAACTCTCGAAAGGGACGCGGAGCGTCCCGGGCTGCATTCCCACGCAGAGCGTGGGAACGATCGGTTAACGGCCCCCTTACGTGATCGGTGTCGCTCATGAACCTCACCCGAACCCTGATCATCGGCAACTCCGGTTCCGGCAAAAGCTGGCTGGCCGAACGACTGGCCAAGCACCTGCAAGTGCCGTGGGTCGATCTCGATACGATTCACTGGTTGTCCGACGAACACAGCATCGCCCGCCCCCGTGCCGAGGCGCTGGGCATGGCACGGGTGCTGGCCAGTGAAGAGCGCTGGGTGATCGAAGGCGTTTACGGCTGGATCATCAGCGAACTCTTGCCCCGGGCGACAGCACTGATTTGGCTGTGCGTTGACGATGAGGAATGTGTTGCCAATGTTCGTCAGCGAGAGGCGCAGCGAGACAAGAATGACGAGTTGTTGATTGCGTTGCTCGACTGGGCCGGCAGCTATCGTATGCGCGAAGATTCCAGTGGATTTGCCGCGCATGAGCAACTGTTCGAAGGGTTTGGCGGTTCGAAACTCAAGCTCAGGGATCGAACCGAAATCACAACATTCGCGAACACCGTGTTGCAAGCCAGCTAACTCACAGTGTTTCGATCGTTCCCACGCTCCGCGTGGGAATGCCTCTTGTGACGCTCTGCGTCACGCTTTTTGGGACGCGGAGCGTCCCGGGCTGCATTCCCACGCGGAGCGTGGGAACGATCAACCACTATTGAGATAAGTCTTAGGCCGCGCTCACCGCCCGGCAAACCCCTCTGACAATCATCTCCACTTCCCGCTCATCAATCGTCAGCGGCGGCAGCAAGCGAATGGTTTTGCCCCGTGTCACGTTGATCAACAAGCCGTGATCCCGTGCGGCGATGAGGGTCAGGTCGCGAATCGGCTGTTTGAGTTCGATGCCAATCATTAAACCCTGGCCGCGGATCTCCAGGGTGTTCGGGTCGTCCGCCAATTCGATGCGCAATCTGGCGAGCAAACGCTCGCCCTGAAGTTTGGCGTTTTCCAGCAGCCCTTGTTCTTCGATGATCTCCAGCACGGTGCAACCGACGCGGCAGGCCAGTGGATTGCCGCCGAAGGTGCTGCCGTGACTGCCGGGGGTGAAGAGGTCGGCGGCTTTGCCCCGGGCCAGGCAGGCGCCGATGGGAATGCCGTTGCCCAAGCCTTTGGCCAGGGTCATGACGTCCGGAACGATGCCTTCGTGCTGAAAGGCAAACCACTGGCCGGTGCGGCCGATGCCGGTCTGGATTTCGTCGAGCATCAGCAGCCACGCGTGCCGAGTGCAGCGTTCGCGAATAGCTTTCAGGTAACCGGGTGGGGCCATTTGGACTCCGCTTTCACCCTGAATCGGCTCCATCAGGATCGCCACGATGCGCGGGCTGTGGGCTTGCTGCACCTTGTCCAGCGCCTTGAGGTCGCCGAATGGCACTTTGACAAAGTCCCCCGGCAACTCGTTGAAGCCCAGGCGCACGGCCGGGCCATCACTGGCGGACAAGGTGCCCAGAGTGCGGCCGTGAAAGGCGTTCTCCATAACCACCACCAGCGGTTGTTCGATGCCTTTTTGCCAACCGTACAACCGAGCAAGTTTCAGCGCGGTCTCGTTGGCTTCGGCACCGGAGTTGTTGAAGAAGGCTCGCTCCATGCCCGCCAATTGCGTCAGTTTCTGCGCCAGCCGCTGTTGCCAATCGATGCTGTAGAGGTTGGAAGTGTGCAACAGCAGCCCGGCCTGTTCACTGATGGCCGAGACTATTTTCGGATGGGAGTGACCGACATTGGTCACGGCCACGCCCGCCACCGCGTCCAGGTATTCACGACCGGCCTGATCCCACAGGCGCGTGCCCAGGCCCTTGCTGAAACTCAAGGCCAAAGGTTGGTAAGTGGTCATCAGGCAGGCGGCGGTCATGACATCAAGCTCCATCAATAGTCGGTGTTTTTGCAGTATGGTTAGCCACCTGAGCTGGATAAACGCTGCAACACTTCAATCATTTTAAAGCTGGGCTTGATAATGGATTTATTCCAGGCAATGACCGTTTACGTCAGGGTGGTGGAAACCGGCAGCATGACCGCTGCCGCTTTGCAGTGCGAAATGTCCACCACCATGGTCGGCAATCACCTGCGGGCCCTGGAGCAACGCCTGGGTGTGCGCCTGCTCAACCGTACAACGCGACGCCAGCGGTTAACGGAATTCGGCACCGCTTATTACCAGCGTTGCCTCGAAGTGCTGGGGCTGGTGGCCGATTCCGAACGGTTGGCCGAGCAGGCCCTCGACGAGCCGAGTGGAACCCTGCGCATCACCGCGCCGCTGACGTTCGGCAGCGAAAAACTGGCACCGGCCCTGAGTGAATTCGCCCTGCTGTGTCCACGCGTCAAATTGGATGTGGTCCTCACCAACCGCCGTCCGGCCCTGCTCGAAAACGGTTTCGACGTGGCGTTTCGCCTGGGCAATACCGAGGAGACCCACCTGATCGCCCGTCCACTCCTCGACTACAGCCTGACCATGTGTGCATCACCGGAGTATTTGGCGCGCAAAGGCACACCGGAAAAACCTGATGATCTGCAACACCATGATTGCCTGTCCTTTGCCTATCCGGCCGGGGACGACTGGCAGTCGGTGGAAAAGCACTGGCGCCTGACCGGTCCCGAGGGAGAAGTGGCGGTAGCGGTCAATGGGCCGATGTTGATCAACAGTTCGGCAGGACTGCATCAAGCGGCGCGAACCGGCATGGGCATCGTGGTGCTGCCTGATGCGTTGATGGAGCAGGATCTCAAGGACGGAAAACTGGTGGCATTGATGCAGAATTACTTGCCGCCAAGCCGACCGATGAACCTGATGTATGCCCAGGATCGTTACCGTTTGCCAAAACTGCGTAGTTTCGTCGACTTTGCCTTGCAGAGATGGGGCAAGCACTAGCCGACCGAATACCCCATCGACTAATCTCCTCGACGTGCGGGTCACGTAGCTATCAGGGCGACAGGGAGTGCGAAGATGGGTGAGGCGTCGAATATCGAGCCGTTGAAGTTCAATCTGTCGGATTTGAATGAAGACATGCTGCACACCATTCTGGAACTGGTCAGCGACGGCATCTGGGACTGGAACGCCAACACAGGGTTCGTCTATCGCAACCCCCGGTGGTACGAGATGCTCGGCTACCCGCCTCATTCCCTGAATAACAACGTGTTGACCTGGGAAAACGTGATCCACCCCGACGATTACCCGCAGGTCATGGCGCTGTTCGATGACTACCTGAATCAGCGCGCCCCTGGCTATCAGGCCGAGTATCGCTGCCGCATGCAGGATGGCAGCTATACCTGGATCGAAGACCGTGGCTACGTATTGGCACGCAATGCCGACGGCTCGGTGGCGCGGATGGTCGGCGCGCACCGCAGCATCGACGACAAGAAGCGCCTGTACGAAGCGCTTGAGCGACGCAACCAATCCCTTGAAGCGATCGTTGAAGAACGCACCCGAGAGTTGTCTCGCGTTAATCAGCAACTGCAAATCCAACTCGAAGAAAACCGCAAATTGGCGGAAACCGACGCTCTGACCTCAATCGCCAATCGCTATCTTCTGGAGAAAGCCCTGCCTCAGGAATGCGACCGCGCCGAACGCTTTCGACAACCGCTGTCGTTGATCGCCATGGACATCGACGACTTCAAGAACATCAACGATCACTATGGCCATGCGCTGGGCGATGCGGCATTGGTGCAGGTGGTCGAGAGCGTGAAGCACTGCGTACGCGAGGGCGATCTGCTCGCTCGTTGGGGTGGCGACGAGTTCATCCTGATCCTGCCCAATACACCACTCGCCGACGCCCGGACCCTCGCCGAACGTATCCGCCATGGCCTCGCAAGCCTGCTACCAGTGGGGGACTTTCAAGTGACCATGAGTTTTGGCGTGGTTCAGCGCTTTGAAGAAGAACAAAAGACCGGATTGCTGGCCAGGGCCGATCAGGCGCTGTATCGGTCGAAGATCGCGGGCAAGAATGTGATTTCCGGATGAACAATGCCTTGCATGTTCGCGATGTACTGCCCTCGGAAGTAGAGTCTGTACGCCTTTTTCTGGGGCAGAACGGATGGGCTCACCGCACAGGTTCCGCTGAGCATTTTGCGCAGTTGATCGCTAACTCCCAACGCACAGCCCTTGCTATGAAGGACTCCCGGATTATCGGTTTTGCCCGAGGCATCACGGACGGCCTATCAAACGGTTATCTGTCGATGGTCGTTGTCTGTGGACAACATCGACGTGAAGGTATCGGGCGCTCGTTGGTTGAACATGTCATGGGCGAGAACACCGACATTACCTGGACTCTGCGAGCAGGCCGGGAAGGCGCTTCGGATTTCTTTTCAAGCCTGGGTTTTGAAACGTCGACCATTGCGATGGAGCGCCCGCGTCGTAAATAGCCAAACACTCCTTAACTGAAACAAGATGTGCCAAGGAAAGCCAATGACTTCCCCCCTCCTCTATCGCCGGGCTACACCGGACGATCTACTCGCCATTTGCGAACTGGGTCAGCAACTCAACAGTCTTCACCATCAACAGCGGCCGGATACTTATGCGCCTGCAACTGAGAATTTCGCGCGCGACAGTACCCATTGGCGGCCGTACATCGACGGTGAAAATCGGGCGACCTTTATCGCTGAACAAGCAGGTAGAACGATTGGATTCATCACCATGCAAGTCACTCAGTTCAGCAGCCCGCTGATGCAACCTCAGCGGATCGCCAGGGTCGGTTCGGTCTGTGTTGATGAACGTATTCGGGGCCAAGGCATTGGACGAGCATTGATGCAGTGCGCTCAAACCTGGGCCATCGAACACAACGCTGTGGACCTGCGTCTAACCGTCTGGGCATTCAATGCACCGGCACTTCGACTGTACGAAGAGTTGGGCTATGAAATGCGAGCCTTCGAGATGGGCAAACACCTGGAGGAAAATCCCTGATCAAGGCGCCTGCCATATCCCGTCGCGCTATGACCCGGCCTTCACCAATACCGGCTTCTCCTGATACCGATCTGGATAAAGCTTTTTCAGCTGCGCGACCTTCGGCAAATCGTTGATCACAATGTACGGATAGGTCGGGTGCTCGGTCAGAAAGTCCTGATGTTCCTCCTCGGCCGGGTAGAAACCGTTGTAGGTTTCCAGCTTGGTGACAATGGGTTTATTGAACGAATGGGCGGCGCCGAGCTGGGCGATGTAGGCCTGGGCGATGCGTTGCTGATCACTGTTTTCCGGGAAAAGCGCCGAGCGATACTGAGTGCCGTTGTCAGGTCCCTGACGGTTGAGTTCGGTAGGGTTGTGAGCCACCGAGAAGTAGATTTGCAGCAAGGTGCCGTAGCTGACCTGACGGGGGTCGAAGGTGACTTCGACGGATTCCGCATGACCGGTATCGCCACTGCTGACCCGCTCGTACTGAGCAGTGTTGGCTGCACCGCCGGCGTAACCGGAGACCGCTTTCTTCACCCCTTTGACATGCTGGAACACACCCTGGACGCCCCAGAAACAACCGCCGGCAAAGACCGCCCTTTCGCTGTCGGCCTGGGTGGTTTCGTCGAGGGTGGGTGGAGGAATGATGACCGCGTCTTCTGCCGCACCGAAGGAGAACGCCAGGCATTGGCCGATGACGCCGGCAGCGGCCAGGCCCAACAGGGTGCGACGCCAGGTGAATAGGGTTTTCATGAGGCTGATTCCTGAATGAATGGAATGACGATCAACCGAACGTAAACGCATACGCCGACACTCCGGGATCGAGAAACTCGATGCTGAAGGTCCGATCCGTTACGCCGCCGGTTTGGCGCACCAATTGGTACAAGCGTTGTGCAGTCACACTGCCGCTGCCGTCGGGCGCCACGTCAGTGCCGTGGGCATCGCCGGGGACTTTTCCGTCAACCAACACTTTGAAGCGCACCGGTTTATGGTCAGCGCCAGGCCCCAGCACCAGGTGCAGATCGCGGGCATGGAAGCGGTAGACGATGCGACTGGCTGGCGCGCCTGAAGTCGCCCGTTCCGGGCCGACATTCCATTGACCGTCCAGGCTCCAGTCGTTGAGCGCTAATTGCGATGGAGCGCTATAGGCCGACACCTTGTCCGGCACCAGGCTGGTTTCAGGCACGAAATGCTCGGCACGCTGGTAGCCGACATAGGTTTCCGGTGATTGCACTTCGGTCATGTCCGGGGCCAGTTGAACACCCTCGGCGCTGGCATTGATCAGACCGTCCGCGACCTTCGCGGCACCTGCTTCGCGCAGCAGTTGCTGGATCACCCGTTCCGATTCGGCGTACTCGCCCTCACCAAAATGGTGATAACGGATGCGACCTTGAGCATCGGCAAAATAGTGGGCCGGCCAGTATTGGTTGTTGAAAGCTCGCCAGACCTTGAAGTCATTATCGATGGCCACCGGGTAGTTGATGCCCAGGTCCTTCATCGCTTTGGTGACATTGCCTACGTCTCGTTCGAAAGCAAACTCGGGCGCATGGACGCCAATCACCACCAATCCCTGATCGCGGTACTTCTCGGCCCAAGCCTTCACATAAGGCAGCGAGCGCAGGCAGTTGATGCAGGAGTAAGTCCAGAAATCCACCAGCACGACTTTGCCTTTCAAGGCCTGCGCGGTGAGGGGTGGTGAGTTGAGCCATTGCACCGCGCCGTCCAGCGGTGGAAGGTTGCCTTCAATCGGCAGTGCGCCCGGCGCTTTGTCAGCCGCTTTCATTGCACTCCCCGAGGCTGGAATCTGCGCCATCATCGCCCCGCTAACGTTCGGCGATTGGCCGGCCAGCCGTCCCACCAAAGCCTGCTCGATACCACCGGTGGACGCTGTCGAAATCCGCGCCAGAATCCCGGTGTCGAGCCCCAGGGCGATCGCCGCGACACCGGCCAGCATCGCGGCGCCCAGACCTCGACGCAGCCACTCGCCAGCGCCGATGGAACGCTTCATCGCCGCGAAGACTTTACCGCCCAGCAGCAGCGCCACCGCGAGGGAGGTTGCGGCACCCGCGGCGTAGGCCAGCAATAACAAGGTGGTTGCGATGCTCGCCCCTTGCAACGCGGCGCCAGTCAGCAACAGACCCAGAATCGGCCCGGCGCACGGAGCCCAGAGCAGGCCCGTGGCGACACCGATCAGGAACGAAGCGCCGGGACGCGGCCGTGCATCGGCGCCCGCGGCTTCCGACAACCGGCTGCCAGCCGCCACCAGTGGCCGGGTCAGACGCTCCGCCAATTGAGGCAGCAACAGCGTCAGCCCGAACAGTGCAACGAACAGCAACGCGAGCCAGCGACCATATTGATTGACTTGCACCACCCAACCGCCGCCCACCGCTGCCAGCGAGGCGACAAGCGCAAAGGTCAGCGCCATGCCCGCCAATAGCGGCAACCCGCTCTTCATGAACGGCTGCCCGGTGCGAGCGAAGACAAAGGGCAGCACCGGCAGGATGCACGGGCTGACAATCGTCAGCACACCACCGAGATAAGCGAGGACCAGAAGCCACATAACGTCGTCCTGCAAAAGTGAGTGAAAGGGAGTACCCGCGGATCAAGTCGCCTGCGGCACAAAAGTCATCGCCAGGCCGTTCATGCAGTAACGTAGACCGGTGGGTTTGGGCCCATCGTCGAAGACATGGCCCAAATGACCGCCACAACGCCGACAGTGAACTTCCTCACGCAGCACCCCGAAGGAGCGGTCCTGACGAGTGGCCACAGCCTTGTCCAGCGGTGCCCAGAAGCTCGGCCAACCGGTGCGGCTGTCGAACTTGGTCGCGGAAGAAAACAGCGGCAGGTCGCAACCGGCACAGGCAAACGTACCCTCACGGTGCTCGTTGTTCAGCGGGCTGCTATAGGCCCGTTCGGTGCCCTCTTCGCGCAGGATTTCGTACTGTTCGGCGCTGAGCATGGCGCGCCATTCGCTATCGCTGTGAGTCACCTCGAACACCTCCGCCGCGCTGGCGTCACTGACCAGCGCAGAACTGGCGGCAAATTTTGGCAATACACCGATGACCAGGGCTGCAGCGCCTAGCCCGCCGCTTGCTACGAGAAACTGTCGCCGTGAAAACATGGTCGTCTCCGAAAATTCCAGGTGCCTGTCATGGAACACAGCCTAGGCTTGGGTTGATCGCCAAATCCTCACGAGAAGTTAAACAATTCGTGATAACTCAGGCCCCGGAAAACCCGCACAATGCGCTCATTGCGCCGAAGGATTGAGCTTGATGGAACAGACCAAACGCGTCCTCGTGGTCGAGGACGACCTGCATATCGCCGACCTTATCTGCCTGCATCTACGCGATGAGCAGTTCGAGGTGGTGCACTGCGCCGATGGCGATGAAGGCATGCGCCTGCTGCAGCAAGGAAGCTGGGACGCACTGATCCTCGACCTGATGCTGCCCGGCGTCGACGGCCTGGAAATCTGCCGCCGCGCCCGCGCCATGGCCCGCTACACGCCGATCATCATTACCAGTGCGCGCTCCAGCGAAGTGCACCGGATTCTCGGGCTCGAACTCGGCGCCGACGATTACCTGGCCAAACCCTTTTCGATGCTCGAACTGGTGGCCCGGGTCAAAGCGCTGTTGCGACGGGTCGACGCCATGGCCCGCAACCTGAAAATGGATGCTGGCAGCCTGATCATGGACGGCCTCTCCATCGACCCGATCACGCGTGATGTGTCCCTTGACGGCCGCCGCCTCGACCTCACCCCACGGGAGTTCGACCTGTTGTATTTCTTCGCCCGTCAGCCCGGCAAAGTGTTCTCGCGCATGGACCTGCTCAACGCCGTCTGGGGCTACAGCCATGAAGGCTACGAGCACACGGTCAACACTCACATCAACCGCCTGCGGGCAAAGATCGAAGCCGATCCGGCGCAACCGGCGCGCATCCTCACGGTGTGGGGACGCGGCTACAAGTTCGCGGCCAGGGAGGAGCAACCGTGAGACTGACCCTGACTCAGCGCCTGTCGCTGGTGTTCGCCGTGTTGCTGCTGGTGTGCTGCGGCACGTCGGCCTGGATGCAGGTGCGGTCCAACAAGATGCATGAGCTGGAAGTGGTGCAAGGGTTGTCGCGGGACCTGGCCCGGCACATCGCCCATGACACCGTGCTGATGGACGCCAAAGGCCTGATGCCCGACGCCGTGCGCGACCTGTTCAGCCAACTGATGCTGGTCAATCCCAGTGTCGAGGTCTATCTACTCGACCCCGAGGGCCGGATTGTCGGCAGTGCTGCGCCCGAGGGTCGGATACGCCGGGAGCGGGTCGATCTGGCGCCGATCCAGCGTCTGCTCAAGGGCGATGCCCTACCGGTTCTCGGCGACGATCCGCGTAGCGTCGATGGCCGCAAAGTGTTCAGCGCCGCGCCATTGCAGGTTGATGGCAAACAGGTGGGTTATCTCTATGTGGTGCTGCTGAGCGAAGAGCACGACCGCTTCGCCGAACGCGGCGCCACCAGCGCCGCCCTGAATACCGCGCTGTTGTCAATCGGGCTGGTGGCGCTGCTGTGCCTGATTGCCGGCCTCACGGCATTCGCCCTCATCACCCGACCTTTGCGCCGTTTGACCGAAACTGTCAGCCGGTTCGACATTGATGGCGCTCCGGTAACGCCGCCTGCATCCGCCCCGGTGGAAAAAGCTGCCAGCCACGATGAAATTGCCATACTCGACGCGACCTTCCGGCAGATGCAGGCGCGCCTCGGTGAGCAATGGCGTTCATTGACCCGCCAGGATCAGGAACGCCGCGAACTGGTGGCCAACATCTCCCACGACCTGCGCACGCCTCTGGCCTCGCTGCACGGTTACCTGGAAACCTTGTCGCTCAAGGACGCTACGTTGTCACCCGCAGACCGCCGCCGTTACCTGGGCATCGCGCTGGATCAAAGCCGCAAGGTCGGTGGGCTGGCGCAATCGCTGCTGGAACTGGTGCGCCTGGAACATGGCTTCGTGCAACCGGTGCTGGAGCGTTTCTCGTTGACCGATCTGGTCCAGGACATTTTCCAGAAATTCGAACTGACGGCCGAGGCGCGCCAGGTCGAACTGAAGGCTACCTTCGCCCCCAATGTTTCGGCGGCCTGCGCCGACCTTGGATTGATCGAGCGGGTGCTCACCAACCTGTTCGACAACGCCCTGCGCCACACCCCGCCAGGAGGAGAGATCGAGCTCTGCCTGCGCCCTCAAGGACCGTTTATTGAAGTCACCGTCAGCGACACCGGCCCCGGCATTGCTGCCGAATTGCGCGAAGGTCTGTTCCTGCGCCCATTCAACATTGGCGGCGCACGGCGTGATGGCGGACTGGGGTTGCGGATCGTGCACCGGATCCTGCAATTGCACGGCCGCGAGATCCAGCTGATTGATGTTCCCGGCCGCGGCGCGACCTTCCGCTTTTCGTTGCCGGTGGAACAGCAAATGGCCGAGCAATTGGCGGTTCGGTCGATGAACCTGAATTCGCCGGGGAAATAGTCGGCTGCCACGGCCACAGCAACGGCTAATATCCCGGCTCCCATTTCCGCAAGGATGCTGCGCGATGCTCAATACCCTGCAAAACACCCCATTGTGGGTTTACGCGATATTTCTGCTGCTGTGCTACTACGGCATCAAAGCCCTGTCCCCGACCCGTGAAAGCAAAACTTCATTGCTCGTCACAGCGCCGATCTTGCTGGGCTGGTCCCTGTATTCACTGAACCTGACGCTGAATCCACAGCTATCAGTCAGTTGCTGGTTGGCCGCCGTCATCCTGGGCAGCCTCGCGGCGTTGCTGATTTTTCCGCGCAAGGACGTTGAGCTGGATGATCCGCAAACCGGCCTGATCGTGCCGGGCACAGCAAAAACCCTGGTGCTGTATCTGCTGTTTTTTGCGGTGAACTATTACTTCGGCTACCAGGATGACGTTCACCCGGAAATGGCCGTCACCCTTGAGATGTCGCTGCTCAAGGCGTCGGCTTCCGGCTTTGTCTGTGGACTGATCAGCGGTCGGGCATTGAAACTTTATCGGCTGCTGCTGACACTTCAGGCAAAACGCCCCCCGATAGCCGCCAGTTAAAAGCCGCTGTGCCAAAAATGATGACCAGCCGCCTGTTCATCCGTGACAACGCCGCCTCGGTCCAATAGATTAGGCGGCCTGAAAAGGCCCAGAGCTTTCTCGCCTCAACCCAAGTTAAAAGAAGTAGTGAAATTTCAATGTCCGATTCCAATACCGCTGAATCCGTAGTCACCTTGTCGTCCAAAGCGGAATACGAAAACTCCATCAATCTTTCACAGCACGTGCCCCAGGCCAAGACCATCAGCGAGATGGTCCTGGACGCTTTCCAGTCCACCCGGGAAAGCGACCAGATTCGCGAGCTGCGCGCCGCGATTCGCCAGGCTCACGACAGCTTCGACGACGATAAAGCCTACGAATTGATGGGCGAACTCAAGCAGCTCAAGGACGCCGAGGCTGCCGACATTGCAGCCCTGGAAGACTTGAGCAGCAAATTCCCGATCAGCCGGATTCTCTCCAGCTTCAAGGACGACCCGGCATTTCAGGAGTTGGTCTATGGCCTCGCACTGAAAGTGCTGAACCAGACCCACCAGGCCATCAGCAACCCAAGCAGTGGCAAAAGCAAAGCGGCTCGCGCCAAGAAAGATGTCGAAGTGTTCACCATCAGCAAAGACGGCATCAGCGTGACGTTGCCGCTGCGCACCCCGCGTTCGCGACTGAACGTTGACCGTGAAGCGCTGGAGTTCCTGGGCTTCACCTTCGTCGGCGAAGGCGAAGAAGCGGAGCTGGAAAGCGAGACCTTCCTGGACAATGCCGGGGCCGAACAAGCGGTTAACCGCAAGAACATCATCACCGCGCTTCAGCAGCAAACCGCGTTCGATGGCTACAGCATCGCCGCGCAGTAATACACGCCATCGATGACTGAAAGGCCCGCACCGAGATTCAGCGCGGGCCTTTCTATTACCTGCTGGTTCATCGTTAGAGCGCTGATGGCCGTATCGCCACGATCATGTCAACTTCAATGGCTGCGTCTTTGGGCAGTTGATAAACGCCGATCGTGGTTCGTGTATGTTTACCGGCATCGCCCAGTACATGACTGAAAACGTCCGACGCACCGTTGGCCACTTCGCTCAAATCGACAAAATCCGCGGTGGACTTTATGTATACCGTGACGCGCAATAGCGACTTGATTTTGTCCAGCGAACCGATGGAATCAACAATCAATGCCAGACCGCGCAACGCACTGATGCGGGCAGCGTTCTGTGCATCTACCAGCGTCAGATCCAGGCCTACCCTGCCCGGATACTGAATTTCACCATTCATCCGCGGCACCAGACCGCTGATGTAAAGCTGATCGTGATGCCGCACCAACAGCGCGTAATGCCCGCCGGCCGTATTCTCACCGTAGATGTCGTAACCGACCTCTTTTGCCAGCGCGATGAATCGTTCATCACAGGTCATGTGTTCAGTCATCTCTCCCCCTCGATCAAAAATTGGATCCATTTTTTTTGACAGATTAGCCCAAAGATCGCGATTCCGGGGCTGGCCGATGAAAATCAGTTTGGATCAAATTGATGTCCCTTGGATTCAGCAAAGCGCCGGACGTTAGCCACTTCCTGCGTTTCAACGTGGCGCATAGCGATAACAGCCAGGTGCGTGAGCGGTTTTTCCAGTTGCTTGATAGCTGAGTTTTCCTGATAGACCGAGTTGCCCTATTCGCGAGCAAGCCCGCTCCCACAAGGGGGCAGTGTCGTGCTCGAAATGGGTGGCATCACTGATCCAGTGTGGGAGCGGGCTTGCTCGCGAATGGGGCAACTCAGTCCACCAGAGCACACCCAATAAAAAGCCCCGCGCTTCTCTCGAAGGCGGGGCTTTTTGTGCAGAGTCTGAACCTTAAGGCGCGTACGTCAGCAACAGCTCACTCGGCACTTTGAAGTCCAGCGACATCATCACGCTCAACGCGGTAATGGTGAAGATCGAGAACACGAACAGCTTGCGTGCCCAGACCGTGTCATCCACTGCCTTGTAACCGGTCCAGGCCATGTACAACCAGTACATGCCCATGGCCGCGGCGACGGCGAGGTAGCTCATGCCGGCGTAGCCGCTGAAGGTCAGCATCAAGGTCGCCACGAGGAACGCCAGGATGTAGAGCAGGATGTGCTTCTTCGCCACTTCAATTCCGCGCTTCACCGGCAACACCGGAATCGATGCGGCCAGGTAATCGTTGAAGCGGAAGATCGCGATGGCGTAGGAATGCGGCATCTGCCACAGGCTGAACATCACCAGCAACGTCAGTGCGGCCATGTCGAAGCTGTTCGTCACAGCGACGTAGCCAATCACCGGCGGCATGGCGCCCGACAGACTGCCCACCAGCGTGCCGTGAACCGACTTGCGCTTGAGGTACAGGCTGTAGAAACCGACGTAGATGACGAAACCGATCACCGCGAACAACGCGGCCAACGGGTTGGCCACTTTGTACAACAGTGCAACGCCGAAAACACCCAGGACGGTCGCAAACGCCAGGGCCAGTTTCAGGGAGATCAAGCCCTGGACCAGCGCCCGGTTTTTGGTGCGTTCCATCTTAAGGTCGATGTCGCGGTCGATGCAGTTGTTGAACACGCAACCGGAAGCCACCACCAGCGACGTGCCGATCATGGCGGCCAGGAAAATGGCCAGATCGACATGCCCTTTCGAGGCCAGGAAAAATCCGCCTGCCACAGAAAGCACGTTACCGAAAATGATCCCCGGTTTGGTGATTTGGATAAAGTGCTTAAAGGACATCCGGACTTTCCTCAGTGCGCCATCATGTTGTTGTGGATGCTGAACATGATCCACAGCGACAGGCCTACCAACAGGACAATGACCAGTGCAGCGAAGACAAACGCGATCACGTTGTTACGCTGGGCAGCGGAGCGGTCCAGGTGGAGGAAGTACACCAGGTGCACCAGCACCTGGATCACTGCGAAGGCCAGTACGATCCACAGGGTCAGGGCTTTCGGCAGCGATGGGTACATCACTAGGCCGAAAGGAATGACGGTCAGGATCACCGACAGGATGAAACCGATAGCGTAAGACTTGACGCTGCCGTGGCTGGCGTCGTGGCTATCGTGGGAATGAGCGTTAGCCATTTACATAGTCCCCATCAGATAAACAACGGTGAATACGCAGATCCACACCACGTCCAGGAAGTGCCAGAACAGGCTCAGGCAGCTCAGACGGGTCTTGTTGGTCGCCGTCAGGCCGTTTTTCTGCACCTGGTACATCATGATCGCCATCCAGATCAGACCACTGGTCACGTGCAGACCGTGGGTGCCGACCAGGGTGAAGAACCCGGACAGGAAGCCGCTGCGGTTAGGACCGAAGCCCTCGGAGATCAGCATGTGGAACTCGTTGATCTCCATGCCGATGAAGCCGGCGCCGAACAGGAAGGTCATGCCCAGCCAGCCCAGTACCTGGCTCTTCTTGCCCTTGAACAACGCCAGCATGGCGAAGCCGTAGGTGATCGAACTGAACAGCAGCAGAGCGGTTTCGCCCAGTACGTACGGCAGTTCGAAGATGTCGTGGCCCGACGGGCCACCCGCTACGTTGTTAACCAGTACCGCGTACGCCGCGAAGATCGACGCAAACAGAATGCAGTCGGTCATCAGGTAGAGCCAGAAACCGAATACGGTCATCTCGCCCGAGTCGTGGTGATGGTCGTCGTGCCCATGGTCCGTGCCATGGGCGTGTCCAGCAGTGGTCACTAAGTTCGACATGGTTTAAGCCTGTTCCAACGAGGTTTCAACACGGGTGGCGGTGGCTGGAACTTTCCCGGCCGCTACCAGACGCTTGTGCTGCTCGGCTTCGATGCGCTCGATCACGTCGACCGGCACCATATAGCCCTGATCATCGCGGGCAGCGTGGATCACGAAGTAGCCCACGGTGCCAACCAGGCCAACGATGGCCAACCACCAGATGTGCCAGATCATCGCGAAACCGAACACGGTCAACAGAGCACCCATGACCACACCGGTCGCGGTGTTGTTTGGCATGTGGATCGGCTCGTACTTGGCCGGAGCCTTGTACGCGGTACCGTTTTCCTTGGCTTCGGTGAACGGATCGATGCCTTCTGCTTTTGGCAGTACGGCAAAGTTGTAGAACGGTGGTGGCGAGGAGGTCGACCATTCCAGGGTGTGGGCATTCCACGGGTCGCCGTGCTCGCACATGTTCTGCGGCAGCTTGCGGTCACGGATACTCACGTAGAGCTGGATCAGCTGGCAGGCGATACCCGCAGCGATCATCACCGCACCGAACATGGCAACGTACAGGTACGGTACCCACTCAGGGTTGGTGGTGGCGTTCAGACGACGGGTCATGCCCATGAAGCCCAGTGCATAGAGCGGCATGAACGCGACGAAGAAGCCCGAGATCCAGAACCAGAACGCTGCCTTGCCCCAACCTTCGTGCAGCTTGAAGCCGAACGCTTTAGGGAAGTAGAAGCCAAAGCCTGCGATGTAGCCGAATACCGCGCCGCCGATGATCACGTTGTGGAAGTGAGCGATCACGAACAGGCTGTTGTGCAGGACGAAGTCCGCACCCGGGATGGCCAGCAGTACGCCGGTCATGCCGCCGATGGCGAAAGTCACCATGAAGCCCAGGGTCCACAGAACCTGGCTGGTGAAACGCAGACGCCCTTGGTAAATGGTGAACAGCCAGTTGAATAGCTTCACCCCCGTCGGGATCGAAATCAGCATCGTCGCCAGACCGAAGAAGGCGTTGACGCTGGCACCCGAACCCATGGTGAAGAAGTGGTGCAGCCAGACCATGAAGCCCAGGATCGAGATCGCGCCCGATGCGTAGACCATCGAGTGGTGGCCGAACAGACGCTTGCCGGTGAAGGTCGAGATGACTTCGGAGAAGATCCCGAACGCCGGCAGAATCAGGATGTAAACCTCGGGGTGACCCCAGGCCCAGAACAGGTTGACGTACATCATCGGATTGCCACCAAGTTCATTGGTGAAAATGTGGAAATCCATGTAACGGTCAAGCGTCAGCAGTGCCAGGGTAGCGGTCAGGATCGGGAACGAAGCCACGATCAGGACGTTGGCCCAGGTGCAGGTCCAGGTGAAGATCGGCATGTCCATCAGCTTCATGCCCGGGGTACGCATTTTCAGCACGGTGGCCAGGAAGTTGACCCCCGTCAGCGTCGTACCCAGACCGGATAGCTGTAGCGCCCAGATGTAGTAATCCATCCCCACGCCCGGGCTGTATTGCAGGCCCGACAGCGGCGGATAGGCAACCCAACCGGTCTTGGCGAATTCGCCGACGCCCAGGGACAGGTTGATCAGCACCACGCCCGACACCAGCAGCCAGAAGCTCAGGGAGTTCAGGAACGGGAAGGCAACGTCACGTGCGCCGATCTGCAGCGGCACTGCAAGGTTCATCAGGCCGGTGAAGAATGGCATCGCCATGAAGATGATCATGATCACACCGTGAGCGGTGAAGATCTGGTCATAGTGTTCAGGCGGCAGGTAGCCAGGCGAACCCTCGGTGGCCATGGCCAACTGGGTACGCATCATGATGGCGTCGGCAAAACCACGCAGCAGCATGACCATGGCAACGACGATGTACATCACGCCGATTTTCTTGTGGTCGACCGAGGTCAGCCACTCGGACCACAGGTAGGTCCACTTCTTGAAATAGGTGATTGCAGCGAACAGCGCCAGACCACCGATCGCGATCATGGCGATGGTTATCATCACGATCGGTTCGTGGAACGGGACCGCTTCCCAACTTAATTTACCAAACATCGTTTACTCCTCTGCCCCGGCAGCTGAATGCGAACTCATGTCCATCCCTTCCATGGCGGCCATTTCGTGCTCTTTCTTCTCGTGGTGCATCGGCTTGCCCGGATTCATACCTTCGTACTTGTCGACGATGATCTGGAACAGGTTCGGCGTGACCGAGGAGTAGAGCTCGACTGGGTTGTTCTGGCTTGGCTTGGAAAGGGCTTCGTATTCAGCTTTTTCAAGCTGTTTAGGTGCCTTTTTGACTTCGCTGACCCAGGCGTCGAAATCTTCCTGAGAGGTGGCGATAGCTTTGAATTTCATGCCGGTGAAACCAGCGCCGCTGTAGTTGGCGGAGATACCGTCCATTTCAGCGTTCTGGTTGGCGATCAGGTGCAGTTTGGTCTGCATGCCGGCCATCGCGTAGATCTGGCCGCCCAGGGCCGGGATGAAGAACGAGTTCATCACGGAGTCGGAAGTGATCTTGAAGTTGATCGGCGTGTGCGCCGGGAACACGATCTTGTTGACGGTGGCGATGCCTTGCTCCGGATAGATGAACATCCACTTCCAGTCCAGCGCGACGACTTCAATGGTGATCGGCTTGACGTCGGATTCCAGCGGCTTGTAAGGATCCAGCGCGTGGGTCGACTTGTAGGTGACATAACCCAGGGCAATGATGATCAGCACTGGAACAGCCCACACCGCGATTTCGATTTTGGTGGAGTGCGACCATTTCGGCGTGTAGACGGCGTCGGTGTTGGACGCGCGGTATTTCCAGGCGAACAGGAAGGTCATGATGATGACCGGAACCACGACCAACAGCATCAGCAGCGTTGCGGTGATGATCAGGTTTCGCTCGTCCAGGCCGACCTGGCCCTTGGGATCGAGCAAGGTCATGTTGCAGCCTGACAGCAGCAACGTGCCGATCAGCGGCAATAAGCCTAGTAGTCTGGGGTACCTGTTTTTACTCATCTCACGACCTCTAAAGCAGCTTGCGCAATGCAGTTGGGTTTTGATCGCCAACACTTCACCCTGCCAAGGGTTGGCATTTTTCTTGGATTGAATAAGTGGCTGCCCGTCGCGCGTCAGACGCTGTTCGACAAATCCTGGGCCAGCGTTGAGTTCTTATTCGAATTCGTGGTCAAAGGCCTTGTTACAGACCAATTCCATTTGGTGCGGATAGTTGGAAGGCACCGACACCTGGGAGTCGCATGAAGCCAAAGAGCCTCTCGACGCCCTATTCCTGCTCAGGGATGAGCAGTGCCGGGAATTCAGTGCGGGCGATTGTAGATATGTAACGTTTTATAAACCATGTCTCATCCCGAAATAATTTTTATCCATTCCAGCAACAATCATTAACGGTATTTGCAAAAGTGCGCCATGGTATCGAAATTCATTCTCAACAAAAACACCAAAAATTGTAGGTCTACCTTAGGCAGTTCAGACAGTATCGAAGGCTCTTCGCCCTCCTTCGACCCTGCCAAAGCCCCCATGTGACAAGGGCTTCGCCAATTCGCCAGGGCCTGTTAAAACTGCCTGTTCGGGAGTTTTGAGACTGAAGTTGCCAGACACTGAACCAGGCCGATTTTGTTGCATAGTCATGTACCAATTCGGCGCCCTGAAATGCCTTGCGACACTCCCGCTGTGACAACATGTCGCACACGTGCCGCACCCATACTTGTCGCGCATCAAGGTCATTTCACCCGTGCCCTGAAATGCAAAACGCCCCGGCCCCCTCAACGAGGGCCGGGGCTTTTTTTTGTGTGGCAGCGATGCGCCGGATGACTTCAGCGCAGCGCTTTACGGTTACGCAACGTGAGCAGCGGCACCAGCACCACGACCAGCACAAAGGCTAGCAGCGCCCACTGTGCAAGCGACAGACCGAGGATCGGCGGGTACGGCGTGGAGCAGAAGCCGTCGACCTGAAAGCCCAGCGGGAAGATCTTCGCCAGAGGCAAACCGTCGACAATCGGTTGCAGTACATCGATGCCGCAGCTGACCGCCGGATAGAACTGGGTATAGACGTGATGCCCGGCCACCCCGACGCCTGCCAGGGCGCAGATCACCACCAGGGTTTCAAATACCGTGATGCTGCGGCGGGTGCGCATGGCCGCACCGATGAACGCGAAGAGCGCGATCAGCAGCAACGCATAACGTTGCAGGATGCACAGCGGGCATGGCGCTTCACCCAGAACAATTTGCATGTACAGCGCGCCACCGATCAGCGCCAGGCAGATGATGCCCAGCAACACCAGATAGCGCCGTTCACGGCCCAACCGCATCGTTTCCTCGCTCATTGCGTTTCCCTTCTAAATATCGATTGCCCAGAAGTCTACACGCTGGCCCTGACCTTTGAGAGTCCGGCGCGCGCAGCGGGGTATCGGGGAATAGACGACGAGCCGGTTAAGAAGGGATTAAATTCGGGTTATTTCCAGAGATTTGCATGATTCCGCGACCGTATCGCCAGCAGGCTGGCTCCCACTTTGGAGTGCATTCACAGGCTGGCCCATTTTGGAATGCATTCACAGGCTGACCCATTTTGGAATGCATTCAACTGTGGGAGCCAGCCTGCTGGCGATGCGATTGATCAGTCGCCGTAGATATCAGACTTGAAGTACTTCTCTGAAATCTTCTGGTACTCGCCGCTGGCGCGAATACCGTCGATGGCCGTGTTCAGCTCGGAGACCAACTCGGTGTTGCCCTTGCGCACCGCAATCCCGGCGCCCTCACCCACGTATTTCGGATCCTTGAGCTCCGGCCCGACAAAGGCATACCCCTTGCCACGCGGCATCGTCAGGAAGTCATTCAGCGGGATGGTGTCGGCAAAAATGGCGTCGAGGCGACCGGCCGCCAGATCCATGTAGATCTCTTCGTTGTTGCCGTAGCGCTTGACGTTGATACCTTTCGGTTCAAAAACCTCAGTGGCGTAACGGTCAGTGGTGGTTGCGCGCTGCACGCCGACCGTCTTGCCCTTGAGGCTGGCGTACTGATCATCCACGACCGCGCCGTCCTTCATCACCAGTCGCGATGAGGTGAAGTAGTACTTGTGGGTGAAGTCCACCGACTTCTTACGGTCTTCGTTGATGGTCATGGACGACAGCGCCATGTCGATTTTCTTCACTTTAAGGGAAGGAATCAGACCGTCGAACTCACCTTCGACCCAGACGCACTTGGCCTTCATCTGCGCGCACAGGGCATTGCCGATGTCGTAGTCGAACCCGACAATCTCACCTTTATCGGTTTTGGACGCGAACGGTGGATAAGCCGCTTCGATGCCGATGCGCAGGGTTTTATCGGCGGCGAACAGGGAACTGCACGCCAACAGGCTCAGAGCCAGACCGGTGATGAGGGGGAATTTCTTCATATTCGTTCTCTCGCGGGTTGTTGTTGGTTTGGCAAGACAGAAGAAAGAGCAGAAACGGGGGAAGCGCTTTTTTGTACTTATAAATCCATACTGGACTTTTATGTATTGATCGTCAATCGGGGTTCTTGACGATGTGGTCGCCGATGGTCGGGAGGGAATCAGAGGGGGGGAAGTAAGTGTTGCTACTGGCCTCTTCGCGAGCAAGCCCGCTCCCACATTTGATCTTCATGTACACAAATTCTGTGTACGACATAGATTCCCTGTGGGAGCGGGCTTGCTCGCGAAGGCGGACGGACAGTCAATGAAGAACTGACTGGCTGTTTACTGCTTCCAGCGATCCGCCGCCGCATGATCGCTGTCCCGCCCTTCAACCCAACGCGACCCGTCAGGGGTGTTTTCTTTCTTCCAGAACGGAGCGCGGGTTTTCAGGTAGTCCATGACAAAGGCGCAGGCGTCGAACGCGGCCTGGCGGTGGGCGCTGGCGGCGCCGACAAAGACAATCGGCTCACCCGGTTCCAGGGCGCCGATGCGATGCAGCACTTCAAGCTTGAGCAGCGGCCAGCGCTGCTCGGCTTCTGTGGATATCTTGGCGAGGGCTTTTTCGGTCATGCCCGGGTAGTGCTCAAGGAACATCCCGGCGACGTCGAGTCCGTCATTGAAGTCGCGAACATAGCCGACAAAACTCACCACCGCACCAACGCCCACATTGGCGGCGTGCATGGCATTGACTTCAGCACCCGGATCGAACGCCGTGGATTGCACGCGAATCGCCATGGCTCAGCCTCCGGTCACGGTCGGGAAAAATGCCACTTCATCGCCATCGCTTACCGGCTCATCGAGCTGGCACAGGTCTTCGTTGCGGGCGCACATCAAGTTTTGCTCGCTCAACACTTCGGCACCGTCACGCCGGGCCAGCAGCGCACGCACATCGTCGACCGTGGCGAAATCACCTTCAACCTTCACCGAGTCCACGCCGAGCGCCTCACGGTAACGGGCAAAAAACTTCACGGTGACGTTCATGGTTGATCCGCCTGGAAATGGCCGCTCTTGCCGCCGAGCTTCTCAAGCAGGCGCACGCTTTCAATGGTCATGCCGCGATCCACGGCTTTGCACATGTCGTAGATAGTCAGCGCCGCGACGCTGGCGGCGGTCAGGGCTTCCATCTCTACGCCGGTCTGCCCGGACAACTTGCAGCGCGCGACAATGCGCACGGTGTCATCGCCTTCGGCACTGAGCTCGACCTTGACGCCGGTGAGCAGCAACGGATGGCACAGAGGGATCAGATCGCTGGTTTTCTTCGCCGCCTGAATGCCGGCGATACGCGCCACGGCGAACACATCACCCTTGGGGTGACCGCCGCTGACGATCATCTGCAGGGTTTCGGGCAGCATGCGCACAAGCGCTTGGGCCGTTGCTTCACGGAACGTCACGGCTTTTTCAGTGACGTCGACCATATGGGCGCGACCTTGGGAATCGAGATGAGTCAGCACAGGGATACTCCTGATCAGGAGCCCCGATTGTAAACCTGTGGGTCAAAATTCCGCACGTTTGATTACCAGACCACCACATAACTCTTGTAGGAGCATGGCTTGCCCGCGATGGCGGCGTGTCAGTCAATAATGATGCCGACTGATACGCCGCCATCGCGGGCAAGCCATGCTCCTACAAGGGTTATGTGTGAGGCATAAAAAACCGGGCGGCTTTTAGGCCGCCCGGTTTGGGTGGGGGTTGTTACAAATGCGATTCGGCGTATTCGGCCAGAATCGAACGCGGCACCCCTTGCAGGGTGATGTGCACACCGTTGGGGAAATCCTTGAAGCGCTCTGTCAGGTACGTCAGCCCGGAACTGGTCGCGGACAGGTAAGGGGTGTCGATCTGCGCCAGGTTACCCAGGCACACCACTTTGGAACCGGCGCCGGCACGGGTGATGATGGTTTTCATCTGGTGCGGCGTGAGGTTCTGGCATTCATCGATCAGGATCAGACTCTGCTGGAAGCTGCGGCCTCGAATGTAGTTGAGGGATTTGAACTGCAACGGCACTTTGCTGAGGATGTAATCGACACTGCCATGGGTGTTTTCGTCATCCATGTGCAAGGCTTCGAGGTTGTCGGTGATGGCGCCCAGCCAAGGCTCCATTTTTTCCGCTTCAGTGCCGGGCAGGAAACCGATCTCCTGGTCCAGGCCCTGCACGCTTCGGGTCGCGATGATCCGGCGGTAGCGTTTGCTGACCATGGTCTGCTCGATCGCCGCCGCCAGTGCGAGGATGGTTTTACCGGAACCGGCTGCCCCGGTCAGGTTGACCAGGTGAATATCCGGGTCGAGCAAGGCGTACAGCGCCAGGCTTTGATAGATGTCACGCGGTTTCAGGCCCCAGGCTTCCTGGTGCAACAGGGGTTCCTGATGCAGGTCGAGAATCAGCAGCTTGTCTTCCTCGATCTCCTTGATCCAGCCGACAAAGCCCTGTTCATCGATGATGAACTCGTTAACGTGCACCGCCGGCAGGTTGTCGATCAACTGAACCTGGTGCCAGGTGCGGCCATGGTCCTGACGGGTATCGACATTCCTCACCCGGTCCCAGAAGGAGCCGGTCATGTTGTGATAACCGTTGGGCAGCAGCGACACGTCGTCGACCAGTTGGTCGGTGCTGTAGTCCTCGGCCGCGATCCCGCAAGCCCGGGCCTTGAGGCGCATGTTGATGTCTTTGGTGACCAGCACCACGGGCAGCTTTGGTTCGCGTGCGTGCAGGTCGATCAACTGGTTGATGATGATGTTGTCGTTCAGGTGCTCGGGCAGAATGAGGTTCGGTTCTGCACGCTTGCTCATCAGAATTGACAGCAAACCCTTCGGTCCGCTTTTGCCACGCTGGATCGGGACGCCGAGCTCGACGTCTTCAGGACTGGCATCGCCCAGGGTCTTGTCGATCAGACGAATCGCCTGACGGCATTCCGCAGCCACGCTGTGATGCCCGCTCTTGAGCTTGTCGAGCTCTTCAAGCACGGTCATCGGGATGGCGACGTGGTGTTCTTCGAAGTTAAGCAGGGCGTTTGGATCGTGAATCAATACGTTGGTATCGAGTACATAAAGGATTGGCTGGTTGGAGGAAGAATTACGTCCGTGATCATCCATACTCGGTCACCTTTGTGGGAGCCAGTCGACGCAATACCGTTACAGTGCTGCGCCTCGAAGTGGCCACCGAATTCACCTGCGAGGAGTCAAGTGAACTGCACACAAATTGGGGTCTTGGAAGACGCCACCTGTCTGCAGGTTTCGGCGGTCTGTCTTCGTAATACTCCAAAACCTGTGACAGAAAAAAGTACTTTGACGTTTTTTTGAAGTTTATTTTTCAGAGTGACCAATAGCACTAGGCGGATTGCCATCACCCCGTTAAAGTCGGAAGTCCGCCTGCACCGAATTCTCGTCCAAAACCACCCCATCCCCAACGTTTACGGCCTTTCGTCGTTTTCAGCGAAACGCGTCCTGACAGTCTTCCCAGCCGATACCGCTTTGCGCCGTTTGCGTGATGAGCCAGGGCATCGCCGTTTTCAGCGCATCCTGCTTCACGTTGAAGTTGATCACCCCGTGGCGCCACAACAACATCAGGCTCAACACCCGTTGCGCGCTCTGATTGGCTTTCAGCTTGCCCGCGCCGTCCTGGGCATCGATATCCCACAGCGCCACCTGCAAACCCTGGGATTTGAAGAATCCTTCAGCATCGGACCGACGCTGACCGTCGGGCGGCCGAAACAACGGCACGTAGTTCTCGGGCAGTTTGTTTTTGACCAGTTCGGCGCTGCGTCGCACCGAATCCTGCCAGTCCTGCCAGTGGCTGTGTGAGCGAAATTCCCAACCTTGCACGCCAATGCACTGCTTCGAGTACGTCGCTTGCAGGCTAGCTACCGAACGATCGGCCAGACGGGCCTGGATGTCCTTGCCGAGGACGAAGAACGTGCCACTCATGTTCGACTTGCGCAGGTATTCCGTGGCCCAGGCGGTGTTATCCGGCGCGGTATTGGCGGCGCTGTCGAAGGTCAGCAAAAACAGCCGGTCATGCATTTGATCGCCGTTGCGCTCATAGTCGCCAAAACGATCGACTTCGCTGCTGGTTTGCGGAAACAGCGCTGCCTTGCGCAATTGCTCGTCCAGGTACTGGGCGTGGAACAGTCGGCTCGGCTCGGCCCACTTTATGTAGTAACTCTCATCGCTGACCTGAAACTTCGCGGCTTGCTGGCGCAGGGTGTCCATGTCCTCGACCAGGAAACAGAAGGAAGCATCCTGATCGCAGCTCTGCTGGGCGTAGTTGTAGTTGGTCAGCAGCCTCTGCCACATGCGCTGGCGCAGATTGTTGATCGATTCCAGATTGACCGTACGCAATCCCAGGCGCTGGGCCAGGCTCACTTCATCCAGGGATTCGCTGGCCAACAGGACGCGAGAAAACATGAGGATCTCGGCCCGTGACGCCACATCAAACAGGGTCGGGCTGTTGAGCTGTTCAGGCCAGCTGCTGCGATCAAGCGTCGCCACATCGCCCGACGCCGCCATGGCACCAAAGCTCAACAGCCAGGCCGAGAATAGAAAAACGATACGCAATGGGATGTCTCCATAACAAAACCCGCGCGGCACTATAGCTGATCGCAGCCACATTCCCGCAGCACCGCGACCCACTGTGGGAGCGGGCTTGCTCGCGAAGGCGGCGGAACATTCAACATCGATGGCGCCTGACCCACCGCTTTCGCGAGCAAGCCCGCTCCCACAGGGATTGCCGATTGCCGCCGATCATCACCTATGGACTTGATAGCTGGAGTCAACAAGGACAACCCCCTAGAATCGCCCCCACGATTAAAGGAGACGACTTCATGCTGATGGTGATTTCCCCCGCCAAGACCCTCGATTACGAAACACCGCCGGCGACCCAGCGCTTCACCCAGCCACAATATCTCGACCATTCCCAGGAGCTGATCCTGCAATTGCGCGAGCTGGCCCCTGCGCAGATCAGCGAGTTGATGCACGTCTCCGACAAGATCGGCGGGCTCAACGCCGTGCGTTTCGGCAGCTGGACCCCCGCGTTCACTCCAGAAAACGCCAAGCAGGCACTGCTCGCCTTCAAGGGCGACGTCTACACCGGGTTGAATGCTCAAACCTTCAGCGAGGCCGATTTCGATTACGCCCAGCAGCACTTGCGCATGTTGTCCGGCCTGTACGGCCTGCTGCGCCCACTGGACCTGATGCAGCCATATCGACTGGAGATGGGCACCAAACTGGCGAATGCCCGTGGCAAGGACTTGTATGCCTTCTGGGGCACACGGATCAGCGAATGGTTGAATGAAGCCCTGGCCGATCAAGGCGATGACGTGCTGCTGAACCTGGCCTCCAACGAGTACTTCTCGGCAGTCAAACGCAACGCCCTGAACGCGCGCATCATCAATACCGAATTCAAGGACCTGAAGAACGGCCAGTACAAGATCATCAGCTTCTACGCGAAAAAGGCCCGCGGCATGATGAGTCGCTTCGTCATTGAAGAGCGCATCAACGACCCGCAAGCCCTCAAGCAGTTCGATGCACAAGGTTATCGCTACAGCGCCGAGCAGTCGAAACCGGACAATCTGGTGTTCCTGCGCGATCACGCCCCCGAGTAAACACCCGGCTGGCGCACGCCTCATTACGGGTCGTGCGCCACGTCCAATCGTCCAACAATTCCCCGCCTCATTCGTCACCTTACTGACGTCAAAAATCCATCGCCTGATTTTCTAACTTTAGTTTCACTCGACTTTGTTGAAATTTTTCAGTAGTGGCACTGAAATTTTTTATCGGTAGTGGCACATAACTATCTAATCCGACAATAACCCTATGTATCAAGGGCCAAACAGGTGTTGCTATCAATATGAAAGCAGTGCCATCTTTTTCAATATTTCAAGAAATTTCAGAATTCGCGATGGGCGGACAGGAACTATGTCCAAATGCGTCGCTCATACCACCGGTAACCATTCTCTCTGAGCTTGTACGAGATGACTTACGCAGAGAAGAGATTCACATAGCAAAGTTGTCACATTAACTTCTGCTTACTGATCCCTGATTTGGGCAACACATGAAGGACAGGAGATAAACATCAGAAATATCCCCTACAAGGCCAAGGCTGCGCCCCTATAAACGTGCTCACCTGAGCACCCAACCGCTTGATTTACGGGCTTCTGGCCTGGCATTGAGCGCGCAAGACCTTTGCACGAATGTCTTCTGATTAGAAGACCTGCTGCATAACAGGGCACGCCATAACAATAAAAGCCTAGTTGCGCACATCTTGAGTGCACTTATTTAGACACTCGGAACTTATATGCCTGCACGCGGCATTGTGACGCCTTTAAGGCGCACTTCCGAGTGCACTTCGACCGCTGAACACCATTAACTCCGGCCATGTAATGGCTTGATAAACACAGAGGTAATTGCGATGCGCATCAGCATATTTGGTTTGGGTTACGTCGGCGCAGTATGTGCCGGTTGCCTGTCTGCACGGGGCCATGACGTCGTTGGCGTCGATGTTGCCAAAGACAAAATCGATATGATCAACGCCGGTAAATCGCCGATCGTTGAACCGGGTCTGGGCGAGCTTCTGCAGAAGGGTATCGAGACGGGCAAATTGCGCGGCACGACCAACTTCGCCGAGGCGATTCGCGACACCGACCTGTCGATGATCTGCGTCGGCACGCCGAGCAAGAAGAACGGCGACCTGGAACTGAACTACATCGAAGCTGTGTGCCGCGAGATCGGTTTTGTCCTGCGTGACAAGACCACCCGTCACACCATCGTGGTTCGCAGCACCGTACTGCCAGGCACTGTGGCAAACGTAGTGATCCCGATCCTCGAAGACTGCTCTGGCAAGAAAGCCGGCGTCGACTTCGGCGTTGCAGTGAACCCTGAGTTCCTGCGTGAAAGCACCGCGATCGCCGACTACGACCTGCCGCCAATGACCGTCATCGGCGAGTTCGACAAGGCTTCGGGTGACGTTCTGCAATCGCTGTACGAAGAACTCGACGCTCCGATCATCCGCAAGGACATCGCAGTGGCCGAGATGATCAAGTACACCTGCAACGTGTGGCACGCCACCAAGGTGACCTTCGCCAACGAGATCGGCAACATCGCCAAGGCTGTCGGCGTCGATGGTCGCGAAGTGATGGAAGTGGTTTGCCAGGACAAGACGCTGAACCTGTCCCAGTACTACATGCGCCCTGGTTTCGCGTTCGGCGGTTCCTGCCTGCCGAAGGACGTTCGCGCCCTGACCTACCGCGCCGGTTCCCTGGACGTGGAAGCACCACTGCTCAACTCGCTGATGCGCAGTAACGAGTCCCAGGTGCAGAACGCTTTCGACATCGTCTCCAGCCACGGCAAACGCAAAGTCGCCCTGCTGGGTCTGAGCTTCAAGGCCGGTACTGACGACCTGCGCGAAAGCCCGCTGGTTGATCTGGCGGAAATGCTGATCGGCAAGGGTTACGAACTGAGCATCTACGACACCAACGTCGAATACGCCCGTGTCCACGGTGCGAACAAGGATTACATCGAGTCGAAGATCCCTCACGTCTCGTCCTTGCTCAACTCCGATTTCGACGACGTGATCAACAACTCCGACGTGATCATCCTTGGCAACCGTGACGAGAAATTCCGCGCCCTGGCGCAGAACGCTCCACACGGCAAGCAAGTGATCGACCTGGTCGGCTTCATGTCCCAGGCCACCAGCGTAAGTGGCCGGACCGAAGGCATCTGCTGGTAATGCGGTCGTAGGAGCTGTCGAGTGAAACGAGGCTGCGATCTTTCCAGGTCCACTTGAGTTTCAAGCGAAAGATCAAAAGATCGCAGGCTTCGCCAGCTCCTACAGGATTTCTGGCGTCATCCAGACCGGATGTCGCCAGTTTTCGTAAGCCTGCCTTAACCCCATCGGGCCACCCCACAGGCTCGCCCGAGATAGAGACGGATGCAGATTATGCACAGGCTAAAGCACGGCCTACTTCAGGCCGCCGGTTGGCTGTTTTACTTAAGTATTTTGATGGGCATCGCCATGGCGTTGCCTGCGTCCACGTTCGACTCCGAGTCGAAGGACTTCATCTTCCTGATCGGTATCGTCGGTATCTGGCGCTACTCGATGGGTGCCACGCACTTTTTGCGCGGCATGCTGTTTCTGTACGTGGTCTACCCGCACCTGCGGCGCAAAGTGCGCAAGCTGGGTAAAGCGGCAGACCCGTCCCATGTGTTTCTGATGGTCACCAGTTTTCGTATCGACGCGCTGACCACCGCCCAGGTCTACGCCTCGGTAATTCGCGAAGCGATCGACTGCGGACTGCCGACCACCATGGTCTGCTCCATCGTGGAAATGTCCGATGAGAAGCTGGTGAAAAGCCTTTGGGTCAAAATGAACCCACCGGCTCGCGTCAAGCTCGACTTCGTGCGCATTCCCGGCACTGGCAAGCGTGACGGCCTGGCCTACGGTTTCCGCGCCATCTCCCGCCACCTGCCGGACGACCGCGCAGTGGTTGCAGTGATCGATGGCGACACCGTGCTCGCCGAAGGCGTCGTGCTCAAGACCGTGCCGTGGTTCCAGCTGTTCGGCAATGTCGGCGGCCTGACCACCAACGAGTTCTGCGAAGTGCGCGGCGGCTACATCATGAGCGAATGGCACAAACTGCGCTTCGCCCAGCGCCACATCAACATGTGCTCGATGGCCCTGTCCAAGCGCGTACTGACCATGACCGGGCGGATGTCGGTATTCCGCGCCACTGTGGTGACCAACCCGGAATTCATCGCCGACGTGGAAAGCGACTCGCTGCAACACTGGCGCCTGGGTCGCTTCAAGTTCCTCACCGGTGATGACAAGTCGAGCTGGTTCAGCTTGATGCGCATGGGCTACGACACGTTTTATGTGCCGGACGCCGCCATTCATACCGTGGAACACCCGCCGGAAAAAAGCTTCATCAAGGCCAGCCGCAAACTGATGTTCCGCTGGTACGGCAACAACCTGCGGCAGAACTCCCGCGCCTTGGGCCTGGGGATGAAACGTCTCGGCCTGTTCACCTCGGTGGTGCTGTTTGACCAGCGTGTGTCGATGTGGACGTCGCTGCTGGGCCTGACCGTCGCGCTCATCGCCAGCTTCAAGTACGGCATCGCGTTCATCCTGGTTTACCTGCTGTGGATCGGCATTACCCGCCTGATCCTGACCGTGCTGCTGTCTTTGTCCGGTCACACGATCGGCCCGGCCTACCCGGTGATTCTCTATTACAACCAGATCGTCGGCGCGCTGGTGAAGATCTACGTGTTCTTCCGCCTCGACCGACAGTCCTGGAGTCGCCAGCCCACTTCCCTGACCCGTGATCTCGCCAGCTTTCAAGGTTGGTTCAACACTTGGTCGTCTCGGACCATGACCTTCTCCGCCGGCAGCATTTTTGTTGCTGTGCTGTTGATGATGGTCTGACCGAACTCGCCTGAATTAACTAGGAAATCGCCCATATGAATACCGCCGTCAACGCCAACGTAGTGCATGAATCAGAAGCCCAGCGCCAACACGCCCGAGTAAAAATTCCGGCCAAGCTGCGTTTCTTCGGTCCTGACCGGACCCCGGTCGAAGCTCGGGTCATCGACCTCTCCGCTGGCGGCCTGGCTTTCAACGCCGGTCAGCTGCCACTGAAGATCGGTGACGTGTACAAGGCTCGCCTGCAGTTCGTCATCGATAACCTCGGCCTGGCCATGGACGTCGAGTTACTGGTGCGCTCCCACGACCGCGAAACCGGCCGTACCGGTTGCCAGTTCCAGAACCTCGAATCCCAGGACATTTCCACCCTGCGCCACCTGATCACTTCTCACCTGGCCGGCGACATCGTCACCATGGGTGAAGTGCTGGCCACCCTGCAACGCGACAACTTCACCAAGGCGCGCAAGACCAAGGATGGCGGCCACGGCATGACCCCGTTCGGTCGTCTGCGTGCAGTGACCTTCAGCTTGGCGATCTTCCTCGTCGGTCTGACGGCATTCGGCTTCATCTTCAAGTCGGTGTACGGCATGTACTTCATCAGCCACGCCCAGGCCGGTCTGGTCAGCGTGGCGGGCATGAACATCACCATGCCGCGCGATGGCACGGTGCAGAGCCTGATCAAGCCCGACGGCGTTGCCGCCAAGGGCGCGCCGCTCGCGACCTTCAGCACCAGCATGCTCGATGTGCTCAAGGGCCATCTTGACGACAATCAATTGCAACCAGCCAAGGTTGAAGAACTGTTCGGCAAGCAAATGACCGGCACCCTGACGTCGCCGTGCGATTGCACCGTAGCGCAGCAAATGGTCGCCAACGGTCAGTACGCCAGCAAAGGTGACGTGATCTTCCAACTGGTGCCGCGTAACAGCGAAGCCAACGTTGAAGCGCGCTTCTCCTATCGCCAGTTCGCCGACGTGTTGCCAGGCAGCTCGGTCAGCTTCCAGATCGCCGGCGAAGACAAAACCCGCTCCGGCACGATCGTCAGCAGCACCAGCCTGAAAAGCGCCGACCTGTCGTCCGACATCCGCGTGATGATCAAGCCTGACGAGCCGCTGGACAGCAAATTCGCCGGTCGCCCGGTTGAAGTCAACGCCACCCGTGGTCCGAACCTGAACTGGCTGATCGACAAAGCCATGGCCGCCGGTCGTTAAAAACAAGAGGACATGCCCGTGACTAGCCCACTCAGAATCCTGCCAGTTCCGCTAACTCTGGCCATGGCAATTGCCCTGGCCGGATGCGCCGGCCTGCCCGACCAGCGTCTGGCCAACGAAGCCCTCAAGCGCGGTGATACCACGCTGGCGGCGCAGAATTACCAGCAATTGGCAGACCTGGGCTACAGCGAAGCACAGGTTGGCCTCGCCGATATCCAGGTCGACAGCCATGACCCGGCGCAGATCAAGAAAGCCGAGGCGACTTATCGCGCCGCGGCCAGCGTCTCGCCGCGAGCTCAGGCTCGCCTGGGTCGTCTGCTGGTGGCCAAACCCGGCTCCACCGAAGCCGAACAGCACGAAGCCGAAGGCCTGTTGAAAAAAGCCTCGGCCAATGGTGAAGGCAACACCCTGATCCCGCTGGCGATGCTGTACCTGCAATACCCGCACAGTTTCCCGAACGTCAATGCACAACAGCAGATCAGCCAATGGCGCGCCGAAGGCAAGCCGGAAGCGGGCCTGGCCCAAGTGCTGCTCTATCGCACCCAGGGCACTTACGACCAGCACCTGGACGAAGTGGAATCGATCTGCAAAGCCGCGTTGAACACCACCGACATCTGCTACGTCGAACTGGCCACGGTCTATCAGAAAAAAGCCCAGCCAGAGAAACAGGCCGAGCTGATCAAGCAAATGCAAGCCGCTCAGGCTCGCGGTGCGGTTTCCGCCCAGCGGGTGGACAGCGTGGCTCGCGTACTGGGCGATGCATCCCTGGGCACGACCGACGAGAAAACCGCCCAGTCGCTGCTCGAAGGCATCGCACCCGGCTACCCCGCTTCCTGGGTCAGCCTGGCGCAATTGCTCTACGACTTCCCGGAACTGGGTGACGTCGACACGATGATGAAGTACCTGGACAACGGCCGCGCCGCCGACCAGCCGCGCGCGGAACTGCTGCTGGGCAAGCTCTACTACGAAGGCAAAATGGTGCCGGCCGACGCGAAGGTCGCCGAAGAACACTTCAAGAAAGCCGTCGACAGAGAAGTGGCCGCCGATTACTACCTCGGCCAGATCTACCGTCGCGGTTACCTGGGCAAAGTCTATCCGCAGAAAGCGCTGGATCACCTGCTCAAGGCTGCGCGTAACGGCCAGAACAGCGCCGACTTCGCCATTGCCCAACTGTTCTCCCAAGGCAAGGGCACCCGGCCCGACCCCCTTAACGCTTATGTCTTCAGCCAATTGGCCAAGGTCCAGAACACCCCGCAAGCCACCGAGCTTGCGCAAACACTCGAAACCCAACTGCCGCCTGCCCAGCTCGCCGAGGCCCAACGCCTGTTGAAACAAGAACAGGCCGTTCGTGGTGCCTTGAGTCAGAACACGCTGGAACTGCATGCCCTGGAAGAAGAAGACGGCGAGGAATCCCTATGAAGTTGAATCCATTCGTTAAGGCCGGTATTGGCCTGTCATTTGCCCTGCTGTGGTCGTGCCCGACCCTGGCGGCCCTGACTGAAAGCAAGAACTACGGCCTTGACGTGAAAGTCACCGCCCAGTCCGAAGACGACACTGACCTCGGTACGGCGAGCGGCGGCGACGTCAACGGCGTCGGCCTCGACCTGCGTCCATGGGTCTACGGCGAGAGCGGCGCGTGGAGCGCCTACGCCATGGGTCAGGCGGTGACGTCCACCGACATCATCGAGACGGACACCTTGCAACAGTCCGACAGCGACGGCACACAGGCCACCGACAACGGTGATCGCAAAAGCAAGAAAAACTACCTGGCGATGCGTGAGTTCTGGGTCGGCTACAGAGGCCTTACACCCTACCCCGGCGAGATGCTCAAGCTCGGTCGCCAGCGCCTGCACAATGACGATGGCCAATGGCGCGACACCAACATCGAAGCCCTGAACTGGACCTTCGACACCACCCTGTTGCGCGCCAACGCCGGTGTTGCCGAACGCTTCAGCGAGTACCGCACCGACCTCACAGAACTCGCGCCCAAGGACAAGGATCGCCTGCACGCTTTCGCCGATGCGGCGTACCAGTGGACCCCGGGCAACTGGGTCGGCATTCGCGGTCATCACACCCACGATGACGGCAAGCTCGACTACGCGCAGCCGGGTGTTCCCGCCGATTCCCTGGACAAGAAACAGAATGGCGACATCAGCTGGCTCGGCCTTACCGCCGACAGCGATGCCTACAACTGGCGCAACACCAACACCGTCAACTACTGGGGAAGCGTGACCGGTATGAGCGGCGACCGCGACAAGGTCAACCCGCTCAACGCCGATGGCACCGCTCCAGCACAAGCCAAAACCAGTGGCAATGTAGATGGCTGGGCCACTGACCTGGGCGTGCGTCTGCGCCTCGATCCGCAATGGCAAGTCGGTGCAGCCTATGCCCGTGCCAGCGCCGAATACGAACAGAACGGCCTGGAAAGCAACCGCTCGAACTACACCGGTACTCGCTCGCGGGTTCACCGTTTCGGCGAAGCCTTCCGTGGCGAAATGCAAAACATGCAGTCCGCCACCCTGTTCGGTTCGTGGATGCTCAACGACGAATACGACGCCAGCGTGATCTACCACAAATTCTGGCGCGTAGACGGCAACAAGCCTGTCGGCAGCAACGGCATCAACGCCGTCGAGAACAACACCGACGACGCGACCGGCGCAATTCTGTCCAGCACGTCCCTGCCGCTGGAAGATGGCAACAAAGACCTCGGTCAGGAAATGGACGTGGTCGTCACCAAGTACTTCAAGCAAGGCCTGCTGCCCGCCTCCTTGAGCCAGTCGATCGATGAGCCTTCGGCCCTGGTGCGGTTGCGTGGTGGTGTGTTCAAGCCCGGCGATGCGTATGGCAAAGGCGTCGACTCGTACATGCACCGCGCGTTTATCGACGTGATCTGGCGCTTCTGATGCAAACCGCTAAGGGAGTTCCTGACATGAACAGTCCGAAGAGAGGCTCGATAACCTTGCTGGCCGGCGCGATGTTGCTGGCCAGCACGGCAGCCTTCGCCACAGTGGAGCCGGCCTCGCCCGTTCAAAAAGGGCAACCGGCGACCATTGCAAAAGGGTTGCAACAGGCCAAGACCTACACCGTCAGCAGCGCCCCGACCGCGCCGCTGGAGCTGGCCGCGCCGAAGCTGCCGGACACCTCCGGCTACACCGCCGAAGCCATCGCCGCGAAAGTCGTGCGCACCAAGGCCGGCAAAATCAGCGTGCGCCGGATGATGCAGGAAAACGCCCTGAAGGACTTCATTGGCGGCGATAACAAGATGGCCGAATGGGTCGTGCGTCAGCACGGTATCCCGCAGGCGATTTTCATCGACGACGGCTACATGAACCTCAAGGATCTGGCCAAGAAAGTACCCAAGCAGTACTTCAGCGAAACCTCGCCGGGTGTATTCCTGGCGAAGCTGCCGATCGTGGTGGGTGAGAAAGGCATCCTGGAAATCGACAAGCAGACCCAGGAACTGCGCCTGTCCCAAGAGGGCGGTTCGTTCCTGGTCAACGACGGCCAGCTATTCGTGCGCGATACCAAAATCACTGGCTGGAGCGAGAAGGCAAACGGTCCGGCGGCCTTCAAGTCGCCGAAGGAATTCCGTCCGTTCCTGCTGTCCTGGGGCGGCACCCAGACTTACATCGCCAACAGCAAGATCGCCAGTTTCGGCTACGCCAACAGTAAGTCCTATGGCGTGAGTATTTCCCAGTACACGCCGAACATGGCCAAGGTGCTCAAGCGCCCTGAACCGAGCGGCTGGATCGTCGGTTCCGAGTTCTCGGACATGTGGTACGGCTTCTACTGCTACGAAACCCGCGACTTCGTGGTCAAGGGCAACACCTACAAAGACAACATCGTCTACGGCATTGACCCGCATGACCGTTCCCACGGTCTGATCATTGCCGACAACACGGTGTTTGGTACCAAGAAGAAGCACGGGATCATTATTTCCCGTGAAGTGAACGACAGCTTCATCTTCAACAACCGCAGCTACGACAACAAGTTGTCGGGCCTGGTGATCGACCGTAACAGCGTCAACAACCTGATCGCCTACAACGAGATCTACAAGAACCACACTGACGGCATCACCCTCTACGAGAGTGCCGACAACCTGATCTACGGCAACAAGGTGATCAGCAACCAACGCCACGGCATCCGGATTCGTAACAGCGTGAACATCCGCCTCTACGAAAACCTGTCCATGGCCAACGGCCTGACCGGCGTCTACGGGCACATCAAGGACCTGAGCGACACCGACCGGGACATCAAGCTCGACCCGTTCGATGCCCAGGTGTCCCTGATCGTGGTCGGCGGCGAACTGGCCGGCAACGGCAGCGGCCCACTGTCCATCGACTCGCCGTTGAGCGTGGAGTTGTATCGCGTGTCCATGCTTGCGCCGACCAAATCCAGCGGCATCAGCTTCTCGGGGATTCTCGGCGAGCGCCAGGATGAAATTCTCGACCTGCTGGTGCGCCAGCAGAAAGCCGTGTTGATCGACCCTGTCGAACGCCAGACCAAAGTACGGGACTGAGGATAATTTTATGCACCCACACTTGATCAAATTACTCAGCCTGTCGGCCCTGACCGCCGGCATTCTCGCGGCCAGCGCCGGCGCTCGTGCCGATGAAGCCAAAGCACCAACCTTCAACGCCGAACCGTGCTGCAACCTGTGTCCGGAAGCCCACGACGCGAAGAACTACACCACGCGTTACCAGCAGAACTTCACCACGCTGGTGCAGGCTCAGGGCGATTGGCTGTTCCGTACGCAAGAAGACTTGCGCACCGAATTCGACACCACACCCGCCGGCTACAAGCGCATGAAAGAACTGCACGATGCGTTCAAGAGCAAAGGCATTGAACTGGTCATCGTTTACCAGCCGACCCGTGGTCTGGTGAACCGCAACAAGCTCAACCCGGAAGAGAAGGCCAAGTACGATTTCGACAAGGCCTTGAGGAACTACAAGACCATGCTCGGGCGTTTCGCCGCCATGGGCTACACCGTGCCGGACCTGTCGCCGCTGACCAACGAGTCGCTGCCTGACACTCTGCCGGCCCACGACTTCTACTTCCAGGGCGACCAACACTGGACGCCGTATGGCGCCCAGCGCACGGCGAAAATCGTCGGCGAGCAAATCAAGAAAATGCCGGCCTTTGCCGACGTACCGAAACGCGAATTCGAGAGCCATAAGTCGGGTCGCATGGGCAAGACCGGAACGTTACACAATATGGCTGGTCAACTCTGTGGCACCAGCTACGCGATCCAGTACATGGATCAGTTCACCACCGAGCCGAAAGGCGAAGCAGCTGATGGCGATCTGTTCAGTGATTCCGGCAATCCGGAGATCACCCTGGTCGGCACCAGCCACAGTGGCAAGAACTACAACTTCGCCGGTTTCCTCGAAGAGGCCATCGGCGCCGACATCCTCAACGTAGCGTTCCCCGGCGGTGGCCTGGAAGGTTCGATGCTGCAGTACCTGGGCAGCGAAGAGTTCCAGAAGAAGCCTCCGAAGATTCTGATCTGGGAATTCTCGCCGCTCTATCGCCTCGACCAGGAAACCATCTACCGCCAGATGATGGCGCTGCTGGACAACGGTTGCGAAGGAAAGGATGCACAGATGACCGGCAGCACCACGTTGAAACCGGGCAAGAACGAATTGATGGTCAACAGCAAGAACCTGAACCTGCAAAACAGCAGCCATCAGGTTGATATCCGCTTCGCCGATCCGTCGGTGAAAACTCTGCAAGCCACCCTCTGGTACATGAACGGCCGCCACGAGGACATCAAGATCGAAAAGCCGGAAACCTCCGACACTGACGGGCGTTTCGCCTTTGAGTTGCGCACGGACGAAGACTGGGCCTCGCAGAATCTGCTGGCCGTCGAAGTCCAAGGCCCTGAAGCAGGTGCCGCGGGACAGAAAGTCGAAGCGAAAATCTGCAAACGCAACGTGTTCCCTGGCACTGGGCAGCGTACCGCTCAGGCCGGGCAGTGAGGCAATCTCTTATGACATGCATGCAAACCCGAACTTTGAAAAGATTGATCGCACCGTCCCTGCTGACTCTGGCGATGTTCGCCGGAGCCACCCAGGCCGCCGCGCCCCTGCGTCCACCCCAGGGTTATTTCGCGCCGATTGAAAAAGTCAAAACCGGCGACAAGAGCGAAGGCTGTGATGCGATGCCGACGCCGTACACCGGCTCGCTGCAATTTCGCAGCAAATACGAAGGTTCCGACAAGGCCCGTTCGACCCTGAACGAGGCGTCGGAAAAAGCCTTTCGCGACAGCACCGCCGACATCACCAAACTGGAACGCGGCACCAGCAAGCGCGTGATGCAGTTCATGCGTGACGGTCGTCCGGAACAACTCGAATGCACGCTGAACTGGTTGACCGCCTGGGCCAAGGCCGATGCGTTAATGTCCAAGGACTTCAACCACACCGGCAAGTCGATGCGCAAATGGGCCTTGGGCAGCATGGCGTCTTCGTACATTCGCCTGAAGTTTTCCGACTCCCATCCGTTGGCGAATCATCTGCAAGAATCGCAGGTGATTGAAGCCTGGTTCAACAAGATGGCCGATCAGGTAGTCAGCGACTGGGACAACTTGCCGCTGGAACAAACCAACAACCATTCGTACTGGGCCGCCTGGTCGGTGATGGCAACGTCCATCGCCACCAACCGTCGCGACCTGTTCGACTGGTCGGTGAAGGAATTCAAGGTCGGCGCCAATCAAATCGACGCCCAGGGTTATCTGCCCAACGAACTCAAGCGCCAGCAACGCGCCCTCGCCTACCACAACTACGCCCTGCCGCCGCTCGCGATGATCGCCAGTTTCGCTCAGGTCAACGGTGTGGACTTGCGTCAGGAAAACAACGGCGCATTGAAACGCCTGGGTGATCGAGTGCTCGCGGGCGTCAAAGACCCGGACGAATTCGAGCAGAAGAACGGTAAGGAACAGGACATGACCGACCTGAAGGTCGACTCGAAATTTGCCTGGCTCGAACCGTTCTGCTCGCTCTACACCTGCTCGCCGGATGTGCTCGAGAAAAAGCACGAAATGCAGCCATTCAAGACTTTCCGCCTCGGGGGTGACCTGACCAAGGTCTACGACCCGGCGAATGAGAAGGGCAAAAAGGGTTCCTAGAGCCAAACGCAAAACCCCTGTGGGAGCGGGCTTGCTCGCGAAGGCGGTGTGTCAGAAAACACATTGCTGAATGCCAGGCCGCTTTCGCGAGCAAGCCCGCTCCCACAGGGTCAGTGTCAGGTTTGAATTGTGTGTTACGCCCTCCGGTTTTCGGTGGGGGGTTTGGGGGGGCTGCGGCCCTTGACTGTTGGTTAAACATGGAGAGACCGGGATGGTATTTTCATCCAACGTGTTCCTGTTTTTGTTCTTGCCGATCTTTCTCGGCATGTACTACTTAAGCGGAATACGCTATCGCAACCTGCTGCTGCTGATCGCCAGCTACGTGTTCTATGCGTGGTGGCGTGTGGACTTCCTTGCGCTGTTCGCAGCCGTCACGCTGTGGAACTACTGGATCGGCCTCAAAGTCGGTGCCGCAGGCGTTCGGACCAAACCGGCACAACGCTGGTTGCTCCTGGGCGTGGCCGTCGACCTGTGCATTCTCGGCTACTTCAAGTACGCCAACTTCGGCGTCGACAGCATCAACGCGATGATGACCTCCGTCGGTCTGTCGCCGTTCATCCTGACCCACGTACTGTTGCCGATCGGGATCTCGTTCTACATCTTCGAGTCCATCAGCTACATCATCGACGTCTACCGTGGTGACACGCCGGCGACCCGCAACCTGATCGACTTTGCCGCTTTCGTGGCGATCTTCCCGCACCTGATCGCCGGTCCGGTGTTGCGCTTCCGCGATCTCGCCGACCAGTTCAACAACCGCACCCACACCCTCGACAAATTCTCCGAAGGCTGCACGCGGTTCATGCAGGGTTTCATCAAGAAGGTGTTCATTGCCGACACCCTGGCGGTCGTGGCCGACCATTGCTTCGCCTTGCAGCACCCGACCACGGGCGATGCCTGGCTCGGCGCGCTGGCCTACACCGCGCAGCTGTATTTCGACTTCTCCGGTTACAGCGACATGGCCATCGGTCTGGGCTTGATGATGGGTTTCCGCTTCATGGAAAACTTCAAACAGCCGTACATCAGCCAGTCGATCACCGAGTTCTGGCGTCGCTGGCACATCAGCCTGTCGACCTGGTTGCGTGACTACCTGTACATCACGCTGGGCGGTAACCGTAAAGGTACGCTGATGACCTATCGCAACCTGTTCCTGACCATGCTGCTCGGTGGTCTGTGGCACGGCGCGAACATCACCTACATCGTCTGGGGCGCCTGGCACGGCATGTGGCTGGCGATCGAAAAAGCCCTGGGCCTGAATACCTCGCCGCGCAGCATCAACCCGATCCGCTGGGCGCTGACTTTCCTGCTCGTGGTCATGGGCTGGGTGATCTTCCGCTCGGAAAACCTGCACGTCGCCGCTCGTATGTACGGCGCGATGTTCAGCTTCGGCGAATGGTCCCTGTCGGAACTCAACGCGGCCAGCCTCACCGGCCTGCAAGTAGCGACCCTGGTGGTGGCTTACATGACCCTGGCGTTCTTCGGCATTCGTGACTTCTACAGCAACCTGCCGCCTGAGAAGACCAAGCCTGTTGTGAACGTCGGGGCCGATGGCCCGGCTGCCGCGACCCCTGGAATGATCAAAGCCGTACCGGGCGACAACCCGGGCAGCATCCACCAGCCTGGCTACACCGTTGGCGTTGAAGCGACTGTGCAACCGGCCTACTGGACTGCCGACTGGCCTCGTTACGTGATGCGCACGCTGGTACTGGTGCTGTTCATCGCCTCGATTTTCAAACTCTCGGCGCAAAGCTTCTCGCCGTTCCTTTACTTCCAGTTCTGAGGGATCTGACTATGACCCGCTCATTACGCATCCTCTACATCGGCCTGTTCATGGTGACGCTGTTAGTCCTGGGCCTGTGGTCCACGCGCAGTTTCTTCGGTTTCAGCACCTCGGCCGAAACGACGGTGCTCAACGGCCGCTGGACCAAAGCCGTGGAGACGCATTACGACGACGAGTTCCCGATCAAGCGCCTGGGTACCAACCTTTGGGCTGCGCTGGATTTCAAACTGTTCAACGAAGGTCGTCCGGGCGTCGTGCTCGGCCGCGATCAGTGGTTGTACAGCGATGAGGAATTCAACCCGATCGTCAACGAAGAGCTGAACCTGCAAGGCAACTACGCGCTGGTTGAAGGCGTGCGCCAGGAGCTGAAGGCGAAAGGCGTGAAACTGGTCATGGCGATCGTACCGGCCAAGACTCGCCTGTACCCGGAACACCTGGGTGAAGTGAAGCCTTCGAGCATCCACGCCAACCTCTATGACGACTTCCACGCTCATGTGGCGGCCAACAAGATCCTCGCTCCCGACCTGTTCGGCCCGATGCTGAAGGCCAAGCTGGACGGTCAGCAAGTGTTCCTGCGCACCGACACTCACTGGACCCCGGAAGGCGCGCAAATCGCTGCCGAGGCCCTGGCCAAAACCATCGCCGAAAAAGCCCCGCTGAGCGGCGAGCCGCAACACTTCGTCACTGAACCTGCGGAGAAGGTGACTCACAAGGGCGACCTGCGGTTGTTCCTGCCGCTGGACCCGCTGTTCGAAAACCTGATGCCCAAGACTGAGCCGTTGCAGAAGCGCAACACCGTTGCGGCGCAAGACCAGGCTGGCGGTGATGACGCCTTGTTCGCCAACACTGAAGTGCCGGTGGCCCTGATCGGCACCAGCTACAGCGCCAACCCCAACTGGAACTTCGTCGGTGCGCTGAAACAAGCGCTGAACAGCGACGTGGTCAATTACGCCGAAGACGGCCACGGCCCGATTCTGCCGATGCTCAGCTACCTGAAAAGCGATGCTTTCAAGAACAGCCCGCCACAAGTGCTGATCTGGGAGTTTCCTGAACGTTATCTGCCTGTGAACAACGAAATCGGTGACGCCGACCCACAGTGGGTCGCAGAGCTCAAAGAAGCCGGCGTTCGCCAACAAAACGTAGCCGCAAACACTAAATCCGAGACGCCCGACCGGGCGCAAAACTGAAAGAGAGGTACACCATGACTTTCACTACTACTCCTCGCCGTCTCGCCAAGACCTTCGCACTCGTTGCAGGCATGAGCGTTCTGTCGATGTCCGCCTTCGCTGGCGACGCCGCACTCTACGGCCCGACTGCACCGAAAGGTTCGAGCTTCGTACGTGTCTACAACGCCGGTAACGCTGAAGTCAGCGCCACCGTCGGCACCACCAACCTGGCCGAAGTCGCGCCGCTGTCCAGCACTGACTTCAGCTTCATGCCGGGCGGCGACTACAGCGCCAAGATCGGTAGCCAGTCCTTGCCGGTGAAACTGGCCGGTGATCACTATTACACCCTGGTCAACAACGCCAGCGGCGCACCGCAACTGATCGAAGAACCGCCGTTCAAGAACAAGCAGAAATCCCTGGTTCGCGTGCAGAACCTCAGCGACAAGGCCCTGACCCTGAAAACCGCTGACGGCAAGACCGAAGTGGTCCCGACCGTGGCCGCCAAGGGCCGTGGCGAACGTGAAATCAACCCGGTCAAGGTCAGCCTGGCGCTATACGATGGCGACAAGAAAGTCGGCGACGTGAAACCGGTTGCCCTGGAACGCGGTGAAGCCGCCGTGCTGTATGTGACCGGCAGCGGCAGCAGCCTGGCGCCAGTCTGGGTAAAACGCCCGGTTTCGACGCGCTAATACATTTGCCCGGTTGACCCACATCCCTGTGGGAGCCGGGCTTGCTCGCGAAGACGGTTTCACATTCAACGATAAAGTTGGCTGACCCACCGCTTTCGCGAGCAAGCCCGCTCCCACAAGGAACCGAGGCGTCAATTGGGACACGGAATAAGAACAAGAGTGAAACGACAGAACGCAGTAGCTCTGACCCATACGATTTTCAAGGAGTAACAACATGATTCCGGTGATCTTGTCAGGTGGTAGTGGCTCACGTCTTTGGCCGCTTTCGCGTAAGCAATTCCCTAAGCAATTCCTCGCCCTGACCGGCGAACAAACACTGTTCCAGCAAACCCTGGAACGCCTGGTGTTCGAAGGCATGGACACCCCCATCGTGGTCTGCAACAAGGAACACCGTTTCATCGTCAACGAGCAACTGGCCGCCCGTAAACTGGACGTGCAGCGCGTCCTGATGGAACCGTTCGGCCGCAACACCGCGCCAGCCGTGGCCTTGACCGCACTGATGCTGGTCAACGAAGGTCGCGACGAATTGATGTTGGTGCTGCCAGCCGACCACGTGCTGGAAGATCAGAAAGCCCTGCAACGCGCGTTGGCCCTGGCCACGGTCGCTGCGGAAAACGGCGAAATGGTGCTGTTCGGCGTCCCGGCCACCAAACCGGAAACCGGCTACGGCTACATCAAGTCGGCCAATGATTCGCTGCTGCCCGAAGGTGTCAGCCGCGTCTCGCATTTCGTCGAAAAACCGGACGTGAAGCGCGCCACCGAGTTCGTCGAATCCGGCGGTTACTTCTGGAACAGCGGCATGTTCCTGTTCCGTGCCAGCCGTTTCCTCGAAGAGCTGAAAAAACACGATCCGGACATCTACGACACCTGCGTGCTGACCCTGGAACGCAGCGAGCAGGATGCCGACACCGTCGACATCGACTCCGCCACCTTCGCTTGCTGCCCGGACAATTCCATCGATTACTCGGTGATGGAAAAAACCCAGCGCGCCTGCGTTGTGCCGCTGACCGCGGGCTGGAGCGATGTCGGTTGCTGGGCGTCGTTGTGGGAAGTGAATGAAAAAGACGCCAACGGCAACGTCACCAAAGGCGATGTGGTCATTCAGGACAGCAAAAACTGCATGATCCACGGCAACGGCAAACTGGTGTCGGTGATCGGCCTGGAAAACATCGTGGTCGTCGAAACCAAGGACGCCATGATGATCGCCCACAAGGACAAGGTCCAAGGCGTGAAACAGATGGTCAACACCCTCAACGAGCTGGGCCGCAGCGAAACCCAGACGCACTGCGAAGTCTATCGTCCGTGGGGTTCCTACGACTCGGTGGACATGGGCGGTCGCTTCCAGGTCAAGCGCATCTCGGTCAAACCGGGCGCGTGCCTGTCGCTGCAAATGCACCACCACCGCGCCGAACACTGGATCGTGGTCAGCGGCACTGCTGAAGTGACCTGCGACGAAAACGTGTTCCTGCTCACTGAAAACCAGTCGACCTACATCCCGATCGCCTCGGTCCACCGCTTGCGCAATCCGGGCAAGATCTCGCTGGAAATCATCGAAGTGCAATCGGGCAGCTACCTGGGCGAAGACGATATCGAGCGGTTTGAAGATATCTACGGTCGCTCCAACCCGATCGAACGCGGCGTGTCGGTGAAAACCATCGCGCAGTAAGCGTTCAGCAAAATAAAAAGCCCTCGTCCAGCCCGCTGCGTTTTCCCTATCCGCAGCGGGTTGGGTGGGGGCTTTTTTTTGCATCAACCTTTTGACATTTGCCGAGCCGGGGCTGACCTGGACGTTCCATTCAGTGATTGTCGTCTTCCGGCATAAGGCTTGGGCGCGACAAGCTCAATGAAACCCTGGTTTCGGCTCAACGTCTGAACCACTGCCTGCGTCTGCGTCGAGAGCTCGGCGATACGCTCGAAGGTTTCCGGATCCGCGCTGCCGGAAACGGCGAATTCAGTTTTAATTGCCTGCATCCTGAACTCCAACATATCGATCACTGCGGGTGTTTCGTCGTAAGCCGTGCTAAGCGATTCCGCTTTGAGCCCTTGCGATGCCTGGTAGAACTCCCGACCTGTCTTGATCAGCCCTGGCGCTTCCGGTCCCAGCTTACTGGCGACCTTTTCAATACCCTTATCAACCACCGCGGTGGTGACTTTTTTCCTTATTTGCTTTCGCCCTTCACTTGTCCGCGGGTCAATCGCCGACAGCTCAAGTTTTACCGTTGCAAGGCTGAGTTTCTTTTTGGGTTCAACGCTCTCAATGAATGCTTTAGGGTTCATTTCGTTACCCTTGAAGTTGATCGGACGATCCAATTGATAGGTGTCCACCACCTTGGAAATCAAAGCATCTGCCGCCTTGGAGCCGGCTTTTGTCCCGGCCATAGCTCCCAGCGTTGCCCCCCCCCGGACCTATCAACCCACCCAAGGTACCGCCTGCCGCAGTACCTGCCGACGTAGCCACAGTACTGACAGCACTGCTGGCCAGTTGGGTAACGACTCGTCTGCCCAATGCTTTGAACCGATGCTGCGCATAGGTGTGGTTAAGTATTGAATTTTTGAGATCAGAAGCGGCTCCTCCAACTGATGAGACCAAGGCTTGTTGCTTGTCCAGGCTTTGGCTCAACTCTGAAGCTTCGGTCTTTCCACCGCCGTCGCTATCGACATAATTCATGGGCGAATTACCGACCATCTGATACAGGTTCGGCCCATCGATGAACCCCTTGGGATCGGGGTTAAGCCATCGCTGCAACCACGGCACGTAATAACGCAGGCCGTAGTAATAAAGCCCTGTGGCATCCCGTTCCTTGCCCGAGTAACGGATCACTTTGTAACTGACCTCAATCACATCATCCCCGGCAAACCAGGCCGTGGCGCCAAACGAGTAATAGATTTCCCGACTGATGATTCGCGCGTCACCCGCAAGCTCCAGCGTGCAAGAACTCAAGTGATCGATGAGGCTGTAACGGAATTGATCGTTGCTCATGCCGTGCGGTGGATCGGTCTCCCAGTGCAGTACCCGCACGCTGTTGAGACCGGCCTGGGCGGTGATCACCTGCAGCTTCGTCGCAGTCCCGTCATCAGTGCGCAATTCAAGTCCCGGCAAGTAACGCACCTCAGCCACCACGGTTCGGGCATTGGTCTGTAACGTGCGAATTTTGCGCACGCGTTGACCGCCACCGTCATAAACATAGGACTCACTGTCATTGCGTCCGGGATCGCGCTCCACCGGGCTGACCGACTGCAACTGGTTACGCAAATCCCACGTCAAAAACTGCCCCTGATCCAGCTCAAGCAAATTGCCGCGGGCATCGAACGCGGCGGCGATTTCCTCTTCGGTGGGGGGCATGCCATTGCGATAAGGCAGACAGCGATTGCTGTACTGGGCGGCTTTTAGTTCACGCCCCGGGCTTTGCGCACCGACGTGCGTCAGTTTCAGCAGATTGCCGCCCTCGTCATAGCTATAGGTCTGGTGATAGTTGCTGACCGCCGCCGGATCGGCCCGCCCCAAGGATTCCGGTCCCTGGTTAGGAGCGCCCGCCTCCCAGCCAACGGCCTCGATCAATTGGTAAAGGCTGTCGTAGATAAAACGACTGACCGGATCGACACGCTGGTTGGCGAAGTAACGCACTGGCAGTGCCTTGTCCTCGATGCTCAGGACATTACCCATCCGGTCATAGTCGTAGATCAGATGCTGCAACCACCGGGCACTCGCGTCCTGTGCCCCGCGCTCACTCAACAAGCCATCTTCAGCGCGGTAAAGGAGGGTTGTTTGCACACCATTGCCGGCAGTTTCGTGTGTAACCTGCCCCTCGGCGTTGTACTGGATATCGTTGACCAGCGTTTGCCAGGTGGCCAGCTTCTGAAGCAGCAGACGCGTCTCACGCAAGCGACCGTCAAGTGTCAGGCGGAAGGCCTGGCGGTTGCCCTTGGCATCGACCTGTTCCAGCACATCATTCAGCGGGCCGAAGCGCCACGTCGAGGTGGTCCCTTCCCCCGGCTCAAGCAGCCGCTGGCGATCGCCTTCCAGCTCCGGCCAATCAGGTGCAACAGGGTCCAGGGTGAAATGACGGACTTGCTTCACGCATCGACGGGTGATTGAAAACGCCTCGAACAGCACCGTCCCGGCGGGGTCATCATGACGGATCAACTGCCCGCACTGATTCCGGACGCCATGATCGGGACCGCCATAAGTCATGCGCTCAACAGCCCTTCGCGGCTCGGTCGTGCCCTGTTCGAACACCACCAACGGACGAAGCAAGTCATCGTATTCGACCTTGCGTCCGGTGCCTCGGCTGTCCCAGCCCAGCAACACCTCATTGCCCAGCCCCGACAGGCTGAGCTGCCAACCGGCATCGACGCCGTCAGTGAACAGCGCGTTACCCGACAGCGAAAACACCGTCGTGAGGTTGGCGTGCCGCAACGGATCCTCTTTTGGCAGCGCCCAAAGCCGTGGGTCCCACTGTTCAACCGCATGTCCTGCGGCATCATAAAAGGTGCGGCTGATGCGTGCCTGAGTGGGGTCACCTTCGACCTCACGCCAATAATCAACCGAACGGATCGGCAGACCACGCGGGTCGACAACCGACAATCCGGGGGTTTTGTGGTGCATTCCTATCGTCAAGGCTTGCATGCCGGTCGCGTCCCTGTTTGCCAGCAGTCATCTAACCGCTCGTGGGCAAGCCAGGCTACTGTCAGAAATCACAGTGCCGACCAACGGCAACAGACCTTGATCGACGAATGTCCATTCCTTCAGCCCTTCGGTAGGATGGTGGTCATGAGTTCAAGGAGCGTTCAAACATGTTCATCGGCGTCCTGCTGGTCATCACCTGGCTGATTTTGTTGCTACGCTACCCGGCCAAGGCATTGCCGGTCTCGGTGGCAGCCGCTATCGGATTGGGTGTGGTGGCAACGTGGGTGATCTGGATGGACAACCGCGAAGTCAAACAACTGGCGCGCCTTGAGTTGCGCATCACTTACGCACCCGAACAGTGCCCGGTGGACCGGCCGTTGCATCTGACAATGAACAACGGCAACGACGTTCCGCTGACCGAGCTACGCTGGCGCGTCGCCGCGTATGCGCCGGGCGATACGGTCAATCTGGCCGACAATCAATACGCCGCACCGCGCTATCGCGGCCCCGGCGAATTGCAGGCCGGCGCGAACTGGGAAGACTGTTTGCCGCTGCCGCCGTTGCGCCCCGGTTATCGCCCGCAAACACTGGAGTTTCGCGCCGAGCATTTGCAGGGTAGTTTCTCCGATTAATCCCCTTCCTCTTTTTGCACAAGGACCGCGCCATGCCCGTTGCGTTGATTACCGGTTGTTCCAGCGGCATTGGCCGCGCCCTCGCAGACGTTTTCAAAAATGCCGGATACGACGTCTGGGCCAGCGCTCGCAAGGCTGAAGACGTGGCGGCGCTGGCCGCTGCCGGTTTCACCGCCGTGCAACTGGACGTCAACGACGGCGCGGCACTCGAACACTTGAGCGAGCGCATCAACCAGCAACACGGCGGCCTCGACGTGCTGATCAATAACGCAGGTTACGGCGCCATGGGGCCGTTGCTCGATGGCGGGGTGCCGGCCATGCAGCGGCAATTCGAAACCAATGTGTTCGCCATCGTCGGCGTCACCCGCGCCCTGTTCCCGGTGCTGCGTCGTGCCAAGGGCCTGGTGGTGAACATCGGCAGCGTTTCCGGGGTTTTGGTCACGCCATTCGCTGGCGCCTATTGCGCCTCGAAAGCGGCAGTGCATGCTTTGACCGATGCCTTGCGCATGGAACTGGCGCCGTTTGGCGTGCGGGTCATGGAAGTCCAGCCGGGCGCCATCGCCTCGAGTTTTGCCAAGAATGCCGGCCATGAGGCGGAGCAGCTGATTACCGAACAATCGCCGTGGTTTCCGCTGCGTGAAGGCATTCGCGCGCGGGCCAAGGCCTCCCAGGACAACCCGACCCCGGCCAGTGAATTTGCCGCCGGTTTGCTCAAGGCCGTGCAACAGAGCAAGCCACCGCGTCTGATTCGTTTGGGCAATGGCAGTCGGGCGTTACCGTTGCTGGCGGGGATATTGCCTAAAGGGCTGCTGGAGGCGGGGTTGATGAAGCGGTTCGGGCTGCGCGGGCAACTCTGAGACCGAGTCGACGCCATCGCGAGCAGGCTCGCTCCCACAGGGATCTTTGGTGTGAATGCAATTTATGCCACGCAGCAGAACCCTGTGGGAGCGAGCCTGCTCGCGATGGCGTCAGAACTAACGCAGAAAATTTCAGGAAACACTTCCATGACCGACTACACCGAATACTTTGACGAAGTGATCCAGGCCCACGTCGCCATCGAGCAATGGTTGGCCGAGGAACAGGACGAGCCGGCGCTTGAACAGTTGCTGACGCGTTTTTCGCCGCAGTTTTCCATGGTCTCGCCGTTGGGCCGGGTGCTGGATTTCGACGCGTTGAGCGAATTGTTTTTGATGGCGGGCGGAAAGAAGCTCGGATTCAGAATTGAGCTCAGCGAGTTGCGTGGCATTGCTCTGTACGATGGTGGAGCAACGGTGAGTTATCGCGAGCAGCAGACCGATGCGACAGGGCTGCACTCTGATCGGCGTTCGACCGTGGTGTTTGAGAAGCGGGCCGATGGCAAACTCATTTGGCGGCATTTGCATGAGACGTTTTGCAAGGGCTGAACCTTTGTCTTATGTCTGATAGACCGAGTCGCTTCATTCGCGAGCAAGCCCGCTCCCACAGGAGCTGTGTCGTTCACAAAAACCTGCATTCGACTCGGTCAATGTGGGAGCGGGCTTGCTCGCGAAGGCCGCGACTCGGTCTAACGGTTTACTTAACTACCACCGTGCACGTAATCCCCGCCGCCAACAACACACCCTCCGGCACTTCATCAATGTGAATCCGCACCGGCACCCGTTGCGCCAGACGCACCCAGTTAAAGGTCGGGTTCACATCGGCAATCAGCTCGCGACTTTCCGGGTTATCACGGTCGTAGATACCGCGAGAAATGCTTTCCACATGCCCCTTCAACACTTCCCCGCTCATGAGTTGCATGTCGGCTTTATCGCCGACCCGCACGTGGGGCAATTTGGTTTCTTCAAAGAAGCCGTAGACCCAGAACGAGTTCATGTCGACCACGGCCATTTTCGCTTCGCCAATACGCGCGTAATCGCCGCGATGCACATTGAGGTTGGTCACATAACCGTCCACCGCTGCGCGGACCTCGGTGCGTTTCAGGTTCAGCTCGGCGGCTTCGAGCTGTGCCTGAGCATGCTGGTAATCGGCCAGGGCCGAGTCGGCGATGTTGCTGGCGTCGTCGCGGTTTTCCCTGGAGATCACCAGGTTGTCCATGTCGGCGCGGCGGTGGGCGTTGACCTTGCGCATCTCCCATGTGGCCTTGCGTGAGGCCACCAGCGACTGTGCCTGTTTGACCGCAATGCGGTAGTGCTCGGGGTCGATCCGCATCAGCAAATCACCCTTTTTCACCTGTTGATTGTCGCGCACCGGCACGTCCACCACTTCCCCGGTGACGTCAGCGGCGACGTTGATGATGTCGGCGCGCACCCGGCCGTCGCGGGTCCAAGGCGTGTCCATGTAATGCACCCACAGGGTCCGGCCGATCCACATCGCAAGGGCCAGCACCAATAGCGTGGCGAGCAGGCTGAAAAGCTTTTTCATCAGGGCCTCAACGGTAAACAGTCAGCGCCAGGGCGCCGAACAGACAGGTAAACAGACTCAGGCGCAGCAGCGCCGGGTGCCAGAAGAAGCGGTACAGATCGAATCCGGACAGGAACCGGTCAAGTGCCCAGGCCAGCGCCGCAGCGATGAAAAACATCAGGGTCATGGTCGGCATGTACACGCCGTGGAAGGCGATTTCACGAGGCATGTTCGAGTCCTTTGGCATAAGCGGCGAGCGGTGATTGCGGGTCCAGTAATGAGGTGCGGATGAAGTGCAAATAGCTCTTCACCCGACGCAGGGCCGAGGTGTCGAAGTGCGGCGCGAAAGGTTCGTCGGTGGCTTGCACGCGGCTGATCGCGTGATCGACGGCGATCAGGCCGCGCTCCAGATTGCTTTGGCTCGGTTGCAGAAACAGCCGCACCAGCGAGCGCCCCATCACCCGGATCGCCTGACGCCACGGCTGCGATTCGGCATAGGCCGGATGCACCGGCAGGATCGCCTGTTCCTTGCGCAACTCGATGATCGCGTGGCCGACTTCCAGCACCACGAACATCCAGCGCAGCAAGTCCCGTTGCACCTGCGGCTGCCCTGCCGCGAGACCGTAGGCCTGATGCAGCAAGTCCCGCGTACGGCTTTCGAAACTCGACGCCAAACCCTTGAGTTTGCCGCTGATGGCGTACACCACTTGCCCGCGCAAATCCTGCTCCAGCCGACGCCACAACCAGCGGCTGTTGGGCGGCAGAATGATCGCCCCGGCCGCCGCGCACACCAGCATGCCGAGCACCATGGCGATGTAGTCGTTGATAAAGGCGTAAGGGTTGTAAACGGTGAGGTTGTCCGGCACCGAACCAGTGCTGAAGAAGATCAGCAAACCGAGACCGACACCGGCGTATTGCGGCCTTGATGTGAGGAACGAACCGAGCACGATCACCGGCGCGAGCATCACGCAGAGCAACGGAAAGCCGTCGATCCAGGGGAAGATGAAAAACATCTCGACGAAGCCAATCAGCGCTCCGAGGAGCGTCCCGCAAGCCATCTGAAAGGCCATGCGTTTTGGATTCGGTGTCGCCGCGGAGAGGCCCACGGTCGCGGCGGCGATCAGGGTCATCGTTGCCCCGCTCGGCCACGCGGTGGCGACCCAATAGCTGCCCAGAACCACCAGAATGAACGCCGCGCGAATCCCCGAGGCGGCCGACGCCATCCAGTTGGTTTGCGGGGTGAACGGCTCATCCCATTGCTCGCGCGCATGGCTGTGATCGGCCAGAGACGCGTGGGTCTGTGCATAACTGTGCAAATCGTCGACGAAGCGATAAAGCAGCTCGTACGCGGTATGAAAATCCAGCTGCTCGGCGTCGCTCGGATTGCTCTCCTGAAAAACCGCTCGCAAGCTGCGAACCCGCGCCGGCAGACCTTCTTTATAGGCGGTCAGCGCGATGACCAGACGGCCCGCATCGGCGTTGGTCAGGGCACGGCCGCTGAAGCCGTCGAGCAGTTCGGCCAGGTCCTGCAAACCCGGTTTGATCGCCGCGACCACCTGATCGGTGCCGCTGCTGCGCAAGCGTTCGAGCAACTGGTGCAAGGCGTTGAAACGGGTGGTGATGCCCATGAATTCGCTATTCAAGCGGCTGAGCCGACCGCTGCGCCGACGCATGTGCGGGTCTTCAAACACAGTGACGCTGCGCAGTCCTTCCAATCCGACAGCCTCGGCGATGAAGCGCACGTTGCTTGCCTCGAAAGCCTCCCGTTTGCTGCGACCGCGCAAGCCATCGGTGACGAATAGCGCGAACACGCCGAAGCGCTGATACAAGGCGTTGCGCATCGCGGCACTGGCGGATTGCGGCAGGATTGCGGCGCTGACCAGCGTGGAGCAAATAATCCCCAGCGAGATTTCCAGCACCCGCCACACGGCGGCCATGAACGCGCCATCCGGGTGCGCCAGTGCGGGCAAACCAACCATCGCGGCGGTGTACCCGGCGAGCACGAAACCATAGGCGCGGAAGTTGCGATAGCGCGCCGCGCCCGCCGAACAGATGCCGACCCAGATCGCCAGCGATCCGAGGAACAACTCGGTGTTCTGCGCAAACAAGGCAATCAACGCGACCATCACCGCCGAGCCGGCCAATGTCCCAAGGAAGCGATAGAAACTCTTGGCCAACACGTGACCACTTTGCGGCTGCATGACGATGAACACGGTGATCATCGCCGTGCGCGGCTGCGGCAACTCCAGGCGCATGGCCAGCCACAACGTCAGAAACGCGGCGAACAGCACCTTGAAAATGTAGACCCAGGTCACGCCATCGCTGCGCGCCCAGTCGAAGAAACCCCGGCGCCATTCAAGGGAATACAGCCAGCGCAAAGGTGCGGGCAAGGGAGTCATGAAATCCTGCTCATTGATCGGAAGTTGTGCGGCGAGAACTCGGCCCCTGTGGGAGCGGCGGTGCGGCGATTCGACTTGCTCGCGAAAGCGGCGTGTCAGGCGACATCATCATTGACTGACACGGCCTCTTCGCGAGCAAGCCCGCTCCCACAGGGTCCGTGTTCAATTCGAGAGACTCTTAAGCAGGGCCGGAGTTTTCGGCGCCGCGGTCTGGCTGTCTTTCGGCGCATCGTTACCCGCGCCTAGACCACCGCCCAATGCCGTCACCAATTCCGCATGAGCACTCAGTCGCGCCGCCTGCACCTGCTGCTGGACCTGCTGCTGTTTGAACAACAGCGTCTGGGCGTTGAGCACGTTGAGGTAGTCAGTAAGGCCGCGCTGGTAGGCGATCATCGCGATGTCGTAAGTCTTCTGGGCCGTAGCCACCGACTCGGCGGCGAAGGTTTGCTGCTTGTCCATGGATTCGCGGCGGATCAACTGGTCGGAGATGTTTTTCAGCGCGTTGACCAGCGTCTGGTTGTACTTGGCCACGGCGATGTCATAACCCGCCGAGGCTTCGCCAAGCTCCGAGCGCAACCGGCCGCCGTCGAAGATCGGCAACGATATCGCCGGGCCGACGCTGTAGTTGAGCTTCTTGCCGGTCAAAAACTCCAGCGCTCCTCCGCCGGTGGCCATGTAGCCGAGGCTGCCGACCAGGTCGACGTTGGGGTAGAAACCAGCGTGCGCGACATCGATACCCCGTGCCTGGGCCGCCACTTGCCAGCGACTGGCGACCACGTCCGGGCGTTGCCCGAGCAACTGCGCGGGCAACGACGACGGCAGCTTCAGCGCGGCGCCTAACGACAACGTTGGTCGCTGCAATTGCGCGCCCTCCCCCGGCCCTTTGCCCGCAAGGGCCGCGAGCTGGTTGCGGCTGAGGGCGATTTCTTCGTCCAGTGCATCGATCTGACGGTGAGTTTCCGGCAGCGGCGTTTCAGCCTGACTGACTTCGAAATGGGTGCCGATGCCACCGTTCAGACGCTTCTGCGCGAGGTCGAGAATTTGCTGCTGCTGTTTCAAGGTCGCCTCGACGATGTCCCGTTGCGCGTAATGCAACGACAGCTCGATGTAGGCGCGCACGATGTTGTTCTGCAATTCGAGCTGGGCCAGACGTGCTTCGGCGGCGCTCATGTGAGCCATGTCGACGGCGCGCTCCGTGGTGTTGCTTTCGCGCCCCCAAAGGTCGAGGGCGTAGCTGAAGCCCAATGCGGCGTTGTTGTCCCACGTCGTCGTGTTGGCCAACTCGCCCGGCCCGTAGAACTGATCGGTGGGCCAGTTATGGCGTTTGAGGGTGGATTGGCCATTGATCTGCAGCGACTCGGCGGACTCGGCGATCCCGGCCATGGATTTGGCCTGACGCACTCGCGCCGCCGCCATGGCCATGGTCGGGCTGCCTTGCAGGGCGAGGTCGATCCAGCGGTTCAATTGCGGGTCGCCATAGGCCTGCCACCATTGCGCGGTGGGCCAGTGAGCGTCCTGTGCAGCGTTCTGGATGGCTTCGTCGGTGGCCAATGAATCGGCCTCCAGCGCCTTGCCCTGCGGGGCAATACCTCCGGTACCGATGCAGCCGCTGATTGCCAGGGTTAAAGCCAAAACACTGAGCGTCTGAAGCGCTCTGTTGATGCGACGCGGCACTGCTGCGATTTCCTGAGGTGGGGAGTTGTTCCTGAGGAGGGCAATTCTAGGGGGCGGCTTTGTTGGCGATAAGCTGGGAATCCTGTGAATCTTTGTTACCGTTAACGCGATAATCCGTTAGTCGGGGTCTCAGACCCTGAAACTTCGTGTCACAATTTGCCATCGCCTCCGAGAGCACCCCATGGACACTTTGCAAAACATGCGCGCCTTCAGTTACGTGGCCGAGGCCGGCAGCTTCACCGCCGCCGCCGTGCAACTCGACACCACGACGGCTAACGTTTCGCGCGCGGTCTCCAACCTGGAAGCCCACCTGCAAACCCGCCTGCTCAACCGCACCACCCGACGCATCGCCCTGACCGAGGCCGGCAAGCGCTATCTATTGCGCTGCGAGCAGATCCTGGCCTACGTCGAAGAAGCCGAAGCCGAAGCCAGCGACGCCCACGCCCGCCCAGCCGGGCAGCTCAAGGTGCACACCATGACCGGCATCGGTCAGCATTTCGTGATCGACGCCATCGCCCGCTATCGCAAAACCCACCCCGACGTCACCTTCGACCTGACCATGGCCAACCGCGTGCCGGACTTGCTGGACGAGGGCTACGACGTGTCCATCGTGCTCGCCAGCGAACTGCCGGACTCAGGCTTCGTCTCCCAGCGTTTGGGCATCACCTACAGCATCGTTTGCGCCTCGCCGGCCTATGTGAAAGCCAACGGCTGCGCGCAGAAGCCCAGCGACCTGCTGAACCACGCGTGCCTGCGTCTGGTAAGCCCGGTGATTCCGCTGGAGAAATGGACCTTCGACGGCCCCGAAGGCCAGGAAATGGTGACGATTAATAGCTCACCGTTTCTGGTGAACTCCGCCGATGCGATGAAGACGGCGATCACCAGCGGCATGGGGGTTGGGGTTTTGCCGGTGTATGCAGCGATTGAAGGGTTGCGCAACGGCACGCTGGTGCGGGTGATGCCGAACTACCGGTCGCAGGAATTGAATCTGTATGCGATCTACCCGTCGCGGCAGTATCTGGACGCGAAGATTAAAACGTGGGTCGAGTATTTGCGCGGGTCCTTGCCAGAGATATTGGCGGCGCATCAGGCGGAATTGGTGGCTTATGAGTTGAGTGGGAGCATGGGTGGGGTTCGGGTGGCGAATTGATTTCACCGGTCCTGCAGACGCGCTGATTTTAGGGAAGGATTCCGACGGGTTCTGTCGGTTGTTGGGTCAGACGGGAAATGGGTAGGCTTTGTGGGTCAGTTTTGGACGGTGTACATTCGGGGGCTTATACAATTTTTCGGGAAGAATTTTTCCGGGAATCTTGGCAGCGAGTGGCGTTGAAGAGGTGCTCGAGTGGCGAGCTGACACACAGCTCCTGTTTTAGGCTCCAGACTCCTTATTAATATCGCAAATCGATATAACTAATGCACCGAACCTGTTATTTATGACAGTAGAAACTTTCGCCCGCTGTGCCGAGACTCTACGACGCAGAAACAATTTATCGTCGTTCAAAGGGATACCGAAATGACTACTTACTACATTGGTTCGAAAGAGTCCAAAGCCGTTTCTGGCGAGCTCATAGCTGATATTCAAAAATTTGGAAAATTTGAAGGTGTCATCACCAGATTCATCACCAACGGAGAAGCTGTGCTTCTTAATGCAAAACACGTTCTGAGCGAAACGAGCTATAACCAAATCACCTTTAGATTTCCTGAAAATATTGAAAACAAACGGTATGAGTTCTATGAGAATGGTCCACTACAGCCACCGTCATTCGCGGAATTTTTATGCTCAGGTAATTGGGTGCGACCTCACTATTCAAGAGTTGATGCAGGTCATATCACATTCAATTTTGATTTAGTCGAAGGGACGTTGGATGCCGAGTTCAATTTCACATTCTACGAAAACACTTCCCAGGTCGAACGCCAGGTTGTTGGCAAGATCAAGGATGTGAAGGGACTGGAGCATGTGAAACACAGCTTGGGTAAAGAATGGCCTGACGAATAGTCAAAAAAATACCACTCATAAAAATACTTGCTATCGGTAAGGGTTCCCAGCCCACACACAGCTGCCACTTGTTCGCGTGGGAAACGAGAGTGGCAGCCCCACAGGCTCACGCCCATAGTTTTGAAAGGGGGACACACGGTAATTCGGGTACTCGCACAACGGCCGGGAAGAATGTTAGCGTGCTTGGCATTCACCTGCGCCCGAGAGCCCTCCTCCCATGAAAAAGACCGTCCTCGCCTTCAGCCGCATCACTCCCGAAATGGTCGAACGCCTGCAGCAAGACTTCGACGTTATCGTGCCAAACCCGAAAAACGGCGACATCAACGCCCAATTCAACGAAGCCCTGCCCCACGCCCACGGCCTGATCGGCGTCGGTCGCAAACTCGGTCGTGCACAGTTGGAAAACGCCGCCAAACTGGAAGTCGTCTCCAGCGTCTCGGTCGGCTACGACAACTACGATGTCGCCTACTTCAATGAACGCGGGATCATGCTCACCAACACCCCCGACGTCCTCACCGAAAGCACCGCCGACCTGGCCTTCGCCCTGCTGATGAGCAGCGCCCGCCGCGTCGCCGAACTGGACGCCTGGACCAAGGCAGGCCAATGGCAAGCCACCGTGGGTGCGCCGTTGTTCGGCTGCGACGTACACGGCAAGACCCTGGGCATCGTCGGCATGGGCAACATCGGTGCGGCCATCGCCCGTCGCGGGCGGTTGGGCTTCAACATGCCGATCCTCTACAGCGGCAACAGCCGCAAGACCGAACTGGAGCAAGAACTCGGCGCGCAGATGCGCAGCCTTGATCAACTGCTGGCCGAAGCTGATTTCGTCTGTCTGGTGGTGCCGCTCAGCGAAAAAACCAGACACCTGATCAGCCACCGTGAATTGGCATTGATGAAACCCAGTGCGATTCTGGTGAACATTGCCCGCGGCCCGGTGGTGGACGAACCCGCCTTGATCGAAGCCCTGCAAAACAACCGGATTCGTGGCGCCGGGCTGGACGTTTACGAGAAAGAGCCGCTTGCCGAGTCCCCCCTGTTTCAACTGAAAAACGCGGTGACATTGCCGCACATCGGCTCGGCCACTCATGAAACCCGCGAAGCCATGGCCAACCGTGCCTTGGCCAACTTGCGCAGCGCTTTGCTGGGTGAGCGACCACAAGACCTGGTGAACCCGCAAGTCTGGAAAGGCTAACTAAAAAGGGCAGATGCATTAAATGTCTGCCCGGTCCATACACAACTTGCAATTCAGTCTACCGACGAAAACAAGATAGGCCCTATAGACTCTCCATTCCTTACCAACCCTACGGTTTATTAGCTATGGAGAGCGCTTACCTTGAACAACATTACAACCGACAAGATCATCCGATACAGCAAAGTAATACTGATGATTTATATAAGTTTCTTTGGCCTGCTCGTGATGTACAGCAACTTCACTGACTACGCATCCAACTATGAATATGTCGGTCACGTCCTTAGCATGGACACCACCCGAGAGAACCTGAACCTGAGCTACAGGGCAATTACCTCGCCCATACTCCACCACCGAATCTACTGGATCATTATCACCCTTGAAGTCACTTACACTGCTTTCTGTTTGTTAGGCGCCTATCATCTTTACCGAAACATAAACGGCTCTCCCGAAAACTTTCATGAAGCGAAAAAGTTTGCGATTGTTGGATTATTGATCGCCATGTTTGTTTATTACATCTGCCTGCAAGTGGTCGGTGTCGAATGGTTCAACATGGATGAATCACAAACCTGGAACGCGAAAGACTGGGCTCGGCATATCGTCGATTTCATATTGCCTTTGCTGATATTTATAGCCATCAGAACTGAGCGCTAAATGGCCTTAGCGCTCAACCATCATGCCTCTCAGGCCAGCTTGCCGTTCCCCTGTACCATCGGCGCCCTGGGCTTACGAAACACCAGCACATTGCCCAGCATTACCAGTACCAAACCCACCAAGGCGGGCGCGGTCCATTGATAGCCTTCGGCAAACGCCGACACGTTCAGCGCCACGACGGGGAACAGTACGGTGCAATAGGCTGCGCGTTCCGGCCCCATCCGCCCGACCAACGTCAGGTAGGCCGTGAAACCGATTACCGAACCCGGAATCACCAGGTACAGCAGCGAGCCGATGTAGCGCGCATTCCATTCCATGTCGAACGGAATGCCTTTGACCAGACACCACACCGACAGCATGGCCGCGCCATAGGCCATGCCCCAGGCATTGGTGGTCAGCGGTTTGAGCCCGGCTTTCTGTTGCAGGCTCGACAGCATGTTGCCCGCCGAGAAGCACAGTGTCCCGAGCAATGCCAGGCCCAACCCGAGCAAGGTTTGCGGGCTCGCGGTGTGGCCTGCCACCTCAGGCCAGAACAACAGGCCAAGCCCAAGCAGCCCCAGCGCACCGCCCATCAGCACATTGCGCGCGACTTTCTGGCCGAAGAACACGCGTGCATTGAGTGCGTTCCACAACGTGGCGGTGGAAAACACCACCGCGACCAGACCGCTGGGTATCCACTGGCTGGCCGTCAGAAAACACATGAAATTGATGCAGAACAGGCACAACCCCTGCGCCAGACAGATCAGATGCCCGCGACGGTTCATCACTTGCAGGCGGCGACTCAGCAGCAGCATCACGAACAGCACCAACGCGGCGAGGCCGAAGCGATAGACGATCGACACCGGAATCGCCACCACGCCCAATTGCCATTTCAAGGCAATCCAGGTGGTGCCCCAGATCAGCACGGTCAGCAGATACAACGAAAGGTTCATGGCAAAGACTCCTGAATAGGTCTTCAGTGTCCTGCGCCAGGGCCTTTCGCACTTGCATAAACTTGCGCTTTTGTCGGGCTACAGGCTGGCAGCCGAACGGCTACGGAGTAGGATGCAAGGCGTCAAAGAGAAGCCATCATGCCTGCACTGGAAACCCTGCAAGTCTTTCAAGCCCTCAACCGCTCGCCCAATGCTCGCCTCGAGCACAGCGCCGAGCTCGGTGACGGCATGGCTGCAGCCTTGTGGAGCAACCATCACGACGCCCAGGATTACGAAGCGCCAAGTCATCACACCCTGTCCTGCTACATCGCTGGCGGCACCGGCACTTTTCGCCGCGACCAACCCGGCACCAAGGGCGGCCCGGACAAGCTGTGCATCCTGCCGGCAGAGCATCAATCGGGTTGGGTGATCAACGGCGACATACGTCTGGCTCACGTGTATTTCAGCCCCGAACAATTCGCCCTCGGCTGCGTTACGTTGCTGGACCGCGAACCTCGCGAGCTGCAGCTGCGCGAAGCCACCTTTCTCGACGACCCGGTGCAAGCCCGGCGCTTTCGGCAAATGCTCACACTCAACTGGGACGAGCCCGGCGAACGCGTACTCACCAGCAGCCTGGCCCATGAAATGCTCAGCCACGTTTTGCTCGGCCAGGTCGGGATGCGTGAAGGCTTGCGGCTCAAAGGCGGATTGGCAGCGCATCAGCGGCGGCAGTTGGTGGAGTTCATCGACAACCAATTGGCCGAGGCGATTAGCCTGGGGCAGTTGGCGGCGTTGTGTGCGTTATCCGAATACCACTTTGCGCGGATGTTTCGCGAGAGTTTTGGCTTGCCGCCGCATCAGTATGTGCTGTCGCGGCGACTGAGCCGGGCGCGGGAGTTGTTGCGTACGACGTCGCAGCCGTTGGGGGATATTGCATTGGCGTGTGGGTTTGCCAGTGCGAGTCATTTCACCAATCGGTTTCGTCAGGCATTGGGGGGAACGCCCGGCGAGTATCGGCAGGCGTTTTTGCGGTAGCCCTGAGATTTTCGGTGTCTGGGATGCCGCCTTCGCGAGCAAGCCCGCTCCCACATTTGATTGCATTCCCATGAGAGAACTCGGTCGAATGTGGGAGCGGGCTTGCTCGCGAAGAACGATGACGCGGTCTGCGATCAGAACTCCAGCGTGCTTGAGAGCGACACCTGCCGCGAATCCCCCATCGACACAAAGAACCGGCTCGCCGCCGAGGTGTAGTAGGTGCGGTCAAACAGGTTCTTCACATTGAGCTGGAACTTGACCTTCTGCCCCTCGACTTTGGTGTCGTAGGTAGCGAACGCATCGGCCACGGTGTAGCTCGGCAGGTCGAAATCGTTCACCGCGTTACCCGCTCGCTCACCGACATACCGCGCCCCTGCGCCGACCCGTAGCTGATCGCCACCGACGATAGTGCCAAAGTCATAAACCGCCGACAGCGAACCACTATTCTTGGCGACGTTTTGCAATTTCTTGCCTTTGTAGATCGGGTCCTCCGTCACTTCAGCGTCGGTGTAGGCATAGCTGCCGATCATGCTCCAGCGATCACTCAACTGACCGCTCAAGTCCACTTCCAGCCCACGGGAACGCACTTCACCGGCGGCGCTGTAGATCGTCACCGGACCTTCGGAGTTGGCCACCAGCACATTGCGCTTCTTGATGTCGAACAGCGCGACGTTACCGGTAACGCGGCCCGGCACGTCGAGCTTGGCGCCGATTTCCCAGGACTTGGCTTCTTCCGGCGCGATGCTGCCGTCCAGCACGGTGCTGCTGCCGCTCAACGGTGCGATGGTCGAGTTGGGTTTGAACGATTCGGTGTAGCTGCCGTAGAACGACAGTTCATCGGTGTAGCGATACACCAGACCGGCGCGAGGCACCCATTTCTGGCCGTTGCTGTCGGTGTTGGCCTTGAACGGCACGCCTTTGCCGGCGTACTGGTCGTATTCCTGGAAGCGCCCGCCGGCCACCAGAATCCATTGATCGGTCAGGTGAATCGAGTCCTGCAAAAACACCGAATCGCTGCGCAGTTCATCGGTCTGCGCGCTGTCGGCCGGGCTGACCGTGGTGCCGGCGACTTCGCGGCCGTAAACCGGGTTGACGTAACTGAAGGTGCTCAAGCTTTTCTGACGGATCAGGTCTTCGCGGTAGATCTTGCGGTATTCATCATCGACGCCGAACACCAGGTCATGTTTCATCCCTGCGAGCTGGACATTGCCTTCCAGGCTGGCGGTGGTGAAGCGGTCGGTGCTGATCGCGTTTTGAGTGCCGTCCATGCTGCGGGTCAACGTGCCCTTATTGGTGTCGATGGCGGTGATGCGCACCTGGCTGGCGTCGTAGGTTTCGCGGTTCCAGCTGTAGCCGAAGTGGGCTTTCCAGTTGTCGTTGAGCTCGTGATCGGCCTCGAAGTGATACAGGTCCGAGCGGCCTTCCATGTTGTTGAAGGGTTCGTCGAGGCGACGCTCGCGGGAGATGTCCAGCGGATGGTTGTCACGCGGGTCGATGATTGTGCCGCGGTCGAACGGGGTCAGAAACTCGCGGTGTTCGTAGGAGAACAGCAGCTGGGTGCTTTCGCCGAACCAGGCCAGGGACGGTGCTACCAATGTCTCGCGGTGAGTACCGAAGTTGCGCCAGTAATCTTCGTCTTCGTGGTCCAGGACCATGCGATAGGCCAACCCGGAATCACCCAACGCGCCGGTGCTGTCGAGGCCGCCGCCGCTGCCGTTTTTGCCGTCGCCATAGGTCGAGCCACGCAGGGTCAACGCGTTGTACTGCTCAAGCTCGGGTTTCTTGCTGACCATGTTGACCACGCCGCCCGGGTCTTGAATGCCATAAAGAAGCGAGGCCGGGCCCTTGAGCACTTCGACCCGGTCCACGGTCGCATTCATGCCACGGCCCTGCACGATCGGCATGCCGTCGCGCATGATCGAGCCGTTGCGGTTGTCGCCGAAACCGCGAGTCATCACCGAATCCTGAGTACTCGCCAGTGTGTTGCCTTGAGTAATACCGCTGACGTTGGCCAGCGCGTCGTCCAGATTGCGCGGCGCCTGATCGCGAATGACCTGCGCCGGAACCACGTTGACAGTCTGGGGGATTTCCTGGATCAAGGCCGAAGAGCGCATCACCGAACTGGTGGGCGGTGGCTGATAGCTCATGGACTGATCGGCCACCGAGGTGATGGTGGTCGCGCCCAGGTTCAAGGCGCCATCGGTAGGCAACGGCTCCAGCAGCAAGGTGTGACTATCAGTGCGACGGAAGGTGAACCCCGAACCGCTGAGCAAACGCTGCATCGCCTGCTCGGCACTCATCTGCCCGCTGAGCGCTGGAGCGTTGATGCCGTACGGCGCTTCATCGGTGTAGACCACGCTGATGCCAGTGATCCGGCTGAAATCGCTCAAGGCCTGGGGCAGCGGTTTGGCAGCCATTGCGAAGCTGAACGGCGCACTCTGCCGGGCACTCCCGGCCTCAGCCGCCACCGCCACACTCAACGGCAGCAATGCCAGCGCCGAAAAGCTCAAGGCACACGTACCCAACCACTGTTTGACCGAACCCGATTTTGCCCTGGACTTCATTGCTCATGACCTGTGTAGAACCCACGGAATGCGAATGACTCGCAGTTTCAGTCACTACACGGATGGCGTCTGGGTTTACCTCATCAGAATTTTGAAATTATTTTATTGGAATGATGTGGTGTTTGATCTGACGCCTTCGCGAGCAAGCCCGCTCCCACATTTTGGAATGCGTTCCCCTGTGGGAGCGGGCTTGCTCGCGAAGAGGCCAGCAGCCTCAGCGCAATATAATCAGATGCCCCAAAACCTTGTGCTGCTCAAACCCCAACACCCCTTGCAACGAACTCAGCACCGCTTGCGGATCCTGGCTCGGAAAGCTGCCACTGACCCGACGCCCCGCGAGTTCATCGTTGAGCAGCACAATCCGTCCCGGGTAATAACGCCCAAGGTCTTGCACCACGTCGGCGAGTGTCGCCTTGTAGTAATTGAGCCATCCCTGACGCCACGCCAATTGCGCTTCGCTGTCGACTGCATGGAGTTTTTCCGCCGCTCCCTCGCCATAGGCCACTTGCTGGCCAGCGATGAGGATTTGTTGCTCGGCGTACTTGTCCGCCGTCACACCGACCCGCCCGGACAACACCGTGACCTGCGCACCGTGCGGTTGCAGACGCACTTCAAACTGAGTCCCCAGCACCCGCGCCTGACCTTTTTCAGCGGCCACCACAAACGGCTCGCCGGTGTGGGTCACGCTGAAAAATCCGGCGCCGCGCCGCAACTGAACGTGCCGCTCGCCACGACTGAAATCCACCGCAATGGCGCTGTCGGCATCAAGCGTGACTTGTGACTGATCCGCCAACGTGACAGTGCGAATTTCCCCCGGTGCCGACACATAGTCCGCGCCCAGATCATCGACCCAGCGCGATGGTTGCCAGCCAGCACCAACGCCGATCAGCACTACCATGCACGCCGCCATCGCCAACGCCCCGGACCAACGCCGAACGCGGGTACGGCGCGAGCGATTCATCGCATTGAGATAACCCTGCAAGGCAAACGCTTCTTCACCGGCCAACGTTCGGGCCGGAGTTTCGGTCAACTCCCACACCACTTGCGCCTGGGCGTAAGCCTCGGCATGGGCAGGGTCGGCCTGTAGCCAATGGCTGAAGGTGGCCTGATCGCCGCTGCTGGGCTGATCATGTAACAGACTCAGCCAGGCGAAGGCCGCCTGTTCCTGAGCCGGCGTCGGGGTGACGCGTTCGGCGTTGTTCACAGTGCTTTCCCTAGCGTGCGCGGTTCGGGTTCCCGCAGGCTGGCCTTGCAAGCCTCGAGGGCGCGCATCATATGTTTTTCAACGGCGCTTTGGGACAACCCCATGGCCTTGGCGATCTCGGCGTATTTGCGCCCGTGAATACGGTTGAGCAAAAAGATCTGCCGCGTGCGCTCGGGCAGCGCGCGCAACGCCGCTTCGACGTGACGCAAATCGTTGCCCGCCTCCAGCGCCGCTTGCGGCTCGCTGCCGTGGCTGTCGGGTTGATCCGGCATCCAGCCCTCATTGACCCGCACCCGCGTGCCTTCGCTGCGCAAATGGTCGATGGCGATGTTGCCGGCGCAGCGCAATAGGTAAGTGCTGAGCTCTTCAACCTGCACCAGCGGCCGACGCCAGAAACGCAGGAACAAATCCTGCACCAGGTCCGCGGCGGTCGCCCGACAACCGACACGACGGCTCACCAGCGCTTCCATTTGCGAACGCTGGGAAAGGAACACCTGCAGGAAATGCGCACGCGCACCGCGATGTTCGTCGTCATGGGATTCCGGGGGGCTGGTGATCATCAGGTCAGCCCTTTGCAAACACGGCGACGGGGCTGGCAAGCAAACTCAAACCGGCCAACGCCAAGGCCAGGCGCGGGCGATACGGCATCAACCACACCAGCAGCAAAGCGCTGAGCATCAACACCGCAAACCACTCCACCAATCCAAGTCCCCAACCCGTCGACGACACCGCAGCCCACAGCGATAACGCCAGCAACAACCAGCCACTGAGTTTCATTCCTTGGCGGCGACGGGCCGAGGGCTTGCGCCCCAGCAGTTCGGCGTGATGCCGATCCATCGATAAACACAGCGCGGTGAAACCGCCGTAGCACAGCAACAAGGCCAGGAACATTCAGTGCGCCTCTTGCTCAAGCAGCATCGGTTTCGCCCGTGGTCGGGTGGCGATTCCAGCCTGCCCCGCGCGCTGCATTTTCCACGCAGTCCACGCGAAAAACAGACCACTGCCCAGACACGTCAGATCGAAACCGGCCATGGCCCAATCCCCCTGCATCAGGGTGACGCCCAAGTGATAAGGCGTAGTCAACGCGTTCAGCAACGGCAGCGCACAGAACAGCAACGCCGTCAGCGCCAACTGTTCGACCCACGCGGCGCGACCGCGGCGGACCATGGCGTGCAACACACTCAGGCCCCAGACGATGAAGAAGCCGTTCACTTCCCAATCCGCCCGCCCGGACATCCCGACCGGTAATAATCGATTGGCCCAGAAGAACACTGCCACCGCGACCATCAACCCCGACAGGCTGGCGATGTTCAGCACTTCCACCAGCCGCAACTCAAACGGCATCACACCGCTCTTCGCATGTTTGAGCTGACGCTTGCCGAGCCAGATCACCAGTCCGGTGCCGATCATCGCAGTGCCCGCCAAACCACACATGAAGTACAGCCAGCGCAACACCGAACCGGCGAAATGGCCCATGTGCAAGCCATAGAAACTGCCGGCAATCGCCATGGGCAATGCTTGCTTCGGCGTTGCGCTGAGTAGCTGCCCGGTCACGCCGTTGAATGTCACCGCGCTGCCAAAGTCGTGGACTACTCGGTCGGCGCCGTCACGCGCAAGAATGACCGAGGCATTCGCATCGCCCGGATTGTTCACCGTCAGCGACCCGGTTCGCCCGCCCGACCACAGCTCGCTGGCCCGTTCCAGCAGCGGAGCCAAGGGTGCCAACGGGCCCGGCTTGCCCGCCATGTCGGGCGTATTGGACGCCGGAAACACCTCATCGTAAAACGCCTCGACATCACCGTTGTACGCGGCAAGGATGCTCGCCGGCATCACCATCGACATGAAAATCACCAGGCTGCTGTAAGTGATCATCAGATGAAACGGCAACACCAGAACGCCCACCGCGTTGTGCCCGTCCAGCCAGGAGCGCTGGCCCTTGCGCGGGCGGAAGGTAAAGAAGTCCTTGAAGATTTTCTTGTGGGTGATGATCCCGCTGATCAGCGCGACGAACATCACCATCGCTGCGATCGTCGACAGCCAGCGCCCCCACGGATAGGGCATCTGCAGCTGAAAGTGGAAGCGGTAAAAGAACTCGCCACCGCGCGTCTCCCGGCCCTGCACTTCTGCACCGGTTTGCGGATCGAGGCGTTTTTCGGTGAATTGACCGCGCGTGCCGGGCTTGGCCGGTGCTTGCTGCCACCTCACCGACAGCCCGGGTTCGCGAGCATCCGGCAAATCGATGAGCCATCGCGAGGCACCCGCGGCGTGCTGCTCAAGGTAGTGCTGGGCCAGGGTCAGACTGGCTTCTGAGGACAGCGAACGGGCGGGAATTTCCGGCTGCATCCAGTGGCTGATCTCATCCTTGAAATAGGCGAGCGTGCCGGTCAGGAAAATCGCGAACAGCAGCCAGCCGAAGATCAACCCGGCCCAGGTGTGCAGCCAGGCCATGGCCCGCCGAAAGCCCTCTTTCATCAGTGGCCCATCCAGTACGCCAGCCCCGCCACCGCCGCCAAAACCACGCTCGGCACGATCAATCCGAACCAGGCTTGCCACGCACTGCGACAGGCAAAGCACCAGAGTACGGCGACCAGATACACCAGAAACGAGGTCATCATCCCGGTGACCACCGCTTCGCCACGAGCCAAAGGCAGCCACATCGTCAGGCTGACACTGGCCAATGCCGCGACGAGGTACCCCCCCAGCACGGCGGCCAGCACTCGGGAAGTGACGGCCAGTCGGTAGGAAACGGGGAGCGCGGTGATTTTGCCTTTCATGTTTCGACCTTGAAACGGGTGAGGCCTCGTGAATGTCACGGAGCCAACAAGGCCGCAATATTAATGATAAATATTCTCATGTGCAAAATAGAATACGACGGGATCGTTGTTACACCAGTCAGCGGTCAGTCAGCACAAACAAAAACGGGCCTGCATAAGCAGACCCGTTTGTCAGTGGTGGAAGGTAAAAACCTAATCAGATATCAGCCGTTTTGCGCAGCCTGTTCGTTCTCGAGAAACTCGTCTTCCAGCAGCGCATCGGCTGCAACTCTCTCGAACGGCACGATAGCGGCACGTGGTTTGCCCCGCAGTTTGCCGAACAGGTGCTCAAGCGCATGTTCAAGTTTTTCGGCCGCACCGTCGATCGCCAGTTCCAGGTTTGCGGCTTTATGGGTGACAGAAATCGGTTGGTGGCCTTTTGGCCGCGCTTCCAGCTGACAGCGCATGTCATGGGGACCGGGCTTGTCGCCGTTCTCGTCCCGCAGATGAACCTCGACGCGTGTCAGGTCCTCTTCATAACGTTCGAGCGTGCTCTCAATGGTAGTACGTACCCACTCCTCCAGTCGGATGCTGCTTTGAATATGGTTATCGCTGTTGACTTGGATTTGCATAGTTCATCCCTTATTTCAGCTAGCTCGCGAGAGGCACATCGGCTGGCCCTTGGGCGTCATCACCGTGACCTCTTACTTACACAATCGGTCGGCTCGCAGAACAATTCAACCCCTAAAAAAAGATAAATTTTCATACGCAAAAAAAGCCAGACAAGGAGCAAAAGCGCTGTTAAGGTCGGGAGTTGGGTCGCCTGACTCTTTTGTCACAATTGCTCACATCTGCCGCTCCGCCAGCGGGTGCAGGCTTCGAAATATCCCCGCCTCCTCCACCAGCCAGTCATGCACCGCACGCACGCCCGGATGGCTCAGCGCCCCAGGCGCATAGAGCAGCACGTAACGCTTGTGATTGGGTACCGCCAGGCCAAACGGCACGATCAACGTCCCCCGCTCCAATTCGTCATTGAGCAACGTTCGCCGCGCAATCGCCACGCCCATCCCGGCAATCGCCGCTTCGATGGTCAGGTGATTGCGATTGAAGGTGTGCCCGCGCCGCACGTCCGCACCTTCGAAGCCGATGGCGTTGAGGTAAAACTCCCATTCTGCGTACTCGTAACTGCCGCGCCAGGCGGTAATGTCGTGCAGCAACGGGAAATGCATCAGGTCCGCCGGGCCATGCAGCGGCGGCCGGCCGCGCAGCAGGCTTGGGGCACAGACCGGGAAGATCTGTTCGTCGAGCAAGGTTGTGGATAACAAACCGGGATAGCTGCCGTCATTCAGGTCGATGGCCAAGTCAAAGTCGCCTTCGTGCAATGGCACGCTGCTGTCCTCGGCCACCAGACGTAATTGAATGTCCGGAAAGCGCTGCTGCAAGCGCGGCAACCTTGGGGTCAACCACTTGCTCAGGAACGATGGAATCGAGCGCACCCGCAAAATTCCACTGATCATTCCGGCGTCCAGTCGTCGCAATTCCGCATCGATGCTGCCGTAAGCCTCGTTGACCGTGATGGCCAGTCGCTGGCCTTCAGCGCTCAATTCCACGCCGCGAGCGCGACGATGAAACAGGCGAAAACCCAGTCGCTCTTCCAGCTGTCGGATTTGCTGACTGACCGCACCCGGCGTGATGTGCAGTTCTTCGGCGCAACGGGTGAACGACAAGTGCCGCGCGGCACAGGAAAACACGTGCAGCCAGACGTAAGTCTGAGCGTGCAATTGGCGACTCATTGTTTAGTCCTGCTAAAGGCTGTCTTAGGAAGTTTCGTTGGTCACGTAGGACCGAGGTAGGCAGTATCGCCGACATTGCGCTTGTCCTACAAAAATGGCAGCGATTTCTCTTCCATTGCTTGTATAGGCTTTAGCATGGCTATCAGTGTTTTCGATCTCTTCAAAGTCGGCATCGGTCCGTCCAGTTCCCATACCGTCGGCCCGATGCGCGCCGCCGCGACCTTCGCCCAAGCCCTGATTGACCAACAATTGCTGGCCGACGTACGGCGGGTAGAAATCCGGCTTTATGGCTCGCTGTCGGCGACCGGCGTCGGTCACGCCACCGACCGCGCCTGCGTCATGGGCCTGATGGGCGAGTGGCCGGACAGCATCGATCCCACGTCCATCGACAGCCGAATCCAGACCCTGCGCGAAACCGGCGAACTGTCTCTGGCAGGCAAAACCACCATCGCCTTCAACTGGCAACGCGACCTCCTGCTGCTCGACGAGAGTCTGCCCTACCACCCCAATGCCATGTCACTGACAGCCTTCGGCGAAACCGGAGAGCTGGCAGAGCAAACGTACTACTCGATTGGTGGCGGTTTCATCATCGAAGCGGCCGAAGCCGAGTCCGGCATCGCGCCCACCAGCGATGTGGTGCTGCCGTACGATTTTTCCAGTGCCGCCGAACTACTCAAGCTCTGCAACCTGCACGGTCTGCGCGTTTCCGAGTTGATGATGGCCAATGAATTGGCCTGGCGCAGCGAAGCCGAAATCCGTCAGGGACTACTGCACATTTGGTCGGTGATGCGCGAATGCGTCGAGCAAGGGCTGCGCCATGAAGGCATCCTGCCCGGCGGTCTGAATGTTCCCCGTCGCGCGGCGAAACTGCACCGCAGCCTGTTGGAAATCGGCAAGCCGAATGTCATCACCTCCACGCTATCGGCCATGGAGTGGGTGAACCTGTTTGCCCTCGCCGTGAACGAGGAAAACGCAGCGGGCGGGCGCATGGTCACGGCGCCGACCAACGGCGCGGCGGGGATCATTCCGGCGGTGCTGCATTACTACATGAAATTCAACCCGGACGCGTCGGACGATGACGTCGTCGCGTTCTTCTTGGGCGCTGCGGCCGTAGGAATCCTCTGCAAGAAAAACGCGTCTATCTCCGGCGCCGAAGTTGGCTGCCAGGGCGAAGTCGGCTCCGCCTGCGCCATGGCCGCCGCCGGGTTGGCGGACGTGCTCGGCGCCACGCCAGAGCAACTGGAAAACGCTGCCGAAATCGGCCTGGAACACAACCTCGGCCTGACCTGCGACCCGGTCGGCGGCCTGGTGCAAGTGCCGTGCATCGAGCGCAATGCGATTGCTGCCGTGAAGGCGATCAACGCTACGCAAATGGCGCTACGCGGCGACGGCAAACACTTCATTTCCCTGGACCGAGTGATTCGTACCATGCGCGATACCGGCGCCGACATGCATGACAAATACAAAGAGACTTCACGGGGCGGCCTGGCTGTCAGCTGGGTGGAGTGCTGAGGAGCATTCCCGACGCCTGTAACACGTGAGCCCGAGCAAGAACAATAACGAGGCCAAACGATGACCGATGTACGTACACCTGCTGCCGATAATCCTGCTGTAGACCTGACACGCAATAGCGAAATAACCCACAAAGGCTGGAGTAAACACGACACCACCTGGATGCTTGGCCTTTATGGCACCGCCATCGGCGCTGGCACGCTGTTCCTGCCGATCAACGCCGGCGTAGGCGGTTTCTGGCCGCTGCTGATCCTGGCAGTGCTGGCCTTCCCGATGACCTTCTTCGCCCACCGCGGCCTGACCCGCTTCGTGTTGTCCGGGCGTTCCGGGGACATCACCGAAGTGGTGGAAGAACACTTCGGCATCGGGGCCGGCAAGCTGATCACGCTGCTGTATTTCTTTGCGATCTTCCCGATTCTGCTGGTGTACAGCGTGGCGCTGACCAATACCTTGAGCAGCTTCATGGAGCATCAGTTGCACATCGCCCCGCCACCACGGGCGATTCTGTCACTGGTGCTGATCCTCGGTCTGATGGCCATCGTCCGTTGCGGTCAGGGCGTCATCGTTAAATGCATGAGCGTGCTGGTTTATCCGTTCGTGGCGGCGTTGCTGCTGCTCGGTTTGAGCCTGATCCCGAACTGGAACGGCGCATTCTTCGCCACCGCCAGTGAAGGCATGCCGATGCCGCTGTTCTTCAAGACCTTGTGGCTGGCGATTCCGGTCATGGTGTTTTCGTTCAACCATTCGCCGATCATCTCCGCCTTCTCCGTCGATCAGAAACAGCGTTACGGCGAACAGGCCGAACGCAAAAGCAGCGGCATCCTCGCCATCGCCCACGCAATGATGGTGGTGACGGTGATGTTCTTCTGCTTCAGCTGCGTGCTGGCCTTGTCACCGGCGGATTTGGCGGCTGCCAAGGCGCAGAACATCTCGATCCTGTCGTACCTGGCCAACCACTTCCAGACGCCGGTCATCGCTTACGCGGCGCCGCTGATTGCGCTGGTGGCGATCACCAAGTCCTTCCTCGGCCATTACATCGGCGCCAGTGAAGGCTTTCAGGGGCTGATCGTGAAAAGCCTGCGCGGCCGTGGCCGGGTGATGTCGGCGAGCTGGCTGAACCGCGTGACCGCACTGTTCATGATCCTCAGTTGCTGGGCCGTGGCGACCTTCAACCCGAGCATCCTCGGCATGATCGAAACCCTCGGCGGGCCGATCATCGCGTGCCTGTTGTTCCTGATGCCGATGTACGCCATCCATCGAGTGCCAGCCTTGCGCCAGTATTCGGGGCAGGCCTCGAACGTGTTCGTGGTGCTGATCGGTTTGATTGCACTGTCTGCGATCATCTACTCATTCATGCCCTGAAACGGGCAGGCAAAAAGAAGGCGGGCTGTAGTGCCCGCCTTCTTTTTGCCGTGTCTATTGTTCGACAATTTTTCCGGCATGCCCCTTGCTACGTTACCTGTGAGGCAAAAGGACTTTTGAAAACCTCAGCGAGCGACGTGCCGGTGGTCTGGTGTTGCGAACTAATCCCGATCACGGTGGGTCAACAACTGCACGTTCAATCAGGCGGTAACGCAAAATGGACAACCCTTTTCAGCTCATTACCGATGCTTTTGCAGCGGATTATCAGATCAACCTGAGCATTCAGGGTCTGGATGGCAGCATCATGCTGACCCTGTCCAACAACGGCCACGTGGTCGCCAAACGGATGATCAGCGCCGAACAACGCAATGACCCCCAGCGCCTCAAACGCCTGGTACAAAGCATTCAGTTCGGCATCGCCATCGAACAGGGCCATAGCGCCGTGGCCATCCTCGAAGCCATGACCGACGGCGACAATCACAACCTGCCGCCGCCGCGCGTCAAGGGCCACAGCCGGCCAGCCATGCGCCTCTAAAGCTCGCCCTTCTCGACTTCGGAATGCTCACCGGAACCCGCACCGATCTTGCGTTGCGGGTGTTCGATCTTCACCGAAGGGAATTGCGACGAAGCGTAACGCACCACCAGAATCGAGAACGCCAACAGCAGAATCCCGCCGCACAGGTAGATGATGCCGATATCCGGTGGGTTGTGGTGCGAGACGTTGGAGATCAGTAGTCGCGTCAGCGCGGTGATCGCGACGTAGATCAGGAAACGCACCGGCATGTGGTTGGTCTTGAAGTAAATCCCGACCATCGCCCCCAGTTCCAGGTAGATGAACAGCAGCAAGATGTCATCGATTTTGATGTGCCCCGCCTCGATCATCTGCAAAAACTCCATCACCGCCGCCCACGCGGTGACTGCACCGATGGCGAACAGCGCCATGTAATGGAAGGTCTCGACGAACAGGTTGCCCAGGGACTCGGCCAGTTGATGCACGTTCTGCCGCAGGTTCTCGGCCCAGTTGATTTTCACGATGATTCTTCCTTAGCTCGGTTCGAGCGGATGATGCGGGTTTGACGTGACGTTTGTCTTGCATGCAGAAAAAAGGCCAGAGGCTGTTGGGTGAGATGGCGATGGGCTGCTACTGGACACTTTTGTGCTGTATTCGAGGGCCTCATCGCGAGCAAGCTCGGCTCCCACAGGTTTTGCGCAGACCACCTGATTTCGGTCTACATTAAAAAGCCACTACCCAAAGCGCAGGGATTCGCTTATCCTTTTCGCTGTATATAAATACAGTGGTCGACAAGACAACTTAATGTGAAGGCATGTGAGGTGGTGAATGGCCGTCGAAGTGGTATACCGCAGCAGCCGAGATCTGGAGCGCTTGTTCATGGATAAAGCCGAAGCTGACCGTCATGACAAAATGCTCGAACTGGCCGAGTTGCTGGCCGAAGTGTTGCAAAAAGCCGTTCCGTCCCTGACCGAACAGCAAGTGGAAGAAGCCGGTATCTACATGGCGAAGAACCGCGATGTGTTCGCCAAGGCGTTCAAGAGCCAACCGGACGCGCTGTCCGAATTGCTCAATGCGCCTGCTGAAGTCGTTGAAAAGGCTGCCCCCGTTGAGGCACCTGCACCTGCTGAAGTCGCTGAGCCGACCAAGCCTGCTAAAGCGCCCAAGGCTGCCAAGTAAGCAACGCCCGAATTGAATAGGCCCTGAGTCAAATGACTCAGGGCCTTTTTCATGCCTGCGAAAAACCTAAGCGTCGGGTTGTTCCAGCGCCTCGACCAGCGCCTTGAAGAAACGCGCCGCCTCGCCCCCCGTGACCACGCGATGATCGAAAGTCAGGGACAGCGGCAACACCGGATGCACCATCACCGCGCCCTCAACCGCCACCGGTTCGTCATGGATCGCGCCAGCGGCGAGGATCGCGACTTGCGGCGGCACCACCACCGGGTTGGCGTAGCGACCGAACAAGGTGCCGAAATTCGACAGCGTCAGGGTTGCACCCATCATTTCCTTGGGCGGAATCGATCGCGCCTGCACGTCGGCTCTTAATCGCATGACGCCTTCCTTCAAATCAGCCGAAGTGCGATGACCGACATCGCGCAGCACTGGCACGAACAAGCCGTCCGGGGTGTCCACGGCGATGCCCAGGTCGAGCCGTTCGTGTTGCTTGAGCGACAGGCTTTTGCCGTCGAAAGCGCTGTTGAGCACCGGCTCCACGGCGCACGCGGCCGCCATCGCTTTGGCGAGACGAATCAGCGGTTCGCGGGCCTGACCCCAGCGATGCAGATCGGCATCACCGAAAATCGTCACCGGCACGACTTCGGCGTGGGACCGGGCCATGTTCAACGCCATGCTGCGCCGCACACCGCGCAACCGTTCGCCGCCGAAGCGATCCAGTTCAGTTTGAGCCGCGTTTTCCACATCCGTACGGGTGATCAGCCCCTCGTGGCCAGAGCCCGTCACCCCGCTCAACTCCACACCGAGTTGCCGGGCCAGTTGCCGCACGGCCGGCGTGGCGCGAGTCGCCAGGTGCTCCCGGGTGGAGGGGGCCGCCCCGATGAAAAACGAGTCCTCCTGACTGCTTCCGCCACCTTCGAGTCGCCCCACTACGGTGCCCGCATCGGCTTCGCCTTCGTAGCCGAGCAAGGGTTCTCCGACGTGAACAATGTCGCCCTCGCCGCCGTAAAGTTTTGCCACCACGCCGTCATAGGGCGCGGGAATATCCACCAGGGCTTTGGCGGTTTCTACCGACACCAGCAGTTGATCGGCCGTGACGGTATCGCCGACCGCGACGTGCCAGCGGACGATTTCCGCCTCTTGCAAACCTTCGCCCAGATCCGGCAGTTTGAAGTATTTCATCGCAGCCTCCTTGGGTTCAGTCAAAGTGAAGAACGTTATCGCAGGCCTGAAGAATGTCCTCGACGTTGGGCATGTACAGCGACTCAAGTCGATACAGCGGCGGCGGAATGTCCGGCGCCGTGACGCGCTGGATCGGTGCCTGCAATTCCAGCAACACCCGCTCATAGAGGCTCGCGGCGATTTCCGCACCGACGCCACAGGAGCGCGGCGCTTCATGAACGATCACGCAACGACCGGTCTTGCGCGCCGAAGCTTCCATGGTGTCGAGGTCCAGCGGCTTGATACTCGCGACATCGATCACTTCCGCCGAGACGCCCCGCTCGGCCAATGCGGTGGCAGCTTGCAGGGTTTCCATCACACTGGCACCCCAGCTGATCAGCGTGATGTCGCTGCCTTCACGCAGGGTGAAACAGCTGTCCAGTGGCAGGCGTTTACCGTCATCCAACAGAGGTTGCGGGTTCATGCGATAGAGCCGGGTCGGTTCGAGAAACACCACCGGGTCCGGGTCATCGATGGCCGCCAGCAACAAGCCATAGGCCCGGGCCGGCGATGACGGAATCACCACCCGCAGACCTGGAATGTGCGCGAACAATGCTTCAGTGCTTTCGCTGTGATGTTCCGGCGCGCGAATTCCTGCGCCCATCGGCGTGCGCATCACCATCGGGCACGTGATCCGCCCGCGAGTGCGATTACGCATGCGGCTGGCGTGGGACACCAGGTGTTCCATGGCAGCGTAGATGAAACCCATGAACTGGATTTCCACCACTGGTTTCAAGCCCTGAGCGGCCATGCCGACCACCAGTCCGCCGAGCATGGTTTCGGCCAGCGGCGAGTCGATCACTCGCTTGAAGCCAAAGCTGTCGCGCAGCCCTTGGGTGGCGCGAAACACGCCGCCGTTCACCCCGACATCTTCACCGAGGACGATGACGTTCTCGTCTTCGCTCATCGCCCGATGCAGCGCGAGATTCACCGCTTCCAGCAACGTAACTTTGCCGTTACTCATGGCTCGCATCTCCCGCGCGGCGCGCAGCCCTTTCGAGCAATTCTTCACGCTGCCCGGCGAGGGACGCCGGCCATTGGGCGTAGACGTGATCCATGATCGATTCGGGCGCCTGGGTTCCCGCAGCCTCGAAGTTATCCACAGCGCGCTGCACCAAGCCCTGGCATTCGCTGATCAACGCCTGTTCGCGGCCTTCGTCCCACACGCCCTGGTCGACCATGAAACGTTGCAGGCGTTTGACCGGTTCTTCGAGCCAGGCCTGCTTGACCTCGTCCGCCGACCGGTAGCGTGTGGCATCGTCGGCCGTCGTGTGATCGCCGAGGCGGTAGCTCAGGCATTCCAGCAACACCGGGCCTTTACCGTGACGCGCCCGTTCGAGGGCCACATGTAATCGGTCGTAAACCGCGAGCATGTCATTGCCGTCGACCTGCTCACCGTGGAACCCGGCACCGATCGCTTTCTGTGCCAGGGTCGGGGCGCCGCACTGAATCCGCCGTGGCACCGAGATCGCCCATTGGTTGTTATTGACCACGAACACCACCGGCAACTGCCAGGCTCCGGCGACGTTGAGGGCTTCGAGGAAATCGCCCTTGCTGGTGGCGCCGTCGCCGCAGGTGGTGACGGCGACCCGATGTTCGCCGCGGATTTTGAATGCACTGGCAACGCCGCAGGCATGCAACGCCTGGGTGGCAATCGGCACACAGATCGGAAAGTCCTGGGCCGCCGCCGGTTCGGCAAAATCGCTGCCGCGCTCGTCACCGCCCCAGTACAGGAGGATTTCTTCCATGCGCACCCCGCGCATCAACTGCACGGCGGTGTCACGGTAATACGGAATCAGCACGTCTTCGGCGTGCATCACGCTGCCGACGGCGACGCCGATGGCTTCCTGGCCCAATGTCGGCGCATAAGTGCCGATGCGCCCGGTGCGTTGCAGGGCGACGGCTTTCTGATCGAAAAGGCGGGTCAGGACCATCTGCCGATAAAGGCGCGTGAGCAAATTGAAATCGTCGGCCCAGGCAGGAAGTTCGCCGAGCAATTGGCCGTCAGGGGATAAAAATCGGGTGTAAGGCAGCTCAACCTTGTGAAGCATCACAGGGGCTCCTGGCACGCCGCGTCAGCGTGCGTCAGTCAAGCCTGACGCTTGTGGCGCCAGGCCTTGGGAGCAAGTCTGCCGGATAGGCCCTCACTCCTTCATCGGTTCAACCTCATCGATACAGCACTTTCTCCGCCAACTCGTCAGCTACCCGGGCCGGCGAGCGTTTTTCCGCTTGGGCATGGGCGAAGACTTCGGTCAGCCGGGAGCTGATTTTCGACAGGTGTGCGGTGATGGTCGATAGCTCTTCGCCGCGGTGCTTGAGCGAAACGTAGATCAGCCCGCCGGAATTGATCACGTAATCCGGCGCATACAGAATGCCCCGCCGCTCCAGTTGATCAGCGACTTCCAGATGGGTCAGTTGGTTGTTCGCCGAGCCGGCCACCGCTGCGCAGCGCAGTTGCGTCACGCTGTGGCTATTGAGTACGCCACCGAGGCCGCAGGGCGCGAGAATGTCGCAAGGGGTGCTGAGCAGCGCGTCGTTGGCGATCGGATGGGCGCCAAGTTGCTCCATCGCCAGTTGGACCTTGCCGTGATCGATGTCGCTGACCAGCAATTCGGCTCCGGCGGCGTGCAGCTGTTCGGCGAGGGCAAAACCAACGTTGCCGAGCCCTTGAATCGCCACTCGCAGGCCTTCGAGGTTATCGCTGCCCAGCCGGGCCATGGCGGTGGCACGAATACCGGCGAACACGCCCATCGCCGCGTGCGGTGCCGGGTCGCCCGCCGCGGTGGTGCTGGTGACGTACTGGGTCTGTTGAGCGATGCAATCCATGTCCGCCACCGAGGTACCGCTGTCGATGGCAGTGATGTAGCGGCCGTCGAGCTGATTGATGCAACGCCCGAAGGCTTCGAATAGCGCGGCGCGGTTTTCCACATGAACCGGGCGAACAATCACCGCCACGCCGCCGCCCTGAGCCAGGCCGGCCAGCGCCGCCTTGTAACTCATGCCTTGGGCGAGGCGCACCGCATCCTCGACGGCGGACTCGTCGCTGGGATAGGCAAGGTAACGACACCCGCCCAGGGCAGGTCCCAGACGGCTGTTATGAATGGCAATGACCGCCTTCAACCCGGTGACCGAGTCGACGCTCAGATGCAGGGATTCAAGGCGAGTGCTTTGCATGAGAGCGAACATCGTAGGGCTCCCGAATCACTTCTTGTAGTGGCCAGTATAGGCTTGCGCCCAAAAATTGCAGAAGCGCACCGGAATAAGCGACGCCGCCATGCAGACTTTCGGACATATCCGTCAACCGCCCATGTTCGACACTGGACGAATGCCGGAGACGGGGCTAAAACGAGGCATTAGCCGGAGATTTTGATGACCCCCCGCCAACGTTTTTTCGACTGTCTGCAACGTTCACCGCCCGCGCTGTTCGAGGCGGCGCTGTGGATTGCCGCCGAACACGACAGTGAGGTCAATCCCGAGGCCGTGCTGCAAGATTTCAAGGACCTGCAACAACGGGTCAGTTGTGGCTTGCCGATGTTGCCGGTGAGCGAGCTGGCCCAGCCGTTGTTACGGCGTATGAATGACTTGGGATTCGCTCAGGACGACTCCACGCCATTGCGTCCGCAAGTCGCGCTGGTCAATAAAGTGCTGGAACGCAGACGCGGGCAGCCACTGAGCCTGGGATTGATTGCTCTGGAACTGGCCAAAGGTCTGGAAATCCCCATGGTTGGAGTCAACTTCCCCGGGCATTTCCTGCTGCGGGTACCGGGCGCCGATCACCTGCTCGACCCGTGCGGCGGACGTCGGTTGTACCCCAACGATTGCCGGGAATTGCTGCAACGCCAGTACGGCCCGAACATGCAGCTTGTCGCCGAGCATTTGCTCACCGCCGAACCGGTACAAATGCTGCAGCGGCTGTCGCGCAACCTGCGTCAGTTACACCTTTCCAACGATGACTACATCGGTGCCCTGATCGACGCCGAACGTGTGCTGGAACTGGGCAACGCCAGTGCCTCCGACTACCTGGCCCGGGCCAGCCTCTATCAACGGCTGGATTGCCCGAACGCCGAGCGCTTTGACCTGGAGCATGCCCTGCTGCTCAGTGACGACCCGATTCAGCGGATTCGCCTGACTGAACGGTTGGGACACCTGCCGCCAAACTCCATCGTCCATTAACCACACATCCCCTGTGGGAGCGGGCTTGCTCGCGAAGAGGGTGTGTCAGCTACATTCATGTTGACTGACACACCCTCTTCGCGAGCAAGCCCGCTCCCACATTGGTTCGGTGTGAGGGTGTTAAGGGGTATCTGGCTGATTCGCCGGATGCGCCTTGATGAATGCCGGATGCGTCGCCGCCAACGCCGCCACTCGACGAATCCGCGGATACGCCTCAAGTGAAATGCTGAAGCGCTCGGCCGCGTACAGCTGCGGGATCAGGTAAACATCCGCCAGCCCAGGCGTCGGACCAAAACAATAACCCTCATCGCCGATCAACTGCTCCACCGTCGCCAATCCCTGACTGATCCAGTGCCCGATCCACTCCACCACTTGCGGTTCATCGTGCCCCAACTGCCGCAGCTTGTTGAGTACGCTGACGTTATGCAGCGGATGCACGTCGCAACCAATCACTGCCGCCACGCCACGCTCATGGGCGCGAGCAGCGAGGTCTTTGGAGAGCAGCGGCACCTGTGGATAACGTTCCTCCAGGTATTCAATGATCGCCGGCGACTGGATCAGCAGTTCGCCTTCGTCGGTGCGCAAGGCCGGCACCCGGCCTTGCGGATTGATGCCGAGATACGGCGGCTGTCGATGTTCGCCACCTGGCGGCGCGATCAGGTTGATCGGCAGCGCCTGGTAGTCCAGTCCCTTGAGCGCCAACGCAATACGCACCCGAAAGGACGAAGTCGAACGGTAGTAGGTATAGAGTTCCATGACCCGATCCTCTTAGCGCGCCGGCAGCACTTTGCCGCGGCATTCGCCGAAACCGATGGAGGCAAAACCCTCGCGGTTGCAACGGGCACGCAGGATGATTTCGTCGCCGTCCTCAAGGAATTTACGCACCTCGCCAGACGCGAGTTCGATCGGCTTTTTACCACCCTCGGTGATTTCCAGCAGGCTGCCGAACTGACCGTTCTCCGGCCCCGACAACGTGCCCGAACCGAACAGGTCGCCGGCCTGCAACTGGCAGCCGTTGACGCTGTGGTGCGCGACCATTTGCGCCACGGTCCAGTACATGTGTTGGGTATTGCTGAGGGTCAGGCGATGGGCTGGCAGATTTTGTTCGCGCAGGCCTTCGGTGAGCAGCAGCACTTCCAGTTCGATGTCGAAGGCGCCAGCGGCTTGATCGCGTTTGTCGAACAGGTACGGCAGTGGCTGTGGATCGCCTTCCGGACGTGCCGGCTGAGCGCGACGGAACGGCTCCAGCGCTTCGACCGTCACCACCCAAGGCGAGATGCTGGTGATGAAACTCTTCGACAGAAACGGCCCCAGCGGCTGGTATTCCCAAGCCTGGATGTCCCGCGCCGACCAGTCGTTGAGCAGGCAGAAACCGGCGATGTGATCGGCCGCGTCACCGATGGCGATCGAGTCGCCCATCGCGTTGCCCTGACCGATCCAGATGCCCAGCTCCAGCTCATAGTCCAGACGTGCGCACGGACCAAACGTCGGCTCGGTCTGGCCGGCTGGCAGCGTCTGGCCTTTCGGACGGCGAACATCGGTGCCCGACGGGCGAATGGTCGAAGCGCGGCCGTGATAACCGATCGGCACGTACTTGTAGTTCGGCAGCAACGGGTTGTCGGGACGGAACAGTTTGCCGACATTTTGCGCGTGCTCGATGCCGACGTAGAAGTCGGTGTAGTCGTTGATTTTCGCTGGCAGGTGCATCTGGCAATCCGCCGCCAGTGGCAGCAGTTTTGCGCCTTGGGCTTCGATCTTGCCGCGCTGGGTGCTGTCTTCCTTGAACAACTCGATCATGCGTTGACGCAGGGCGACACGAGCTTCGCGACCCAGCTCGAAAAATGCATTCAACTGGCCGCCACGGGTGGCTTCAACGGCGGTCCGCGCGGCACCGTCGTCGAACAGCCCGGCATCGAGTGCCGCTCCCAGATCAAAGATATGGTCGCCGATCGCCACGCCACTGCGCGGCGCGCCGCCCTTCACGCTGAACACGCCCAACGGCAGATTTTGCAGCGGAAAATCCGCGTGGCCGTTGGCGGAGGCAACCCAGCTACGAGTGATGGAAGTCTGAGTCATGGGTTATCTCCGGGTCGGGTCGAAAGTGGCGGGCAGCGTGGCCCAGCAGGCATCGTAGTTGTTTTGCAGTTGCGGGCAATCCAGGGCGAAGCGGCTCGGGCGCAACACCTGGCTGGTCTCGAACATGAAAGCCATGGTGTTGTCGATTTTCGCTGGTGCGAGTTCGGCGTTGATCGCCTTGGTGCAGGTTTCGCCATCCGGGCCGTGGGCGCTCATGCAGCTGTGCAAGGACGCGCCGCCGGGCACGAAGCCTTCGGCCTTGGCGTCGTACTCGCCCTTGATCAGGCCCATGAATTCGTTCATCAGGTTGCGGTGAAACCACGGTGGCCGGAAGGTTTTCTCGGCGACCATCCAGCGTGGCGGGAAGATCACGAAGTCGAGGTTGGCCAGACCGTGGACGCTGGTCGGCGACGTCAGGACGGTGAAGATCGACGGATCCGGGTGGTCGAAACTGACCGTGCCGATAGTGTTGAAACGACGCAGGTCATATTTGTACGGCACGTTGTTGCCGTGCCAGGCGACCACATTCAACGGCGAATGATCGAGCTCACAGCCCCACAACTGGCCGAGGAATTTCTGCACCAGCGTGGTCGGTTGCTTGAGGTTTTCGTAATGCGCGACCGGGGTCAGGAAGTCCCGCGCATTGGCCAGGCCATTGCTGCCGATCGGCCCCAAGTCTGGCAGGCGCAGTGGCGCGCCGTGGTTCTCGGCAATGTAGCCGCGGGCTTGCGGATCGAGCAGTTCGACGCGAAATTTCAGGCCGCGTGGCAGCACGGCGATTTCCAGCGGCTCCAGTTCCAGTACGCCCAATTCCGTTGTGATGCGCAGACGTCCCAGCTCCGGTACCAGCAGCAGTTCGCCATCGGCGTTGAAAAACACGCGCTCCATGGAACGGTTGGCGCGGTAGGTATAAATGCTGATCCCGGCCGGTTTTTCCGCGCCGGAGTTGGCAGCCATGCTCACCAGCCCATCGATGAAATCGGTTGGCTCGCTCGGGATGTCCAACGGGTTCCAGCGCAGGCGATTGGGGGTCACTTCACCCAACGGGCCGCCGGCCAGTTGCCGATCCAGTTTGACGAACGCCGGGTGATTGGCCGACGGCTGAATACGGTACATCCAGGTGCGCCGCGCTTCACTGCGGGCCATGGTGAACGCGGTGCCGGAGAACAGTTCGGTGTAGAGACCGTACGGGGCTTTTTGCGGGGAGTTCTGGCCGACGGGCAGTGCGCCAGGCAACGCTTCGCTGCTGAATTCGTTGCCGAAGCCGGACTGATAAGCCAGCTCGGGCGCCGTTGAATCGAGGTTCATGGAGCCTCCTGAACAGGGAGTAGGCATGGCCTGTCGCTCCATTCAAGAGGTCTGGGCACGCCCGGGTTATTTTTATCGTAATTCGATTACGCTTAACGTAATTTGATTGGTATTGACCGTCAAGCTATAAAGACGCCCATTCGTCCCGGGATCAGACCGCCTCCATGGAAACGCCGCGCAGCAACGATAAACAGAAAGTCCGCTCGGCCGAGGTCGGCACCGACATCCTCAAGGCCTTGGCCGAGTTATCGCCATCGACGTCACTGTCGCGCCTGGCCGAACACGTACAGATGCCGGCGAGCAAGGTTCACCGCTATCTACAGGCGCTGATCGCCAGCGGTTTTGCTGAACAGAATGCGGCCACCAACCATTACGGTCTGGGCCGCGAAGCCTTGCGTGTAGGGCTGGCAGCACTCAACAGTATGGACGTGCTGAAAGTCGGCGCCCTGCCCCTGGCTGAATTGCGCGATGAGTTGAACGAAACCTGCTTTATAGCGGTGTGGGGCAACCAGGGCGCGACCGTGGTGCACATCGAGCCGGCAGTGCGCGCGGTGACGGTGGTGACGCAATTGGGTTCGGTGTTGCCGTTGCTCAGTTCGTCCACAGGGCTGGTGTTCGGCGCCTATCTGCCCAAGCGTGAAACCGTCGAATTGCGCGAGCGGGAACTGCACAGCAGCGCTTCACATGCGCTGGCGGACGATCAGGCCTACCAGACGTTGTGCGAACAGATCCGCGAACGCGGTCTGCATCATGTGCATGGTTTGCTGATGCCGGGCGTGGACGCCTTGTCGGCCCCGGTGTTCAACGCGGTCGGACAGATCGCCGCCGTGCTGACCATCGTCGGTCCGGCTTCGTTGTTCCACGCCGACGAAAACGGCCCGGCGGCGCAGCGGTTGCTGGCTGCGACGCGGGCCGTGAGTTGGCGGATGGGGTATCAGCCGGAGTAATGGCTAACCCGGCAGGATCAGTCTGTGATTCGGGCTTGACTGTCCTGAATCAGGTACGTGGACGTCACTGCAGTGACATAGTCGACGCCCACCGGAACGCCGCTCGCGGTCGACACAATATCGGAGATGTCCTTGATCCGCGACAGAAGGCCCACTGCCGAAGTGGATGTGCCAACCCCCGCGACGATGCCCACATACAAGAGGATGGTGCTTCTCCAGGCCGAGGCGAGGTAGGCTTTGCCGGCATCCTCATCGCCCAGGCTGTAGGCAATCACACCTTGAACAATCGAACGCGTGATACGCAGGATGCTGGCCACCAGAGCGACTGGAGGGACAAACAGCGAGATGACATCCACCACCAGTTCTGCGCCGGTCATCACATTACGCCAGAAGATTTCCGCATGCGTGCTCGTCTGATAGTCGACGTCGTAGATAAGCCGCGACACCATGCTGTTGTATTCGAACCTGAAGTGGCTCACAGGGTAACTGTCTTGCAACCTTGGCGTCGGCAAGGCATCTGAAGCATTGCGGCAGTTGTCGACATAACGTTGCACTACGCCTCTGTCTTCCAACCTGACAAGTCCGACAACATGATTGCCCAGTGAGTATCCCTTCAAGCCCTGAGTCAATGACTCAATGGGACGGAATGTCAGGCCATCCGGTGCTTTCGGAATGTAGATCAGGTATTCCAACCTGCCAGCCACGTTGCGCCCAAACGTATAGGCCCCCTCCAACCGTCGCCCTTCGAGCGCCAGCGTATAAACGCCTTCGCCTGGCGCGGCACCCGTCAGGAACGGAACCGGATTGTAAGAACGATCATGATCCAGACCCTCGATCAGCCCCTTGAGCCAATTGAAGTGTTCACCGGAAAGAGAGCCCTGAAGTTTTTGTGTCAATGCTGCCCTGAGCATTTCGTTCTGCACGATCTTGCAGTAAAGCTTCGACTTCAGATCATAAGAAGGCGTTGCCAGAAAATCCTGCTGCAGATACTGCTCATATTTTTCTCCCGGCAATAAATCGATCAACGCAGTGACGGTGGCCTCATTCAAGCGCCCCAGCGACGAGTTATCCATGGAGCCGAACCACACCGTTCCATCAGCGCGCCAAATCTGCCACTGAATGAACACATTGGTGAGCGTCATATAGTCGTATCCACGCAACTTGACTCTCACCCGATCCGGATCGATTTCCGGGTGCGGGCCGGATAGACGCAGATAATCGTTCAGCGCCTTCATGACCAATTTTCGTGAGAAGGCAGCAAACGTTTCAATATGCAGTGGTTCTTTTGATACCTGGTAGATGGCTTTGAAGTCTGTGTTCAGCCTTGTGAAAAGTTCGCGATCTTGTGCCGCAGCCTTTCTGTACCAGTTGGGTGTAACCACCTGTTCTTCGGCAATCTCCCAGTCGACAATGTTATGGATGGCGCCCATCAGCGGTCCGTCTTCCACTCCGCTCGTCCATTTCACCAAAGTGACACCGCCCCACCACCATGGCTGGAGCACCCGCTCCGGCTCGTCATAGGAGAGATAGTCCTTCACGAACTCCGCACGATCCGTGCTGAAAGCCTGCCCGATCAGGAAGTCACTGTTGCGCTGCCCGAAACCCCACGTACCGAACTGTCGCTTCAATGCCGTCAGATCGGGAAACTCATACCATTGCTGGCCCGTCGGTGCACCAGGCGCATAGAGCACATGCATCGAAAGTTCAGGAGTTGTACCTCTGGCACGGTAAACGATCATATCTTTGAAGGGGCGGTAGTAGTGGACAAAAGCAACGCTGTACGCCTCCATTCCAGGATCGCCAAACAGATAGCGCTGCATGATGTCCTGTGCTTTCGGGCTGATATGTTTTTGAAGTATCGCGGCGTAGTTACTGAGTGCAGTCTGTTGACTTAATACTTCCCGCATGGCGTCTTTAACTTGCGGATTGCTGAGGCGATAAGTTCGCTCATTGGCATATTTCAAACGAAGATCAAACTGCCGGATGGCGAATTTGATATTGGAAACTGTCAGTCGTGGATTGTAATGATTCTCTTTAAACTGAATGGTGTACTGCCCTTCAACATCATGCACACCGTACATGAACAGCTGTGTCAGATTTTTACGCTGGACATGCTCGATGTTCCTGGTGCCCATACGTACCCGATGCGTTACCTCCACCCAAACGGTATCGGGATCAACGCGATTGGTATCGCCCTGGGAAATATGTTCTTCGACGACACGCCGCACATACTCCTGAAATGAAGACAGCCCCCCCATCGCCTCATGCAATTTCACCTGGCTTCTGAGCAACGCCTGTTCCAAAGAGGCAAAAATTTCCTGTTCGGTGGTGGAAGTGTCCTTCAGCCATTGCGGCCTGGCGTTCTTCGTCATCAGTGCGAGCAGACGTGCGGTGCGGCTCTTGGCATCCTCGCCCAATTCGCCCAGACGTTGACTCTGCTCAATCGATTGAACGATGGCGGGCAGATCCGCATCCGGCTCCAGCAAACGGCGAATTCCATGAGCAACTTCATGCCATTGTTTATTCAACAAATTGTCGATGACGATCTGGAAAATTTCGCCATAGATTCTGAAATAACGGATATCGGGAACACTTTTGACCTGTTCAGCGTCCTGCTGTGAAATACCTTTGAGCAACTGCATTCGGCTTTTCGGGTCGCTCAGGCGCTGCTCAAGCGAGCGGTGCATTATTGCCGACGTCTGGAACGTTTCCAGCCCGTTTTCAGGGGTATAAAGAATGACCCAGTCATCATTGGCAGGCACAAGCTCATCGATGGTCCGGCCACTTGAATACATGACAAAACAACAAGCCAGCGTTGCAAATCGTCCGTTTTCCAGTTCCACAGAAAGACTGCAAGCCGGCGTCTGGAGATTGCCCCTGATATAAACTTCGCAGCTCTCTTCTACTTCCGACCTCACCCCTTGCATTTGTACTGTTGCTTTCAACTCTTGCCAGAAAAGCGCCCCATACAAGTCCCGCAGATCACTGCGGCGAGAGGCCAGCTTACTACTGTTGACGTCCTTGCCCAGAGGTGTCGTCCAGTATCGTTCCAGACCTAGCGTGTATTTTTGTTCCAGCGTACCCAGCACATCGCCGATCAGCTCCCCTAGAGCAACCACGTCCAGACCGTCGACCCGGTCCGACTCATCCACGGAGTTATGCACGTCATAAACGCCGTACTGAGTTGCGTCATAAACCGGAGCACGCCCACGGCTCAGACACTCCATGAACACATCCATGAACAGACCGGTCGGCTCCTGATTCGTAATGCCTGAACGTCGGGCATGGATGTAAGTCTTGCTGATGAAGACCTCCGGCAACAGCTGCTGAAGTTCCTTCAACAAAACCTCTTGCAGGATTAGTTTAAACGACGGGCTTTTCTTCAGCGCTTCTTCCAGCGCGGTAAAACTTTCAAACACCGGCCCCAGATGCGCCTGTGTCAGCGATACTTCCTGAACACTCATATGCATATTCCATTAATGCACTTTAAAAAATCAGACAACGAACGTTGCCTGAACCAGTGCAATTAACTTAACGCAATCAAAACCAATAAAGACACCCGCCGCCCTTTACAAAACATTAATTACCCAGAACATAAAAACAGGTTAATGATTTTATTAAATAACCATTAACCGCACAAACCCAGCATTCTTGCCCTTGCCACGGCATGCGTCCTGCGCTCAACCCCTAACTTTCCATGAATCCGCCGGACATGTGTTTTAACAGTATGCAATGAGATGAACAACTTATCAGCTATTTGCCGGTTAGAACTTCCTGACGCAATTAACTCAAGCACTTCCAACTCTCTCAGACTCAGTGGGCTTTCATTAGTCTCCCTGTCGGAACATGGCTCGTTATTATCGACAACGTGCAATTCCGACAAGAGGCTGGGGCAACGTCTGTATAACTGCGTCAACAACTGCGGCAAGTTACAACGGCTCGCCTTCGTTTCGCCCTTTTCGAAAAACTGCCGGGCACTCCCCAGTTCGCCCACCAAAAAGGCCACCTCGGCCATCGCCAGCAGAAGCTCGGCTTCCAGGCTGACCATTGCGTTCACTTGTGTGTGCTCAAGCAGAGCGGCGAGTCGAGCCAAAGGATTCTCCACCCGCTGCAGTTTCACCTCGGCCAGAACCAACAAATACTCAATCCGCGGAATCAGTTCCAGTGTCGCCGGGGGAGCCTGCCGGGCCTGTGGCCCCCGATAATGTTTTAGCACCCGACTCAACGCCTCGCGGGCCAGTTCGGGACGCCCCTGTTGCAACCAGCACTGACTGCTGACCTGCAGCAGAGCACCACGGTAGACCGTGTCCGGAATCTGCCGCTGCTGCATCAATCGCTCGGCATCGCGCAGGCGGACGAAGGCTTGGGCGTAGTCGCCCTGATTGGCGGCCAGTTGTGCCTGCCCGAGAAACCCGTACAGCGCACGTTTGTCTTGATTGCGAACACAGTCCTCCAACCCGGCCTGAAAAAAATCCGCTGCCTGTTCATCCAGCCCCTGACACAAGGCCAACCGCCCACGACGCAATGCAATTCGTCCCAACAAGGGTGCGGGTCGATCCGACCGCTGACGGAGTAGTTCATCGATATTGCAGAGCAGACTCTCGGCGCGAGCCGGGGCACCCCGCTGCTCCAGCCATTGCGCATGATCGAGCTCCATCAGGCCCTCGAACACCAGCGAACCCTGCGCCCGCGCCAGGCACAGCGCGTCGCGGTTGTGGGCTTGCGCCACGTCGAGTTCGCCCCTTAGCAATGCCTGTTGCGTCAAACCGGACAAACACATCAGGCGCGCCGTCCAACACTCGGGATCGAGTGCGTTCAACGCATCAAGAAAGTGCGCGCGCGAAGCCTCCATTCGTCCCTGTAAATGCAGCAACCAACCCTGCAGGGCCTGCCAACGTGCAATCAGTTGACGCTCAAGCACCGCCGAGGGTTGAGGCGTGAAATGCGCCAAATGAGCGATACAGGCAGTCGCCTGTTCGAAACGTCCGGCGAACAACAGCGCAGCTGTAATCAATCCGACCAATTGCGGGCTGCCCAGCGTCAATTCCTCGCCTTGCTGCTCATGCAAACGCAACAACAGCACCACCGTTTGCTCCTCGAACAAATGCTCGAAACTGAAGTGCTGCAACAGGCTGACCGCCACCTCATATTCCTCGGCGAGCAAGGCCTGTTCGAAGGCCGATTTCCAGTCCTGTTCGGTACAGAACCATTGGCAGGCACGCCGATGCCAGGAGCGTCCCGCCGGCCATTGCTCATCGCGCAACAACTGCGTGAACGGGGTGAATATCTGCAGCCAATCGGTGGAGTCCCCCCAAGGTTCGATAAAACAGCCCAGTGCTTGCAAGGTCCGCAAGTACTGAGCGCCCTCGCCGGCCCCGAACAGGTGATCGCACAGCCTGGCATTGAAGCGGGGCAGGTGGGCCAGCACGCGCCAGGCTTCGCTCAACTCAGGCGTCAGCGAGTTGAACAACTCATGCTCCAGATAATCGAGCAAGGTATCCGCCCGTCCCAGGGGTTTGTTCTGTCGCGACCAATCGCACTTTTGCAGCAATGCAATCCGCACACCGGCACACCAGCCGCCGGTGCGCTGGATGATCCGACTGGCCACTTTGCCGGCATGCTCCGGTACCCAGGGCTGCACGATCTGCTCGACTTCATCTGGCGTGAAAGCCAGCGAAGTGCTTTCGCACTCGTACAACTCATCGTCGAGCAGCAACCTTGGCCAGTTGCAGGGTGGCCGGCGGCGAGCACCCAGCCACCAGGTCAGCATCGGACTGCTGGTCGCCAGCATGCGATCGAGCAACAGGTCCAACTCCGGGTCAGGCAGGCGGCAATAGTCATCGAGAAACAGCCAGGTCGGCGTCTGCAATCGCGCCAGATAGCCCAGCAACTCGGATTCGTCCGACGAAGCCAGTCCCAGGGTTTCTGCCAGACGATGGCGAAAATCCACTGCGCTCAATGCGACGCCAGACAATGGCAACCAGAACACGCGGCACTGCAGCGGGGCCTGTAACAGGCATTCGGCGAGCAGCGCAGTCTTGCCACTGCCGGCCGGCGCGCAGAGTAATTTCACCCGTGCCGTGGAGGTCAGTAACGGCTCGGTCAAGCGAGCCCGTGACAGGTGATGAGTGGACAGACGGGGCAGGAATCCAGGACGGTCCAGACACGGGATCATGGCGGTCATTGCGGCGTGCCTTTTTATAATTGTCCGGCAACCCTAGCCCTCTCTAACCCGCTTGTTGAGAAGTATTCAGCACGCTGATTGGCAGCCATAAAAAAGGCGACCACCCGGTCGCCTTTTGTACTGCCAATGTATCAAAACCCTTACCGAACGCCCTCGGCGCGCAAGGCCGATGGCGTGTAGTCGGCGGCCTTGGCTTCGAAGCCGAATTCGAAACTGTGCTTCTCTTCGTTCTTCATTCCCAGGGCAATGTATCGGCCGGCAATGATGTCGTAGAGCGCTTCGAGGGTGTAGGCCGGAGTCTGGTGATCGTAGTAGTACTGAGCGTGACCCTCGGCTACTCGCCACAGCTGACCGCGACCGTCGTAGTGGTCCGCCAGCGCCACTTGCCAGCTGTCTTCGTCGAGGTACATGTGGCGTTTGGCGTAGATGTGCCGTTCACTCGGTTTGACCGTACCGATCACTTCCCAGACCCGGTGCAACTCATAACGGGTCAAGTCCTGATTGATGTGCCCGGCCTTGACGATGTCGTCGTACTTGAGGCTCGGCGAGTCGAGTTTGTAGCTGTTGTAAGGGATGTACATTTCCTTCTTGCCGACCAGTTTCCAATCGTAGCGATCCGGGGCGCCGGAGAACATGTCGAAGTTGTCGGACGTGCGCAGGCCGTCAGCCGCAGTACCCGGCCCGTCATAAGCCACTTGCGGTGCGCGACGCACACGACGCTGGCCGGCGTTGTAGATCCACGCCAAACGCGGCTCTTTCACCTGATCGAGAGTTTCGTGCACCAGCAGCACGTTACCCGCCAGACGTGCCGGGGCCGTCACCGATTGCTTGAAGAAGGTGAGCACGTTGGCGGCTTTTTCCGGATCCAGGTCCTTCATTAGTTGCGGTACGGCGATCTCTTCCTCGAAGCGGATCGGCGTGTAGCTGCCGTTCGTTTGCGGGGTCACCTGAGTGATGATGCGTCGCAGGTTGCCGCCGTGATAGCGGGTAATGTGGTTCCACAGCACCTCGACGCCGGTCTTCGGAATCGGGAACGCGTAGTAGCGGTTGCCGGTGAAGTTGGCCAGGCCGTTACCGTCGTTGATGCTGTTCACGTTCAGTGCGGAGCGCTTGGCCGACTCGTAAATCTCCGGGGGTAGGGCCACGGTGCGATGGGTCGGGTAGACCGGGATCTTGTAGGTTTCCGGATAGCGCTTGAACATCGCTACCTGGCCATCCGACAACTTGTCTTTGTACTTGTCGACCGTAGCCGCGGTGATGGTGAACAGCGGTTTTTCACTGGCGAACGGGTCAGCCAGGAAACCTTTGCTGTCGACTGCGCCGGCGTTTTTCGGGATGCCGCCGGTCCATGCAGGGATAGAGCCGTCGGCGTTGCCGGCCTTCTCGGCACCCAGCGGCGTGAGGCTGGTGCCAAGCTTGTTGGCTTCTTCAGGCGAGACCGTCGCCATCACGTTGGCAGCCAGCAGACTCAAGGCCAGGGCGCCGCATTGCAGAATCATCTTGCGCATTAAATTCATCCTTCTCAGCCAGATCAGAAGTTCACGCCGAAACTCAGCGCCAGGAAGTCGCGGTCTTCCAGGGTGTTGTAGTCACCGCCGAAGAAATCGGTGTAACTGAGGCTCGCGGTATAGGTGTTGCGGTAGTCGGCATCGACGCCGACGCTGACGGCCTTGGCGCCTTCGTTGAACAGACCGTTGGGGCCGTAGCCGGCGACGTCGTGGGACCAGGACAGGTTGGGCTTGAGGTTGATCCCGCCGATCACGTTGGCGTAATCGAGAATTGCCCGGGCGCGGTAGCCCCAGGAGGTCGAGGTGACGAAACCGTCGGTATCGCCGCCAAAACCGTATTGGCCATAGACCGAGTCACGGCCGTAACGCAGCTTGGTTCGCGACTCCAGACCACCGACGTGCACCACCGCCGCCTCGCCAACCAGGGTCAGCCGCTGGGCACCCAGCACTTGGTCGAAAAAGTGCGTCAGGGTGCTCTGGACCTGGGTCACTTCCTTGCGGCGGTAGCCTTTGTTGTCGGCACCTGGCGTGGTGGCAATAGGCGATGCCGCGCCGCCTGCGATCGGGTTGAGCAAGGCCAGCGTCAGGTCGTTGGTGTTGACTTGCACCGGAGCGTTGGGGCGATAGCTGATCTCGCCGGTCCACGCCGTGCCGGTAGGCAAGGTGGTGGAAAAGCTCGCGCCGTAGAGACGAATGTCTTCCGGGTACTCAAGGTAATACTGGCCACGACCGAGCATCACACTCTGAGCCAGTGCCGACCCGGTGCCGGGGGCGATTCTGTTGGCGGCACCGACGATGGCCGGAATCCGTGCCAGCGTTGTCAGACCGGCAGTGGTGGTGCCGACCGTCGGGGAGCGACTGTGATAGTTCATGAAGTACAGGCCGTATTCGGTATCGTCGCCGAGCCAGCGCAGCGCCGTTCCCCACTGTCCCGAATCGCGGGCATCGCGGTCCCCACCACGCGGCACGATCACACCTTCCCTGCTGACTTCGAAACCTTGGCCAAACGCCGCAGCGATCGGTTGCAACGGTGCAATCGCCGGGCTGGCCACCGTGTAATTCTTGTTGCAGCCGTCTGCCACCACGTCGTTGCCGAAGAAGGTGCCGCAGTTGTCGACGACGGTCTGGTCCCACTCCAGTTGATAGAAACCTTCCACCGAGAGTTGGTCGGTCAGGCTTTGGGAGGCGAACAGCATGTTCACCGGAATCAGGCCTTCCTTGATTTCGGCGCCAGGACGGCGGAACGCTGAAACGTCGATCGGGTTGATGCTGTTGATCGAGTTGCCGATGAAGGTACTTTCACCCCAACTCACCACCTGCTTGCCGGCGCGCACCGTGCCCGGCAGTTCGGCGATGGAATAGTTGTGATAGACGAAGGCGTCGAGCAGCTGCGCCCCGGAAGACTTGGCGCCTTCTTTACGACCGCTGTCACTGATCGGTTTGAACTCGCGATCCTCGTCCTTGAGTTCGAAGTCGTACCAGTACTTGCCACGCACGAACACCCCGGTGTCGCCGTACTTCAATTCGAGGTCATGAATACCCTTGAAGATCTTGGAGAAGGTTTCGCCCTTCTTGAAGTTCAGCCGCCCGTCATCCCCGGTCGAAGACTGGCCGGTACCGCCGTTGACCGTGCCCACCAGAGACTTGTCGGCATCGCGCATGCCCCAGCTCGCGCCGACGGACAGCGAAGAGTCAAAGGTCCCCTCGATTTCTCCAATGTTGAATGAAACAGCCTGCGCCTGGACGCAGCAACCCAAGGCAACCGCAGCGGCGAGCGCTTGCGGCGTGAAGATGGCGCGCATTGTTGTTTTTGTCATGCGTCTTCCCCGGTGAGTGACAGAAGGCCCCACCCTACTGCCGCACGTTGGGAGCGATAAGCGCACCAAGGAGGTATTCGCGGTGTACCTCCAAAGGATGAATGCCCGCATGGGACGGGGATTTGCGCGGGTTATGGATGGGCTGGATGGGGGGTTATCAGTCAGGGGCATAGGGCGTTGTGAGCGCAAACCTGTAGCAGCAGCCGCCCCAGATCCCATGACAAATGGAACTGTTGCCAAAACTGCAACAGTTCATGTCATGAATCGCTATTTTTCCTTTTGGCTCAAGGCCTTATTCTTGCCGGGCTTTCACGGCAAACAGCCGAAAAGCACGAAGCAATGGCGGTGGCCAGTCCACGCCATTGGCGACAGATTTCAGATGAATTGAAGATGTTCGACTCATCGCCCCGTGTTCACTGACGTTGATTTATTGCTCCTTAATCAATCGTCTTACTTTGGCCGCTGCGTTTGCAGCGGCCTTTTTTATGGGGGATGGTTTTGTGACGGACGCGAAGTGTAACTTTTAGCGGGTTTCCGATAACGCTATAAGCGGGTGTACTGGCGCGAGAAAGGGTCCCAACTGGAAAGTGCCCCAGTTCGTCATAGAAAAACGCTACATCAATTCAAAAATCGACACCCCAAGCCGCCTTGGACGGCTTGGGGTGTCGCAAGATCGTTAAATCGAATACTTCTGCAAATTCGCCATCATTTCCTTCAACGCTTCAAGGTTGTCCTGCGGATGCGCCGCGCCTTCAAAGTCGCAGATCTGTTGCCAATGCGCCGCCACATCTTCGGGTGAGAACCCAATCCGCGGATCAAACCCCGCGCCCAGGCTTCGCTCCCAGCGCACCTTGCCCATCCAGCCGCCACCGACTTCAAACAGCCCGGAGGTTTCCTGGCAGTTCTCGCTGGCGAGGTACACCACCAGCGGGCTGACCAGTTCCGGTTTGAGTTGTTCGAACACTTGCGGCGGGATCAGGCCTTCGGTCATGCGGGTGCCGCCGGTGGGCGCGATGGCGTTGACCAGGATGTTGTTCTTGCGGCCTTCGATGGCCAGGGTGCGGGTCAGGCCGTAGAGGCCGAGTTTGGCCATGCCGTAGTTGGACTGGCCGAAGTTGCCGTAAATGCCCGAAGTCGAAGCGGTGAAGATGATGCGGCCGTAGTTTTGCTCGCGCAGATGCGGCCAGGCGGCGCGGGTGACTTTGTAGGCGCCTTCGACGTGGACGCGGTAAACCAGGTCCCAATCGCCGTCTTCCATTTTGTGGAAGGTTTTGTCCCGCAGGATTCCGGCGTTGTTGACCACAACATCGACACGACCAAAGGCGTCCAAGGCGTTCTGAACGATTTTGTCGCCGTCGGTGACGGAGTCATGGTTGGCCTCGGCGATGCCACCGGCCTCACGAATTTCCGCCACTACCCGGTCGGCTGCCGAAGCGTTTGCGCCTTCGCCCTGAGCCGAGCCGCCGAGATCGTTGACCAGCACTTTGGCGCCCTGTTTGGCGAACAGCAGCGCGTGGGCCCGACCCAGGCCGCCGCCTGCCCCCGTGATGATCACGACTTTATCTTCGAAGCGCACAGACTCATTCATTGGGGGACTCCAGCAGGCCAGGGACAATAAGCTGGAGTGTCAGGCACGACAATGCGGGCCACAATGAACTGAGGTGAGGCTGAATGGTGCGCAATAAGGCAGGGGGATAATCAGGAACAGGCGACCTTGCGCGGCGGTGAAACCAGCTGATCGCGAAACTCCAGATAGTGCTTGAGCACCAGCCCCGGCGCCTCGGTCTGAGGGTAGTGACCAATACCGGGCAACAAGACCGTGTCCGGGTTCGGGATCAGTTCCCGATAACGCTTGACCATATGCGCGCCGGAGATCGGATCGACCTCACCATCGATCACCCGCAACGGCACTTCACCACACTGCATCGCGCTGACCCAACGCTCGCGCTGGGCACGCCGCTCAGGGATGTAGGCGATCAATTTGTGCATGATCCTTGGCCCGTGATTGCTCTCGATCAGGCTCCAGAAATCGTCCATCTCGCTCTCGGTGGGACGACTATGCGGACCGAAGATCTGTCGGAAACTCTTCACCAGGCTGTCACGGGAAAAAGCTCGACCGATCATCCAGCCCAAGGGGCTGAGCAGGAGTTTTTGCATCAGTATCGGACGATGGGTTTCAGGAAAGAGGCCGCCATTGAGGAACACACAACTGGCGATATCAATGCGCGCTTCGTAATGCCGGGCCAACAGTTCCTGGGCCACGCTGTCGCCATAATCGTGGGCCAACAGATGCACCGGCTGCTCGACCTGCAGGTGTGCCAGCAAGGCCTGTTGCAGATCGGCCTGCTCCAGCAGGCTGTATTCGTGGTCCACCGGTTTGGCGGAATCACCAAAGCCGAGCATGTCGCAGGCAATCACCCGATAGCGCTGGGTCAGGGGCTGCCAAAGAAAATGCCAGTCCCAACTGGCGGTCGGGAAGCCATGGATGAGCAACAGTGGCTCACCCTGCCCCGCCGTCCAGTAACGGATGGTCTGGCCACGGAATACGAACGTCTGGCCGCGTTTGCGCCAGACACACAGAGGGATCTCGGCGAGAGGCATTAGAGTTTATAACCCGGGTCTTGTTTATCGAGTTTGCGCAGCAGCGCTGGCCAGGCCAGTGCGCCGCCCATCCCTTGAGCACTTTTGGTGACGCCGGCGATCATCGCCTTGGCGCCCGCCAGAATCTGCGGTTCGATGGCGATCAACTCGGCGCCACCATTCTGCGCCAGCACCTGGATATCGCAGGCGCGCTGGAAGGTAAACATCAACAGGAACGTGTCGGCGATGGTGCCGCCGCAGGTCAGCAGACCGTGGTTGTGCAGCATCAGGAAATTGTTTTCGCCGAGGTCGGCTTGCAGCCGCGCTTTCTCTTCATGGTTAAGCGCAACACCTTCGTAGGCGTGATAAGCCAGGCTGGACAGGACAAACAACGATTGTTGGCTGATCGGCAAAATGCCTTGTTTCTGCGCCGACACAGCGACACCGGCGGCGGTGTGGGTGTGCAGCACACAGACGACATCGTGACGAACCTCGTGCACCGCGCTGTGGATGGTGTAACCGGCCGGGTTGATCTCGTAAGGGCTGTCCATCAGCTTGTTGCCCGCCTGATCGACCTTGACCAGGCTGGACGCAGTCATCTCGTGGAACATCAGCCCGAACGGGTTGATCAGAAAGTCTTCGGTACCGGGGACCTTGGCCGAGATGTGGGTAAAAATCAGGTCATCCCAGCCATGCAGGGCGACCAGTCGATAGCAGGCGGCAAGATCAACTCGAGTCTGCCACTCAGCGGCGCTGACCTGGTCTTTGACACTGTGTGGCGATTGGACGGGAGCTACCTTCACGGCAAGGAACCTCTAATTTTTATTCTTGGGGTTTCTATTGTTTACCGACGTTACTCCAGTCTAGTCACGCCCCGGGGATCGTGTAGTTGCATTGGCAGCCAGCTTGATGGCCTAGCGAGTCAGTACGCCGATGAACGTGGATCCATGTCAAAGTACTGCCGCCAACAAGGGTGCGGCGAACAGATTCAGCAGCCCCGTCAGAACCATGACTAACCCCGCCACCGAGCCCTCTTCACCCCCCACTTCATGTGCTCGACTGACCCCGGCACCGTGAGCACCGACACCAAACAGCGCCCCTCGAGCCAAGGCACTGCGCAGGGGCAACCACTTGAGCAGAATGCCGCCGAGCATCGCCCCGAACACCCCGGTGAACATCACAAACACCGCGGTCAGTTCCGGTACGCCGCCCAGGTCATGGGCCAGCGGCATGGCAAAAGGCGTGGTGATCGAGCGCGGCACCAGCGACATCGTCACCGAACTGTCCAGTGCCAGCGCCTTGGCCAACCCGAACGAACTGCCGATAGACGCCGCGCTGCCCGCCAGCATCCCCAGCAACAACGCCGACCAATGCCGCATCAGCATCTGCCGCTGCTGCCAGATCGGTACTGCAAAAGCGACGGTAACCGGCCCCAGCACCAACATCAGCCAATGTGTGTTGCTCGAATATTCGGCATAAGCGGTGTGCAGCGGCACAGCGAGTGCCAACAGCAAGGCTGGAACCAGAATCAGCGGCGACAACACATAGCGCCCGGTGCGCTGATAGATCCAGCGACTGAACAGATAGGCCAGCAGCGTGAAGGCCAGCCAGAACATCGGCATCAGCTCAAGCTTCACGAGACCTCCTCAACCGCACCATCAGTTCCACGGTAAAGGCGGTCACCAGCATCACCATCAGCGTGCTGACGCCGATCACCAGCAAAATTCGCCAACCGTCGCTGCGCAGCAGGCCGCCGTAATCGAGCAGGCTCATGAGCGCCGGAATGAAGAACAACAGCATCTCGGCCATCAACAGGCCGGCGCCCATTTGCAGCGCTGCCGGTTTGACCACACCTAAAGCGAACGCCAGCAGCAACAGCACCATGCCGATGACACCACCGGGAATCGGCCAGGCAAACCACACGGCCATCTGGCAGCCAAGCAGATAGATGGCCAGCAGTACGGCTAATTCGGTCGCCAGTCGAGCCAATTTTTTTAAGGTTGATGCGTTCATGTCTTCGGTCCTCACAGGTGCTCATTTTAAGGAGCGGGCTGCCATACCCGAAGCGAATTGTTAGACTCGAAGCCATTCCAAAATGGAATCATGCAGATGGAATTCAAACAGCTACGCAGCTTCGTCGAGGTCATGCATCAGGGTGGTTTTACTCAAGCCGCCAAGACCCTGCACATCAGTCAATCGGCGGTGAGCAAACAGGTCGCTCAGCTGGAACAGAGCCTGGGCACTGCGCTGCTCGAACGGCAGGGTTCGCAGCTGCGCCTGACGGCCGCCGGCAGCGTGGTCCTTCTACGGGCCGAAGGCATGTTGCGACTGCGCAACGAACTGCTCAGTGAGCTGGATGACTTGAGCCAACTGGCCCGCGGGGAATTGCGCCTGGGTTTGCCGCTACTGGGCAGCGATGCGCTGTTCGCCGGACTGTTCGCCGAGTACCGGCGACGCTACCCCAACATCAGCATTCAATTGCTTGAGGGCGGTAGCCTGAACATCGAACAGGCCGTTTTGAGTGGAGAGCTGGAACTGGGTGGCAGCCTGTTGACGAAGGACCCTCAGTTCGCCTTCCAGCCTTTCTGCGATGAACCGCTGGACGCCCTGCTGCCGGCCGATCATCCGCTGGCGTCGAAGACCGTGATTGGGCTGGAGGAATTGGCCGACACGCCATTCTTGCTGTATCAGCGCAGCTTCGTGCTCAACGACCGCTTGCTGCAAGCCTGTCAGCAGATGGGTTTTACGCCCAAGGAAGGTGGTCGCAGCGGCCAGGCTGACTTTCTTGCGGCGCTGGTGGCGGCCGGTCAAGGAGTGGTGCTGTTGCCGCGCGTGGTGGCACGCGGGCTGGTGCGGCCAGGCGTAGTGCGCCTGACCTTGAACGCGCCGAGCTATCTGCGTTGGGATATCGCCTTCATCTGGCGTCAGGGCGCGTACTTGTCAAAAGCCGCGCAAGCCTGGCTCGCCTTGCTGCGCGAGCGGCCGGTCAGCCCCGCAGAGCGCTGACCAACTCCGCCAGCCAAGGCTCGGCGTCGGTTTCCGGCGTCACGCTTTCGCTGGCGTCCAGGCGCAGCATGGGCAGGACTTCGCGCAGGCCCAGTTCGCCGAACAATTCGCGCATCAACTCGCCGCCGCCGCAAAACGTGTCGCCGTAACTCGCATCGCCCAGACCAATGACGGCGCCCGGCAAGTCACGCCAGGCCGCCGGCAACTGGTCGCGAATGGCGAAATACAACGGTTGCAGGTTGTCCGGCAACTCGCCCATGCCGGTGGTCGAGGTCACCGCCAGGAAGGCTTCAGGGCCAAAGGCCTGAACATCGGCGAGGCTCGCACGCGGGTTGTGCCAGGTTTCGAAACCCGCTGTTTTTAAAATTGTTGCGGCGTGGCGGGCGACTTCTTCAGCCGTGCCGTACACCGAGCCGGAAAGGATGGCGACTTTCATCAATCTGATCCTGAAGCTGAGTAAAAAGACGGGGGATATTAACAGCCGTGGCAAAAAAGCTGCGATTGACTCTCAATTAACCCGGGTGACCAGTAGAAAGTTCTCAATGTTCTTTTAGAATGCATCCCACAATCAAATTGGAAAGGACTCTCCGATGATTAACGCCCAACTGCTGCAAATGGTGATCAATGCTTCCAACGACGGCATCGTGATTGCCGAAAAGGAAGGCGAGCACGACAACATCCTGATTTACGTCAACCCGGCATTCGAACGTCTGACGGGTTACACCAGCGAAGAAATCCTCTACCAGGATTGCCGTTTTCTTCAGTCAGGGGACCGCGACCAGGAAGCTCTCCCGTTGATTCGCGAGGCGTTGAGCAGTGGCGGTTCCTGCCGGGAAATCCTCAGAAATTATCGCAAGGACGGCACGCCGTTCTGGAACGAACTGTCCCTCTCGACGATGAAAAACCCTGATGACGGACAGACTTATTTCATCGGTGTACAGAAAGACGTCACCCTTCAGGTCAAGGCGCAGCAGCGAGTCGCGCAGCTGGAAGCGCAACTGGCCGAGGTCCAGACCGAGCTTGCCGCACTAAAAGCGACGAACGGCAAAAACAAAACGAAGAATTGATTGTCATTAACTACAATCACCGGTGACTTCGTAATTTTTTCTGTCGAGCAGATCATGCAACGCGACGCACTCCTGACGCAGGATGAGCTGGATTTTATCCAGAAAATGCAACACAACCCGCAACTCAATGTGCGGGATGCGACGTCGAGCCTGCTCGTCAACGGTGGTTCACAGATCCGTGACCTGCTCACGCGCCTTGCCGCTCATGAGCAAGTCACCATCCAGGCCAACTTCGAAAATCAGCAAATGACTTTCCCGCTGCATCTGGTGGAAGACGAATTTCACGCAATGCATTTACGCCTTGGCGTTCCCAGCATCTATGAAGACGGACCGATGGTCCGGCCATGGCGCCTGGTACTCGAAGAACCGGTTGCACTGGAGAATGCCAGTGGCCAGTCCGGTACGATGTGGGTGCACGAAGTGTCGTTCAAAGGGGTTTTGCTGGAAGTTCGCAACAAGACCAAACCGCCAAAACATTTCGCCTTGTGGTTCAGCCCGTCTGGCTACGAGCGCATCGCGTTGCGCGGCACCTTCGAGAGAGAAACCGAGAATGGCTTCTATGCCTATCAGTTGAATCAGGATGACAAAGATGAAACCGAGCGTCTGCGTCAGTACATCCTTCAACAGCATCGGCTGACGCATCCGGCCATGCATCTCTGATTCAGGTGTCCAGGTTGCCTGTCAGGAACTGTTTCAAACGCTGACGCATGACCGAACCTTCGTTACCCAGACACCCAATCGACGATCCAGCCAGGCTCTCCTGCACCAGATCGGACGCCCCCCCGGCCAGTATCAACTGACAATCCAGGCTCAATGCCAGGCGCTTCAAGCGCCGTGGCAACTCGAGCGCAGGCGCGTGATTGGAAACCAGCACCAGCGCCTGGGGCTGGACTCTTTCGCAGACCAGGGCCAGTTCATCGAATGGCTGACCGATAGCCAACACTTGAATAGCCGAATCGACACTGCTCAGAAACAGCGCCGTTACCAGCACTTCGAGTTCACGACACTGATCGCCCAAGGCGCAGACAATCACCCGTCGCGGCTGCAGGACACGCACCAGCAGCAGGCGTTGCAACACTCGGGAGCGCAGAAAACCATCCAGGAAAAGCCACTCGCTGGCCTGGCCGAACGCTTCATGGTGCTGCAGCAATTGCTTCCAGAGTGGAAGCAGAATGTTCTGAAACACGATAGTCAGGGGATAACTGGCAAAGATCTGTCCATAGACCTGCTCCAGTTGAACCTCATCAAAGGCACTCACCGCCGACTGAACTTGCTGCTGCCATTGCGTGTGGTCAGCGTGTACGAGTTCATTGGGGATGATGTGCGACAGGGTCTGAAGCGGTGTAATCCTGGCCAGGATCTTGCCGACTTTACTGACAGCAACACCGCGCTCGATCCAGCCAAGGATGCTGCGAACACGATCGATATCGGTCATCGAATACAGTCTGTGCCCACTTTCGGTGCGTGCTGGCTGTATCAGTCCATAGCGGCGTTCCCATGCACGTAGCGTCACCGGGTTGACCCCTGTCAGGCGCGACACTTCGCGAATCGGAAACAGTTCTTCCTGCTCGAGTGGAAGACCGGGCTGCAATCCAGGGACGAGGTCAGTCAGGACAGGCATATTTTAATTCTACATCCATGTATAAATTGGATCCCATTCTACCTCTCCTGCCCCCCCACCATTCAAGACGTTGATCGCGGCGACTATCACTGACGTACCCGACCGAATCAGGAATAATCCTTGCTTGTTCCAAGACGCAGTCCAACACCCTGGCGCTGCGCCTGGCGAAACTCCTACCCGGAGCGACGCGATTGTCATACGGAGATACACAATGTCTACCTCACCCGTCACGCTGATGGTTGCGCGCCGCGTCGCCGATGGGCGCTATCAAGACCTGATCGCCTGGTTGCACGAAGGCGAACAACTGGCCACCGATTTTCCCGGCTATCTCGGCTCTGGCGTGCTCGCTCCGCCGCCCGACGATGACGAATTCCAGATTATTTTCCGCTTCGCGAACGAGCAGACTTTGCACGCCTGGGAGCATTCCGCCTCGCGTACCGCATGGCTGGCACGCGGCAGTGACTTGTTTGCCCATCCAACGGAACACCGAGTCAGCGGCATCGAAGGCTGGTTCGGCGCGGCCGGCCAACGACCACCACGCTGGAAACAGGCTGTGGCGATCTGGCTGGCATTCTTTCCGGTTTCCCTGCTGTTCAACTTTGTCCTCGGGCCGTTGCTGAGCGACATGGGTTTGCTGAGCCGGGTGTTCATCAGCACCTTGTGCCTGACCCCACTGATGGTCTACTTCTTCATTCCGCTGTCGACCCGCCTGCTGGCCAGTTGGCTGAACACCACGCCGCAACGGCCGCTGCCCGCTGCACCCTCCCCCCAAAATCACTGATCTCTGTAGGAGCAAGGCTTGCCCGCGATTGAGACAACCCGGTCTTTTTGTGAAACCGCGTCATCGTTCATCGCGAGCAAGCATTGCTCCTACGCGGTAGAGGTGAATGCCCCACGTCGCTGGTATAGTTTTGCTCTTACCGCGACGCGAGCCGTTCATGACCTCTTTCGCAGCTCCAATCCTCATCACTGGTGCCGGCCAACGTGTCGGCCTGCACTGTGCGCAGCGTTTGCTCGAGGATGGCCAGCCGGTGATCTTCAGCTACCGCAGTGAGCGCCCCGGCGTGCAAGTCTTGCGCGACCTGGGGGCAACCGCGGTGTTTGCAGATTTCTCCACTGAAGCCGGGATCTTCGCGTTTATCAGCGAACTGAAAAACCACACCGACAGCCTGCGGGCTATCGTCCACAACGCCTCCGAATGGCTGGCCGAAACCCCGGACACCGACGCCGCAGCCTTCATCCGCATGTTCAACGTCCACATGCTGGCGCCCTATCTGATCAATCTGCATTGTGCCGACTTGCTGCAACGCTCAAGCCCCGCCGACATCGTGCACATCAGCGACGACGTGACACGCAAGGGCAGCAGCAAGCATATTGGCTACTGCGCCAGCAAAGCCGGGCTCGACAGCCTCACCCTGTCCTTCGCCGCGAAATACGCGCCGACAATCAAGGTCAACGGTATCGCGCCAGCCCTGCTAATGTTCAACCCCGACGACGACGCGGCGTACCGCGCCAAGGCACTCGCCAAATCCGCGCTGGGCATAGAACCCGGCAGCGAAGTGATCTACCAGAGCCTGCGTTATTTGCTCGACAACCCTTATGTCACCGGCACGACCCTGACCGTCAACGGCGGACGGCACATCAAATAAGCGGCCCCCGCGAGGATGTTCCATGACGTTATCCCTGCACCAGAACGCCCTGTCCCAGAGCTACCGCGAGATCCTCATCGGCCTCGGTGAAAACCCCGACCGCGAAGGTCTGCAAGACACCCCGGTTCGCGCGGCAAAAGCCATGCAGTACCTCTGCCGTGGTTATGAGCAAAGTGTCGAAGAGATCGTCAACGGCGCGCTGTTCGCGTCCGACAACGATGAAATGATCATCGTCGACAACATCGAGCTGTACTCGCTCTGCGAACATCACATGCTGCCCTTCATCGGCAAGGCCCATGTGGCTTATATTCCAACGGGCAAAGTGCTGGGCCTGTCGAAGATTGCACGACTGGTGGACATGTTCGCCCGTCGCCTGCAAATCCAGGAAAACCTCACTCGGCAAATCGCCGAAGCTGTACAGCAAGTGACCGGCGCGGCGGGCGTCGCGGTGGTCATCGAAGCCAAGCACATGTGCATGATGATGCGCGGCGTCGAGAAACAGAATTCGACCATGAACACCTCGGTGATGCTCGGCGCCTTCCGCGAGTCGAGCAATACCCGCCAGGAGTTCCTGCAATTGATTGGACGGAGCAAGTAGCAATGCCACAACTTCAACCAGGAACGGCACGCATACGGGTCAAGAACCTGTGCCTGCGGACCTTCATCGGGATCAACGAGGATGAAATCCTCAACAAGCAGGATGTGCAGATCAACCTGACCATCCTGTATGCCGCTCAGGAAGCGGTGCGTGACAACGACATCGATCACGCGCTGAACTACCGCACCATCACCAAGGCGATCATCGCCCACGTGGAAGGCAATCGCTTCGCCCTGCTCGAACGCCTGACTCAGGAAATTCTCGATCTGGTCATGGCCAACGAGTCGGTGTTGTACGCCGAGGTCGAAGTCGACAAGCCCCACGCCCTGCGTTTCGCCGAGTCGGTATCGATTACCCTCGCCGCGAGCCGCTGACCGCGTCTGGCACATTGCTCGTCAGACTTTTATCATCCGCGCCACGATTTGATTGCACAGAGCCCGCCATGACCGATCAACAACGCCTGGAACTCGAAGCCGCCGCCTTTCGCCGGCTGGTCGCCCATCTGGACAGCCGCAAGGATGTGCAGAACATCGACTTGATGAACCTTTCCGGTTTCTGCCGTAACTGCTTGTCCAAGTGGTACAAGGCCGCTGCCGATGAACGCCAGATCGAAGTCAGCCTCGATGACGCCCGCGAAGTGGTTTACGGCATGCCGTACGCCGAGTGGAAAGCCCTATACCAGCAAGAAGCCAACGCCGAACAACAAGCGGCGTTCGCCAAAGGAAAACCCAATGAGTGATTTGAACACCCTGCGCGCCAGCCTCAAGAGCGGCGAACACGTTTTTGCCGACACCCTGGCCTTCATCGCCGCCGGCTACGACTATCAGCCTCAGGCTTTCAACAACGGCGGCGTGGAAAACGCTGCCGGGCAGAACGAAGGTTCGTGCAAGACCCTGGGCCTGGCGCTGCTGGAAGGCTTGAGCGATGAAGAAGCGCTGTTGGCGTTCGGCGAGCATTATCGTTCGGTGGTGGCGACGCCTGAGGGCAGCGATCACGGCAATATTCGTGCGTTGATTGCGCATGGGTTGGCTGGCGTGAAGTTCTCGCAGCAACCGCTGAACCGCCGCTGATTCAACGCCCGCAAAATACGCCACGAGCGACACTGAACCTGTGGCGAGGGAGCTTGCTCCCGCTGGACTGCGTAGCGGTCCCCTTCTTTTGTAGATAAACAGGGTCGCTTCGCGGCCCAACGGGAGCAAGCTCCCTCGCCACAGGTTACGCGTCGCCATCGATCGGTATCAGGCAACATCCCGACTTTTAAGATTGACCCGGCAACTTTATTTCGTTTGCCGGGCACCGCTGCTCACGGCTTAGATAAAAAGAAGCATCCCTTCTTCAGAGTCGGTCATCCATGAGCAGCGAAACCATCAGCCAGTCGATCAACATCGTTCATCCCGTCACGCTCAGCCACGGCAAAAATGCCGAGGTCTGGGACACCGATGGCAAACGCTACATCGACTTCGTCGGCGGCATCGGTGTACTGAACCTCGGCCATTGCCATCCGCGCATCGTCGAGGCCATTCGCGAACAAGCCACCCGGCTGACCCACTACGCGTTCAACGCCGCCCCGCATGTGCCCTACCTCGAACTGATGGATCGCCTGACCGCGTTTATTCCGGTGGAGTACCCGGTCAGCGGCATGCTCACCAACAGCGGCGCGGAAGCAGCGGAAAACGCCCTGAAGATCGTGCGTGGCGCCACCGGTCGCACGGCCGTCATCGCCTTCGACGGCGCCTTCCATGGCCGCACTCTTGCCACACTCAACCTCAACGGCAAAGTCGCGCCCTACAAACAGAAAGTCGGCGTGCTGCCGGGCCCGGTTTTTCACCTGCCCTTCCCGAGCAAGGACAACGGCGTGACCTGCGCCGAGGCTCTAAAAGCCATGGACCGGCTATTCAGCGTCGAGATCGACGTCAATGACGTCGCCTGTTTCATCGTCGAACCGGTGCAGGGCGAATCGGGCTTCCTGGCGCTGGACGTGGAGTTCGCCCAGGCGCTACGTCGCTTCTGTGATGAAAAAAACATCCTGCTGATCGCTGATGAAATCCAGTCCGGCTTCGGTCGCACCGGCCAGCGCTTTGCATTTTCGCGACTGGGCATTGAGCCCGATCTGATCCTGCTCGCTAAAAGCATTGCTGGCGGCATACCACTGGGTGCGGTGGTCGGGCGCAAGTCGCTGCTCGACACCTTGCCCAAGGGCGGACTGGGCGGCACCTATTCGGGCAACCCGATTGCCTGCGCCGCGGCACTGGCAACCCTGGACGAGATGACCGATGCGAACCTGCACGCCTGGGGTTCGCAACAGGAAGAAGCCATCGTCAGCCGCTACGAGGCCTGGCGCACCAACAAGCTTTCCCCGTTTCTGGGTCGCCTGACCGGCGTTGGCGCGATGCGCGGTATTGAGTTGACCAATGCCGACGGCACACCGGCATCGGCGCAGTTGACACAACTGCTCGCGTTGGCACGAGACGCGGGTTTGCTGCTGATGCCCAGCGGCAAATCGCGCCACATCATCCGGCTTTTGGCGCCGTTGACCACTGAGGCAGCAGTGCTGGAAGAAGGGCTGGATATTCTCGAGGCCTGCCTGGCGAAGCTTTCCTGAAAAGCAAACTGCGATCCGGGACTGACATAGCGAATTATGTTCGCTTGTAGTCCCCGATTTCGCGTCGCAATACTCACCCAATACCCCTTTTACCAAGCGAGATCACTACCCCTACAAGCCTGAGGCATTCATGTATCACGACAATATAATTTATAAAAAAAAGTCCAATGATCCTCAATTCCTGCTTGGCGTAGCCGTGGTGCTGTTTCTCGGCTCCTACCTGATGAACCTGGGTAACAGCTCCCTCAGTCATTTCCTGCATCCGCTGTTGGGCGATGCCCCGGACAGCCTGACGGCTCGCAATATCGCCATCGGCCTGGCGATTGCCGCACTGGGCACGCTGAACTTTCACGTCCTCGGACGCTTGAAATTCAAGGTGCAGACCACCGTGGTATGGATCGAACTGCTGATCCTGTTCCTGGCGTTCTTCGACACCTTCGACCTTTCCTACAGCTTCATCCTCGACAAGATCGGTTTCCTGATCATCCAGGGCGCCGCGACCACGCTGTACATCTCCGCCGTGGCGATCGTGATTGCCTTCGTGCTGGCGTTGATCGGTGCCGTGGCCAAGCTGTCCAACAACGGCCTGGCCAATGCCATCGCCTCGTTCTATACCTCGTTTTTTCGTGGTGTTCCGCTACTGATCCAGATCTACCTGATTTACCTCGGACTGCCGCAACTGGGTTATGTGGTGGACGCCGTGCCGGCCGGCATCCTCGCGTTGTCGCTGTGCTACGGCGCCTACATGACCGAGATTTTTCGTGCAGGCATCCAGAGCATTCCGGTGGGTCAGTGGGAGGCTTCACGAGCCCTGGGCATCAGCCCGTTCAAGACCCTGAGCCGGGTGATCATGCCGCAAGCCTTGCGGGTGATCATCCCGCCCACCGGCAACCAGTTCATCGCCATGCTCAAGGACAGTTCGCTAGTGTCGGTGATCGGCGTCTGGGAATTGATGTACCTGGCCAAGACCCAGGGCCGCGCGGATTTCCGTCACCTGGAAATGCTGATCACCGCCGCGATGATTTACTGGGCCCTGTCGTTCATCCTCGAACGGGTGCAGGCGCGGATCGAAAAACGGGTCAACCGATCCATTGCAAGGGGTTGATGAGTGATGACTACGGCAGAACGACTCGACCTGGCACCTGTTGCGCAGGCCAGCCCTTCGATGATTTCCATCACCGGCCTGAACAAGTGGTACGGCGATTTTCACGCGTTGCGCGATGTCGACCTGAACGTCGCCACGGGCGAAATCCTTGTAGTGTGCGGGCCGTCGGGCTCGGGCAAGTCGACGATGATTCGTTGCATCAACCACCTGGAGAATTTCCAGAAAGGCCATATACAGGTCAACGGCATCACCCTCACCAGCGAGGCAGAAAGTGTCAGCGCGGTGCGCCGGGAAATCGGCATGGTGTTCCAGAGCTTCAACTTGTTCCCACACTTAAGCGTAATGGACAACCTGACCCTGGCCCCGCAACTGGTGCAAGGCGTGTCGAGCGCCGAGGCAAAAAAGCGCGCTCAGGTTTACCTGGAACGGGTACGCATTGCCGAACACGCCGACAAGTACCCTTCGCAACTGTCCGGCGGCCAGCAGCAGCGCGTGGCGATTGCCCGGGCGCTGTGCATGAACCCCAAAGTGATGCTGTTCGACGAGCCAACCTCGGCCCTCGATCCGGAAATGGTCCACGAAGTGCTGGACGTGATGGGTGAACTGGCCACCGACGGCATGACCATGATTTGCGTGACCCACGAAATGGGTTTTGCCAGCAAGGTCGCCGACCGCGTGCTGTTCATGGACCAGGGCCAGGTCATCGAACAAGCCACCCCTTCCGAGTTTTTCAACAACCCGCAAACCGAACGCGCACAGAAATTCCTGTCGCAGATCATTGGTCACTGAGCACCGCTTTGCCCCTTCATAACAAAAACGATAAGTGGAGATGGACATGGTCAGCAAAAAACACGTAATCGCAGCCGCAATGTCGCTGGTGTTCGTCGGCGCCGCCAACGCCGGAGCCGTTCTGGACAAAATCCAGAGCAGTAAAACAATGACCGTCGCCACGTCAGCGACCTGGCCTCCCCAAGGGTTTATCAACGACAAGAACGAAATCGACGGGTTTGACATCGACGTTTCCAAAGAGATCGCCAAGCGTCTCGGCGTCGCCGTCAAGTTCATCACGCCTGACTGGGACGTGATCACCGCCGGCAAGTGGAACGGGCGCTGGGACATGTCCGTGGGCTCGATGACCGCCACCAAAAGTCGCGCGCGAATTCTCGATTTCCCCGCGACCTATTACTACGTGCCCTACGTGTTTGCGGTTCACAACAAATCCACACTCACCGACCACAAAGCCCTCAATGGCAAAACGATCGGTGTCGAAGGCGGCACCACGTCCGAGGACTATTTCAGCCAGGCGCTGGCCATTGAAACCACTGACGTGCCACCTGTCGTTTATGACGTAAAGACCACAAAAATGAAGACTTACTCCGGTTCCGTCGGACCGCTGGACGACCTGCGCCTGGGTGACGGTACCCGGCTGGACGCCATCCTCACTCAACGCAGCACACTGGACGCAGCAGTGAAGAGCGGTTACCCGCTGCGGGCCGTCGACAATGCAGTGGCATTCTACGAACCCCTGGCCATTGCCACCGACAAGGGTGACGCGGAATTGAAGGCCAAGCTCGGTCAAATCATCGGCGAGATGCACAAGGACGGCACGCTGACCAAGCTGTCGGACAAGTGGTACGGCGTCGACTACTCGACCATCAAATAACCCCCCTCCCCCGTGGGAGCGAGCCGGCTCCGGGCGGCGATCCGACGATGAGGCCATAACATTCAATATCAATGTTGAATGTGAGACCGCCATCGTCGGAACGCCGCCCGGAGCCGGCTCACTCCCACAAAAAGCAATTTCTCAAGGATTGACCATGTCCTTCCCCACCACCTGGTACTCCCAAACCTCGCTGCCCCGCGCGGCCAGATCCGAACTTCGCACTGACGAAAACTGCGACGTCTGCATCATCGGCGCCGGGATCGCGGGCCTTACCGCGGCCCTGGAGCTGACCCGGCGCGGCAAACGCGTGATCGTCCTCGAAGCCCAGCAAGTCGCCTGGGGCGCGTCCGGTCGGAACGGTGGCGTGGTCTCACCAGGCTGGGCTGAGGGTTCGGGAGCGATACGCAAGAAACTCGGGCTGGAACAGGCCAAGGCGTTATTCCAAATGTCGGTCGAGGGCGTCGATATCGTCCGCCACAACATTGCCGAACTGGCTCTGGCCGGTTGCGCGCCATCGGCAGGCACGATCCGGGTCAAGCGTTACGACGACGGCGCCGAGGTGAAAAACCATATCGAGACCATGCGCCGCGACTTTGGCTATGAACTCAATTTCCTCGACACCGCCCAGGTTCGCGAACGCGCGCACACCTTGCGCTATTTCCAGGGTGTCGAAGACCCCAACGCCTTGCACTTCCACCCGCTGAATTATTGCCTGGGCCTGGCCCTCGCCATCGAAGCGGCTGGAGGGCATATTTTCGAACACTCAAAAATGCTGGCCTGGCATCACGAAGGCGTCGATAAAATTGTCCAGACCGCTCACGGCACCGTGTGCTGTCAGGACCTGGTGTTCTGCGCCGGCGGCTACGGCGGCCCGGAACTGCAAAAACTCAGCCGCGCCTACCTGCCTATCGCGACCTACGTGGTACTGACCGAACACCTGGGCGACTCGATCAAAAACGTCCTCGACTCCGGCGCCGCGTTCTCCGACGACCGCCGCGCCTCGGATTACTACCGCGTGGTCGAAGGCGACCGCCTGCTCTGGGGCGGACGCATCACCACCCGTAACGAACAGAACGAAAAGGCCCTCGCCAGCATGCTCAAGGCCGACATGGTGTCGGTTTATCCACAACTGGCCCCGGTCAAAATCGAACTGGCCTGGTCCGGTTTGATGGGTTACTCCACCAACAAGATGCCCAACCTGGGATTGCTCGAACCGGGCGTCTGGGCCTGCACCTCGTTTGGTGGCCATGGCTTGAATACCGGCTCGATTGGCGGCAGGGTCATCGCCGAAGCGGTGTGCGGGGAAAGTACGCGTTATCAGTTGTTCAAACCGTACCTGCTGGACTGGAACGGCGGACCGTTCGGGCGGATTGCCGCCAATGCCATCTATCAATCGTTGAAGGTCATGGACTTCGTCCAGGAACGATTTCGCGGCTAACCACAAATCCCTGTGGGAGCGGGCTTGGTCCGGGCGGCGTTCCGACGAAGAGGCCATTACATTCAACATTGATGTCGACTGACAAACCTCTTTCGCGAGCAAGCCCGCTCCCACAGGTTTTGTGATCGACCACCAAATCGTGGGTACAAAAAAACCGGCCGAAGCCGGTTTTTTGTTTTCTACAGAATCAGAATCAAGCGTTCTGCAGGTCGTCGAGGTAGCGCTCGGCGTCCAGTGCCGCCATGCAGCCAGCGCCGGCCGAGGTGATGGCCTGACGGTAAACGTGGTCAGCCACGTCACCGGCAGCAAAGATACCTTCGAGGCTGGTGGCAGTGGCGTTGCCGTCACGGCCGCCCTGCACCACCAGATAGCCGTCTTTCAACGTCAGCTGGCCTTCGAACAACGAAGTGTTCGGGGTGTGGCCGATGGCGATGAACACGCCGTCGACGGTCAGCTCGTCGAAGCTGCCATCGTTGTTCTTCAGGCGGGCACCGGTCACGCCCATGTTGTCGCCCAGGACTTCGTCCAGTGTCGAGTTCAGCTTCAAGACGATTTTGCCTTCGGCAACCCGGGCATTCAGCTTGTCGATCAGGATCTTCTCGGCGCGGAAAGTTTCGCGACGGTGGATCAGGGTGACCTTGCTGGCGATGTTGGCCAGGTACAGCGCCTCTTCAACAGCGGTGTTGCCGCCACCGACCACGGCCACTGGCTTGTTGCGATAGAAGAAACCATCGCAGGTCGCGCAGGCCGAAACGCCTTTGCCCATGAAGGTTTCTTCCGACGGCAGGCCCAGGTAACGAGCGCTGGCGCCGGTGGCGATGATCAGGGCGTCGCAGGTGTAGGTCGCGCTGTCACCGGTCAGGGTGTACGGCTTGGCAGCGAAGTCCACGGCATTGATGTGATCGAAGACGATTTCGGTTTCAAAGCGCTCGGCGTGCTCTTTCATGCGTTCCATCAGCGCCGGGCCGGTCAGGCCGTGGACGTCGCCAGGCCAGTTGTCGACTTCGGTGGTGGTGGTCAGTTGACCGCCGGCTTGCATGCCGGTGATCAGCAGTGGCTTGAGGTTGGCACGGGCGGCATAGACTGCGGCGCTGTAACCGGCAGGGCCGGAACCGAGAATAATCACTCGCGAATGACGGACTTCAGACATGACCTGCTCCTGTTGACCGGCCCGAAACTTCTGGCGCGGAACGCCGGGTTGCCGGCGGGAATAAAAAAGGACCGTTGAAAGCACTTGGGGAAGGCTTGAGCTCGACAGTCCTGTAAAAAGTATGGGGTGCAGCGTATCGAGGGGGCGAAGATTAAGGAAATACGGTTTAACAATCCAGCTCATAGGCGGTCTCTATCCCATCACGATGGATGCATAGGCGCCTTTGTTACAGTTAATGTCGATGCTGCTGCCGCGCTTTCGCCCGTCAGGCAAAGCCGGTAAGGTCGGCGCGTTTCCCCTTTGCTCGGAGCACGTTATGCCCGCCCCCGTTCTGTCCGGCCCGCAATACCTGCGCGAAGGCCTCAAATTGGTCCTGAGCCCAAGCCTGCGTTTGTTCGTGCTGTTGCCGCTGGTGATCAACCTGGTGCTGTTCGTCGGATTGATCTACCTGGCCAGCCATCAATTCAGCCTGTGGGTCGATACGTTGATGCCGTCCCTGCCCGACTGGCTGAGTTTCCTCAGTTACATCCTGTGGCCGATTTTCGTCGTGCTTGTCGTTTTGATGGTGTTTTTCACCTTCACCATGCTCGCCAACGTCATCGCCGCGCCATTCAACGGCTTCCTCGCCGAGAAAGTCGAAGTGGTGGTGCGCGGGACCGACGACTTCCCGTCCTTCAGCTGGGGCGAACTGATCGCCATGATCCCCCGCACCCTGTCCCGCGAGATGCGCAAACTCGGCTACTTCCTGCCACGCGCCATCGGGTTGTTCATCCTTTCGTTCATCCCGGTGGTTAACATCGTTGCCGCACCATTGTGGCTGCTGTTCGGGGTGTGGATGATGGCGATCCAGTACATCGACTACCCGGCGGATAACCACAAACTGGGCTGGAACGAGATGCTCGCCTGGCTGCGCGAGAAGCGCTGGCAGAGCATGAGTTTCGGCGGCAGTGTTTATCTGGTGCTGCTGATTCCGGTGGTCAACATCCTGATGATGCCGGCCGCCGTGGCGGGTGCGACCTTGTTCTGGGTGCGTGAACGCGGCGCGGAAAACCTGGTAGTCCAGCGCTGACTCGGTCACAAATTCATCATCCCACCGTCACACTGACGACATGGCCTCAGCCGACACTGAGGTCATGACGACAGCTCTGCATATCACTCTGATCACCGAAACCTTCCCTCCCGAAATCAACGGAGTGGCCAATACCCTCGGTCGCTTGTGTGACGGCTTGCGCGCGCGCGGGCATCAGGTGGAATTGGTGCGACCGCGTCAGGGTTGCGATCAGCAGCAGGGCAGCGATGATGCGTTGTTGCTATGCCGGGGCTGGCCGCTACCGGGTTATCCCGGCTTGCAATGGGGTCAGTCGTCGATGCACAAGCTGCTGCGGCGCTGGAAGCGTCATCGGCCGGACGTGCTGTACATCGCCACGGAAGGACCGCTGGGATTGTCCGCGTTGCGCGCGGCGCGGCGCTTGGGGATTTCGGTGGTCAGCGGCTTTCACACTAATTTTCAGCAGTACTCCAGTCAGTATGGTCTTGGACTGCTGACGCGATTGCTGACCCACTACCTGCGCTGGTTTCACAATCGTTCGACGCTGACCCTGGTGCCGAGCGTGAGTCAACGAATGGAACTGGAGCGCCGGCATTTCGAGCGTCTGGCGTTGCTGTCGCGTGGGGTCGACAGCCAGTTGTTTCACCCGAGCAAGCGGCTGACGTCGCTACGCGAACAGTGGGGTCTGGCCGACAGTGACATTGCCGTCATCCATGTAGGTCGCCTGGCCCAGGAGAAAAATCTCGGTTTGCTCAAGCGCAGTTTCGACAGGCTGCGCACGACTTATCCACAGAAAAACCTGAAGTTGATCGTGATCGGCGACGGCCCGCAACGAGTGGTCCTGGAGAAGGAACTGCCCGAGGCGATTTTCTGTGGCTCTCAACGCGGTGAAGCCTTGGCCAGTCACTATGCGTCGGGAGATGTGTTTCTGTTTCCAAGCCTGACTGAGACATTCGGCAACGTGGTGCTTGAGGCACTGGCGTCGGGTTTGGGGGTGGTGGCCTACGATCAGGCAGCAGCGGCTCAGCACATTCGCCATGGCTACAACGGCGTACTGGCGATGCCGGGGGACGAAGAGGCGTTTTGCGATGCGGCGTGCTGGCTGTTGGAGGAGCGCGAAACCTTGCGCTGCGTGCGGCTTAATGCGCGTCAGCATGCGAGTCGCCAAGGGTGGGCAGCGATTATCGAGCAGTTTGAGGGGCAGTTGCGCGGGGCTTGTGTTGGTGAGCAAGTGCTGCCGAATGCACCGACGGTACTCTGATTCTTCAGTGTTCTTGAGTCCGCCTTCGCGAGCAGGCTCGCTCCCACAGTTGACCGCATTCTTCAGGTAGAACTCGGTTGAAAGTGGGAGCGAGCCTGCTCGCGAAAGGGCCCTGCCAAGCGCCGCTTAAACCAGCGTCATCAACGCCTCACGGCTGAACGGCAGGATGTCTTCTTCACGGCCGTCGCGCACTTTCTGCGCCCAGTCCGGGTCCACCAGCAGCGCACGACCGACGGCCACCAGATCGAACTCATTATTGTTCAAACGCTCCAGCAGTTTTTCCAGGCTGGCCGGCTGCGCGATCTTGTCGGTGTTGACCATGAACTGCAGGAACTCGCCATCCAGGCCGACACTTCCCACGGTGATGGTCGGTTTACCGGTGAGCTTACGGGTCCAGCCGGCCAGGTTCAGCTCGGAACCGTCGAACTCCGGCTCCCAGAAACGACGCGTCGAGCAGTGGAAAATATCCACGCCGGCGTCGGACAACGGCTTGAGGAATTCACCCAACGCTTCGGGTGTTTGCACCAGACGCGCGGTGTAATCCTGCTGCTTCCACTGCGAGAAACGGAAAATAATCGGGAAGCCTTCACCGACCGCGGCACGCACAGCCTGGATCAGTTCAATGGCAAAACGCGAACGGTTGGCCAGGCTGCCGCCGTATTCATCGGTGCGCTGGTTGCTGCCTTCCCAGAAGAACTGGTCCACGAGGTAGCCGTGGGCACCGTGAATTTCCACGCCGTCCATGCCGATGCTCTGGGCGTCTTTGGCGGCCTGGGCAAATGCGGCGATCACGTCCTGGATATCTTGCCGGGTCATGCCGTGAACCACGACCTGACCGTCCTTCAATTTCTCCGACGGACCGTAACCCGGCACGCTGGCGTCCGGCTCGGTGCCGATGCGGCGCACGCTGCCGACATGCCACAGCTGAGGAACGATCTTGCCGCCCTCGGCATGCACCGCGTCGACCACTTTCTTCCAGCCGGCCAATGCCGCTTCACCGTAGAAATGCGGCACGTTCGGGTAACCGTTGGAAGCCTTGTGGCCGACGGTAGTGCCTTCGGTGATGATCAGGCCCACACCCGCAGCGGCGCGACGACGGTAGTACTCGATCACTTTGGAATTGGGAACGCCACCCGGTGAAAACGAACGGGTCATCGGCGCCATGACGACACGGGTCGGCAGTTCGAGGGTGCCGAGGTGGAACGGTTTGAACAGGGCTTTGACGGGCATGGGACGCTCCACGGAAACGGTATCGACGGGACAGAGATTTTATGACGGCGATAATATGCGGAGCGGCAAGCGAAGCACAGCACTATTGATTGCGGTGATTAAGGTTCAAAAGGCAGGCATAAAAAATCGCAGCTCAGTGGCTGCGATTTTTTGGTTCAGCTCAGGGCTTTTTCGATCGCATGAACGACAGTCGGATCATCCGGCGCCGTGCGCGGCGAGAATCGCGCCAGCACGCGACCATCCTTGCCCAGCAGGAATTTTTCGAAGTTCCAGGTAATGTCACCGGGAAATTCAGCACCCTCGCCCGCCAGCAGACGGTACAGCTGATGACGATCGTGACCGTTGACTTCCAGCTTGCTGGACAACGGAAAACTCACGCCGTAGTTGAGGCTGCAAAACGCCTGGATCTCTTGCTCGGTACCCGGTTCCTGCCCGGCAAACTGGTTGCACGGCAGGCCCAGCACGCTGAAGCCTTTGTCCTTGTATTGCTGGTAGAGGTTTTCCAGCGCCGCGTACTGTGGGGTCAGGCCACATTTGGAGGCGACGTTGACCACCAGCACGACATGCCCCTTGAAGGGCGCCAGAGGTAGCTCCTGACCATCCAGGCCTGTCAATTTAAGGTCGTGAAAAGCACTCATGACGAACTCCAGATTCCCGTGTTCTTCTCGAAACAGCCACTTGGCGGTGTCACCAGGGACAGCCGCGGACTAAAAAAGGCGCCCCTCGGGCGCCTCTCCAGTTCTCGAAAGCTTAGCGCAGAAAATCAGTGGTGATGGCCACCTTCGCCATGGACGTGACCATGAGCGATTTCTTCCTGGCTGGCATCACGGATGTCGATGATCTTGACCTGGAAGTTCAGGCGCTGACCGGCCAACGGGTGGTTGCCGTCGACGGTGACATCGTCGCCGTCCAGATCGCGAATGGTGACGATCTGCATCTGGCCGTCCGGAGCGGATGCGTGGAACTGCATGCCCACTTCCAGCTCGTCGACGCCTTCGAACATGCTGCGGCTCAAGGTGCTGACCAGTTCGGCAGCGTATTCGCCGTAGGCATCTTCAGGTTCAACGGCTACGGTCAGCTCGTCGCCGACTGTTTTGCCTTCCAGTGCCTTTTCCAGGCCCGGAATGATGTTACCTGCGCCTTGCAGGTAGACCAGCGGCGCGCCGCCGGCGGAGCTGTCGATGACCTCACCAGCGTCGTTGGTCAGGGTATAGTCGATGGAGACAGCCTTATTGGCGGCGATCAGCATGGGGCGAGACCTTTTGCATAAGAATGAAGAATGGCCAAGTTTAGCGAAGCAATCGCCCGAAAGCGAACACAACCCGGACAGACGGGTGACGGCGAAAGGCTCGACGGTCACAGGCTTCCATCAGGATGAGGACGGGCACTGGGTGGCCGAGCTTTCCTGCGGTCACACCCAGCACCTGCGCCACCAGCCACCGTGGCAATCCCGAGCCTGGGTGCTGGACCCTTTGCTGCGTAATGAAAAAATAGGCCAGCCCTTTGATTGCGGTTGGTGCGCACAAGGCTCGGTTAGCGCTAACCTTGGCGACTGAATTTCGGTAGAAGGCCAGTCATAGGCGTTCACCATTGCCATGCACCTCCAGAGAATCCGCATGCAAACTTTTTTTATCGCGCCCACCGATTTTGGTGTGGGTCTGACCTCCATCAGCCTCGGGCTGGTACGTACCCTTGAGCGGGCCGGCCTCAAGGTCGGCTTTTTCAAACCGATTGCCCAGCCGCATCCGGGTGACACCGGGCCTGAACGGTCCACCGAGCTGGTGGCGCGCACTCACGGTTTGAAACCGCCTCAGCCGCTCGGGCTGGCGCACGTCGAGCGCATGCTCGGCGACGGTCAGCTGGACGAGTTGCTCGAAGAAATCATCACCCTCTATCAGCAGGCGGCAGTCGGTAAGGATGTGCTGATCGTCGAAGGCATGGTCCCGACCCGCAGCGCCAGTTACGCTGCACGGGTCAATCTGCATTTGGCGAAAAGCCTCGACGCCGAAGTGATCCTGGTCTCGGCACCGGAAAACGAAGTGCTGACCGAACTGTCCGGCCGAGTGGAATTGCAGGCGCAATTGTTCGGCGGCCCCAAAGACCCGAAAGTCCTCGGCGTGATCCTCAACAAGGTCAAAACCGACGAGAGCATGGAGGCCTTCGCCTCGCGCTTGAAAGAGCATTCGCCGTTGCTGCGCAGTGGCGATTTCCGTCTGCTGGGCTGCATCCCGTTCCAGCCGGAATTGAACGCCCCGCGCACCCGTGACGTCGCCGACCTGATGGGCGCACAGATTCTCAATGCCGGTGATTACGAAACCCGGCGCATGACCAATATCATCATCTGCGCCCGCACCGTGCGTAACACCGTGGAGCTGCTCAAGCCCGGCGTGTTGGTGGTGACGCCCGGTGATCGCGACGACATCATCCTCGCCGTCAGCCTCGCCGCCATGAACGGCGTGCCGCTGGCCGGCCTGTTGCTGACCAGCGACACCCTGCCCGACCCGCGCATCATGGACCTCTGTCGTGGTGCGTTGCAGGCGGGCCTGCCGGTGTTGTCGGTGAGCACCGGTTCCTACGACACCGCTAACCAGTTGAACGGTTTGAACAAAGAAATCCCGATCGACGACCGCGAGCGCGCGGAGATCATCACCGATTTCGTTGCCAGCCACCTCGACGCCAAGTGGCTGCACCAACGCTGCGGCACGCCACGGGAAATGCGCCTGTCGCCAGCGGTGTTCCGTTATCAACTGATCCAGCGCGCCCAGGCTGCCAACAAACGCATCGTCCTGCCCGAAGGCAGCGAGCCGCTGACCGTGCAAGCCGCAGCGATCTGTCAGGCGCGCGGCATTGCCCGCTGCGTGTTGCTGGCGAAACCGGCAGACGTCGAAGCGGTCGCCCGCGCCCAAGGCATCGAGCTGCCGCCAGGGCTGGAAATCCTCGACCCGGACCTGATTCGCGAGCGCTACGTCGAGCCGATGGTCGCCCTGCGCAAAACCAAAAGCCTCAACGCGCCGATGGCTGAACAGCAACTGGAAGACACCGTGGTGATCGGCACCATGATGCTGGCGCTGGATGAAGTGGACGGCCTCGTGTCCGGGGTCATTCATTCCACCGCCAACACCATCCGCCCAGCCCTGCAACTGATCAAGACCGCGCCGGGCTGCACGCTGGTGTCGTCTGTGTTCTTCATGCTCTTCCCCGAAGAGGTTCTGGTCTACGGCGACTGCGTAATGAACCCGCACCCCAGCGCCAGCGAACTGGCCGAGATCGCCCTGCAAAGCGCCGACTCGGCAGCCGCCTTTGGCATCACCCCGCGCGTGGCGATGATCAGCTACTCCAGCGGTGAATCGGCCAGCGGCGAAGAAGTCGAGAAGGTGCGCGAAGCGACGTTGCTCGCCCATGAACAACAGAACTCGCTGTTGATCGACGGCCCATTGCAATACGACGCCGCCGCCAACGAAACCGTTGCCCGGCAACTGGCGCCGAACAGCCAGGTCGCCGGTCGCGCCACAGTGTTCGTGTTCCCCGACCTGAACACCGGCAACACCACCCACAAAGCCGTGCAACGCAGCGCCGATTGCGTCAGCCTCGGGCCGATGCTGCAAGGCCTGCGCAAACCGGTGAACGACCTGCCGCGCGGCGCGCAGGTCGATGACATCGTCTACACCATCGCGTTGACCGCGATTCAAGCTGCCAACCGACCTTTGGATCTTTAAATGCTGGATTCCCTACCTGCACCGCTGCGAGGCGTCATTGCCTCGCTGCTGTTGGCGCTGAACACGATTGCCTGCTGCACACCGCTGTTCATCGTGGCGATTTTCAAACTGCTTTTGCCCTTCCCCGCCGCCCAGCGTTTTACCGATTGGCTGATGAGCCACATCCACGAAGCCTGGATCAGCAACAACAAGGCCTGGATGGACTTGCTCGGACACACGCGCTGGACCCTCAGCGGCCTGGAAGGTCTGGACTATCAGCACTCGTATCTGATCACCAGCAACCACCAGAGCTGGGTCGACATCATGGTGTTGCAATACGTGCTGAACCGGAAGATTCGCCCGCTGAAGTTCTTCCTCAAACAGGAACTGATCTGGGTGCCGGTGATTGGTCTGGCGTGGTGGGCGCTTGGCTTTCCGTTCATGAAGCGCTACTCCAAGGCCTACCTGGAGAAGCACCCGGAGAAGAAAGGCAAAGACCTGGAAACCACCCGCAAGACCTGCGACAAGTTCCGCCATAACCCGGTGGGGATTTTCAACTTCGTCGAAGGGACGCGTTTCACCGATGGCAAGCATGCCCAGCAGAAATCGCCGTTCAAGCATCTGCTCAAGCCCAAGGCTGGCGGCATTGCGTTTGTGCTGGATGCCATGGGTGAGCAGCTGGAAGCCATCGTCAACGTGACCATTCACTATCCGGCCGGCCGTCCTGGTTACTGGGATTTGCTCTGTGGGAACGTGAAGGACGTAGTGGTGCACTTTCAGGAGCTGAAGATTCCGCCGCAGTTCATCGGCAAGAACTACGACCAGGATGGGGAGTATCGCTTGCAGTTTCAGGGCTGGATCAATCAGATGTGGCAGGACAAGGATGCGTTGCTTGCGCAAATGCACCGCGAGTATCCCGCCAAGTCTTGAGGTGCCTGTACTGGCCCCATCGCGAGCAGGCTCGCTCCCACAAGTTCAGTGTTCGCCGAAGATCCACTGTGGGAGCGAGCCTGCTCGCGATGGCGATCTCAAAGACACAAAAAAACCCGCCGATGATCACTCATCGGCGGGTTTTTTATTAGCGGCTAACGCTTAGATCGCGCCACGCTTGCGCAGCAGATCCAGCACTTGCTTAACGCTTTCTTCCAGCGACAGCGACTGGGTGTCGACCACAAGGTCGGCGTCCAGTGGCACGTCGTACGGGAAGGAATCGCCCGGGATGTTATCCCCGGCCGCCGCGTACAGGCCTTGTGGGTCACGCTCGGCACAGACTGTCGGCGAGGCCTGGACGTAGACCGTCAGCAGACGTTCCTTGCCGATCAGCTCCCGGGCTTGCTCACGACCTTCGGCACTCGGCGCAACGAAGGCCGCCAGCGTCAGCAGACCGGCTTCGTTGAACTGACGCGCAACGTGCGCCGCACGACGCCAGTTCTCGGTACGCCCGGCGCGATCCTGTGGCAGACCTTTGTTCAGGTCGTGACGCAGGTTCTGGCCATCGAGTACAAACACCGCACGGCCCATGTCGAACAGCTTGCGTTCAACGGCGTAAGCCAGGGTGCTTTTGCCAGCGCCCGACAAGCCGCTGAACAACACGGTGGCCGGTTGCTGGCCGAAGCGCTGGGCGCGTTCTTCGGTGGCAACGTGCGCCAGTTTGCCGTGATGCGTGCTGGTGCCATGGCTCAACGGCTGAGCGATGATCATGCCGGCCGCAACGGTGCCATTGGTCAAACGATCGATGACGATGAACGAACCGGTGGTGCGGTTGCTCGCGTAACCGTCCAGCGCGATGGCCGCGTCGAGGCTGATCTTGACCCGACCGATCTCGTTCAAGTGCAACGAACTCGCCGGACCTTCTTCCAGGGTGTTCACGTCAACGCGGTTGACGATGCTGGTGATCGAACCCGGCACGTAGGTGGTGGCGCGCTTGATGTCGTATTTCTTGCCCGGCAGCATCGGCTCTTCGGCCATCCATACCAGCATGGCGTCGAAGGCGTCGGTCACTTGCGGCTGGTTGTCGGCGTGCACCAGCAAGTCGCCGCGGGAGATGTCGATCTCGTCTTCCATGGTCAGCGTCACCGCTTGACCAGGACCGGCGTGCTCCAGTTCACCTTCGAAGGTGACGATGGATTTCACACGGCTGCTCTTGCCCGACGGCAGCACCACGACTTCGTCGCCCTTGTGCACGACGCCGCTGGCCAGCGTACCGGCGAAACCACGGAAGTTCAGGTTCGGACGGTTGACGTACTGCACCGGGAAACGCAGGTCGGTGTAGTTGCGGTCGTTGGCGATCTCGACGGTTTCAAGGATTTCCATCAGCGACTGGCCGGTGTACCACGGCGAGCGCTCGGACTTGTTCACCACGTTGTCGCCCTTGAGCGCCGACATCGGCACGAAGGCCATGGTGGTCGGTTTGAACGCAATGCCTTCGGCGAACTTCAGGTAATCGGCCTTGATCGACTCGAAGACTGTTTCGTCGAAACCGTTGAGGTCCATCTTGTTGATGGCGACAACGATGTGTTTGATGCCCAGCAACGAGGCAATGAAGCTGTGGCGACGGGTCTGGGTCTGCACGCCGTAACGGGCGTCGACCAGGATGATCGCCAGGTCACAGGTGGACGCACCGGTGGCCATGTTGCGGGTGTACTGCTCATGGCCAGGGGTGTCGGCAATGATGAATTTGCGTTTGGCGGTGGAGAAGTAGCGGTAAGCGACATCGATGGTGATGCCCTGCTCACGCTCGGCCTGCAGGCCGTCGACCAGCAATGCCAGGTCGATGTCGTCGCCAGTGGTGCCGACTTTTTTCGAGTCGCGGGTAATGGCTTCCAGGTGATCTTCGTAGATCATTTTGGAGTCGTGCAGCAGGCGCCCGATCAGGGTGCTCTTGCCGTCGTCGACGTTGCCACAGGTCAGAAAGCGCAGCATTTCCTTGCGTTCGTGCTGGCCCAGGTAGGCGAGGATGTCCTCGCTGATCAAATCAGATGCGTGCGACATGACAACCCCTTAGAAATAACCCTGACGTTTCTTTTCTTCCATCGAGCCTGCGCCATCGTGATCGATGACCCGGCCCTGGCGTTCGGAAGTTCGCGTCAGGAGCATTTCCTGAATGATGTCGGTCAGGCTGGTGGCCTCGGACTCGACCGCACCGGTCAACGGGTAGTCGCCGAGTGTACGGAAGCGGACCTTCTTCTTGACGATGCGCGCCTTGTCTTCATCGCTCAGGTGATTGAGCAGGCGTTCGTCGTCGATCATGATCCATGTGCCATTCATCTCGATAACGTCGCGCTCGGCGGCGAAATACAGCGGCACAATCGGGATGCCTTCGAGGTAGATGTACTGCCAGATGTCCAGTTCGGTCCAGTTCGACAACGGGAAAACACGGATCGATTCGCCCTTGTTGACCTTGCCGTTGTAGACGTTCCACAACTCGGGACGCTGGTTTTTCGGGTCCCAGCGGTGCTTGGTATCGCGGAAGGAATACACGCGCTCTTTGGCACGGGATTTCTCTTCGTCACGACGGGCACCACCGAAAGCGGCATCGAAACCGTACTTGTCGAGGGCCTGCTTGAGGCCTTCGGTTTTCATGATATCGGTGTGCTTGGCGCTGCCGTGGGTGAGCGGGTTAATACCCTGCGCAACACCCTCGGGATTCACGTGTACCAGCAGGTCAAGGCCGAGCTCTTCGACCATGCGGTCGCGGAACGCGTACATTTCCTTGAACTTCCACCGGGTGTCGACGTGCATCACCGGGAACGGCAGTTTGCCCGGGAAGAATGCCTTGCGCGCAAGGTGCAGCATCACGGCGGAGTCTTTACCGACGGAGTACAGCATCACCGGGTTATCGAACTCGGCGGCGACCTCGCGGATGATGTGGATGCTTTCGGCCTCCAGCTGTTTCAGATGCGTCAGTTTGTCGACCATGGCTACTCACGAAAACGATCTTATGGACGGCCAGCGGGCCGTGTTCGAGCGAGGAATCCTAGCACAGCGACCTCTTCTAATCAGGACGCAAGCTAGATCGAAAGGGTATATGAATATACCTGCCTGTTCGGGTGTATTGGGTCCTGTGGGAGCGAGCCTGCTCGCGATAGCGGTGTGTCAGTCACATCAATGTCGGATGTGACGCAGCCATCGCGAGCAGGCTCGCTCCTACAGTGGATCGGGGAGGTGATTCAGATCGGATTCGGGCAATCGATGAAGATGTGCTCGAGGGCAAAGCGCCGCGCCAGATAATCGCCCAACGCCTGCACGCCATAACGCTCGGTGGCGTGATGGCCGGCGGCGATGAAGCTGATGTCGTTTTCCCGGGCGCTGTGGAAGGTCTGCTCGGATGCCTCACCGCTGAGGTACAAGTCGACGCCCGCCAGCACGGCCTGATCGATGTACCCCTGACCGCCACCGGTGCACCAGCCAACGCGGCGAATCATCTCGCTGCCTTCGATCAGCAACGGCTCGCGACCCATGACTTCTTGTACACGACGGGCAAAATCGCGGGCCGTCACCGGCTCGTTCAATGAACCGACCAGCCCGACAACTTTGAGATTGTCCGGATCCAATGGGCCTTCCACTGTGATATCGAGCTGACGTGCCAGCTGAACGTTATTGCCGACTTCTGGGTGCAGATCCAGCGGCAGATGGTAGGACAACAGGCTGATATCGTGCTTGAGCAGGGTTTTCAACCGACGCTGCTTCATGCCGGTGATGCACGGATTCTCGCCTTTCCAGAAATAGCCGTGATGCACCAGTACCAGGTCGGCGCTGGCTTCCACAGCGGCGTCGAGCAACGCCTGGCTGGCGGTGACGCCACTGACGATGCGCATGACCTGCGGCCGGCCTTCGACCTGCAACCCGTTGGGGCAGTAATCGGCAATCTTTGCACTGTTAAGGTAACGGTCGGCTTCTTCGACCAGGGTGCTCAAGGCGACGGCCATAAAAGACTCCTAAATATCCCGTTCAGAGGCACGCTTCGCCTCGTATAATGCGCGACATTATGGGCGGTCTCATACCGCCTGCAACCTCTCAGGACGTGCTTAATGCTCAAAGCGCTGCGTTTTTCCGGCTGGCCGCTGTTGGCCGGCGTGCTTATTGCCCTGTTAATCATCCAGCGTTACCCGCAGTGGGTCGGACTCCCGAGCCTCGACGTCAACATGCAGCAAGCCCCGCAAACCACCACCATGCAACAAGGTCCGGTGTCCTATGCCGACGCAGTGACCACGGCCGCACCTTCGGTGGTCAACCTGTACACCACCAAAGTCATCAACAAACCGAACCATCCGCTGTTCGAGGATCCGCAGTTCCGTCGTTTCTTCGGCGACAACTCGCCCAAGCAGAAGCGCATGGAATCGAGCCTCGGCTCGGGCGTGATCATGAGCCCGGAAGGTTACCTGCTGACCAACAACCACGTGACCACCGGCGCCGACCAGATTGTGGTAGCGCTCAAGGACGGGCGTGAAACCCTGGCCCGAGTGATCGGCAGCGACCCGGAAACCGACCTCGCGGTCCTGAAGATCGACTTGAAGAATCTTCCATCGATCACCGTCGGGCGCTCCGACAACATCCGCATCGGCGACGTGGCCCTGGCCATCGGCAACCCGTTCGGCGTCGGCCAGACCGTGACCATGGGCATCATCAGCGCCACCGGGCGCAATCAGCTGGGCTTGAACAACTACGAAGACTTTATCCAGACCGACGCGGCGATCAACCCCGGCAACTCCGGCGGTGCGCTGGTGGATGCCAACGGCAACCTGACCGGCATCAACACGGCGATCTTCTCCAAGTCCGGCGGTTCGCAGGGCATCGGTTTCGCAATCCCGGTGAAACTGGCCATGGAAGTGATGAAGTCGATCATTGAGCACGGCCAGGTGATTCGCGGCTGGCTCGGTATCGAAGTGCAGCCGCTGAGCCAGGAACTGGCGGAATCGTTTGGCCTGTCGGGGCGGCCGGGCATTGTGGTCGCGGGGATTTTCCGTGACGGCCCGGCACAGAAGGCCGGCCTGCAACTGGGTGACGTGATCCTCAGCATCGACGGCGAACCGGCGGGCGATGGTCGCAAGTCAATGAACCAGGTGGCGCGCATCAAGCCGACCGACAAGGTGACGATTCAGGTGATGCGCAATGGCAAAGAGCTGAAGCTCACGGCAGAAATCGGTCTGCGTCCGCCGCCTGCGCCGATCAAGGAAAAAGAAGAAGAGTAAGCCGTCGATACCAAACCCCTGTGGGAGCGAGCCTGCTCGCTCCCACAGGGTCAGTGTTGAGTCAGAGGTCGCCGAGGCCGTCGATCAACGCCTGATTCTGCTCCGGTGTGCCAATCGAGATCCGCAGGAACTGGGCAATCCGTTCCTGCTTGAAGTGCCGAACGATCACGCCTTGCTCACGCAACTTCGCCGCCAGCCCTGCCGCGTCGTGTTTCGGATGACGGGCGAAGATGAAGTTCGCCGCCGACGGCAACACTTCAAAGCCTTTCGCTTGCAGTTGCGCAACGACCTTTTCACGATTCTCGATGACCAACCGGCAAGTCTTGTCGAAGTACTCACGATCTTCGAACGCTGCGGCTGCACCGACATTCGCCAGACGATCCAGCGGATAGGAGTTGAAGCTGTTCTTGATCCGCTCCAGCGCCTCGATCAGGTCTGGGTGCCCCACCGCCAGCCCCACCCTCAGGCCCGCCAGTGAACGGGACTTGGACAGGGTCTGGGTCACCAGCAGGTTCGGATAACGATCCACCAGGCTGATCGCCGTCTCACCGCCGAAATCGATGTAAGCCTCATCCACCACGACCACCGAATCCGGGCTGGCCTTGAGGATTTGCTCCACGGCATCCAGCGCCAACAGGCAGCCGGTCGGTGCGTTCGGATTCGGGAAGATGATCCCGCCGTTCGGCTTGGCGTAGTCCGCCGGGTTGATCTGGAACTGCTCGTCCAGCGCCACCGCGTCGAAGGCGATGCCGTACAACCCGCAGTAAACCGGATAGAAGCTGTAGCTGATGTCCGGGAACAGCACTGGATTATCGTGTTGCAGCAAGCCGTGAAAAATGTGCGCCAGTACTTCGTCGGAACCGTTGCCGAGGAACACCTGATTGCTCTGCACGCCGTAGTACCTGGCCACCGCGCTCTTCAGCAGATCGCTGTTCGGGTCCGGGTACAGACGCAAATTGTCGTTCAGTTCGGTCTGCATCGCCGCCAAGGCTTTTGGCGATGGTCCATACGGGTTTTCGTTGGTGTTGAGCTTCACCAGTTTCGCCAGTTTCGGCTGCTCGCCCGGCACGTAAGGCACCAGGCTCTTGACGAAGGGACTCCAGAATTTACTCATGCTCAGTTGCCCTTCTTATCGTCAACGATGCGGTATTCGGCACTGCGCGCGTGAGCGGTCAGCGACTCGCCACGGGCCAGCACGGAAGCGGTTTTGCCCAGTTCCGACGCACCCTGCTCGGAGCAGTAGATGATCGACGAGCGCTTCTGGAAGTCGTACACACCCAGCGGCGAGGAGAAACGCGCGGTGCCGGAGGTAGGCAACACGTGGTTCGGGCCGGCGCAGTAGTCGCCCAAGGCTTCAGAGGTGTGACGGCCCATGAAGATCGCGCCAGCGTGGCGAATCTTCGGCAGCCAGGCCTGCGGATCAGCAACGGACAACTCAAGGTGTTCCGGTGCGATGCGGTTGGCCACTTCGATGGCCTGGTCCATGTCGCGGACCTTGATCAGGGCACCACGGCCATTGATCGACGTTTCGATGATCTCGGCGCGTTCCATGGTCGGCAGCAGTTTGGCGATGCTGGCGGCGACCTTGTCGAGGAACTCGGCGTCCGGGCTGACCAGAATCGCCTGGGCGTCTTCGTCGTGCTCAGCCTGGGAGAACAGGTCCATGGCGATCCAGTCCGGATCCGTCTGGCCGTCGCAGACCACGAGGATTTCGGATGGGCCGGCGATCATGTCGATGCCGACCTGGCCGAACACGTGCCGCTTGGCGGTGGCGACATAGATGTTGCCCGGACCGACCACCTTGTCGACCTTCGGCACGCTTTCGGTGCCGTAAGCCAGCGCGGCAACCGCTTGGGCGCCGCCGATGGTGAACACGCGGTCGACGCCGGCGATGCAGGCAGCGGCCAGCACCAGCTCGTTGATTTCGCCACGAGGCGTCGGCACTACCATGACCACTTCAGTCACGCCGGCCACCTTGGCCGGAATCGCGTTCATCAGTACCGAGGACGGATAAGACGCTTTGCCGCCCGGTACGTACAACCCGGCGCGATCCAGCGGCGTGACCTTCTGGCCCAGCACGGTGCCGTCGGCTTCGGTGTAGCTCCAGGAATCCTGTTTCTGTTTCTCGTGGTAGCTGCGTACTCGGGACGCGGCTTTTTCCAGGGCTTCACGCTGTGGCACGGTGATTCGGGTCAGGGCCAGTTCCAGGCGCTCACGAGGCAGAATCAGGTCCGCCATGGACGCGACCTGCAGGCCGTCGAACTTCTGGGTGAATTCCACCAGCGCCGCATCGCCACGCTCGCGCACGGCCTTGATGATGTCCAGCACCCGCTGATTGACCGAGTCGTCAGACACACTTTCCCAGCTCAGCAGATGATCCAGATGATGTGCGAAATCCGGGTCAGCAGCGTTGAGTCGGCGAATTGCAGTCGGTGCGGTCATAGCGAGAGCCTCATAGGAATGGCGAAAACTCAGGTACCCGAAGCTACCATCGATCCGCTTGGGCACCTGAGAATTCTGGCTATGAGGCGGATAGACGGGCGCGACTTAACGTCGCGCAGGTAAATCAGCCGCGGTGTCGAGACTCCACTGCCTTGCGCAGGGTGTCGATCAACGCCTGGATACGGGCGTGTTGCATTTTCATCGAAGCTTTGTTCACGATCAGCCGGGAGCTGATGTCGGCAATGAAATCCTGGGGTTCCAGACCATTGGCGCGCAGGGTGTTGCCGGTGTCGACCACGTCGATGATCTTGTCTGCCAGACCGATCAGCGGCGCCAGTTCCATCGAGCCATAGAGCTTGATGATGTCGACCTGACGGCCCTGTTCGGCGTAGTAGCGCTTGGCAACGTTGACGAATTTGGTCGCCACACGCAGGCGGCCCTTGGGCTCGACATCGCCGACACGGCCAGCCGTCATCAGCTTGCACAGGGCAATTCGCAGGTCCAACGGCTCGTACAAACCCTGGCCGCCATATTCCATCAGCACATCTTTACCGGCGACGCCCAGGTCAGCGGCACCATGTTCGACGTAAGTCGGCACATCGGTGGCGCGCACGATCAGCAGACGTACATCGGCCTGGGTCGTGGGGATGATCAGCTTGCGGCTCTTGTCCGGATTCTCGGTCGGCACGATGCCCGCTTCAGCCAGAAGCGGCAGGGTGTCGTCAAGGATACGGCCCTTGGACAGTGCGATGGTCAACATGGGAAACGTCAGTCCTTATCAAGGTACTCATGCCCGGTCGCAAATGGCGCCGGACACACATCGAGCCGGAAACCGGCTCGACTTCAACAAATCAACGAGCGCGTCCCTGCGCCCATGCAGCAGAAACTAGCCCGGTACGCGGCGGATCTTGGCGCCGAGCATCTGCAGTTTCTCTTCGATGCACTCGTAACCACGGTCGATGTGGTAGATGCGATCGATCAGGGTGTCGCCTTCGGCGATCAGCGCCGAGATCACCAGGCTGGCCGAAGCACGCAGGTCGGTGGCCATGACTGGCGCCCCCTTCAGCGTTTCGGTGCCAGTGACGATGGCGGTGTTGCCTTCAACCTGGATCTTGGCGCCCATGCGGTGCAGTTCGTACACGTGCATGAAGCGGTTTTCGAAGATCGTCTCGATCACGGCACCGGTGCCTTCGGCAATGGCGTTGAGGGAGATGAACTGCGCCTGCATATCGGTCGGGAACGCCGGGTACGGAGCGGTACGCACGTTAACGGCTTTTGGCCGCTTGCCGTGCATGTTCAGCTCGATCCAGTCTTCGCCGCAGGTGATTTCGGCACCCGATTCCTTGAGTTTCTCAAGAACGGCTTCGAGGATGGTCGGATCGGTGTCCTTGACCTTCACACGACCGCCGGTCACAGCAGCGGCGACCAGGTAAGTGCCGGTCTCGATACGGTCAGGCATCACTTTGTAAGTGGTCGGGTGCAGACGCTCGACGCCATCGATGGTGATGGTGTCAGTGCCGGCGCCAGTGATCTTGGCGCCCATGGCGATCAGGAAGTTCGCCAGGTCGATGACTTCAGGTTCGCGAGCGGCGTTTGCCAGAACGCTACGGCCCTTGGCCAGAGCGGCCGCCATCATGATGTTTTCGGTACCGGTCACACTGACGGTGTCGAAGAAGAAGTGCGCACCGCGCAGGCCACCTTCAGGCGCCTTGGCCTTGATGTAGCCGCCTTCGACGTCGATGACCGCGCCCATGGCTTCGAGGCCACGAATGTGCAGGTCAACCGGACGCGAACCAATGGCGCAACCGCCAGGCAGTGCGACTTCGGCTTCACCGAAACGGGCAACCATAGGGCCCAGCACCAGGATCGACGCACGCATGGTTTTCACCAGTTCGTACGGAGCGATCAGGGTCTTGATGGTGCGCGGGTCGATTTCGACGCTGAGTTTCTCGTCGATCACCGGCTCGATGCCCATACGACCGAACAGCTCGATCATGGTGGTGATGTCGTGCAGGTGCGGCAGGTTGGCAACAGTCACCGGGCCATCGCACAGCAAGGTTGCAGCCAGGATCGGCAGGGCAGAGTTCTTTGCCCCGGAGATGCGGATTTCGCCATCAAGACGAACGCCACCGGTAATTATCAATTTATCCATAAGAATCTCGACGCCCTTGGGCTCAGGTGCGCTCGGCCCAGGCCGCGCTGCTGAAAAATTTCATAGTGACCGCATGGATGCTGCCATCGGTGATCCATGGGTTCAAATGGGCATAGATCTGCTGCTGACGCTTCACCGGGCTCAACGCCGCCAGTTCATCGCTAATCACGTTCAGCTGAAAGTTGCAGCCTTCGCCCTCGACTTCTACTAGGGTTCCTGGCAGCTTTCCTTCAAGGAAGCTCTTCACTTCTACGGCCTGCATGCTCAACCTCAATCGGCGCCCTGTGCGCGCGGGTCGGACATCATACAAAAAAGCCCCGCGCCTGCGAACCCCGCGAAGCAGGACTCTGACGGGGGGCTTCTTAATAGATGCGGTTAGGGGTGCGCCAACAGCTCGGTCAATTCGCTGACCTGAGCGATTTCGCGCATGTCTTCTGGCATCCCGCGGATGCTCAGCGCCTTGCCGGCCGCCTCTGCATCACGCATGAAGCACAGCAGCAGCGACAAGCCGACACTGCTGGACTTCAACACTGCCGAGCAATCGACCACCAGTGCAGCGGCCTTGCTGGATTTGATCAGCGCCTGCCCCTGCTTGCGCAAACCGGGGCCGGTGCGGTAATCCAGCATGCCGCTGAGCGTCAGCTCGCCGGATTCGCTCATGCGAATGGCCGACACACTCATTGAGCTTGCTTCTCGGGTGTTTGCTTCTGGCTGGCTTCCTTGGCTTTGGCCACTTCCCCGGCCCAACCATTGATGGTCTTGTCCAGGTCGTTGCCATTGCGCTGCATGGCATCAGCGAACTGATCACGGAACAGCTTGCCGATGTTAATGCCGTTGATGATCACGTTACGCAGCTTCCACTCGCCATTGATCTTTTCGAGTGTGTAGGACACAGGATAGATCGCGCCGTTGGTGCCTTTGACCGTCATGGCAACGCTTGTACGGTCTCCCGACTCATCCTTGGCAGGGTCGACGATGATCCCCTGATTGTTGTACTCGAGCAAAGCGTTGCCATAGAACTGAAACAGACCCTTTTTGAAGTTTTCTTCAAAGGTCTTCATTTGCGCAGGCGTGGCTTTGCGCGAATATTTGACCGTCATGATGCTCTTGGAAATGCCCTCGGCATCCACAACAGGTCCGACGATGGTGTTCAGCGCCGTATAGAAGTCTTGCGGGTCTTGCTTGTACTTCTCTTTATTGGCCGACAGATCGGCAAGTAGCCGATTGGTGGTGTCCTGCACGATATCGTGCGCTGAGGGCGCCGCCACGGCGTTAGCCATCAACGGCAGGGCCGCGAGTAATACCAACAGGCCACGTCGCAAGGTAGAGATCATTCAAAAGCTCCTCATTTGGCGTCTTTACTAACGGTATTGAGCAGAAATTTACCGATCAGGTCTTCGAGTACCAGCGACGACTGCGTGTCGTGGATGGTTGAGCCGTCCTTGAGCAAGCTTTCTTCGCCGCCCACGCTGAGACCGATGTACTTCTCGCCCAACAGGCCAGCGGTCAGGATAGATGCAGTGGAGTCAGTCGGCAGGTTATCTACGCGTTTTTCCAGCTGCATGGTCACTCGACCGGTGAAACTGTCGCGGTCCAGATCGATCGCCGTGACCTTGCCGATGGTCACACCGGCCATGGTCACTTTAGCTCTGACAGTCAAACCGGCGATATTGTCGAAATACGCATAAAGTTTATAAGTGTCGGTGGTTGCGCTCGGGGACAGGCCACTCACCCGCAACGCCAGCAACAGCAAAGCCAGGATGCCAGCCAGCAAGAAAAGGCCGACACCGATTTCCAGGGTGCGGTTTTGCATCAGAAATCTCCAAACATCAAGGCGGTCAGAATAAAGTCCAGGCCGAGTACAGCCAAAGAGGCATACACCACGGTTTTGGTAGTGGCACGACTGATCCCCTCGGAAGTGGGCTCGCAGTCATAGCCTTGGAATACGGCGATCCAGGTCACGACAAAGGCGAAAACGATGCTTTTGATGATGCCGTTGAGCACATCGTCTGCAAAGGTCACGCTGTTCTGCATGTTGGACCAGTAGGAACCTTCATAGACACCCAGCCAGTCGACGGCCACCCACGAACCACCCCAGATGCCCACCACGCTGAAGATCATCGCCAGCACCGGCAGGGAAATGAAGCCGGCCCACAGGCGCGGGGCAATGATGTATTTGAGCGGGTCGACACCAATCATTTCCAGACTGGACAACTGCTCGGTGGACTTCATGTTGCCGATTTCGGCAGTCAATGCCGAACCGGCGCGCCCGGCGAACAGCAATGCCGTGACCACGGGCCCCAGTTCACGCAACAGCGTCAGCGCAACCATCTGGCCGACCGCCTGCTCCGAACCATAGCTGGATAGAATATTGAAGCCTTGCAGCGCCAACACCATGCCGATGAACACCCCGGAGACCACGATGATCACCAGGGACATTACGCCCACCGAATGCAGCTGCTTGATCAGCAAGCCAAAACCGCCGCCAATGCCGCCACGACCGAACAAGGCATGAAACAGGAATATTGCCGAACGGCCGAACACCCCCAGCACGTCAATGCCAGAGTGGCCGAACCGGCGAACCCGTTCTATTAGTGAAATCTTGCGCATCAACGCTGCCCCAGAAGATCTGCGCGGTAATCCGTCGCTGGAAAGTGATAGGCAACCGGACCGTCAGGCTCGCCTGTCATGAATTGACGGATGCGTGGCTCCTGCGAGTTCATCAGCTCCTCGGGAGTGCCCTGCCCCAATACCTGGCCTTCGCCGACGACATAGATGTAATCGGCGATGCTCGCGGTCTCGGCCAGGTCGTGGGAGACCACGATACTGGTGATGCCCAGCGCATCGTTGAGCAGGCGGATCAGACGCACCAGCACCCCCATGGCGATGGGGTCCTGGCCGACAAAGGGCTCGTCATACATGAGGATCTGCGGATCGAGGGCAATCGCCCGCGCCAAAGCGACGCGACGTTTCATGCCGCCGGACAACTCGTCAGGCATCAGGTCGATGGCACCACGCAAGCCCACGGCCTGCAATTTGAGCAGGACGATGTCCCGGATCATTTCTTCCGGAAGTTCGGTATGAACGCGTAGCGGAAAGGCCACGTTCTCGAACACATCGAGATCGGTGAACAGTGCACCGCTCTGAAACAGCACGCCCATGTGCTTTCGCGCATCGAACAGGTCACTGCGCGACAGTTTCGGCAGGTTCTGTCCATTGACCCAGACTTCGCCTTTGGTAGGCCGCAACTGTGCGCCCATCAACCGCAACAGCGTAGTCTTGCCACACCCGGAAGGCCCCATGATGCCGGTGACCTTGCCGCGCGGGATACGTATATCGACGTTATTGAAAATGCTGCGCGTTCCGCGCTTGAAGGTCAGTCCCTTCAGCTCGACCGCGTAGGCTTTATCGGCACTCATCTAATCTCCTTGCGATGCAGCCTCTCACTCGGACGCCTGACTTTCTGGCGAAAGCACATACCTCCCGGGCAGGCCGAACTGGCGGCGAACTATATCACTGCAAAGGCCAAGCGCCCAAGGCCCAAGCCGGGCCATGTTGAGCAACATGACGAGGTAAAAGCTTCTATTTAGGGGTATTCGGTAACCGGGAATGACAAAGCGCGACGAACTTGCGTGAGGGTTTCGATCATTACCGTTATAATCGCCGCCTTTTCATCAGGCTATACGATTTCTGACATGAGCCAATCCAGCGACCTGATTCAATCAGCACAACGCACCATCCGCCTCGAACTGGAAGCCGTACAAGGCTTGTTGCCCCGTATCGACGCGGATTTCGTACGCGCTTGCGAAATGATTCTGGCCAGCAAAGGGCGCGTGGTCGTGGTCGGCATGGGCAAATCGGGGCACATCGGCAACAAGATCGCCGCCACCCTGGCCAGCACCGGCACCACAGCCTTTTTCGTGCACCCGGCCGAAGCCAGCCACGGCGATATGGGCATGATCACCCGCGACGACATCATCCTGGCGCTGTCGAACTCCGGCTCTACCAATGAAATCGTCACCCTGCTGCCGCTGATCAAACGCCTGGGCATTCAATTGATCAGCATGACCGGCAACCCTGATTCACCGCTGGCGAAGGCTGCCGAGGTCAACCTCAACGTGCACGTCGAGCACGAAGCCTGCCCGCTCAACCTGGCACCAACCTCGTCGACCACTGCCGCCTTGGTCATGGGCGACGCCCTGGCCGTTGCGCTGCTGGAAGCCCGCGGTTTTACCGCTGAAGATTTCGCCTTTTCCCACCCCGGCGGCGCGCTTGGCCGACGCCTGCTGCTGAAAGTGGAAACCGTCATGCACGCCGGAGCAGAACTGCCCCAGGTGCAACGTGGCACGCTACTCAAGGACGCCTTGATGGAAATGACCCGCAAGGGCCTGGGCATGACTGCGATTGTGGAGGCCGATGGCAAACTGGCCGGGATCTTCACCGACGGCGACTTGCGCCGCACCCTTGACCGGACCATCGACATCCACCATACGACCATCGACGAGGTCATGACCGTCCACGGCAAGACCGCCCGGGCCGATATGCTTGCGGCAGAGGCCCTGAAAATCATGGAAGACCATCGAATCAACGCGCTGGTAGTGGTGGACAAGGAGGACCGTCCGATCGGCGCCTTCAACCTGTCCGATCTGCTGCGTGCAGGAGTAATGTAATGAGCACCGACCTGCTGCAACGCGGCAAGAACATCAAACTGGCGGTTTTTGACGTCGATGGCGTACTGACTGACGGACGCCTGTACTTCCTCGAAGACGGCAGCGAATTCAAGACGTTCAACACCCTCGACGGCCAAGGTATCAAGATGTTGATGGCAGCCGGCGTGCAGACCGCTATCATCAGTGGCCGCAAAACCCCGGTGGTCGAGCGACGCGCGAAGAACCTCGGTATTCCACACGTGTACCAAGGGCGCGAGGACAAACTGGTGGTGCTCGACGAGCTTCTTGCCCAACTCAACCTAAGCTATGAGCAAGTCGCCTATCTCGGTGACGACCTGCCGGACCTGCCAGTGATTCGCCGCGTCGGCCTGGGCATGGCGGTGGCAAACGCCGCCAGTTTCGTCCGTGAACACGCCCACGGCATCACCCAGGCCCGCGGGGGCGAGGGTGCCGCTCGCGAATTCTGCGAATTGATCCTGCGCGCGCAGGGCCGCCTTGATGCGGCAAACGCCGCGTACCTGTGAGCCAACTATGCTGAGCAAAAAGATTCGCAAATTCCTGGTGTTCGGTTGCATCGCCGCGATATTCGCAGCGGTCGGCTACTGGAACATCAGCCCGGAACGCTTCCTCGACAAGCCGGTGGCAAAGATCGATGAAACCGAGATCGACTATTACGCGATCAACGCCCACAGCGTGCAATATCTGCCGGATGGCAGACTGCAATACGAAATGACGTCCGACAAGGTTGAACACCTGAAAGCCACCGAAGTGACGCTGCTGACCAATCCCGACCTGAACATGTTCCGCGGCACCGAGTTTCCGTGGCACGTCCAGAGCGAGCACGGCGAAGTGAATCCCGACGGCACTCAGGTCGAACTGATTGACTCGGTGCGCATCACGCGCTTCGACGAGAAAAACCGCAAGACCCTGATTACCACCACCCGCATGACAGTGTTCCCGCAGCAGCAATATGCGCAGACCGAGCAACCCGTTAGAATCGACGGCGCTGGTGGTGTGTCGACTGGCAAGGGAATGAAAGCGTATTTGAAAGAAAGCAGGATACACCTGCTATCGAACGTAAGAGGACAGTATGAGGCTCGTTAAAACCCTCCCTATTTTGCTCGGTCTGAGCGCAGCACTGGGAAGCGTGAGCGCCTGGGCACTGCCGACCGATCAAACGCAGCCTATCCGCATTCAGGCCGACGATGCCCAGCTGGACGACAAGAATGGCGTTGCCACCTATAAAGGTGACGTGATCATCACTCAGGGCTCGATGATCGTTAAAGGCAACACCGTGACCATCACCCGCACGCCGACCGGCGACATTGACGTGGTGACTTCGGTGGGCAACCTCGCCTATTTCGAGCAACTGCAAACTGCAGGCGACACCAAACCCGTTCAGGGCTGGGGCGTGACCATCCAGTACCACGCAGCGCAAAACCGCGTCGTGCTGATCGACAAGGCAAAAGTTGTCGACAAGGACAACAACGTCACCCAAGGCGAGAAAATCGTCTATGACACGGTCAAAAAGCTGGCCAGCGCCGGTCGCGCGACGGGCAACAAGGTCACCGAGTCGCGTCCGCGCATCGACATGGTGATCCAGCCGAAGAAGAAAACCGACGAGCAAAAGGCCCAGTAATGGCAACTCTGAAAGCTCAGCATCTGGCCAAGAGCTACAAGAGCCGCCAGGTCGTGCGTGACGTCAGCCTGTCGATCGACAGCGGTCAGATCGTCGGTCTCCTAGGCCCAAACGGCGCCGGCAAGACCACCTGCTTTTACATGATTGTCGGCCTGGTACAGGCCGATCAGGGCCGCGTACTGATTGACGACCTGGATGTCAGCCACCAGCCTATGCATGGTCGTGCGAAGGCTGGCATCGGCTATCTTCCGCAAGAAGCATCGATCTTCCGCAAACTTTCGGTAGCCGACAACATCATGGCGATCCTCGAGACCCGCAAGGAACTCGACAAGGCCGGTCGTCGCCAAGAGCTGGAAAGCCTGCTGCAGGAATTCCACATCAGCCACATCCGCGACAACCTCGGGATGAGCCTGTCCGGTGGTGAGCGCCGCCGTGTGGAAATCGCCCGGGCACTGGCTACCAACCCGAAATTCATCCTGCTCGACGAACCGTTCGCCGGCGTGGACCCGATTTCGGTGGGCGACATCAAGCAGATCATCTATCACCTCAAGGCCAAGGGCATTGGTGTGCTGATCACTGACCACAACGTCCGTGAAACCCTGGATATCTGCGAAACCGCCTACATCGTCAACGATGGCCAGCTGATCGCCGAAGGTGACTCTGCCACCATCCTGGCCAACGACCTGGTCAAGGAAGTGTATCTGGGCCATGAGTTCCGCCTGTAAGCACTGAGGTGTCTGGCTGGTTGCCCGGGCGCTCGTCTCGATAAAAAATCAACATTTTTTTATTGTTACAGCGCTCTAGGCAAACGCTGCAGTTTCGGGCATATAATTTGCTTATGTTTGGCGCTCCGGCGCCCTGTAGTGGATGGCGCATGTGCGCCGGCGAATAAGGTGTTAAGCCCCTGCCATGAAACCATCGCTAGTCTTGAGAATGGGCCAGCAGCTGACGATGACACCGCAGCTGCAACAGGCCATCCGCCTGCTCCAATTGTCGACCCTGGACCTGCAACAGGAAATCCAGGAGGCCCTGGAGTCCAATCCGATGCTCGAACGCCAGGAAGAAGGCGACGACTTCGATAACGCCGACCCCTTGGCCGACAAAGCCGAACAGCAACCTAACGCCGACATTCAGGAACCCTCCTACCAGGAAACCGCCCCGACGGTTGATAACCTCGAGGAAGGCGACTGGAACGAGCGCATCCCCAACGAACTGCCCGTCGATACCGCGTGGGAAGACGTCTACCAGACCAGCGCCAGCAGCCTGCCAAGCAACGATGACGACGAGTGGGACTTCACCACCCGGACATCGGCCGGCGAAAGCCTGCAAAGCCACCTGCTGTGGCAACTGAACCTGGCCCCGATGTCCGACACCGATCGCCTGATCGCCGTGACCCTGATCGACTGCATCAACAATCAGGGCTACCTGGACGAAACCCTCGAGGAGATTCTCGAAGCCTTCGACCCGGAACTGGACATCGAACTGGACGAAATCGAAGCCGTCCTGCACCGCATCCAGCAATTCGAACCCGCTGGCATCGGCGCCCGCAACCTGGGCGAATGCCTGCTGCTGCAATTGCGCCAGTTACCCGCCAAGACGCCTTGGCTGGTCGAGGCCAAACGCCTGGTCACCGATTACATCGACCTGCTCGGCAGCCGCGATTACAGCCAACTGATGCGCCGCATGAAGCTCAAGGAAGACGAACTGCGCCAGGTGATTGAACTGGTGCAGAGCCTCAACCCGCGCCCAGGCTCGCAAATCGAGTCCAGCGAAGCCGAATACGTCGTTCCCGATGTGATCGTACGCAAGGACAACGAGCGCTGGCTGGTGGAGCTGAACCAGGAATCCGTGCCACGACTGCGGGTCAACGCTCAATACGCCGGTTTCGTGCGCCGCGCCGACACCAGCGCCGACAACACCTTCATGCGCAATCAGTTGCAAGAGGCTCGCTGGTTCATCAAGAGCCTGCAAAGCCGCAACGAAACCCTGATGAAAGTAGCCACTCAGATCGTCGAGCATCAGCGTGGTTTTCTTGAATACGGCGACGAAGCCATGAAACCGCTGGTCCTGCATGACATCGCTGAAGCGGTGGGCATGCACGAGTCGACGATTTCACGGGTGACCACGCAGAAATTCATGCATACCCCACGGGGCATATATGAACTGAAATACTTTTTTTCCAGCCACGTCAGCACCTCCGAGGGCGGTGAATGCTCATCCACGGCGATCCGCGCGATCATCAAAAAACTGGTTGCCGCGGAAAATCAGAAAAAGCCGTTGAGTGACAGCAAGATCGCTGGTTTACTGGAGGCACAAGGCATTCAGGTGGCTCGCCGCACCGTCGCCAAGTACCGCGAATCCCTCGGGATCGCGCCTTCGAGCGAACGCAAGCGGTTGATGTAGAGCCACGCCACAGCGTTCCAGTGGCAGGCATTTCTGCCTGCCGCTTTATGCACTGGCAACGAAGGAGAAGCTGTATGCAAGTCAACATCAGTGGACACCAACTGGAAGTGACCGAACCTCTTCGCACCTACATCGGCGAAAAACTCGAACGATTAGAGAGGCATTTCGACAAGATCACCAACGTGCAGGTCACGATGACGGTCGAAAAGCTCAAGCAGAAAATCGAAGCCACGCTGCATATTCCCGGCAATGAAGTGGTCGCAAACGCGGAGCATACCGATATGTACGCGGCGATCGACGCACTGACCGACAAGCTGGATAAACAACTCAAAAAGCATAAGGAAAAGACCCAAAGCCTCCTTCAGGGCGCGACCGGTCGTTAACACTCCCAACCCATGATCCGACTTGAAAGCATCCTGACCCCCGGCCGTTCCCTCGTGAACGTGCCGGGCGGCAGTAAAAAGAAAGCCCTTGAGCAAATTGCCAACCTTATCCACAAAGAAGTGCCGGATCTGGAGATGCAAGATGTCTTCGAGGCTCTGATTGCCCGTGAAAAGCTCGGCTCAACCGGTTTTGGCAACGGCATCGCCATTCCCCATTGCCGCCTGAAGGGCTGCACCTCGCCCATCAGTGCCCTGATGCACCTTGATGCACCCATTGATTTCGACGCCATCGACGGCGCCCCGGTTGACCTGCTGTTCGTTCTGCTGGTCCCGCAAGCCGCTACCGATGCGCACCTGGAGTTACTGCGCCAGATCGCCAGCATGCTCGACCGCAAGGAAGTGCGCGAAAAACTGCGCAGCGCCTCGAGCAATGAAGCCTTGTATCAGGTTGTCCTGGACGAGCAAAACGGTCATTAATCATGCGCTTGATCATCGTCAGTGGCCGCTCCGGCTCAGGTAAAAGTACCGCACTCGATGTTCTCGAGGACAACGGCTACTACTGCATCGACAACCTGCCCGCCGGTCTGCTGCCGGAACTGGCCGAACGTGCGTTAATCCACACTGAGCTGGCGCAACCGCTGGTTGCCGTATCGATCGATGCGCGTAACTTGCCGAGTCACTTGTCGCGGTTTCCCGAACTGCTGGAAGAAGTGCGCAGCCGGCATATCCAGTGTGATGTGCTTTATCTGGACGCCGACGAAGAAACCTTGCTCAAACGGTTCTCGGAAACCCGCCGTCGTCACCCGCTGAGCAATGCCAATCGCTCGCTGGCCGAGGCCATCAACGATGAGACCGCGCTGCTCGGGCCGATTGCCGACCTCGCCGATCTCAAAGTAAACACCACCAACCTGAACCTGTATCAGCTGCGAGATACCATCAAGCTGCGCCTGCTGAACCAGCCGGAATCCGGTACGGCGTTCCTGGTGGAGTCTTTCGGTTTCAAGCGTGGCATGCCAGTGGACGCTGATCTGGTGTTCGACGTGCGCTGCCTGCCGAACCCTTACTGGAAGCCAGAGTTGCGCGATCAATCCGGGCTCGACCAACCGGTTGCCGATTACCTGGCGGCACAGCCGGACGTCGAAGAGATGTTCCAGGACATCTCCACCTACTTGATAAAATGGCTACCCCGTTTTGCCGCCAGCAACCGCGCTTATGTCACCATTGCCATTGGCTGCACCGGCGGCCATCACCGCTCCGTCTACCTGACCGAACGTCTGGGCCAGGCCCTGCAAAAATCCCTGAAGAACGTCCAGGTTCGCCACCGCGACCTCAGCTAAAGGATTCACACCGCGATGCCTGCTCTGGAAATTGAAATCATCAACAAGCTGGGCCTGCATGCCCGCGCTTCTGCAAAATTCGTTGGCGTCGCCGGTGAGTTCAAGGATTGCACGATCAGAGTAGGACGCACGCCGGAATCCACGGTCGACGGAAAAAGCATCATGGCAATGATGATGCTCGCTGCGGGCAAGGGCACCAAAATCTACCTGAGCACCGAAGGCGAACAGGCTGATGAGGCGCTGCAGGCATTGGTGAATTTGATCAATGACTACTTCGGCGAAGGCGAGTAACACTCGCCCTATAGCAGCTGCCGAAGGCTGCTACAAAGTTCGTGTTCAGTCGCTAAGCCAACGCCGTATCCATCACCATCATCAAGCAAAACCCGATCAGCAGCCCAAGACTTGCAAGCTTGTCGTGACCATTGCGGCGCGACTCGGGAATGACTTCATGGGTGACCACCAGCAACATTGCCCCGGCCGCCAGCGCCAACCCCAAGGGCAGCAACAATTCAGCCAGGCTCACCAGCCAGTGCCCATAGCCAGCCCTGGATGGTTTTGGCAGAAGTCTTAAACCAGCGCAGCCTGATAGCGCGTAGCGACTTCAGGCCAATTGATCACGCTGTAGAACGAGCTCAGGGACGCCATCGCCGGCAAGCCGTGCTCCTACAGGGACGGTGCATGGCGCATTAAAAAAGGCGCGCCACCTGATGGGTGACGCGCCTTTTTTGCTTAGCGGTAAGGGATTAGCTACCCGCCACCGTCATCCGCTCGATCAGCACCGAACCTGTGCGAATGTTGCTGCGCAGCTCCAGGTCATTACCGACCGCAACGATCTGTTTGAACATGTCGCGCATGTTGCCGGCGATGGTCACTTCCTGGACCGCAAACTGGATTTCGCCATTCTCGACCCAGTACCCCGCCGCGCCGCGGGAGTAATCGCCAGTGACCATGTTCAGGCCCTGTCCCATCAATTCAGTCACCAGCAGGCCGCGACCCATGCGGCGTAGCAAGGCTGCCTGGTCTTCGTCACCATGGGTGACAAACAGGTTGTGCACACCACCAGCGTTGGCGGTGCTCGGCATCCCGAGCTTACGGCCGGAGTATGTGCCGAGAATGTATGAGACCAACTCGCCTTTTTCGACGAATGGTTTGGCGTAAGTGGCCAGACCATCGCCATCGAACGCCGAACTGCCCAGCGCGCGCATCAGGTGCGGGCGCTCATCGATGGTCAGCCATTCCGGGAACAGTTTCTGCCCCAGCGTGCCCTCAAGGAACGAGGATTTGCGATACAGGCTGCCGCCGGAAATCGCCGAGAGGAAACTGCCGAACAAACCACCGGCCAGTTCCGCGGAAAACAGCACCGGCACTTCGCAGGTCGGCACCGGACGCGCGCCCAGACGGCTCGCCGCCCGTTGCGCGGCACGCTGGCCGATGCTCACCGGGTCGGCCAGCAAGTTGCCCTGGCGGTTCACGTCGTACCAGTAATCGCGCTGCATCTGGCCGTCGGCCTCGGCGATCATCACGCAGCTCAAGCTGTGCCGGGTCGACGCGTAACTGCCGATAAAACCGTGGCTGTTACCGTAGACACGGCAGCCCTGATGGGTGCTGAGGGTGGTGCCATCGGCGTTCTTGATCCGGCTGTCGGTGGCAAACGCCGCCGCTTCACAGGCCAGGGCCTGCTCGATGGCTTGTTCCGGGGTAATGTCCCATTCGTGGAACAGGTCGAAATCCTGCAGATCCTTGGCCATCAGCGCAGCGTCCGCCAGGCCCGAAGCTTCGTCTTCAGACGTGTGCTTGGCGATGGCCAGCGCGGCGGCGACGGTTTCGCGAATCGCCTCCGGACCGCTGGCGGACGTGCTGGCCGAGCCCTTGCGCTGACCAACGTACAAGGTGATGCCGAAACCCTGATCGCGGTTGAATTCGACGGTTTCGACTTCACGCTGACGCACGGAGGTGGAAAGGCCCTGCTCCAGAGACACCGCGACTTCACAGGCACTGGCGCCCTGGCGCTTGGCTTCAGCGATGATCTGCTCGACTTGTTCTTGCAGTGCCGGCAACGCTTGTGGGCCGACGCTTTCAACTGCACTCATGCTGTTCTCCACTCAAATTCTGCTTTCGGCTAGGGCCTTCGAGCGACCGGGCCGGACAAGCGGCCCCCGACTGGTTATCATGGCGGCGTTTCTTTGCGGACGGCCACCATGGTTGATTCTTACGACGACTCCCTCGATACGGGAGAAAAAAGCAAATCCCAGGTTAAACGCGAGCTTCATGCTCTGGTTGACCTCGGCGAGCGCCTTACAACGCTCAAGCCTGACTTGCTGGCAAAACTGCCGTTGACCGACGCTATGCGCCGGGCACTGGCTGATGCGCCCAAGCACACCGCGAATATCGCGCGTAAACGGCACCTTATGTTCATCGGCAAACTGATGCGCGATCAGGACACTGACGCCATTCTGACGCTGCTCGATCAACTCGATGCCTCCACTCGGCAGTACAACGAACGTTTCCATGGCCTGGAACGCTGGCGCGATCGCTTGATCGCGGGCGACGATGCGGTCCTGGAGAAGTTCGTGGTCGACTTCCCGGAGGCTGATCGCCAACAATTGCGCTCCCTGATCCGTCAGGCCCAGCACGAACTGGCGACAAATAAGCCACCGGCATCGAGCCGTAAAATCTTCAAGTACATCCGTGAGCTGGACGAGACTCAACGCGGTTTGCGTTAAATCTCGAATCGGGTGAGTCGCTACGCGGTTCACCCGAAGCTCCATCCCTCAAGATCCTGTGCCACCCACAGTGATCGCATCGATTTTCAGCGTTGGCTGGCCGACACCCACCGGCACCGATTGCCCATCCTTGCCACACGTCCCCACGCCGCTATCCAGTGCCAGATCATTACCGACCATCGACACCTTGCTCATGGCTTCCGGCCCGTTGCCAATCAACGTCGCGCCTTTGACCGGGGCCGTAATCTTGCCGTCTTCGATCAGGTACGCCTCGCTGGTGGAGAACACGAACTTGCCACTGGTGATGTCCACCTGACCGCCGCCGAGGTTGGCGCAGTAGATGCCGCGTTTCACCGAGGCGATGATTTCTGCCGGATCGCTTTCGCCCGCCAGCATGTAGGTGTTGGTCATGCGCGGCATTGGCAGGTGCGCGTAGGATTCGCGACGACCGTTACCGGTACGGGCCACGCCCATCAGACGGGCGTTGAGTTTGTCCTGCATATAGCCTTTGAGTACGCCGTTTTCAATCAGTGTCGTGCACTCGGTCGGGGTGCCTTCATCATCGACGCTCAGGGAACCGCGACGACCGGCCAGCGTGCCATCATCGACGATGGTGCAAAGCTTGGACGCAACCATCTCGCCCATGCGCCCGCTGTAGGCCGAACTGCCCTTGCGGTTGAAGTCGCCTTCCAGACCGTGGCCGACCGCTTCGTGCAGCAGCACGCCGGACCAGCCGGAACCCAATACCACCGGCAACGTACCGGCCGGCGCAGGAATGGCTTCCAGATTCACCAACGCCTGACGCAGCGCTTCACGGGCGTAGCTCATGGCGCGGTCATCGCTGAGGAAATAACGGTAATCGGTACGACCGCCACCGCCATGACCGCCACGCTCACGGCGACCATTCTGCTCGACGATCACGCTGACGTTAAAACGTACCAGCGGCCGTACATCGGCGGCCAGGCCGCCGTCAGTGGAGGCCACGAGGATTCGTTCCCAGACGCCGGCCATGCTCACGGTGACTTGCTGAATACGCGGGTCGAGGGCGCGAGTCGCGACGTCGATACGCTTGAGCAGTTCGACCTTCTCGGCACGGGTCATCACTTCCAACGGGTTGTCCGGCCCGTATAACTGGGCGACATCCTGAGTCGTGAAGGCTTGCACCGTGCCGTTCTGACCGGCACGAGAGATCGAGCGTGCAGCACGGGCCGCGGCGCCGAGGGCTTCAAGGGTAATGGCATTGCTGTAGGCAAAACCGGTTTTCTCACCCGATTGCGCTCGCACGCCGACACCTTGGTCGAGATTGAAGCTGCCTTCCTTGACGATCCCGTCCTCCAGCGCCCAGGACTCGGAAATCTGCCCCTGGAAATACAGGTCGGCGGCATCGATGCCCGGGCCGGCCAGATCGCCGAGCACACCTTGCAGGCTCTCGATTGTTACGCCGCCGGGCGCCAGGAGGTGTTCACTGACTGAGGACAACAACTCGCTCATATGCTTTACGCCTTAAATTCATCGTTCTGAGGCAGGTCGCTGTGCGCCCTGCGAGAAAAAACGCCGGTGACTGGACACTGGCATCCGCGCCCTGATGGACGCCTGTTCGCTGCTATCGCGTTCGGCCAACAGCACGGCCTCGCCTTGATCCTGTTGCGCCAGCACACGTCCCCACGGGTCGATAATCGCGGCATGGCCAAAGGTTTCTCGCGGCCCCGGATGCGTCCCACCCTGGGCAGCCGCGAGCACATAACATTGGGTTTCGATGGCCCGCGCGCGAATCAACACCTCCCAATGCGCCGCACCGGTCACCGCGGTAAAGGCCGACGGCGCGGTAATCAACTCGGCACCGGCAGCGCGTAATTCACTGTACAGCTCCGGGAAGCGCAGGTCGTAACACACCGTCAATCCGACTCGACCGACGGGCGTGTCCGCCACAACGACCCCACTGCCATAAGCATAGTCATCGGATTCGCGATAACGCCCGCGATTGTCCGCCACATCAACGTCGAAGAGGTGCAACTTGTCATACCGTGCAACGGTTTCGCCGTGGTCATCCACCAGCAGCGAGCAGGCATGCACTTTGGCCGTCGGCTGATCCACCGGTGGCAATGGCAACGTGCCGGCCACTATCCATAACTTGAGGTCGCGGGCGGTCTGTTTCAACCATGGCAGGATCGGGCCTTCGCCCAACGCCTCGGCGCGGCCGATGTCGGCGATGTCGCGACGGCCCATGGCGGCGAAGTTTTCTGGAAGCACAGCCAGCTGCGCGCCACCGGCTGCCGCTTGCTCAAGCAGCCGACGGGCCTGGGCCAGATTGACCAGCACATCGCTCTGGCTGACCATTTGAATTACCGCAAAAGACATGGCCTTTTCCTGATCTGGAATCAACATATACAGGGGACTTGCGGCCATGCTACTCCATCGACCTGAGGCGTGGCGTTGTCAAAAAGGTTTGTCGAAGGTGATTTTCGGCTCTTTCCACGGCCCCTTGACGGTGTATTGGACGCTGGCGTAACGCGCCACACGGTCACCGATCAGCTTATCGATCAGGAACAGCGCGCCGCCAATAGCCGGCGCGCCGACGATCAGCGCGGCAATCGGCAGGTTGTTGGTCACAGGCAACGTCACCAGCAACTTGGCATCGATCTGGTCACCCACCAGGTTCAGAGTGCCGTTGAGCTCAACATTGCTCGACGGGCCGGTCATCTGGATCGGCTCCTTGGTCACGTAAACGCCGTTGGTCGCGACCAACAAACCCTTGACTCGGTCATAACTCAGGCCTTTGCCAAACAAGTCAGAGAAGTCCAGACGCAGACGGCGACCGATGGAGTTGAAGTTGAGCAGGCCAAATACCCGCAGGGCCTGGGCGCTGCCCTCGACTTCAACAAACTGGCCTTTATTGAGCGACGCATCAAGGGTGCCGGAGAACCGCTTGCTGGCCAGCCAAGCCGGAGAACCCGGCCAGCGACCATCAACATCCATATGAAAATTTTCACTGGTGACACTCGGCGCAAAGCCCCAGCCCTTCAGTACATCGGCGAGATTCTTGCCGCTGACCCGGCCCTTGTACCAACTGCTGCTGGAACCGGGCACACCTTCCCAACCGCCGCTGCCCTGCAGGAGAATGCCCTTGAGGCCCAGATCCAGCATATTAAGCGCAATGCCCTTGGCGGTCGGACGGACTTTCAGATACCAGGCCCCGACGAGGTCCTTGCCCTGGAACAGCTGATTGATGGTGATATCCAGTGCCGGGATCTTCGTCGGATCCACCGAGGCCAGCGGATCCGGCGAGTTTTCGTCGGCCAGGACCGTCGGGTCTGGCGCCGGCAAACGCACGTATTGCAGATTGATCGCAATCGGAGCGGCTTTCGCATCGGGGATGCTGGCATTGCCCTTGACCTGCTGACTGTCGAGTTGCAAGGCCCACGCGGCAGGTTTGCGGTTCAACTGCACCGACGCCTGATCGAGCGTGGTGCCGACACCGCTGAGTTTGCCGACCTGGAGGTCCGCGCTGCTGAGCAACTGTTTGGCGTTACCGCCCGGATCCTGGCCGGCGTACTTGTCTACCAGGTCCTTCCAGGGGCCGACATCCAGTTCCGACAGCACACCGCGCACCCGCAGGCCTTTGGCGCCGGGTAGCACGGCATTGCCGCCCCCCAGGAACAACTCGCCACGACCGTCGGCAAAGTTACCGGGCGGCGCCGCAAACGTGAAGTTCGCCAGCTCACCGTAGTTGACCCAGTAGCGCCGCTCGGGCCCCTGCAGGGTCATGCGGAACGTGGTGTCGCGGCCAACGTCGGCCGCCATGCCGAACGGTGCCGGCAAATCGATTTCTACACCCTTGAGGTTGGAGCTGACCATCAATTGACTGTCGGCCCCATAAAGGTTCAGTTGCAGCTGATAAGGGATCACACCGGACACTGGCAACTGCTGAGTAACATTCAGCCAGTCAGTCAGTTTCTTGACCTCGACCAGGCCGGAGCCAACGACGCGAGTCTTGAGGTTGCCGGGGCCGCCATCGGCGAAAATCTGTGCGGTAACCGGTTTATCAAAGGCGCGCGCGGTGATGTTTTGCCCGCTCAACCCCTTGGTGCTGTCGAAACGGAAATCGCCCTTGAGTTGAGTCAGCTCCAGCGTGGGCTCGGCCAGTTTCAGACGAGCCTTGGCGGCATTGAAGTCGACGAGGATCGTGGGCTGCTCGCCTTTGACCAATGGAATGTCCAGTTTCAGTTTGCCCCGCAGATCGCCCTCGCCTTCCCAACCGGCAAAGGTGGCTGCGGTGCCGATCGGCGCTTCCTGGAGAATCTTCAAGCCATCGCCCAACCCGCCGGCGAATCCGCCGTCAAGGAACAGATGGACGCTTTGCCCCGCTGGCACATGGGGAATATTGACGTAAATGTCGCTGACTTGGGTATTGAGCAGTTGACCCTTGCTGGCCAGGATCCGTACACCGCTGTCTTCAACAAACACGTCACCGGTGACATTACTGACATGTGGCCAGCCTGGCTGGAAGGCCAGTTCGGCATCGTGAACCTTGAAGAACAGGCTGATGCTGCGCGCAGTCTCGTCGGCCCCATGGTTCAGCGAACCCTGGTACTGGAAGAAGCCTTCGTCCACCGCACCTTTGAGAATCGCCGTACGCAGCCACTCGTCCAGCCCCGGGCTGAGCATTGTCGGCAAGTACTTGGCGGTGTAACGACCGTCGCCGTCCACCAGACCGACCCGCAGGTCCATGTAGTCTTCCTGGGTATGGTCGAAATGCAGGCGGATCAGGAAGTCGCCAGCAATCTTGCCCTCCTCGCCCAGCACCTTCAGGTACGGCGCGATCAAGGTGAAGGCTTCTTTATCGAGTTTCCAGGTCAGCCGGGCATTGGCCTGAATGTACTGCCATGGCTTGGCGAAGATCGGGTCCAGGTGCAGGGAAAAATCCTTGCTGTCCATGCGCAGCTCACCACCGCCCAGATCACCGCTGATGCTGCCACTGACATTTCGCGCCGCCGGAGCGCCGTGATAGGCATCGAAGCCGACCCGATCCAGATTGGCGGCAAAGCTGAACTTGCTGTCGTCGGTGGCATTAGGCCGGAAGTCGATCAGCACATTGCGCAGGCCACCGGTCACTTTGAGTCGCTCGACGGCCGTAGCAATCCCTTCGGGCAGCGGCCCCAAGGCATTCAGTATCGGGGTGATCGGGGTGAGGTCGAGACGGTCGGCTTGCAGATGCCAAAGCTCTTCAGTCTTGTCGGTCGCCGCGTTTTGTTTGAGTTGCAGATGCGATTCCCAGCGGGTCTCGCCAAGGCTCATGGCCAGCGAATCCAGGGTGATCAGGGCGCCTTCGGAACTGCGCTGGAAATAGCCATTGAGCGCCAGATTGTTGATCTGAATCGGCTTGCGCTCGGCGTACGCACCCTTGAGTTGCGGCGCGTTCAAGCGAATCGCAGCACTCTGCAGGTCGCCCTTGTTCCAGTTCACCCACAGCTCGCCGCCGGCCTTGAGCTCGGAAAAATTCCATTGTTGGGTCAGGCGCTCAGGCAACCATTTCGACCAGTCGCTTTGCGGCAGGCTCAAATAAGCTTCAGCCTCGCCGTCTTTCCATTCGCTGGCACGCAGGCGGGTACGCAGACTGAGGGCCACCGGTTGTCCATCGGGCAGGGTCAAACGGGCGTCGAGTCGCTGACGGGAGGCCCCGGTTTTCAGATTCAAGCCGACGTAAGTCAGGGTCAGCGGCTGCTCTTGCAGCGGCTGCAAAGTGACTTGGCTATCGAGTACCGACAGTTGCTGAACCATCTGCATGCGATTGAGCAATTGCTCAGGATCCAGCGGCTGATCCTGCTGCACCGGCAAACCTTCCAGCGCCCAATGACCGTCCTCGCTTTCCTTGAGGCTGATCTTCAGGCCGCTGAGTTCCAGGTGAGCGATACGCACTTCGCGCGCCATCAGACTGGCCCAAAGATCCGGCACCGCGCGCACCTGATCCAGACGCAAGGCATTGGCGCCCTCGCCAACCATCACGTCGTGAGCCAGCATGATCGGAGCAAAACCGCTCCAGTTACCTTCCAGTTCACCGATACTCAGCGGCATACCCAAGGCAGCGCTGGCTTTGGCTTCGACTTCGGCACGGTACTCGGCCACCAGCGGGGTCAGCTCTCGGCCGAGGCTGACGTATAACGCCAACAACACCAACACCAACGCACACAGCCCCAGCCCCCAGCGGGTCAGTGCGGCCAAAATGCGTGTCAGACGTTCCATGTCAGTTGGCTCCCATGGCAAAAATACTGCAAAAAGCTGAGGCCAGCCGTTCTAACAGGGTTTGAAACATACCGATTCAGAGCAGCACCACGTCGTATTGTTCCTGGGAATACATGGTTTCCACCTGGAATCGGATGGTGCGTCCGATAAAACCTTCGAGCTCGGCGACATTGCCCGACTCTTCATCGAGCAAACGGTCGACCACTTTCTGGTTGGCCAATACACGATAGCCTTCGGCCTGATAGGCGCGAGCTTCTCGGAGGATTTCGCGGAAAATCTCGTAGCAAACGGTTTCCGGTGTCTTGAGCTTGCCGCGGCCCTGACAGCTACTGCACGGTTCGCACAGTACTTGTTCAAGACTTTCGCGGGTGCGCTTGCGAGTCATCTGCACCAGGCCCAATTCGGTGATGCCGATGATATTGGTCTTGGCGTGATCGCGCTCCAGTTGCTTCTCGAGCGTGCGCAGCACCTGACGCTGGTGCTCTTCATCTTCCATGTCGATGAAGTCGATGATGATGATCCCGCCCAGGTTGCGCAGGCGCAGCTGGCGAGCAATGGCGGTCGCGGCTTCGAGGTTGGTCTTGAAAATGGTTTCTTCGAGGTTGCGATGACCGACAAACGCCCCGGTGTTGACGTCGATAGTGCTCATGGCTTCCGCCGGATCGACCACCAGGTAACCGCCGGATTTCAGCGGGACTTTGCGTTCCAGGGCTTTCTGGATTTCGTCTTCGACGCCGTACAGGTCGAAGATCGGCCGCTCGCCCGGGTAATGCTCAAGACGATCGGCGATTTCTGGCATCAGCTCGGCGACGAACTGCGTGGTTTTCTGGAAGGTTTCCCGGGAGTCGATCCGGATCTTCTCGATCTTCGGGCTCACCAGGTCCCGCAAGGTTCGCAGTGCCAGGCCAAGGTCTTCGTAGATCACACTCGGCGCGCTGATGGTTTTGATCTGCTCGTTGATCTGATCCCAGAGACGACGCAGGTAGCGAATGTCCATGAGGATTTCATCGGCACCGGCACCTTCGGCAGCGGTACGCAGGATGAAGCCACCCGCCTCTTGAATGCCTTCTTTGGCCACGCAATCAGTGACCACTTGTTTGAGACGTTCGCGCTCGGCTTCGTCTTCGATCTTCAACGAAATGCCAACGTGTGCGGTGCGCGGCATGTACACCAGATAACGCGATGGAATCGACAACTGAGTCGTCAGCCGTGCGCCTTTTGAGCCGATCGGGTCCTTGGTGACTTGCACCACCAGGCTCTGACCTTCGTGAACCAGCGCGCTGATGCTCTCGACCGCAGGGCCTTCGCGCAGGGAGATTTCCGAGGCATGAATGAACGCGGCGCGGTCCAGGCCGATGTCGACGAAGGCCGCCTGCATGCCGGGCAATACCCGCACGACCTTGCCTTTATAGATGTTGCCGACGATCCCGCGCTTTTGCGTGCGCTCGACGTGGACCTCTTGCAGAACACCGTTTTCAACCACCGCCACGCGCGATTCCATCGGCGTGATGTTGATCAGGATCTCTTCACTCATGGCAGGGTCTCGTTCAGGCATGTTCACGATAATGGCCGCATCTTGTCAGTACGACGCTCAACGCGCGTTAAGGGTTTGCCAACAGGGTATGCCGAAATGGCCGAGCAGCTCAGCGGTTTCGCACAGCGGTAACCCGACCACCGCCGAGTAACTGCCATTGAGTCCGGCGACAAACACCGCGCCGAGCCCTTGAATGCCATAGCCGCCGGCCTTGTCCTGCGGCTCGCCGCTGGCCCAGTAGGCCACCGCTTCGTCGCGACTGATGTTGCGAAAGCGCACCAGACTGCGCACCACCCGAGACTCGCAACGCTCACCGTCTCGCACCGCAATCGCCGTCAGGACTTCATGTTCACACCCGGACAACTTCATAAGCATGGCGCACGCCTCGGCTTCGTCCACCGGCTTGCCGAGAATTTTCCCGTCCAGCACCACGGCGGTATCGGCGCCCAGTACGCAAAAATCTTCGTCGGACACGACGGACCCGCGCCCGGCCTCGGCTTTGCCGCGCGCCAGGCGTTCGACATAGGCCGACGGGGATTCATTGTTTAAAGGGGTTTCATCGATGTCCGCGCTGATGGCGGTGAACGGCACGCCGATCTGCGTGAGCAGTTCACGCCGACGTGGCGAGCCTGAGGCGAGGTACAGCTGTTTCATCAAGACATCTCCCTGTCGAGGTGCGGGCAAATGCCTGACCGAATTAATTGATTTTGTAGCGTCGACGCAAACCGCGCAAACCGTAGCTGATCCATGGCCAGAGCAATGCGCTGACCAGTGCCGGCAAGACCAGCGCCAGTGTCGGCTGACGATTGCCGGTCAGGGCGCTGAGCCATAGTTGAACAAGCTGCGCGAGGCCGAAAATCACCAGGATCACCAGGCTCTGTTGCCACATCGGAAACATGCGCAGACGCTGTTGCAGCGCCAGCACCAGGTACGTGATCAGCGTCAGGATCAATGCGTTCTGCCCCAGCAGCGTGCCGTAGAGCACGTCTTCGGCCAGGCCCAGGCACCACGCGGTGACCATCCCGACTTGCTGCGGCATGGCTAACGCCCAGAATGCCAGCAGCAAGGCCAGCCACAGTGGACGCAGGATTTCCATGAATTGTGGCAGCGGCGAAACGCTGAGCAGCATGCCTATGGCGAATGTCAGCCAGACCATCCAGCCGTTTCGGGAGGCAGTAGCACCAACCATTATTCTCGTCCCCCAGTGGTAGCCGGCGCAGAGACAGGCGGCTTGGCAGCAGGCTTCACGGCAGCAGGTTGCGTGGCCGGCGGTTTAGCGGCAGCAGGTTGCGCCGCGGGCGGCTTGCTGGCGGCAGGTTTCGCAGCAGCAGGATGAGTTACCGCAGGCTTGGGCGGGGTTGTGGCAGCAGGGGCAACCGTCGGTGCAGCCGGAGTCACGGGTGCAGCAACAGCAGCCGGGACGATCCCTGTTTTCGGTACTGTCGCTGGAATGATGGGGCCACCACCGTGCTGGTCCAAGGCTTCTTGAGCCTGGGCAGCTTCGTTGGCGCGCTCTTCGGCTGTGCGGCCGTCGGTGAACACCAGCAACAGGTAACGGCTGCGGTTCAAGGCGGCGGTCGGCACGGCGCGCACAATCGCGAACGGCTGACCGGAATCGTGAATCACTTCCTTGACCGTCGCTACCGGGTAACCCGCCGGGAACCGCTGCCCCAGACCCGAGCTGACCAGCAGATCGCCTTCCTTGATATCGGCGGTATCGGCTACGTGACGCAGCTCCAGGCGTTCCGGGTTGCCGGTGCCGCTGGCAATCGCCCGCAGCCCGTTGCGGTTCACCTGCACCGGAATGCTGTGAGTGGTGTCGGTCAACAACAGCACACGAGAGGTATACGGCATCAACTCGACCACCTGGCCCATCAAGCCACGGGCATCGAGCACCGGCTGACCGAGGATCACACCGTCGCGCTCGCCTTTATTGATGATGATGCGGTGGGTGAAGGGATTGGGGTCCATGCCTATCAGCTCGGCCACTTCGACTTTCTCATTGACCAGCGCCGAGGAGTTGAGCAACTCGCGCAGCCGAACGTTCTGCTCGGTGAGGGCGGCAAGCTTTTGCATGCGACCCTGCAGCAGCAGGTTTTCGGTTTTGAGTTTTTCGTTTTCGGCGACGAGCTCGGTACGGCTGCCAAATTGGCTGGCCACACCCTGCCATAGCCGCTGCGGCAGGTCGGTGATCCAGTAAGACTGCATCAGCACCAGCGACATTTGGCTACGCACTGGCTTGAGCAGTGTGAAGCGGGCATCGACCACCATCAGCGCGACCGATAGCACGACCAGCACCAACAAGCGCACGCCCAGTGAAGGCCCTTTGGTGAAAAGCGGTTTAATAAGCCGCTCCTCCCAGGCAAATGTTCTCTTTATTCATACGGCATCAAACCGGCCTGGATGCAGACTGACAGAAGATAAACGCCAACAGGCAGCACTGCAAAGTGCTGCCTGCGCGCCAACAGCATAGATGCGTCGGGCGAGATCACTCGCTCGACAGCAGGTCCATGGTGTGTTTATCCATCATTTCCAACGCACGGCCACCGCCGCGAGCAACGCAGGTCAGCGGGTCTTCGGCAACGATTACCGGCAGACCGGTTTCCTGGGCCAGCAACTTGTCGAGGTCACGCAGCAAGGCGCCACCACCGGTCAGTACCAGGCCACGCTCGGCGATGTCGGAAGCCAGTTCCGGAGGCGATTGCTCCAGTGCACTTTTCACAGCCTGAACGATGGTGGCCAGGGACTCTTGCAGAGCTTCCAGCACTTCATTGGAGTTCAGGGTGAATGCGCGTGGAACGCCTTCGGCCAGGTTACGGCCACGAACGTCGACTTCGCGCACTTCGCCGCCCGGGTAGGCAGTACCGATTTCCTGCTTGATGCGCTCGGCAGTGGATTCGCCGATCAGGCTGCCGTAGTTGCGACGCACGTAAGTGATGATCGCTTCGTCGAAGCGGTCGCCGCCAACCCGTACGGATTCAGCGTAAACCACACCGTTCAGGGAGATCAGCGCGATTTCAGTGGTACCACCACCGATATCGACAACCATCGAGCCGCGAGCTTCTTCAACCGGCAGGCCGGCACCGATCGCAGCCGCCATTGGCTCTTCGATCAGGAACACTTCACGGGCACCGGCACCGAGGGCCGACTCACGGATGGCACGACGCTCAACCTGGGTGGATTTGCACGGAACGCAGATCAACACACGAGGGCTAGGCTGCAGGAAGCTGTTTTCGTGAACCTTGTTGATAAAGTATTGCAGCATCTTTTCGCAAACGCTGAAGTCGGCGATCACGCCATCCTTCATCGGACGAATGGCAGCAATGTTGCCCGGCGTACGACCGAGCATGCGCTTGGCCTCGGTGCCGACAGCAACGACACTTTTCTGGTTACCGTGTGTCCGAATAGCCACAACCGAGGGCTCATTCAGGACGATACCGCGCTCGCGCACGTAAATAAGGGTGTTGGCAGTGCCCAGGTCAATGGAGAGATCGCTGGAAAACATGCCACGCAGTTTCTTGAACATGGGGAAAGGACCCTAGGCAACGCGTGGGTAAAAAAGTGCGGCAAACTCTAACAACGACAGGGATTTTGGGCAAGGCGCCAATATGTTAAATTGGCCGCTTTTCTGTGCACCAACCCCCACAATCGCGGCCTTATGACCGTAGAAATGCGGTAGTGTTCCGACAATCTAACACACGGATAGCATCCGTTCTGTTTTCCTTCCACTGGAGAATCCCATGACGCTTGAACGCTCCGACGTGGAAAAAATCGCTCATCTGGCCTGTCTGGGCCTTAATGATGCCGATCTTCCACACATCACTTCGGCCCTGAACAGCATTCTGGGGCTGGTCGACGAAATGCAGGCGGTCAATACCGACGGTATCGAGCCGCTCGCCCACCCACTGGAAGCCAGCCAGCGCCTGCGCGCAGACGTCGTGACCGAGACCAATCATCGCGAGGCCTATCAGTCCATCGCACCAGCGGTCGAAAACGGCCTGTACCTGGTTCCGAAAGTCATCGACTAAAGGGAAAGAGCCTGCAATGCATCAATTGACTCTGGCCGAGATCGCCCGCGGTCTCGCCGATAAAAAGTTTTCTTCCGAAGAGCTGACCAAAACCCTGCTGGCGCGTATCGCCCAGCTCGATCCGCAGCTCAACAGTTTCATCAGCCTCACCGAAGACCTGGCGCTCCAGCAGGCGAAAGCCGCTGACGCACGCCGGGCCAATGGTGAGAGCGGCGCCCTGCTCGGTGCGCCGATCGCCCATAAAGACCTGTTCTGCACCCAGGGCATCCGCACCAGCTGCGGCTCGAAGATGCTCGACAACTTCAAAGCACCGTACGACGCCACCGTGGTCGCCAAACTGGCTGCTGCCGGGGCCGTGACCCTGGGCAAGACCAACATGGACGAATTCGCCATGGGGTCGGCCAACGAGTCGAGCTACTACGGCGCAGTGAAAAACCCGTGGAACCTGGAATACGTGCCCGGCGGCTCGTCTGGTGGTTCGGCTGCTGCGGTTGCCGCTCGTCTGTTGCCAGCGGCAACGGGCACCGACACCGGCGGTTCGATTCGTCAGCCCGCCGCGCTGACCAACCTGACCGGCCTGAAACCGACGTACGGTCGCGTTTCGCGCTGGGGCATGATCGCCTACGCATCCAGTCTCGATCAGGGCGGACCATTGGCGCGCACTGCCGAAGACTGCGCGATCCTGCTGCAAGGCATGGCCGGTTTCGACCCGCAAGACTCCACCAGCATCGACGAGCCCGTGCCGGATTACAGCGCCGGCCTCAACGGTTCGCTGCAAGGCCTGCGCATCGGCGTTCCTAAAGAATATTTCAGCGCCGGTCTCGACCCGCGCATTGCCGAGCTGATCCACAACAGCGTCAAAGAGCTGGAAAAGCTCGGGGCCGTGGTCAAGGAAATCAGCCTGCCGAACATGCAGCACGCGATCCCTGCGTACTACGTGATCGCCCCGGCAGAGGCGTCTTCCAACCTGTCGCGTTTCGATGGCGTACGTTTCGGCTATCGCTGCGAAGACCCGAAAAACCTGATCGACCTGTACAAGCGTTCCCGTGGCGAAGGTTTCGGCCCGGAAGTGCAGCGCCGGATCATGGTCGGTGCCTACGCGCTGTCGGCCGGTTACTACGACGCCTACTACCTGAAGGCGCAGAAAATTCGTCGCCTGATCAAGAACGACTTCATGGCAGCCTTTAATGAGGTCGACATCATCCTCGGCCCAACCACGCCAAACCCGGCCTGGAAGCTTGGCGCCAAGAGCAGCGACCCGGTCGCTGCGTACCTGGAAGACGTCTACACCATCACCGCCAACCTCGCCGGTCTGCCGGGCTTGTCCATGCCAGCCGGTTTTGTCGATGGTCTGCCGGTCGGCGTGCAATTGCTCGCCCCGTATTTCCAGGAAGGCCGTTTGCTCAACGTTGCGCACCAGTATCAGTTGAACACTGACTGGCACACCCGCACCCCAACCGGCTTCTGAGGAGAAACACATGCAATGGGAAGTCGTGATCGGGCTGGAGATTCATACCCAGCTCACCACCCGGTCGAAAATCTTTTCCGGTAGTTCCACCACATTCGGTTCCGAGCCGAACACCCAGGCCAGCCTGGTTGACCTCGGTATGCCTGGCGTATTGCCGGTGCTGAACCAGGAAGCGGTACGCATGGCGGTAATGTTCGGTCTGGCGATTGATGCCGAGATCGGCCAGCACAACGTGTTCGCCCGTAAAAACTATTTCTACCCGGACCTGCCCAAGGGCTACCAGATCAGCCAGATGGAATTGCCGATCGTTGGCAAAGGCCACCTGGACATCGCGCTGGAAGACGGCACGGTCAAGCGCGTCGGCATCACCCGCGCGCACCTGGAAGAAGACGCCGGTAAAAGCCTGCACGAAGAATTCAGCGGCGCCACCGGCATCGACCTGAACCGTGCCGGCACGCCGCTGCTGGAAATCGTGTCCGAGCCGGACATGCGCAGCGCCAAGGAAGCCGTGGCTTACGTCAAGGCTGTCCACGCGCTGGTGCGTTACCTCGGCATCTGCGACGGCAACATGGCCGAAGGCTCGCTGCGTTGCGACTGCAACGTGTCGATCCGTCCGAAAGGCCAGGTTGAATTCGGTACGCGCTGCGAGATTAAGAACGTCAACTCGTTCCGTTTCATCGAGAAGGCGATCAACACCGAAGTGCAACGTCAGATCGAGCTGATCGAAGACGGCGGCAGGGTGATCCAGCAGACCCGTCTGTACGATCCGAACAAGGACGAAACCCGTCCGATGCGCAGCAAAGAGGAAGCCAACGACTACCGTTACTTCCCCGATCCGGACCTGCTGCCGGTGGTCATCGAAGACTCGTTCCTCGACGACGTGCGCGCCACCCTGCCGGAATTGCCACCGCAGAAACGCGAGCGCTTCCAGGCGCAGTTCGGTCTGTCGGTCTACGACGCCAGCGTCCTGGCCACCAGCCGCGAGCAAGCCGATTACTTCGAGAAAGTCGTGAGCATTGGCGGCGACGCCAAGCTGGCGGCCAACTGGGTGATGGTTGAATTGGGCAGCCTGTTGAACAAACAGGGCCTGGACATCGATCAGTCGCCGGTCTCGGCCGAACAACTGGGCGGCATGCTGCTGCGCATCACCGACAACACCATCTCCGGCAAAATCGCCAAAGTGGTGTTTGAAGCCATGGCCAACGGCGAAGGCAGCGCGGACGAGATCATCGACAAGCGCGGCCTGAAGCAAGTGACCGACACCGGTGCGATCTCGGCAGTGTTGGACGAAATGCTCGCGGCCAACGCCGAACAGGTTGAACAGTACCGCGCGGCAGACGAAGCCAAACGCGGCAAGATGTTCGGCTTCTTCGTCGGACAGGCCATGAAAGCCTCCAAAGGCAAGGCCAACCCGCAACAGGTTAACGAACTGCTGAAAAGCAAGCTCGAAGGCTGATGAGCATGGAGCCAGCACTGAAAACTGGCTCTACCCCCTGTGGGAGCGGGCTTGCTCGCGAAAGCGGTGTATCAGTCAACATTGATGTTGGATGTGATGCCCCCTTCGCGAGCAAGCCCGCTCCCACATTTGTATGTGGAAACCTTCGAATGAAACGCGTCCTCAGTGCCTGCGCCCTGCTCTCCCTGCTGGCCGGTTGCGCCAGCAACGATGTCATCGATCCGCACGGCTATGACAAAACCGGCGTTGCCTCGTATTACGGCGCCAAACACCAAGGTAAACGCACCGCCAGTGGCGAGCGTTTCAACAAGAATTCCCTGACCGCCGCCCATCGCCAGTTGCCCTTTGGCACGCGGGTGAAGGTCACCAATCTGAACAACGACAAGTCCTGTGTGGTTCGCATCAACGATCGCGGGCCACATACCCGTGGGCGCCTGATCGATGTTTCACATGAGGCCGCCGAACAACTGGGTATGCTCAGAAGCGGCACTGCACGGGTTCGCGTGCAAGCCCTCGACGACTGACCGATGGAGCGCCGACCATTTTCGGACTTGCCGATTTACCCCTGATCAGCGTGATTGAATTGCTCAGCGGCTTGCTGTTGCTGATCGCCGGCGCCGAGCTGATGGTGCGCGCCGCCGTGCGCCTCGCCGCACGCTTGCATGTACGACCGCTGATTATCGGCCTGACCATCGTCGCCCTCGGCAGCAGCGCACCGCAGATGGCGGTCAGCCTGCAAGCCACCCTGACGCAGAACGCCGACATCGCCGTCGGCAGCGTGATCGGCAGTGGCATCTTCAACATCCTCGTCACCCTCGGGCTTTCGGCGCTGATCATCCCGCTGCGGGTTTCACGGCAATTGGTGCGTCTGGATATCCCGCTGATGATCGGCGCCAGTCTGTTGGTGTTCGTATTGGCGTGGAACGAAGAACTGACCCGCACCGATGGCGTGATGCTGCTGGCGGCGCTGGCGCTGTATCTGGGCCTGCTGCTGCGCCAGTCGCGGCACTCGACCCGCCCGCAATCGACGACCCACGAAGTCCCGCAAGCACCATGGATCAGCAGCCTGTTGATGATCGTCGTGGGTTTGGCGATGCTGGTCTATGCCGGGCACTTGCTGTTGGGCGCGGCGGTTTCGGTCGCAACCGATCTGGGTTTGTCGGAACGGATCATCGGCTTGACCATCGTCGCTGTCGGCACGTCCCTGCCGGAACTGGCCACCTCGTTGATCGCCGCGTTGCGCGGTCAGCGCGACATCGCCGTGGGCAACGTGATCGGCAGCAACCTGTTCAACCTCTTGGGCGTGCTGGGCTTCACCGCGTTGGTCGCGCCGTCGCCGCTGTCGGTGTCGCCCAACGCCCTGGATTTCGACTTGCCGGTGATGCTCGGCGTCGCGGTGCTGTGCCTGCCGGTGTTCTATTCCGGTTACCGGGTGACCCGCGCCGAAGGTCTGCTGTTTTTGGGTTTGTATCTGGCTTACGGTCTGCACGTGGTGTCATTCACCACCGGCATGCCGCTGGCCGACAAGCTTGAACACCTGATGCTGTTTTTTGTCCTGCCGGCGCTGATGGCGTTTTTGCTGCTCACGTCGCTGCGCGCCTGGCGTCGCCAACACCACAATAAGGAATTGCCATGACCGATGATAAAAAGCCTGGGGTTGAAGTCCGCCGCCAAGTAATGGGCGACGCCTTCGTCGACCGCGCGCTGAGCAATGCCACCGAGTTCACTCAACCGCTGCAGGATTTCGTCAACGAGCACGCCTGGGGCGGCGTCTGGAACCGCGAAGGTTTGCCGTTGAAAACCCGCAGCCTGATCACCCTCGCCGCGCTGACCGCGTTGAAGTGCCCGCAGGAATTGAAAGGCCACGTACGTGGTGCGCTGAACAATGGCTGCACCGTGGAAGAGATTCGTGAAGCGCTGCTGCATTGCGCGGTGTATGCCGGTGTGCCGGCGGCAATCGATGCGTTTCGGGCGGCGCAGGAAGTGATTGATACTTATCAGAAGCCCGAGTAACAGCCTGGCTTTGGCAGTGACAGTGAGATTGCTTTCGCGAGCAAGCCCGCTCCCACAGGGGAATGCATTCCAAATGTGGGAGCGGGCTTGCTCGCGAAGAGGCCCTATAAACCACCGCAAAACCCGAGGCTAAATCCACCCGCCCCACTGCAACAGGAAGATCCCGATGTTGGTGGTGACCGCCGCCATCAGCGTGGTGATCACGATGATCGCCGCCGCCAGTTCATGATTGCCATTGGCCTGACGGGCCATGACAAAACTGGCCGCGGCGGTCGGGCTGCCGAAGTACAGAAACAAAATCCCCAACTCCGGACCACGAAAGCCCCAGAGCCACGCCCCCAGCGTCGCCAGAACCGGCAGGCCAATCATCTTCACCAGGCTTGAGCTCAGCGCCATGTTGCCGCTTTTACGCAGCGCTGCCAGCGACAGCGTGCCGCCGATGCAGATCAACGCCAACGGCAAGGTGGTTTGCGCCAGGTATTGGCCGGAGGTCTCCAGCCATCCCGGCAAGCTGATCTTGAAGTAGGCAAACGGCGCCGCGGCAAACACGCTGATGATCAGCGGATTGGCCATCACGCTTTTGCAGATGCTCCAAGGGTCGGACTTGATTACCGGGCTGTACACCGCCAGCACAATGGTCGAGAGCGTGTTGTAAAACAGGATCACCAACGCCGCGAGAATCGCTCCGAGGGAAATCCCGTAGTCGCCGTACATGCTCGCCGCCAGTGCGAGGCCAATCACCCCGTTATTGCCGCGAAAGGCGCCCTGAGTGTAAATCCCCCGGTCCTCCCGCGGGCACTTCCAGATCGCCCAGCCCCAGGCGATGGCGAAACACACCAGAGTGGCGAGCGAGAAGTAGATCAGCAGCGCCGGTTGCAATGCGGCGTGCAGGTCGGCATGCAGGATGCCCAGAAACAGCAACGCCGGCATGGTGACGTTAAACACCAGGGCCGACGCAGTGTGAATGAAGTTGTCGTTGATCCAGTCAATGCGCTTGAGCAGCACCCCCAGAAACAGCATGGCAAACACCGGCGCGGTGATGTTCAGGGTTTCGAGGAAGATAGCCAGCATGCCGGGGATAACCTTGGGTGAGCGTCGTTAGGGGGCTAATGATAAGCCACCAAGTCCCCCGGCGTCTGGTAGACCGTCTTCGCGAGCAAGCCCGCTCCCACAGGGGATCTTCTTTGTTGCACAAATTGCGTGAACACTGACGATCACTGTGGGAGCGGGCTTGCTCGCGAAACAGGCGACGCGGTCTCAGGTGATGGGTGCAGGGTTGAACAAGGTGATGTCGTTATGCAGCTTGTGCTTCTCGGCCCAGGTTTGCTTCTTGCCGCTGGCCACATCCAGGTAGTAGTAGAACAACTCCCAGCCAAGGTCCTCAATCGAGGCCCGCCCGGTCGCAATCCGCCCGGCATCGATGTCGATCAGATCTGGCCAACGCTGCGCCAGCTCGGTCCGCGTAGACACCTTCACCACCGGCGCCATCGCCAAACCATATGGCGTGCCACGCCCGGTAGTGAACACGTGCAGGTTCATCCCCGCCGCCAATTGCAACGTCCCGCAGACAAAGTCACTGGCCGGGGTCGCACAGAAGATCAGGCCTTTGCGCTTGAAGCGCTCGCCTGGGCCCAGCACCCCGTTGATCGCGCTGCTGCCGGATTTGACGATCGAGCCCAACGACTTCTCGACAATGTTCGACAACCCGCCCTTCTTGTTGCCCGGCGTGGTATTGGCGCTGCGATCCGCTTCGCCCTTGGCCAGGTAACGGTCGTACCAGTCCATTTCACGCACCAGTTCCTGAGCGACTTCCTCGGTTTCTGCACGGGAAGTCAGCAGGTAAATTGCGTCGCGCACTTCGGTGACTTCGGAAAACATCACCGTCGCACCCGCGCGCAATAACAGGTCCGAGGCATAACCCAGCGCCGGGTTGGCGGTGATCCCGGAAAACGCATCGCTGCCGCCGCACTGCATGCCCAGAATCAGCTCGGACGCCGGCACGGTTTCTCGGCGACGTTGATCGAGCTTCTTCAAACGGGTCTCGGCCAGCGCCATGATCTGCTCGATCATCTCGGTGAAACCGTGACTCGAATCCTGCAAGCGGTACAACCACGGATCGCTCAAATCCACCGAGCTGTCGTTCTCGTACATCACCTGCCCGGCCTGCAGTTTCTCGCAGCCCAGGCTGACCACCAACGCTTCGCCACCCAGGTTCGGGTTACGCGCCAGGTTGCGCACGGTGCGAATCGGGATGTACGCGTCAGTCGCGGTAATCGCTACACCACAGCCGTAGCTGTGAGTCAGCGCGACCACGTCATCGACGTGCGGATACTTGGGCAGCAACTCGTCCTTGATGCGTTTGACCGCATGGTCCAGCACGCCAGTGACGCACTGAACCGTCGTGGTAATCCCGAGAATATTGCGCGTGCCGACGGTGCCGTCGGCGTTGCGATAACCCTCGAACGTAAAGCCTTCCAGCGGTGCCTGCGCCGCCGGCACTTCGGTGGACAGCGGCAAGCTGTCCAGCGGTGGCGCGGTGGGCATGCGCAGTTGATCTTCCTTGACCCAACTGCCGCGCGGAATCGGCTGCAACGCATAGCCGATGGTCTGCCCGTAACGAATCACCTGGCCACCCACGGGAATGTCTTCCAGGGTGACCTTGTGGCTCTGTGGCACGAAATCCACGGTGACCAGGCCGTCCGGAAATTCGGTACCGGCCGGTACGCCTTGGTCATTGACCACGATCACTACGTTGTCTCGCTCGTGCAGGCGGATGTAGCGCGGAGAGTCGGAATGTTCAATCAACTGCATGACGCCGCTCCTCAGGAATGCGCTTGAGACAATTTGTTATTGGCTTCAGGACCGCTGACGGGCGGCTCCTTGAGTACCACACGTTTGATCGGACCGACGATTACCAGGTAGCTGAACACCGCGACCAGGGCGTTGCAACCGACAAACACCAGCGCCCATTTGAACGAACCGGTGGAGCTGATGATGTAGCCGATGACGATCGGGGTGGTGATCGAGGCGATGTTGCCGAACATGTTGAACAGGCCGCCACTCAAACCGGCGATCTGTTTTGGCGAGGTGTCGGACACCACGGCCCAACCCAATGCGCCGACGCCTTTGCCAAAGAACGCCAAGGCCATGAAACCAACCACCATCCATTCGATGTCCACGTAGTTACACGCGACGATGCTGCTGGAGACCAGCAAGCCAGCAATGATGGGGGCCTTGCGGGCGAAGGTCAGCGAGTGGCCTTTGCGCAGCAGGTAGTCGGAAATCACCCCGCCGAGCACACCACCGATGAAGCCGCAGATCGCCGGCAACGAGGCGATGAAACCGGCTTTGAGGATGGTCATGCCGCGTTCTTGCACCAGGTACACCGGGAACCAGGTCAGGAAGAAGTAGGTGATGCCGTTGATGCAGTATTGGCCCAGGTACACGCCGAGCATCATGCGGTTGGTCAGCAACTGGCGGATGTAGTCCCACTTTGGACCGTCGACTTTTTTGCCTTTGCCCTTGTCCTGGTCCATGTCGACCATACCGCCGTTGTCGGCGATGTGCTTGAACTCGGCGTCGTTGATCATCGGATGCTGACGCGGGCTGTGGATAACCTTCAGCCAGATCCCCGAGAAGATGATGCCGATCACGCCCATGACGATAAACACGTGCTGCCAGCCGAAGCTGTAGACGATCCAACCCATCAGCGGCGCAAACAGTACCGTGGCGAAGTATTGCGCCGAGTTGAAGATCGCCGAGGCGGTGCCGCGTTCAGCCGTCGGGAACCAGGCGGCTACGATGCGCGCGTTACCGGGGAAGGATGGCGCTTCGGCCAGGCCCACCAGGAAGCGCAGCATGAACAGCGCAACCACCGCCGTGGACATGCCGAACTCACCGACATAGCCCTGCAGCACGGTGAACAGCGACCAGGTGAAGATGCTGAGCGCATACACTTTTTTCGAGCCGAAACGGTCCAGCAGCCAGCCGCCGGGAATTTGCCCGGCCACGTAGGCCCAACCGAATGCGGAGAAGATATAACCGAGAGTGACCGCGTCGATGCCGAGGTCTTTTTGCAGGCTGGAGCCCGCGATGGCGATGGTAGCCCGGTCGGCGTAGTTGATCGTGGTCACCAGAAAAAGCATGAGCAAAATCAAATAGCGGACGTGGGTCGGCTTGGTCGCTTGCATGTAGATGTACTCCCACTGATTATTTTTATGCGGGTAATAACGGTGTTGTTTTTGTGGGAGCTGGCCTGCCGGCGATGCGGGCACCTCGGTATGTCAGTCATACCGCGGTGATGCCATCGCTGCGATGCGGCGACCCGACAGGCCAGCTCCCACAGGTATTGCGGTGTATCAGGAACCGATGTAAGAGGTCTTCACCACGGTGTAGAACTCTTGCGCGTAGCGACCTTGCTCGCGGGAGCCATAGGATGAACCTTTCCGCCCACCGAATGGAACGTGGTAATCCACGCCCGCCGTCGGCAGGTTGACCATCACCATCCCGGCCTGCGAGTGGCGCTTGAAGTGGCTGGCGTACTTCAGCGACGTGGTGGCGATGCCCGCCGACAGACCGAATTCGGTGTCGTTGGCCATGGCCAGCGCAGCCTCGTAATCCGCTACGCGAACCACGTTGGCCACCGGGCCGAAGATCTCTTCGCGGCTGATGCGCATCGCGGCTTCGCTGTCGGCAAACAGGGTTGGCGCGAGGTAGTAGCCTTCGGTGTCGCAAGTCACCAGACCACCGCCGCTGACCAGACGTGCACCTTCGGACTGGCCGATGTCGATGTACTTCATGTCCTGTTCAAGCTGCGCTTGCGAGACCACCGGACCAATGTCGGTGCCGGCTTTCAACGCGTGACCGACCTTGATCGACTTCATGCGCTCAGCCACGGCTTCAACGAACTTGTCGTGAATCCCGGCGGTGACAATGAAGCGGCTCGAAGCAGTGCAACGCTGGCCGGTGGAGTAGAACGCGCTCTGTACCGACAGCTCGACCGCTTGCTTGAGGTCGGCGTCGTCGAGAATGATCTGCGGGTTCTTGCCGCCCATTTCCAGCTGAACCTTGGCCTGGCGCGACACGCAGTTGACCGCGATCTGACGACCGACGCCCACGGAACCGGTGAAGCTGATGCCGTCGACTTTCGGGCTCTGCACCAGCGCATCGCCAACCACTCGACCGCTGCCCATCACCAGGTTGAACACACCGGCCGGGAAGCCTGCGCGGGAGATGATTTCGGCCAGCGCCCAAGCGCAACCCGGCACCAGATCCGCCGGTTTCAGCACGACGCAGTTGCCGTAGGCCAACGCCGGGGCGATTTTCCACGCAGGAATTGCGATCGGGAAGTTCCATGGCGTGATCAGACCGACCACGCCCAGCGCCTCACGAGTCACTTCAACGTTCACACCCGGACGTACCGACGGCAGATAGTCGCCGGACAGACGCAGGCATTCACCGGCGAAGAACTTGAAGATGTTGCCGGCGCGGGTCACTTCGCCGATAGCTTCAGGCAGGGTCTTGCCCTCTTCCCGGGCCAGCAAGGTGCCGAGCTCTTCGCGACGGGCGAGGATTTCGCTGCCGACTTTATCCAGCGAATCGTGGCGTGCCTGAATGCCCGACGTGGACCAGGCCGGGAACGCGGCGCGAGCAGCGTCGATGGCAGCGTGAACCTGAGCCAGATCAGCCTTGGCGTACTCGCCGATGGTATCGGTCAGTTCGGACGGGTTGATGTTGTTGGAGTATTCGCTACCCGCAACCCATTCACCATTGATGTAGTTATCAAAACGCTTTGCATTTGCCACGGAATATTCTCCTCACGCAAAAGGCCGCTGAATACTCAGCGGCCTTGTTTAATCGGATGTGTTACTGCGCACCTTGCTTGTCGATCAGCGCGGCGAGCATTTCGTACTCTTCGCCCGTCAGATCGGTCAGCGGCGCACGCACAGGACCTGCGTCATAGCCGACAATTTTTGCCCCGGCCTTGACGATGCTCACCGCGTAACCGGCTTTGCGGTTACGGATGTCCAGGTACGGCAGGAAGAAGTCGTCGATGATCTTGCCGACGGTGGCGTGATCTTCGCGGGCAATGGCGTGGTAGAAATCCATCGCGGTTTTCGGGATGAAGTTGAACACCGCCGAGGAGTAAACCGGTACGCCCAGTGCCTTGTAGGCTGCGGCGTAGACTTCGGCGGTCGGCAAACCGCCCAGGTAGCTGAAGCGATCACCGAGGCGGCGACGGATCGACACCATCAACTCGATATCGCCCAGGCCATCCTTGTAACCGATCAGGTTCGGGCAGCGCTCGGCCAGACGTTCCAGCAACGGCGCGGTCAGGCGGCAGACGTTGCGGTTGTAAACCACCACGCCAATTTTCACCGATTTGCACACGGCTTCAACGTGGGCGGCAACGCCGTCCTGGCTGGCTTCGGTCAGGTAGTGCGGCAACAGCAACAGGCCTTTGGCGCCCAGACGCTCGGCTTCCTGTGCGTATTCGATGGCTTGACGAGTCGAACCGCCAACGCCGGCCAGAATCGGCACGCTGGTTTCGCAGGTGTCGACGGCAGTCTTGATGATTTCCGAATATTCGCTGGCCGCCAGAGAGAAGAACTCACCGGTGCCACCCGCGGCGAACAATGCCGAGGCGCCGTATGGGGCCAGCCATTCGAGACGTTTGATGTAGCCCGCGCGATGGAAATCGCCCTGAGCATTGAAATCGGTAACCGGGAAAGACAGCAGACCGGAAGAGAGGATGGACTTCAGTTCTTGTGGATTCATTATTCGAACACCCTGGATAGCGACGTATGTGTGTGAGAAAACCGTTCAGCCTTCGCCGAAGTTGTAGGTCATCGTACAACTTAAATAATAACCGTCAACTGCATTTCATCGCCAACCGCAGAATTTGAGTCGGAAAGGTATTTTCTTGACGTAGGAAATTTCTCATCTATGATCCAAATGACTGTATATGCATACAGTCATTTTTTGATCGTACCGACGACATATCAAGGAGATAGAAATGTCAGGTCTACACGCACAACCGAAGGAAAAACCGAAACAGGTCATTGCCGAACTGGATGATCTTTTTACCGAGCATGGCATTCCTCTCATCGGGAATAACCCACATGTGATCTTGCAGATTGCTGATCATCACAGCTCTACGACTCCCCTTCCCGCGCCTTTGCCCACAGCCTCCGGCAATGCCCTGAAAGGCAAGCCACAGCTGAGGTTCGAGGGTGGCGAACACACCGCCATCGGCGACAGCACGCTGCTGCGCTTCATCAAGGACGCACCGGCTATTCCCGCTTCGCAGGTGGAACTACATCTGCCCAATGGGCTGGCGCTGACCTATGGCCAGGTCATCGCGCTGGGGGGTGATTTCTATGGAATTCCCGATCAACCGATCAGCGAAGGCGCGACAGGCCCTGACCGAATCCAGCGCTTTACCAACGCCTTCAACTCGCTGGCCGTGCTGCCGGCTGCTAACGCTGAGGCCAAGTTGATCCTCGGTGTGATGCAAAAGGAAATCGCCGCGATCAAGCAGGCGATCAAAGACGGTAAACAACCTCACGAGGCTTATGACGCCCTCGGTGATACGTTGTCGGAAGAGTGGAACAAGATCACCGGCGGCGGCAGTTTCGTCTCGGCGCTGCTCCCGTTGGGGCGATACCTGAAACTGGCCGCCAACAATGCCGATCACTTCGCCGAATGGGCGCTGCTGGCCTATATAGCCGGGCACACCGCGGCGGTGCAACAAGCGGTGCGGGCCCACGCCAGCGGCGATGAAAAGCAGTTGGAGTTGGCCTATGCGATGAACGCTTTTGCCGATCACTACCTGACCGACCTGTTTTCCACCGGCCACCTGCGAGTGCCGCGCAAACAATTGGCAGCGGTGGTCACGCCGAGCGATCTGGGTTCGTTGATCACGCGGTTCATGCACGACGAAGACAGCAAATTCGGCCTCAACGTGCGCAATGGCAACGGCGATCAATGGCGCGCGTATGGGGACAAACGCTACTTCGACGACCTTTCCAGCGCCAATCGCACCCAGGTGAATCAGGCGGTTCAGGTGTCTGCGGATGAAGTGTTCGCGGCTTATCTCAGCGGAATCGCCCCGTCGGCCGCCAATTTCGGCGCCTTGAAAAAGCTGCCTGATCTGCAAGCCGTACTGAACCTGGCGACCAACTTCTCGCCGCTGTTCCGGGTCGAGGGCAACAAGGTGCTGCGGCGCAAGGACGTCAACAACCTGAACGACACCGCCACCGTGGATGACTGGTGGGGCTGGAGCACTTATTTGCTGCTTAAGGATTACAAACCCACTGGCAACGTTGCCTGATCAGGAGATCGATGATGACTATCAAATTGAAACTGGAACTGGCCTCGGGCCAATCGCTGAAGGGTGCGCCGTTGGAGTTGTTGGCCAAGGGAGTGCCGATTGCTCGGGCGGTGGTGGATGAGCATGGGCTTGTGGCATTCGATGCCAAGGCTGGGGCAGCTGGATTGGCGGTGAGGGTGGATCGTTCGATCCTGCGTTCCGCCTGTTAATTCAGCATCAAGGCTGACGGCCCTATCGCTAGCAGGCTAGCTCCCACATTTGATCGTGTGCTCACTGTAGATCCCCTGTGGGAGCGAGCCTGCTCCAGGCGGCGTTCCGACGATGGCGTTTTTTCGGTCGCAACGGAAGGTGCAGAAAAGACACTGACCGTTCATCGAAACTGGTATTTCTTACAGTTTTGAGTAATCGCTGAAAGACGCTAAATCGATCACTCGATTACTTCTCGGGTGAATGTCAATGAGAACAAAACACCGCTTTACATTTCCTGCCGAAACCAATGATGTCGCTCTGGAGATGCCCATGGAGTTTGACCTCCATGTGAATGTCGGAGACATCGTCGAATTTGAAATGATTCCCGGAAAGGATTGGGTGATCACCCGCAAAAAATTCAAAGTGTTGATTGATAACACAGTCGAGTACGTCGACTACGCAACGGCCCCGGCGTGAATCTGAAAACACCTGCCCCCGCAGTTCCTGAGCGCTGCTGCAGCGCTTGCGAGGAAGGCGTGGTGCGTCGATGGGGTTTTCCATGATGAACGTCTTTCTCGAAAGTTGCGGCTGAAACCACAAAAGGCTCAACACAGTTGCACGATCACCGTCGGCGAACATCAGTCCCTGTGGGAGCGAGCCTGCTCGCGATGGCAATCTATCAGCCCACAAATAACTCAGCCCATTTCACCGCCACTCGTCGGCACTGTCATTTGTGACAGTAGCCGAAAGACTGTCACTGCGGCCTAAATACTGTCGGGGTTAACAAACCGGCTCCGCCAACGTAGCGCTGCATTCGCGCCTATTCGAACGGTTTGATAAAACATTAAAAGGATTTTTGATCATGACAGCACAACAGAAAGCCCTCGCAGCACCGGTGCTTAAAGAAGCCGTCGAAGGAGTGCTCTACGTTCATAACCTGATTGACGCGGCACATGGCGAGGTTGGGCCATATCCGTATGCAGCAGGCGACAAGGTTGAATTCACTGTACAAACTTCAACCGGCAATACTTGGGTCGACTCGATCATAGTGACGCCAGACTCGGTGGGAAAACCCGTCACCTTCGCTATTCCAAAAGAAACTTTTGCGAAGGGTTTAGTTCCAGACGCCACCGCTAAACTGCGATACAGCATAACCAGTCTCTCCGGTAGTCCGGCTTATTCCGCTGATCTGGTTGTGCAACTAAAACCATAAACTGCAATCAACGCTGCGCCTCTGCCTCTTCATGCGCATGGCGCAGCCGCTCGCGACTGTTCGTCAGATGCAACCGCATCGCCGCCCGCGCCGCATCCGAATCCTGACGCGCAATCGCGTCGTAAATCTCTTCGTGCTCACGACTCAGGCGATTCATGTAGTGCTGTTGGTCGTCATGGGCCAGGCGCGCGGAGTTGAGGCGCGTGCGCGGAATGATGCTGGTGCCCAGGTGGGTCATGATATCGGTGAAATAGCGGTTGCCCGTCGCCAGGGCGATTTGCAGGTGGAACTGGAAGTCGGACGCCACCGCATCGCTGGCATGGGAAACACTTTCATTCAATGCATCCAGCGCCGCTCGCATCAATGCCAGTTGCTCGGGGCTGCGGCGTTGCGCGGCGAGGCCGGCGGATTCCACTTCAAGGCTGATGCGCAGTTCCAGAATCGCCAGTACATCGCGCAGCGTGACCACGGTCGCCGGGTCGATACGGAAACCGCTCGGGCTCGGGGTATCGAGCACAAAAGTGCCGATGCCGTGGCGGGTTTCAACCTGGCCGGCCGCCTGCAAACGGGAAATCGCTTCGCGCACCACGGTGCGGCTGACGCCATGGGCATCCATGATCGCCGACTCGGTGGGCAACTTGTCGCCACGCTTGAGGTGACCGTCGCGGATCTGCTCGGACAGCACCGTCACCAGTTCCTGAGCGAGGCTGCGGCGCTTGCGAGGGAGGCGTGGTGCGTCGATCGGGTTTTCCATGGTGAACGTCTTTCTCGAAAGTTGCGGCTGAAACCGCATCATAGCTCAACGCGGTTGTACGATCACCGTCGGCGAACATCACCCCTGTGGGAGCGGGCTTGCTCGCGAAAGCAGTCTGACATCCAGAATGAGGATGTCTGACACCCCGCCTTCGCGAGCAAGCCCGCTCCCACAGGGGTTGTGGTGTTCAGGCGGTCACTGTTTGATCCACCAGATGGCCATTCTCGATACGAACATGCCGTGGATGGAAGCGCTTCAGGCTGCTGCGATGCCCGACGCTGACGATGCTCAATCCCGGAATCTCATCGATCAAGCTCTGATACAGCGACGCTTCGTCCTCCTCGTCCATCGCCGAGGTCGCTTCGTCCATGTACAGCCATTGCGGTGCGTAAAGCAGCGCACGAGCGAAGGCCAGACGTTGCTGCTCACCCGGCGACAACATGCGCTGCCAGTGATTGGCTTCGTCCAGACGAGCAACGAGGTGCGGCAAACGGCACGCCTCCAGCACGTGAACGTAGCGCTCGTGCAAATACGTATCGCCCGGCTGTGGATAACTCAGCGCTTCACGCAACGTGCCAATCGGCAGATAGGGTTTTTGCGGCAGGAACAAATAGCGCGCCGCGGGCAGACGAATACTGCCGTGGCCAGCCGGCCACAAATGCCCCATCGCCCGCAGCAAGGTCGACTTGCCGCTGCCGGAGCGGCCACTGAGCATGACGCGCTCGCCCTCCTCCACGGTCATGTCGGCGTTGGTCAGCAAGTGACGACCGTCAGCGAGGTCAAGGCCAAGGTTATGCACCTTCAACGCCGAGCCCTGGTTCTGCACATCGATGGCCGGTGCCCGCTCTTCGTTGTCGGTCATGGCCTGGCGGAAACTCAGCAGACGATCACACGTGGCACGCCACTCGGCGAGATCCTGGTACGCGCTGATGAACCAGCTGAAGTTCTCCTGGACGTTGCCGAACGCGGAGTTGATTTGCATCAGCTCACCGAGCTCGATCTTGCCGGCGAAGTAACGCGGCGCGGCGACCATGAACGGGAAGATGATCGCGATCTGGCCGTAACCGGAGGTGAAGAAGGTCAGGCGCTTGGACACTTTCATGATGTCCCAGAAGTTGTGCCAGACCAGCCCGAAACGGCTGCTCAAGCGACGATTCTCGTTGGGCTCGCCGTTGTACAGCGCAATGCTTTCGGCATTTTCGCGGACCCGCACCATGGAGAAACGCAAGTCGGCTTCGAAACGTTGCTGGTTATTGTTGAGGCCGATCAAGCGACGACCGATCACATGCGTCAGCCAACTGCCGACGGCGGCGTAAACCAGTGCACACCAGAACATGTAGCCGGGAATCGTATAGCCAAACACTTCAATGCTGCCTGAGACGCCCCACAGAATAATCGAGAACGACACCAGGCTGACGATGTTGCGGATCAAACCAAGGCCCAGGAGCAAGGTGTTGGTGGTGAATTTATTGAGGTCTTCGGAAATGCGCTGGTCCGGGTTATCGGTGTAACCGCCCTGCTCCAGCTGGTAGTAATTCTTGTTGTCGAGCCAGCGGGTGAAGTGCTTCTCGGTGAGCCAGGCCCGCCAGCGAATGGTCAGCATCTGGGTCAGGTAGAGCCGATACACCGCGCCGAGAATGGCCACCGCCGCAATGCCGCAGAAATACAGGATCAACTGCCAGAAGGCCGCTTCGTCCTTCTTTTGCAGGGCGTTGTAAAAATCCTTGTACCAACTGTTGACCCACACCGAAATCGCCACGCTGAACAACGACAGTGCGATCACGGCAATCAGCAACGTCCAGGCCTTGCCCTTCTCTTCGCTGCGCCAATAAGGCGTGGTCATCGCCCAGACTTTGCGAAAAAACTGCCCGCGCACAGCATCGTTGACCGCGGAATATTCAGCGTTCTGATTCATGGATAAGGCTCGATAAAGAAAAGAACACACACGAACCGATCATAGATGATCGGTTCGGTTCCCCGCGAGGAGCGGCCTGCATTCATTCAGCGCAGGTTCAGCGACGAACGGGACGCTTCTGCAGTTTGCGCTGCAGCGTGCGGCGGTGCATGCCCAGGGCCCGGGCAGTGGCGGAAATGTTGCCTTCGTGCTCGGTCAGCACGCGCTGGATGTGTTCCCACTGCAGGCGATCGACCGACATCGGGTTTTCCGGTACCAGTGTGTCGAGGTCGGCATGTTCGGAGAGCAGCGCGGCCAGCACGTCATCGGCGTCCGCCGGTTTGCACAGGTAATTGCAGGCGCCGCGCTTGATCGCCTCGACGGCGGTGGCGATGCTCGAGTAACCGGTGAGGATCACCACGCGCATTTCCGGGTCCAGCTCAAGGAGCTTGGGCAACAGCACCAAGCCGGAATCGCCGTCCATTTTCAGGTCCAGCGCGGCGTAGTCTGGCAGGTCCGCCTGAGCGATGGTCAGGCCTTCTTCGGCGGAACCGGCGGTGCTGACGCGAAAGCCGCGGCGGGCCATGGCACGGGCCATCACCCGGGTAAACGTTGCGTCGTCGTCTACCAGCAGCAAATGCGGCAGTTCTTCGCCTTCGACTTGGATCTCGTCACTCATGTTCGTCTCCTCGGGCGACACGGGGCAGGCGCAGCTCGGTGAGCGTGCCGCCTTCCTCATGACTGTAGAGTTTCACTGAGCCGCCGGCGCGTGTCACGCTGGCCTTGCTCAAAAACAGGCCCAGGCCGAAACCTTTGCCCTTGGTGGTAAAAAATGGCTTGCCGATCTGCTCGGCGATGGCCAGCGGTACACCGGCACCGTGGTCGCGGATGCTGATGGTCAAGTCCTCGGCATTCCAGTCCAGCGTCACTTGCAGCCCTTCGGGACAAGCGTCGGCGGCGTTGTTGAGCAAATTCAGCAGCGCCTGGGTCAGGTCCGGCGGCGGCGCCATGCGCGGCACGGCGCCTTGGCCCAAGCGCTGGAAGCGGTAACTGGCTTCCGGGCGCATCAGGTGCCAGCGGTTCAGGGCTTCGTCGAGCCAATCGGTGACGTCCTGCATCTCCACGGCCAATCGACGATTGGCCTCGGCGGCGCGCACCAGTTGCTGCAAGGTTTCTTTGCAAAGTTTGACCTGATCCTGCAGCACGCTCAGGTCATCCTGCAACATCGGGTCATGGTGGTCCTGACGCATTTCCTTGAGCAACACACTCATGGTCGCCAACGGCGTGCCCAGCTCATGGGCAGCACCGGCGGCCTGGGTGGCGACGGCCAGCAGTTGCTGATCGCGCAGGCCCTCTTCGCGACGGATGGCACGCAGTTCTTCCTGACGGCGCAGCTCTTCGGCCATGCGTGCAGCGAAGAAGGTGATGACCGCCGCGGCCAGGGCGAAACTCAGCCACATCCCGTAAACCTGCAGGTTTTCCCGAGCGATCGGGAAGGTTTGCAGCGGATAGAAGCGGGCCAGCAGCAGGGTGTACATCGTCAACGCGATACCGGACAGAATCACCGAATAACGCCACGGCAACGTCACGGCGGCGATGGTCAGCGGCACCAGGTAATAAGAGACGAAGGGGTTGGTCGAGCCGCCGGAGAAGTACAGCAAGGCACTGTGGATAAACAGGTCGCAGGCCAGTTGCACGGCGTATTCGAGTTCGGTAACCGGCCATGTGGTGCGCAAGCGAATAGCCGTGAACGCGCACAGCAACATCGAGCAACCGAGGGTCGCGGCCAGTTGAAACCAGGGCAGCGGCAGCAAGTCGAGCCAGTAGGCCAGGCCCACGGAACCGGCCTGAGCGGCCAACACCAATGTGCGGATGAACGTCAGCCGCCAGAGATTCTGGCGAGTTGCGGAAGTGATTTGAACGGGGGCGAGCATGAGCTCTCCTGATGAGCGCTCCAGGCGGATCGCACGGAGTATAACCAAGCACGGGGGCTGACAGGCAAAAGTGCGGCAAACCGCCACACTTGTGAATGGCTGAAGGTCTTTGTGGCGAGGGGATTTATCCCCGTTGGGTGGCGAAGCCGCCCCAAAATTTACAACCGAATCCTGCCTGCCTACTTCAGGGCGATATTTACGACTGCTTCGCAGCCGAACGGGGCGGTGCGGCGTTCCGATAAATCCCCTCACCACAGGGTCACCTGTGATCGATCTGTATAGAAGTTGTAACTGTGCGAACCGGATCATAAAAGCTAGAGTCTGATGGTTTCACGCAGGCTCGGACATTACCCCTGCGCATCGCCCAAGGAGCTTTCATGCACACATTCCGCCGCAGCGCCGCTCTTCTTGCCCTTAGTGTTGGCACCGTCGCCAGCCTCCCGGCCCTGGCTGCCGACGAACTTCATTACAATCAGATCGCCCTGCGCGCCGAAGTCAGTCAGGAAGTGGCCCGCGACCTGATGATCGTGACCCTCTACACCGAAGAACAAAACACCGATCCGGCCAAACTCGCCGCCGACGTCAGCACCACCATGAACAAAGCGCTGGCCCAGGCCAAACAGGTCAAGGAAGTCACCCTGCGCCAGGGCAGCCGCAACAGTTACCCGATCTACGATACCAAGGGCCAGAAAATCACCGGCTGGCGCGAGCGCGCCGAACTGCGCCTGGAAAGCTCCGACTTTGCGGCGCTGTCGAAACTGACCGGCGAACTGCTCACCGACCTGAAAATGGGTGGCATGGACTTCGCTATCGCCACCCCAACCCGCAAGGCCAGCGAAGATGCGCTGCTCAAAGACGCCGTGACTGCCTTCAAGGCCCGTGCGCAACTGGCCACCGACGCGTTGGGCGGCAAGGGTTACAAAATCGTCAACCTGAACCTGAACAGCAACGGTTATCCACAACCGTACATGCGCGCGCCGATGATGATGAAAGCGGCGAGCATGGACAGTGCGCCGGTGACGCCGGAAGTCGAAGCTGGTACAAGTCAGGTCAGCATGACGGCGGATGGTTCGATTGAAGTGTTGATGCCTTGATTCGATAACCCATACACAAAAACGGCGATCACCGAAGTGATCGCCGTTTTTTTATGCCCGACCAAAACCAAAAACCGAAACCCGGGAATGATCAATCGGGTCAGAAAGTGCTCGTTACGGGACGCTCAACATTTGGAAAAAACCAAAAGCGCTACCGCAAGCAGCAAAGGTTGCACCCCCGGTACTACCAACACGCCCACGCAGCCCCACCAAATCCCAAAGCCAGGCATCACCCACAGATGTTCACTGACAAACAGTAACGAAACAATCTGCCCCCACAGACACAACAACCCTTTAAACAACAACCACCTGGCCACCAAACCAGAACTCAATCTCATTCAGGCCCGCACTCCCCGTTCACACCCCTCAATGATGGGTATAAATAAGTAACACCGCGCTCCAATCGAGTGCGCAAAACGTCCAGATCGCACCGCACAGGTGCGCGATTTGCACTGAAAAAAACCTGCGCAAACGGTCAAATGCGCGCGAATTTATACAAATGCGACATTAAGGTACGTTCGTGCCACTGTTTAACGCCTGTGGTCGCTCCGGATCTTGCATTGGGTATGGCCCCTGCATAAGTATCCGCAGGTCGACTCACGAGGTCGTCCTCTAATTCCAAAAATGACAACAAATCATGAGGCCACCATGCTTAAACACGCGGTCATTCCGTTTTTAGTCGGCGCAAGCTTGTTAGCCAGCGCACCTTTCGCCCAAGCGGCGACTAACCTGGTGTTTTGCTCCGAAGGGAGCCCGGCCGGTTTTGATCCTGGTCAGTACACCACCGGAACCGACTTCGACGCCTCTGCAGAAACCATGTTCAACCGCCTGACTCAGTTCGAGCGCGGCGGCACCGCCGTTATTCCTGGTTTGGCGACCAAATGGGACATCTCCGATGATGGCCTGACTTACACCTTCCACCTGCGCGACGGCGTGAAGTTCCACACCACCCCGTACTTCAAGCCAACTCGTGAGTTCAACGCCGACGACGTGCTGTTCACCTTTAATCGCATGATTAACAAGGATGATCCGTTCCGTAAGGCGTACCCGACTGAATTCCCGTACTTCACCGACATGGGGATGGACACCAACATCACCAAGATCGATAAAGTCGACGACAAAACTGTCAAGTTCACCCTGAAAGAAGTCGACGCCGCGTTCATCCAGAACATGGCCATGAGCTTCGCGTCCGTCCAGTCCGCCGAATACGCCGCGCAGCTGTTGAAAGAAGGCAAAGCCGCCGACATCAACCAGAAGCCGGTCGGCACGGGTCCGTTCGTGTTCAAGAGCTACCAGAAAGACTCCAACATCCGCTACACCGGGAACAAGGACTACTGGAAGCCTGACGACGTCAAGATCGACAACCTGATCTTCGCCATCACCACCGACCCGTCGGTGCGTATCCAGAAGCTGAAGAAGAACGAGTGCCAGATCACTCTGTTCCCACGTCCGGCCGACCTGAAGGCGCTGCAAGAAGACAAGACTCTGAAAGTGCCTAACCAGGCTGGTTTCAACCTGGGTTACATCGCCTACAACGTGATGGACAAGATCAAGGGCAGCGACCAGCCGAACCCGATGGCCCAACTGAAGGTGCGTCAAGCGCTGGACATGGCCGTCAACAAGCAGCAGATCATCGACTCGGTTTACCAGGGTGCAGGTCAACTGGCTGTCAACGCCATGCCGCCGACCCAGTGGTCTTACGACACCACCATCAAAGATGCGCCGTACAACCCTGAGAAAGCCAAAGAGCTGCTCAAGGAAGCCGGCATCAAGGAAGGCACCGAGATCAACCTGTGGGCGATGCCGGTACAACGTCCGTACAACCCGAACGCCAAACTGATGGCTGAAATGCTGCAGTCCGACTGGGCCAAGATCGGTATCAAAGCCAAGATCGTGACCTACGAGTGGGGCGAGTACATCAAGCGCTCCAAAGGCGGCGAAAACGGCGCGATGCTGATTGGCTGGAGCGGCGACAACGGTGACCCGGACAACTGGCTGAACGTGCTGTTCGGCTGCGATTCGCTGCAAGGCAACAACTTCTCCAAGTGGTGCGACAAGAAGTTTGACGGCATCGTGAAAGAAGCCAAGCGCACGACCGACCAGTCCAAGCGCACCGAACTGTACAAACAGGCGCAACACGTCCTCAAAGATGCCGTTCCAATGACACCTATCGCTCACTCGACGGTGTTCCAACCCATGCGCGACAGCGTGCAGGACTTCAAGATCAGCCCGTTTGGCTTGAACTCCTTCTACGGCGTCAGCGTCAGCAAATAAGGTTTTGCAACGGCGACGTTTTGACGTCGCCGTTGCTTTATCTGCCGAGAAAGTAGGAAACCACCTACATCCAATTCCGCTGAGTATTACAGCCGCGGCGTCGGACGCGTTGCCATTTCCTACGAGTCTTTAGGACTCTACGTATTTACTGCCAGACCCACGGCTCCTACCGTCGGGATCTGACCAGTTCGTGCGTGGGCTCTCGGTTATTGCTGCATGCCATGGTTTGAGTTCAATGATGCCTCCACGTCCCCGGACGGGATGGCGGCTCATTGAAAAACACATAAGAGAAAGGGAGCGTCATGCGCCATACCTTGGTTTTATCCGCATTGCTGGGCACCGGTCTGTTGGCCGCCACTTCCATCAGCCAGGCCGCCAATAACAGCCTGGTGTTCTGCTCCGAAGGCAGCCCGGCTGGCTTCGACACCGCGCAGTACACGACCGCGACCGATAACGACGCCGCCGAGCCGTTGTACAACCGACTGGCAGAGTTCGAAAAAGGCGCCACCAACGTCGTACCAGGCCTGGCCACTCGCTGGGATATTTCCGAGGACGGTCTCAAGTACACTTTTCACCTGCGCGAAGGGGTGAAATTTCACACAACCAAATACTTCACGCCGACCCGTGATTTCAACGCCGATGACGTGCTGTTCACGTTCAATCGCATGCTCGATCCACAGCAACCTTTCCGTAAGGCTTATCCGACCGAATTCCCGTACTTCAACGGAATGAGCCTGAACAAGAACATCGCCAAGGTCGAGAAGACCGGGCCGCTGACCGTGGTCATGACGCTCAACAGCGTGGACGCCGCGTTCATCCAGAACATCGCCATGAGCTTCGCCGCCATCCTGTCCGCCGAGTACGCCGACAAACTGCTGGCCGAAGGCAAGCCAAGCGACATTAATCAGAAGCCGATCGGCACCGGGCCGTTCGTATTCAAGAGCTACCAGAAAGATTCCAACATCCGTTACACCGGCAACAAGCAGTACTGGGACCCGAGTCGGGTCAAGCTCGAGAACCTGATTTTCGCCATCAACACCGACGCCTCGGTGCGGGTGCAGAAGCTCAAGGCCAACGAGTGCCAGATCACCCTGCACCCGCGCCCTGCCGACGTGACTGCGCTGAAAAACGACCCGTCACTCAAGCTCATCGAGAAGCCCGGTTTCAACCTGGGTTACATCGCCTACAACGTACGCCACAAGCCTTTCGACCAGCTCGAAGTGCGCCAGGCGCTGGACATGGCGGTGAACAAGCAAGGCATTCTCAACGCCGTCTATCAAGGTGCCGGTCAACTGGCGGTCAACGCCATGCCACCGACCCAATGGTCCTACGACGAGACCATTAAAGACGCCGCCTACAACCCGGAAAAAGCCAAGGAACTGCTCAAGGCCGCCGGCGTGAAGGAAGGCACGGAAATTACTTTATGGGCGATGCCCGTTCAGCGCCCTTACAACCCGAACGCCAAATTGATGGCCGAAATGCTCCAGTCTGATTGGGCAAAGATCGGGCTCAAAGTGAAGATCGTCAGCTACGAATGGGGCGAGTACATCAAGCGCACCAAGAATGGCGAGCACGACGTCAGCCTGATCGGCTGGACCGGTGACAACGGGGACCCCGACAACTGGCTCGGCACGCTTTACAGCTGCGATGCTATTGGCGGCAACAACTACTCCATGTGGTGTGATCCGGCGTACGACAAGCTGATCAAACAGGCCAAGGTCGTCACCGACCGCGACCAGCGCACCGTGCTTTACAAACAGGCGCAGCAGTACCTCAAGCAGCAGGTGCCGATTACGCCAGTCGCCCACTCGACGGTTAACCAGCCGTTGAGCGCCAAAATCGAAGGATTCAAGGTCAGTCCTTTCGGTCGTAACGTGTTCTCGGGCGTCAGCATAGAAAAATAACCGATTAGCCAGAAACGCTGGGGGCGGATTCCGCCCTCACGCAAGCGTATTGCCGTAATTCGTCAATCCGGCCTACAGCAAACGTTTGCGATGCCTTGTATGAGTTCCAAACCAAATAGCCGGATCACCAAAAAAGACCGGCATTAAAAAAAGAAAGAAAGGAGCGTCACCCCATGAAACTGAGCAGCACCGCGTTACTGGCCTTGGCCATCAGCAGCGTAACCGCCTCGGCGTACGCAGAAACCCAGAGCCAGGAATTCACCCCGGTTACGGTCAACACCAAAAGCGCTCAAGCCGATGCAACCGGCTTTATCGAAGGCAGTACGGTCACCGGCAGCACGCGTAACTGGTACGCCAACGAACAACTGAAACGTGGTGGCAAGTTCACTTACCGTAAAGACGGTGTAGCGACCCCGACTGATCGTCGTATCAACTGGCTCCAGGGCACCATCGTCAAGTACAACTCGGGCTTCACCGAAGGCACCGTGGGTTTCAGCACAGAAGTAGCGGCCTACAACGCCATTGCTCTGGAACGTGACCGCGAGAACCTGGCGTCCAACAACGGCGGCGCACCGGGCACACGCCCAGGCGCGGGCAACAACCGTACCCTGACCAAAGAAGGCGGCGACGCTCAAGGTCAGTGGAGCAAAATCGGCCTGGCCAACATCAAGGCCCGTGTCTCCAACACCACCCTGACCGCCGGCCGCATGAACTTCAGCAGCCCGCAAGTCGATGTGATCGGCAACCGCCCACTGCCTTCGAGCTTCGAAGGTGTCGCGATCCACAGCGAAGAGCTGAATAACCTGGCTTTCGATCTGGGGACCTTTGACCGCGTTTCGCCGCGTACCGAAGAAAGCCTGAGCAAATTCCGCTCCGAATACGGCGACTCCAATGCTGAAACCGATCACGTCAACACCGGCGGCATCACCTACCAGCCGTTCGCCAGCCTGACCACCAGCCTCTGGGGCACCCAGGCTGAAGATCTGTGGAACCAGTACTACTTCGGCGCCAGCCACGTGTTGGGTGACAGCTCGGTTCTGAGCCTGACCACTGGCCTGAACTACTACAAAACCGTCGACGAAGGCAAAAAACTGCTGGGCGAAATCGACAACCAAGCTGGCTCCCTGTCGTTCGGCCTGACTCACCAGGCTCACACCCTGAGCTTCTCGTACCAGGAAATTAACGGTAACGAGTACTTCGACTACCTGCACGAAACCAACGGCATCTACCTGGCCAACTCCCTGCTGTCGGACTTCAACGGCCCGAACGAGAAATCCTTCCAGATCGCCTACGGCCTGAACATGGCTGAATACGGCGTGCCAGGCCTGAAGTTCAACATCTACCAGGCGCGTGGCTGGGGCATCGACGGTACTCACTACACCGGTACCGCCTATGACGTGAAAAACATGGACGGCGAGACCCACTACGAATACGGCATCGGTTCTACGTACGCCATTCAGAGCGGCCCACTCAAGGCCACCACTGTTCGCGCGACCTACACCGCTCACCGTGCCAGCGAAAACCAGGGTGATGGCAGCATCAACGAGTTCCGTCTCGTGACCACGATTCCATTCAACATCCTGTAATGCACTTGCCCCACGGCTGATTCAGTGACGAATCAGCCGTGGGGCATTAATCCTTAAACCGATTGCAGAGGGTTCTTTGATGAAAATGCTTCCCCTACGTGCGGCCATTGCAGCCGCGTTGCTGAGTGTCGCTGTTGGCGTCTCGGCCAAACCCCTGGTGGTCTGCACCGAAGCCAGTCCGGAAGGCTTCGACATGGTCCAGTACACGACTGCAGTCACCGCCGATGCGGTGGCCGAAACCATCTTCAATCGTCTGGCGGACTTCAAGCCCGGCACCACTGAAGTGATTCCGGCACTGGCCGATTCCTGGGACATCAGTGAGGACGGCCTGACCTACACGTTCCACCTGCGCAAAGGCGTCAAGTTCCACACCACCGACTACTTCAAGCCGACCCGCGACATGAACGCCGACGACGTGGTCTGGAGCTTCCAGCGTCAGCTGGACCCGAATCACCCATGGCACAAACTGTCGAGCGTGGGCTTCCCGTACTTTGAAAGCATGGGCTTCAAGGAACTGCTCAAAAGTGTCGAGAAGATCGACGACAACACGGTCACCTTCACCCTGACCCGCCGCGAAGCGCCGTTCCTGGCCGATATCGCCATGGCCTTCTCCTCGATCTACTCCGCCGAATATGCCGACCAGTTGCTCAAGGCCAACAAGACCGGCGACCTGAACAACAAACCTGTCGGCACCGGCCCGTTCGTTTTCCAGCGTTACAACAAGGACGCTCAAGTCCGCTTCAAGGCCAACCCGGATTACTTCCGTGGCAAGCCACCGGCTGATTCGCTGATCCTGGCCATCGCCACCGACAACAACGTGCGCCTGCAAAAACTGAAAGCCAACGAATGCCAGATTGCGCTGTATCCCAAGCCAGATGACATCCCGAGCATCAAGAAAGACGCCAAACTGAGTGTCGATGAACTGAACGCGATGACCGTCTCGTACATCGCCATGAACACCTCGCACAAGTACATGAGCGATGTGCGCGTACGTAAAGCCATCGATATCGCCTTCGACAAAGCCGCCTACGTCAACGCGCTATTCGGCAAAGGCAATGCGACCGTGGCGGTCAACCCGTACCCGGACACCCTGCTGGGCTACAACCACACGCTGAAGAACCCGCCGCGTGATCTGGACAAGGCTCGCGCCTTGCTCAAGGAAGCCGGCGTACCGGAAGGCACTACGTTTACCCTGTTCACCCGTAACGGCGGCGGTCCAACCAACCCGAACCCGATGCTCGGTGCGCAGATGATGCAGGCCGACCTGGCCCAGGTCGGGATCAAGGTCGATATTCGCGTCATGGAGTGGGGCGAAATGCTCAAGCGCGCGAAAAACGGCGAGCACGACATGGTTTCTGCCGGATGGGCGGGCGATAACGGCGACCCGGATAACTTCCTGACGCCTATGCTCAGTTGCGAGGCCGCCAAAAACGGCGAAAACTACGCACGCTGGTGCAATGAGAAGTTCCAGACGCTGATCGATGAAGCCAGGGCTAAAGTGAACCCGGCGGAACGTGCAGCGCTCTATGAGCAAGCCCAAGAGGTTTTCAATCAGGACCAGCCATGGATCAGCATGGCGCACACCCGTATGTTCACCGCAATGCGCAACAACGTAGAGGGCTATCACATTAGCCCGCTCACCACTAATAACTTCGCCACCACCCAGGTGAAGTAGATAAGAAAACTCCCGGCGTCCCTGACCCCAGGGACGCCAGGCACGCCTAACCGGCTGATGAGGTACACCACACGATGTTTAGTTTTATTGCCCGCCGATTGGGGTTATTGATCCCCACGTTCTTCGGCATCACCTTGCTGACTTTCGCGTTGATTCGCATGATTCCAGGCGACCCCGTGGAAGTAATGATGGGCGAACGTCGAGTCGACCCCGAAATGCACGCTCAGGCAATGGAACGCCTAGGTCTGAACAAACCCCTGTATGCCCAATACCTGGATTACGTTGGCAAACTGGCCCACGGCGATCTCGGCGAATCCCTGCGTACCCGTGAAAGTGTCTGGAGCGAATTCACTTCTCTATTCCCCGCGACCCTGGAACTGTCCATGGCCGCCCTGTTGTTCGCCGGCATCCTGGGCCTTCTGGCCGGGGTGATCGCGGCACTCAAGCGAGGATCCCTGTTCGACCACGGGGTGATGGGCGTCTCCCTGGCGGGATACTCGATGCCGATCTTCTGGTGGGGCCTGATCCTGATCATGTTCTTCTCGGTGTCCCTGGGCTGGACCCCGGTGTCCGGGCGGATCGACCTGCTCTACGACATCGAGCCGCGGACCGGTTTCATGCTCATCGACACGCTGCTGGCCGATGACGTCGGTGCGTTCTTCGATGCCCTGCATCACCTGATCCTGCCGGCCATTGTGCTCGGCACCATCCCGCTGGCAGTGATCGCGCGGATGACCCGTTCTTCGATGCTCGAAGTGCTGCGTGAAGACTACATCCGTACCGCCCGCGCCAAAGGCCTGTCGCCCTCGCGCGTGGTGTTCGTCCACGGCCTGCGTAACGCGCTGATTCCGGTGCTGACCGTGGTCGGCCTGCAAGTCGGCACATTGCTGGCCGGTGCGGTCCTGACCGAAACCATCTTCTCCTGGCCCGGCATCGGCAAATGGCTGATCGAAGCCATTGGCGCACGGGACTATCCCGTGGTGCAAAACGGCATCCTGTTAATTGCCTGCCTGGTGATTCTGGTCAACTTCGTGGTGGACATCCTCTACGGCTTTGCCAACCCACGTATCCGTCATCAGCGCTGAGATCAAGACCATGACCACTCTCACTACACCGGTAGCAGTCGATCAAAGCCTGCTGTATCCGTCTCCCTACAAAGAATTCTGGCAAGCGTTCTCCAAGAACAAAGGCGCCGTCGCCGGCCTGCTGTTCATGCTGCTGGTGATTTTCTGCGCCCTGTTCGCCCCTTGGGTGGCACCGCATAACCCGAGCGAGCAATTTCGCGACTTCCTGCTGACCCCGCCGTCCTGGCTGGAAGGTGGGCAGCTCCAGTTCCTGCTCGGCACCGATGAACTGGGTCGCGACCTGCTGTCGCGGCTGATCCACGGTTCGCGCCTGTCCCTGCTGATCGGCTTGTCGTCGGTGGTGATGTCGCTGATTCCGGGCATCCTCTTGGGTCTGTTCGCCGGGTTCTTCCCTCGCTTGCTCGGCCCGACCATCATGCGTCTGATGGACATCATGCTGGCCCTGCCGTCCCTGCTGCTGGCGGTGGCGATTGTCGCCATCCTCGGCCCTGGCCTGATCAACACCATTATTGCCATCGCCGTGGTTTCGTTGCCGTCCTATGTTCGTCTGACCCGCGCCGCGGTGATGGGCGAGCTGAACCGCGACTACGTGACCGCCGCGCGCCTGGCCGGTGCCGGTCTGCCACGCCTGATGTTCGTCACCGTGCTGCCTAACTGCATGGCGCCGCTGATCGTTCAGGCGACCTTGAGTTTCTCCTCGGCGATTCTCGATGCCGCCGCACTGGGCTTCCTCGGCCTTGGCGTTCAACCGCCAACCCCTGAGTGGGGCACCATGCTGGCTTCGGCTCGTGACTACATCGAACGCGCCTGGTGGGTCGTCAGTCTGCCTGGTTTGACCATTTTGCTCAGCGTGCTGGCAATCAACTTGATGGGCGACGGCCTGCGCGATGCGCTGGACCCGAAACTCAAGAACGCCGCCTGAGGAGATTCAAATGTCACTGTTAGAAATCAAGAATCTTAACGTTCGCTTCGGCGACAAGAACGCCGTTCCGGTGGTCGACGGTCTCGACATTACCGTGGACAAGGGCGAAGTTCTGGCCATCGTTGGCGAATCGGGTTCCGGCAAGTCCGTGACCATGATGGCGCTGATGGGCTTGATCGAACATCCGGGGATCGTCACCGCCGACGCCCTGAATTTCGACGGCAAGAACATGCTCAAACTGAGCAACCGTCAGCGTCGGCAGATCGTCGGCAAAGACCTGGCCATGGTCTTCCAGGACCCGATGACCGCGCTGAACCCGAGCTACACCGTCGGTTTCCAGATCGAAGAAGTGCTGCGCCTGCACCTGAAAATGTCCGGCAAGCAAGCCCGCAAACGTGCCATCGAATTGCTGGAAAAAGTTGAAATCCCGGGCGCCGCCAGCCGTATGGATGCTTACCCGCATCAACTGTCCGGTGGTATGAGCCAGCGTGTTGCGATCGCCATGGCGATTGCCGGCGAACCGAAACTGCTGATCGCCGACGAACCGACCACGGCACTGGACGTAACGATTCAGGCGCAGATCATGGACCTGCTGTTGGCCCTGCAGAAAGAGCAGAACATGGGCCTGGTGCTGATCACTCACGACCTCGCGGTCGTGGCCGAAACCGCCCAGCGCGTGTGCGTGATGTACGCCGGCCAAGCGGTCGAAGTGGGTCAGGTGCCTCAGCTGTTCGACATTCCGGCGCACCCGTACAGCGAAGCGCTGCTCAAGGCGATTCCGGAACACAGCCTCGGCGCCACGCGTCTGGCCACGCTGCCGGGCATCGTTCCCGGTCGTTATGACCGTCCGCAGGGTTGTCTGCTGTCGCCGCGTTGCCCGTACGTGCAGGAGACCTGCCGTCAGCAACGTCCAACCCTCGACCCGAAAAGCAACAGCCTCGCCCGCTGCTTCTACCCGTTGAATCAGGAGGTGGCGTAATGGCCGTCGTACTTACCGCCCGCGACCTGACCCGTCACTACGAAGTGTCCCGTGGCCTGTTCAAGGGCCATGCGACCGTTCGCGCCCTGAACGGTGTGTCGTTCGAACTGGAAGCCGGCAAGACCCTCGCTGTCGTCGGCGAATCGGGCTGCGGCAAATCCACCCTGGCCCGTGCCCTGACGCTGATCGAAGAGCCGTCCTCCGGTTCCTTGAAAATCGCCGGGCAGGAAGTCACCGGCGCGAACAAAGCTGAACGCAAGCAATTGCGCAAAGACGTGCAGATGGTGTTCCAGAGCCCTTACGCGTCGTTGAACCCGCGGCAAAAGGTCGGTGACCAGCTCGGCGAGCCGCTGCTGATCAACACCAACCTGAGCGCCGCCGAACGTCGTGAGAAAGTGCAGGCGATGATGAAGCAGGTGGGCTTGCGTCCTGAGCACTACCAGCGTTATCCGCACATGTTCTCCGGCGGTCAGCGCCAGCGGATCGCCCTGGCCCGCGCGATGATGTTGCAGCCTAAAGTGCTGGTAGCGGATGAACCGACCTCGGCGCTGGACGTGTCCATTCAGGCGCAGGTGCTGAACCTGTTCATGGACTTGCAGCAAGAGTTCAACACCGCTTACGTGTTCATCTCCCACAACCTGGCGGTGGTGCAACACGTCGCCGATGACGTGATGGTGATGTACCTCGGTCGCCCGGTAGAAATGGGCCCGAAGAACGACATCTATGAGCGTCCTCTGCACCCGTACACCCAGGCGCTGCTGTCGGCCACCCCGACCATTCACCCCGACCCGAACAAGCCGAAAATCAAGATCGTCGGCGAGTTGCCCAACCCGTTGAACCCGCCATCGGGTTGCGCTTTCCACAAGCGCTGCCCGTACGCGACCGAGCGTTGCAGCACTGAAGAGCCGGCCCTGCGCCTGCTCGACAGCCGCCAGGTGGCTTGCCACTACGCCGAGCAATTCCTCGACGGCGCGGCATAAAAATGTGGGAGTGAGCCTGCTCGCTCCCAGGGATAGATGACCTGTTCACTAACCCCTTCTGCTTCGGCTGCGCATCAGTCGGGCAGGAGGGGTTTTCTTTTGCCTGTCACTTAAGCCCCTTCATCCTCATCGTCCGGTTCGTCAGTGGTCGAGTCGTCATCGTCTGCGCTGCCGCCCTGCCCCTGATCGCCCGCCTCCGATTCGGACTTGGCGAGCATCAATTCACCCTGCCCGACCTGCCCGCTCGAAGCCTGGGTATCGTGATTCTCGCACTCGGCCCAGACCGCCGAACTGCCGAGGGTCAGCATTACCAATACTTTCAACATCAATAAAACGCGTAGCAACCTGTTCATAGCCGATTCCATCCATTTGTAGGTGAAACAGCGATGCCTTCTCTGGCGTTGAATAGAATCTAGTTCCGATTGATTCGGTTCTCCAGATAGGACGCTAACGGATGGACGGAATGCCCTCGGTGGGGAGATTGGTTTTGAATAACGTCTATAACCGGATCAGCTAAGCGAAGCAGGCTCGGCGCGCGCTGTTGGAAGAACCTTTTGCTGTCCTGACAAGCGAGTCGCTTGATAAATCAGCGGTATGGACAGGACCGCCAGAGCCGCACTGGCGAGCCAGACGCTATGCCCACCGAAATGACCATAGAGCTGGCCTCCAAGCGCAGGCGAAAGCAGGGCACTTGCACTCCAGCACATGAAAAAAAGACCAAAGTAATGCCCGCTTTTTCCTCCTTGCGCATGCTGCATGACCAGCACGTTCAGGGGCGGCATGAAAAGAGCTTCGCCCAGCGTCCAAATCACGGTCGACAGGCAGACAAAAAGCACCCCGGACCCCAACGGCAACATCCCGAGCCCGCAGGCCAATAACAGGCTCCCTGCCAGCAGTTGCCGGCGCGTACCCCATTGCTCACTCCAATGAGATAACGGTATTTGCAGCACCACCACCAACACCGCATTGAGTGCAAATTGCCACCCAATGACTTCAGTGCTCAACCGGTAGTACTCGAGTAAATAGTTGCCCAACATGCTGTAGACCGGGTCAAAGGCCAGGCCGAGCACGACGGCAGCCGCCAACAACCACAGGAACGGTTTGTTTCGATACGGTACGCATGAACCTGAAGCAATTTCAGGCACCTCATCCGGTATCAAGACCGGTCGATGAAATGTCGTTCGGACAAACCACAAAAACGCCAACAGCGTCATGGCTGCACTGACAAAAAACACCCAGCGAAAATCAGTCTGCGCCAGCACCCCACCCACCACCCCGGCGACCGCCATACCCAGGTTTCTGGCAACACGACTCAAAGACTGCGCACGAGCACGCTGCGCAACCTGGCAATACTCCATGATCAACCGCTGATGAAGGGTGCGAATCGCACCATCGAGTACACCGCTGAACAGCAGCAACCCAGCCAGCAAAGGCACGTCAGTCACCAGCCCCAACAAGACCAATACCCATGCCGAGACAAAAAACAACGCGGCAGTGAGCCGCGCCGTGGAGAAATGATCACTGAGCAGTCCGCCGACCATTGACCCGATCAGCAAACCAGCCCCGTATCCGGATAACAACCAGCCAACGGTTTCAATCGCAAGCCCCAGTTCCTGGCGCAAGTACAACGCCATGAACAGCTTGACCATGGTGCTCAAGCGATTGATGAACAACAACGCCGCCAGCACCCAGGCCATTACGCAGAAATAGCCGTCCAGCCGCAGCAGGTGAGTGAGCCTACCGGTCATTCCATTGATCCCTTGTGCTCCTGCTCGTGGAAAGTGCTGCTTGTGAAGTGTGCCCTGTACGTTAGACGTCAGCGATTTGGTTGTCGCGGGTAAAAGTACCGAGAACAGAAAAACAGAGACAAGCTACGAAATCAGGAAAAAAGACCTACAGAAAAACCTTACTCGACAATCTGGCGCTGAATAAAATCCAGTTCCGATTGATTCGGTTCTCCAGATAGGACGCTAACGAATGGACGGAATGCTCCTTGGCGGGGAGATGGGTTGTGAACAATGCCTATAACCAGATCAGCTAAGTGAAGCAGGCTCGCCGCGCGCGGAGGGAAGAACCCTTCGAGGCCCCGATAAAACGAGTCGCCTGATAAATCAACGGTATGGCCAGCAACGCCAGAGCCGCGCTAGCGATCCAGACACTATGCCCGCCAAAATAACCATAGAGCTGGCCTCCAAGCGTCGGCGAAAGCAGCACGCTCGTGCTCCAGCACATGGCAAAAAGACCAAAGTACTGCCCGCTCTTTCCCGCCTGTGCACGCTGCATGACCAGGACATTGAGGGTCGGCATGAAAAGAATTTCGCCAAGCGTCCAAATCACCGTCGACAGGCAGACAAACAACACTCCGGTCCCCAGAGGCAGCATTCCAAGTCCGCAAGCCAACAAAAGACTGCCAGCCAGCAGTTGCCGTCGAGCCCCCCATCGCTCCCCCCAGTGAGAAAACGGAATTTGCAGCGTCACCACGAGCATCGCATTGAGTGCGAATTGCCACCCGATGAACTCAGTACCCAACCGATAGTAATCAAGTAGATAGTTACCCAACATGCTGTAGACCGGTTCAAAGGCCAGGCCCAGTAGCACGGAAGCCGCCAACAACCAAAGGAAAGGCTTGTCCCGATACGGTGTGCATAATCCCGAAGCTGTATCCGTGTCCTCCTCCATCAAAAAAGCTTCGCGATGAAATGTCGACCGTACAAACCAGACCAAGGCCAGCACCGTCATCGCCGCACTGACAAAAAACACCCAGCGAAAATCAGTCTGCGCCAGGACACCACCCGCCACCCCGGCTACCGCCATCCCCAGGTTGCTCGCGACGCGGCTCAACGACTGCGCGCGAACGCGTTGCTTAACTTCGCAATGCTCCATAAGCAAACGCTGATGAAGCGTACGAATCGCACCGTCGAGAGCACCACTGAGCAGCAGCAACCCGCCCAGCAAAGTCACATCAGTGACCAGCCCCAACAAGACCAGTATCCATGCAGAAACAAAAAACAACGCGGCCGTAAGCCGCGCCGTGGAGAAATGATCACTGAGCAGTCCGCCGACCATTGACCCTATCAGCAAGCCGGCCCCGTAACCGGATAACAACCAGCCAACCGTCTCAATCGAAAACCCCAGTTCCTGACGCAGGTACAGCGCCATGAACAGTTTGACCATGGCACTCAAGCGATTGATAAAGATCAACGTGGCAAGGACCCAGGCCATTGAACAGAAGTATCCAACCAGCCGAGTCATGTGGGTGAACCGACTAATCATGCCATTGGTCCAGATTAAGACTCACATGGCTGTGAATGCCTTTTGAAACGAAAGAAATGTCCGAGCGAATCTTATGATTTGCATCGTAAAAATACTGCGCTTGGAGCCGACCCTCAGCATCCAGACCAATCAGGGGGTTGTTGATCAGGAATTGTCGGGTTGAAGCACAAAGCGTTGGCGTTCGAATCAATATCCGCCAGTGGCCAAACGCGTTATCCGGAACAAAGGCCTGAGCCCCAAAGCGTTTTTTGTACTGGAATGTTCCCTTACTCAAAAATGGCTCACAGCCCTGAAAGTCGACAGAATCAATGAAGGGTTGATTGGATGCCCATTCCAGAATCGCGTGATAAACAAAGTTCTGCGCTCCATTTTCCCGGCAAACCGCGGCACCACCCTTTACCCCGATCAATCGTGCATTCAAGGTACGCACCGATTTATCAATCTGGGAAACACTGCCCGCGACCCACTCATCATTCAAATGAACCCGAAACAATACCCCTCGTTTGAACAAATCCAGATAAGCCGCATCCTCCGGCACACTCCGAGCAAATGAACCGTAGCGAGCACTCATTGTCGGGACATGCATGGAGCGGTAGAAGGCGAAAAAATCTTCATCTTCAAGCGATACGTCAAAATCAAACCCTTGCCTGACAGCCTGAATACGACGTTTGCTTTCTCGATGGGAGATCTGACTCAGAACATGCTCCCAACCAGCAGAAACGTCGACTTTCTGGTGAATCCGGCTTACGCCCACAATATCGCCCTGCTGCTGGCATAGATGAACAACCTCTTCGGGAGCCATCAACACGCACATAGTGGTTCGGTTCCTCTTTATGAATATCTCAAGTTGATTCCACTCCAGAGTCCCTTCCCGCTCTACAGAGGAAAACTCGAAAAAACATTGATCCACGAAAGGAGCGATGTAGAGCAGCCCTTCTGCTACTCCGACATAAACAAGACTTGCAGGTCTTCCAGCTCTGGAATGTCCCCTGTAAACACGGAAGTGGCAGAGCGCTTCGCCAGGCATGGAAGGTCTCGCACTCATGACTTAGAGCACCTGCTGAGGATCTCCATCATCTCTTCAGCGCTGCTGATGAATGACAATCCCTCGGCTGGAATCGCTTTGTAGTCCTCCCGACAGTAGGAGCCCGAAGCATGAATGGTGCAACCGTCCATACCCTCTAGTAACTGTCGATCAATCGCATTCATGCAACCTGTCATCGCCATAACCAATGACCACTCTTTCAGGTCCCGTGGATCGGCTGGCAATCTGACTGGCGTATCGGCGAGCAACTGAACGCATTCGCTGTAACGCTGCATGCACTCATAAAGCGAAACGATTATTCCTGAGCCGCCATTGGCCCTGACGTGCCCAGTCATTTCTTCTGCAGTAGGCGGCAAGTGAGTATAAAAAGTGGGCTCTAGAACCTCATCGAGACTCCAGGTCGCAGCAGGAAAATGCGCAGACACTGTCTGCACCCACAACCCGTTTGGAGCTTGGGTATAGCTGGGTGCAGAAGCACCCTCGAAGTTGCCGTCAAGTAAGTGCAGCACCATATCGCTGGTAGCTAGATGTTGAACCAGTAAAAACGAAGGTATGGAAATTGGGGTCCTTTGACGTTTCAATACCTCCACACCTGAGCAATATCCCAAAAGACCGTATGCACTAGACACCGCATGCACATGTACGGTCCTGCGATCGGTGTCCCAGGCGTCGCCATATTCAAAGTCAAAAAACGCCCGGACCTGGTCAGAAAACCGGTAATTCTCAAGCCGCAGGGAATGCCACAACTTCGAATCACCTAATGGACGGCGATTGAAAAGAGCCTTGAACTGCTGTCCGACAACCTTCACCGCTTCCGGCGACTCGGTATCAAGCACAAATACAGGGTTGAGTGCACGCAACCGAGGGTCGTCATAAAGTTCGGTTCTACGCAATTTCCCGGTCGTCTGGGCAGGCGTCAGCGTGACAATCCGCAATTGCTCGGGATGTGCCAACTTGGTCTTCAATGCACGCAGAACTGCATCACGCAGTGCAATCGCCTTGTTACCGGAGGATGGCGAAAACAACAGGATGCTTTCACCGGTTTCCTGAATATGCCGGATGGCACGTGCAACGATTAGTGTCGAGGCAAAGGTCTTTGTTGTTTGAGTATTTGGGTTCTGCCTCAGGTCGAACAAACGCAACGGCACATCCCGGTAGCGGCCCATTTCAAAAAACTGCGCGGTGGCGACCGACAGGAAGGCCTGCATACGAGGATCCAGTTCAGGCAACCTCATTGAGGGTTCGAAAGCATCGTCGCTGCTGCTGACTTCGAAGCCGGGAGCACTGGCGACGATCAGATCGTAGTAGCGCTCGATAACCGAAATGGGATCCTCAGGTCTCCGGGTTGCCAGTGCATCTGTACCGTTTTTCATCACATCCATTTGTCCAGCGCTCCTGTTCGTGGATATTCGCTACTTGCGAATGTCTTTCGAACGCTAGACGTCAAGAACTCCCTTGTCTCTGGTCAAAACCTTGATAGCTGAAAAGCAGACCCAAGCTACAAACCTCAGAAAAAACGCTTACAGAAACTTCCCACACGCATCACCTCGGGCCGGACCAGAGATAAAAACAGGCCCTCCGTGAGTTTCGGGTGACATCTCTTCGCTGAGTGATGTTTACGCACCGCAAGGAATTTCACGCCCAGCCAACATCCGTCATCAGTGCCAGATTAATCTGGGGTTCGAGCTCATATTGTGTGCTGCGTTAAGGTAATGCCGAATAACTCAGACAAAGGCCACTGCCATGGATCTGTCTCAAAAACTGCTGCATCTGGAACAACGCTTACTGTCACGGGCAACCCGGCGCGACGCAGAAGAAATCTCCTGCCTTATCGCCGACGACTTTGTCGAGTTCGGCGCCAGCGGTGGCGTCTGGAACAAGGTCGAGCTGGTCGAACAGTTGCCTTTTCAGCCTTTCTCTCTGCGCACCATCAGTGACTTCACAGCCAAACAGCTCTCAGAAAATGCGGCCCTGGTGACTTATCAATGTCACACCGTCGCCATCGACCAGCGCTCCCCCGCCAACAGCTTGCGCAGTTCGATCTGGCGCAAGCAGGGCGAGCAATGGCAGATGGTGTTCCACCAGGGCACATTTCTCCCACTGCGGTGAGGCCAGCACAATCCCTGTGGGAGCGGGCTTGCTCGCGAAGAGGCCATCAGCTTCAACATCCATGTTGATTGGCCTATCGCTTTCGCGAGCAAGCCCGCTCCCACAGGGATTCGCTTAACTGGATGAAATCGGGGGCAATAAAAAACCCCGCAGCTTTCGCAACGGGGTTTTGGATATCGCCATCAGCGCTTAGTGATGCTCACGCGTCGCACGGAATTTCACGTCCGGCCAGCGCTCTTCCATCAGCGCCAGGTTGACCCGCGTCGGGGCCAGGTAAGTCAGGTGACCGCCGCCGTCGATGGCGAGGTTTTCCACAGCCTTGACGCTGAACTCTTCGAGCTTTTTCTTATCGCTGCAATCGATCCAGCGCGCGGAATACACAGTAATCGGCTCGTAGGAGCACTCGACTTTGTATTCCTCCTTCAAACGGCTGGCGACCACATCGAACTGCAGCACACCGACGGCGCCGAGGATGATGTCGTTGCTGCGTGTCGGGAAGAACACCTGAGTGGCGCCCTCTTCTGCCAATTGCTGCAGGCCCTGACGCAGTTGCTTGGATTTCAGCGGGTCACGCAGGCGCACGCGACGGAACAGTTCCGGGGCGAAGTGCGGGATACCGGTGAAGCCCAGGACTTCGCCTTCGGTGAAGGTGTCGCCGATCTGGATCGTGCCGTGGTTGTGCAAACCGATGATGTCGCCGGCGAAGGCTTCTTCCAGTTGCTCACGCTCGGAGGAGAAGAAGGTCAGCGCATCGCCGATCCGCACGTCCTTGCCGGTGCGCACGTGGCGCATCTTCATGCCTTTTTCGTACTTGCCGGAGCAGATACGCATGAAGGCGATACGGTCGCGGTGTTTGGGGTCCATGTTCGCCTGGATCTTGAACACGAAGCCGGCGAATTTCTCTTCAACCGGTTCCACGGTGCGCTCGTTGGCGACACGGGCCAGCGGTTTCGGCGCCCAGTTGACCACGGCGTCAAGCACGTGATCGACACCGAAGTTGCCCAATGCGGTCCCGAAAAACACCGGAGTCAGTTGGCCGTCGAGGAATTCCTGTTGATTGAATTCGTGACAGGCGCCCTGCACAAGTTCCAGCTGATCGACGAAGCGATCGTATTCGTCGCCCAAGTGCGCGCGGGCTTCATCGGAGTCGAGCTTCTCGATGATTTTCACATCGGTGCGCTCGTGGCCGTGGCCCGCGGTGTAGACGATGATGTAGTCGTCGGCGAGGTGATAGACGCCCTTGAAGTCGCGGTAGCAGCCGATCGGCCAGGTGATCGGCGCCGCCTTGATCTTCAGGACCGCTTCGATTTCGTCGAGCAGTTCGATCGGATCGCGGATGTCACGGTCGAGTTTGTTGATGAAGCTGACAATCGGCGTGTCACGCAGACGGCAGACGTCCATCAGCGCGATGGTGCGTGGCTCAACGCCCTTACCGCCATCGAGGACCATCAAGGCCGAGTCCACTGCCGTCAGGGTGCGGTAGGTGTCTTCGGAGAAGTCTTCGTGGCCCGGGGTGTCGAGCAGGTTGATCATGTGGTCGCGATACGGGAACTGCATGACCGACGTGGTAATGGAAATACCCCGTTGTTTTTCCATTTCCATCCAGTCGGAGGTGGCATGGCGGTCAGATTTGCGAGATTTCACCGTGCCAGCAATCGCAATCGCCTTGCCCATCAGCAAGAGCTTCTCGGTGATGGTGGTTTTACCGGCATCGGGGTGGGAAATAATGGCGAAAGTGCGGCGTTTCGCGACTTCGGCGGCCTGTTTGGTCATGGGAAATCGCCTGGCAGGTGATTCAAAAAAGGGCGGCGAGTATAGCGCAAACCGACCTCTACGGACCACCGTTCGCCCTGTCGCCAATGGCGAAGGATGGGCCAGAAGGGAGATCATGGGTGGCTAATTGCTGCTAAATATGGAACCTTTTAAAAGGTGCAGACGTCCACTCCCCTGTTACGGCACTCGTACCAGGGGCTGAAAAATCAGCAAGTTGGCCTGACGAGGCTGCGCTTATGCGCTCGATCTCATGCGGTTTTATCAGCATGAAGAGCTGCTTCTCGCGAACGTTGATCATCCCGGCAGCCAGGAATGGCCTTGCCACTCGGGACTGCGTTCGCCGACAAAGAAAAAAGGAGTCCGCCTGTGGCTATTCGCTATGGCAAGGGGCTGATAGGAGGTGCGGTTGTCGTCGCCCTCCTGGCCCTGCTGGTCCACTGGATTGGCATCAACACGATCGAACATTACCGCGACGATTTGTTGTTTTACCTGCAAGCCCATTTGATTCTTGTCCTCGCTTCCATGCTGGCCGCCCTTGTTGTGGGCATACCCGCCGGTATCTTTCTCAGCCGCCCGACCATGGTGGGCCGCGCTGAACGCTTCATGCAGATCTTCAACATCGGCAACACCGTGCCGCCTCTTGCCGTACTGGCCATCGCCCTGGGTATCCTCGGCATCGGCAGCGGCCCCGCGATTTTCGCCCTGTTCCTCGCCTCGCTGTTGCCGATCGTGCGCAACACCTATGAAGGCCTGAAAAACGTCCAGGGTTCGCTCAAGGAAGCGGCCGTCGGCATCGGCATGACACCGACTCAGGTGTTGTGGCGGGTCGAACTGCCGAACGCCGTGCCGATCATCATCGGTGGCGTGCGCGTGGCGCTGGCGATCAACGTCGGTACCGCACCGCTGGCGTTCCTGATTGGCGCCAACAGTCTGGGCAGCCTGATTTTCCCTGGCATCGCCTTGAACAATCAGCCGCAACTGCTGCTCGGCGCGGCCTGCACCGCCCTGCTGGCCTTGCTGCTCGACGGCCTGGTGACACTCGCCAGCCGCCTCTGGCTCGAACGCGGCTTGCGCCCGTCTTAAGCCTCGGCAAAGGAATCTTTATGAAGACATTTAGCTTTTTACTAGGCTGCGCCCTGCTGTTCGCAGGATTTGCCCAAGCCGCTGAAAAACCGGTGATCCGCATCGGCGCCCGGGTGTTCACTGAACAAACCCTGCTGGCGGAAATCACCTCCCAGTACCTGCGCACCAAGGGTTACGACACTCAAGTCACCGGCGGTCTGGGCAGTAACCTGGCCCGCAGCGCCCACGAAAGTGGTCAGCTTGACCTGATGTGGGAATACACCGGCGTGTCGCTGGTGGCTTACAACCACATCACTGACAAGCTCGACAGCGCTCAGTCCTACGCCAAGGTGAAAGAACTCGACGCGAAAAAAGGCCTGATCTGGCTTACCCCGTCGAAATTCAGCAACACCTACGCCCTGGCCCTGCCAGAAAACACCGCCAAGGCTTACCCGCAGATCAACACCATCAGCGAGCTGAACACGGTGATGCAGGCTGAGGCGAAGACCAATCACCTCGTCGCCCTGGACACCGAGTTCGCCAACCGCTCCGACGGTCTGGACGGCATGGTCGACCTCTACGGCATGAACCTGACCCGCAAAAACATCCGGCAGATGGATGCTGGTTTGGTCTACACCGCCCTGCGCAATGGTCAGGTGTTCGCCGGTCTGGTCTACACCACGGACGGTCGTTTGAACGCCTTCAAGCTGAAACTGCTGGAAGACGACAAACACTACTTCCCGGACTACACCGCTGCGCCGGTGGTGCGTCAGGTCTACCTCGACGCCCATCCGAAACTCGCGGAAGAGCTCAAGCCGCTGGCCGAACTGTTCGACGACGCCACCATGCGTCAGCTCAATGCGCGGGTCGATGTCGATCACGAAAGTCCTTCATCCGTTGCTGCAGATTTCCTGCGCCAACATCCAATCAAATAAGGAGGAAAAGACATGGAATTTCTGAACGCCTTTTCCCATCTCGACTGGCCGTTGGTCCTGCAATTGACCGGGCAGCACATCACCTTGGTCGGCATTGCCGTGACCCTGGCGATTCTGGTCGGCGTGCCGCTGGGCATCCTGATGACGCGCTTCCCGACCCTCGCCGGCCCGTTGCAAGCCAGCGCCACGGTGCTGCTGACCGTTCCGTCGATTGCCCTGTTCGGCCTGCTGCTGCCGTTCTACTCCAAATTCGGCCAGGGCCTGGGCCCGATGCCGGCGATCACCGCGGTGTTTCTTTATTCGCTGCTGCCGATCATGCGTAACACCTACCTCGCCCTGACCGGCGTCGACCCCGGCATTCGCGAAGCCGCCCGCGGCATCGGCATGACCTTCGGCCAACGCCTGCGCATGGTCGAACTGCCGATCGCCGTGCCAGTGATCCTCGCCGGTGTGCGCACCGCCGTGGTCATGAACATTGGTGTGATGACCATCGCCGCCACCATCGGCGCCGGTGGCCTGGGTGTACTTATTCTCGCTTCAATCAGCCGCAGCGACATGTCGATGCTGATCGTCGGCGCCGTGCTGGTCAGTCTCCTGGCCATCTTCGCCGACCTGCTTCTGCAATGGCTGCAACGCACGCTGACTCCAAAAGGACTCCTCAAATGATCGAACTTCAAAACCTCAGCAAGACCTTCCAAAGCAACGGCAAAGATGTGAAAGCCGTGGACTCGGTAAGCCTGACCGTCAATGAAGGCGAGATCTGTGTGTTCCTCGGGCCATCGGGCTGTGGCAAAAGCACCACGCTGAAGATGATCAACCGCCTGATCAAGCCGACCTCCGGCAAGATCCTGATCAACGGCGAAGACACCACCGACCTCGACGCCGTGACCCTGCGCCGCAACATCGGTTATGTGATCCAGCAGATCGGTCTGTTCCCGAACATGACCATCGAGGAAAACATCACCATCGTTCCGCGCCTGCTGGGCTGGGACAAACAGAAATGCCACGACCGCGCCCGCGAGTTGATGAGCATGATCAAGCTGGAACCCAAGCAGTACCTGAACCGCTACCCGCGTGAATTGTCCGGTGGCCAGCAGCAGCGGATCGGCGTGATCCGTGCGCTGGCGGCGGATGCGCCGCTGTTGTTGATGGACGAACCGTTCGGCGCGGTCGACCCGATCAACCGCGAGATGATCCAGAACGAGTTCTTCGAGATGCAGCGTGCGCTGAACAAGACCGTGATCATGGTCAGCCATGACATCGACGAAGCGATCAAGCTGGGCGACAAGATCGCGATCTTCCGCGCCGGCAAGCTGTTGCAGATCGATCACCCGGACACGCTGCTGGCGCACCCGGCGGACGACTTTGTCAGCAACTTCGTCGGCCAGGACAGTACGCTCAAGCGTCTGTTGCTGGTGAAAGCCGAAGACGCGGCGGACAACGCGCCGTCGGTGAGCCCGGAAACGCCGGTGGCTGAAGCCCTGGAGTTGATGGACGAACTGGACCGTCGCTATGTGGTGGTCACTTGCGCCGACAATAAAGCACTGGGCTACGTACGACGTCGCGACCTGCACCGTCAGACGGGTACTTGCGCGCAGTATTTGCGCGAGTTCAACGCCACCGCCGTCTATGACGAACATTTGCGCATCCTGCTGTCGCGCATGTACGAGTTCAACCGCTCGTGGTTGCCGGTAATGGATGCGGAGCGGGTGTTCCTGGGTGAAGTGACCCAGGAATCGATTGCCGAGTACTTGAGCTCCGGCAAGTCCCGTGGGGGCAAGACCAGCATTGTTTCGCCGGCTGAGACTGCTGCTGCCTGATCTGACGCCTTCGCGAGCAAGCCCGCTCCCACATTGGATCTGTGCAACAACACAAATCCTCTGTGGGAGCGGGCTTGCTCGCGAAGGGCAGCACTACAAACCCCTCTGATACACCTCAAATATCCCTATAAAGGGAACATCACACTGTCATGCAGGTCGGTTACATCAGTAGCTGTCCGGGACCGCACGACGGATGCGTGTAAAAACGCGACATTTTTTGTTGATCTCAAGCCCCTCACGCCCTAAAGTTCGCGCCGAACGTCCATGCTGGAAACGATCCATCCGGCTCAAGTACTGACGACGAGACAGCAAGGCCAAGGGAAAGCACCGCTTCCCATGGCCTTTTTGCTTTCGGCGACATGCCTTGGGAAGTAGGCGAACCAAAGTGGGGATACGGAGGACGTTCATTTGCACCCATTGTTAATTTCAGTTTGCCAGTAGGAGTTCCCAGCATGTCGATCAACGTCGAAGACTATTTCGCGCGCGATACCTTCAACAAAATGAAGGCCTTCGCCGACAAACAAGAAACCCCGTTCGTGGTGATCGACACCGCGATGATCAGCCAGGCCTATGACGACCTGCGCGCCGGTTTCGAATTCGCCAAGGTCTACTACGCAGTCAAGGCCAACCCGGCCGTCGAAATCATCGACCTGCTCAAAGAGAAAGGCTCGAACTTCGATATCGCTTCGATCTACGAGCTCGACAAAGTGATGAACCAGGGCGTCGGCCCGGATCGCATCAGCTACGGCAACACCATCAAGAAATCCAAAGACATTCGCTACTTCTACGAGAAGGGCGTGCGTCTGTATGCCACCGACTCCGAAGCCGATCTGCGCAACATCGCCAAGGCGGCACCGGGTTCGAAAGTCTACGTGCGCATCCTCACCGAAGGCTCGACCACTGCTGACTGGCCTCTGTCGCGCAAATTCGGCTGCCAGACCGACATGGCCATGGACCTGCTGATCCTCGCTCGCGACCTGGGCCTGGTGCCGTACGGCATCTCGTTCCACGTCGGCTCGCAACAGCGCGACATCAGCGTCTGGGACGCGGCGATCGCCAAGGTCAAAGTGATCTTCGAACGCCTGAAAGAAGAAGACGGCATTCACCTGAAGCTGATCAACATGGGCGGCGGCTTCCCGGCCAACTACATCACCCGCACCAACAGCCTGGAAACCTACGCTGAAGAAATCATCCGTTTCCTCAAGGAAGACTTCGGCGACGACCTGCCGGAAATCATCCTGGAACCGGGCCGTTCGTTGATCGCCAACGCCGGCATCCTGGTCAGCGAAGTAGTGCTGGTCGCCCGTAAATCCCGTACCGCGGTAGAGCGATGGGTGTACACGGATGTGGGCAAGTTCTCCGGCCTGATCGAAACCATGGACGAAGCCATCAAGTTCCCGATCTGGACCGAGAAGAAAGGCGAAATGGAAGAAGTGGTCATCGCCGGCCCGACCTGCGACAGCGCCGACATCATGTACGAGAACTACAAGTACGGCTTGCCGCTGAACCTGGCGATTGGTGATCGTTTGTACTGGTTGTCGACCGGTGCTTACACCACCAGCTACAGCGCCGTTGAGTTCAATGGCTTCCCGCCGCTGAAGTCGTTTTACGTGTAAGCGCTACACGCGAAACGCAAAAAGCCCATGACGTGTCATGGGCTTTTTTGTGTCTGAAATCCATCTCCAAAAAAAAACCCGCCCCCCCTGTAGGAGCTGTCGAGTGCAACGAGGCTGTGATCTTTTGATTGTTAAGGGCAAGATCAAAAGATCGCAGCCTCGTTGCACTCGACAGCTCCTACAGGGGTTTCAGATCGTGCTTCAGTTCGGCGCAGCGATGGGCATAATCCACCGCCAACGCTCGAATTTTCGGATCCGTCGCGCTCGCCAACGCCTTACTGGCAACCCGCAGGAAATTCAGATTTCCTCCGTCCAGCGCCTTGCGTAACCAGACCAACGCCTCGTCGATATTGCCTTCATCCGCCAGCACGGCGGCATAGCTGAACTGCCCGCGAAAATCCCCGCCGACCGCCGAGCGTCGATACCAGTCACGCGCAGCTTGCGGATCTGCGGGACACACCCGCCCATCTTCCAGATAACGCCCCAGCAGGTTCATCGACTTTGCATGTCCCAGCTCAGCCGCGCGGCGATACAAATTCAGTGCTTGCAGTTGATCCTCGATCAGCCCGCGCCCGGTGGCCAGCAGATTGGCATAGTTGTACATCGCCCAATCCAGTCCGGCTTCGGCGGCCTGGCGATAATGTCTCGCAGCAACCGAAGCATCGGCCACGCAACCCCAACCATGCTCATGACAACGCCCGAGCATGTTGCGCGCCATCAGGTGCCCGCGCCGAGCGGCGATCTCGAACCAGCGCAAGGCCAGCGGCTGATCCTGCTCGATGCCCTGTCCATCCAGCAGAATTTGCCCGAGCAAGGCTTGAGCATCGAGTACACCTTCGCGGGCGGCGATCAGAATCGCCTGTGCCGCGCGCGCCGGGCTTTCCTCGAGCATGGCTTTGAGACGATCACCGTCGAGGACTTCCTCACGGCGCAGTTGATAACTCATACCTCGACCCAGCGACGCAACAGGTTGTGATAAGTGCCGGTGAGGCGAATCAGCGAAGGATGGTCGGGCATGTCCTGGGTCAGCTGCTGGATCGCCCCGTCCATCTCGAACAGCAAGGCGCGCTGGCTGTCTTCGCGGACCAGGCTTTGGGTCCAGAAGAACGAAGCGTAGCGAGTGCCGCGCGTCACGGCGTTGACCTTGTGCAGGCTGGTGCCGGGGTACAGAACCATGTCGCCGGCGGGCAACTTCACCCGTTGGGTGCCGAAGGTGTCCTGGATTTCCAGCTCGCCACCGTCGTAGTCGGCCGGTTCGCTGAAGAACAGAGTGGCCGACAAATCGGTGCGCACCCGCTCGATGCTGCCCTTGGGCTGGCGCACGGCGTTGTCGATGTGAAAGTCGAAACTGCCGCCGGCCGTGTAACAGTTCAGCAACGGAGGGAAGACTTTGTGCGGCAACGCAGCTGACATGAACAGCGGATTTTTCCACAGCCGTTCCAGCATCGCCGCGCCGACTTCCTTGGCCAGCGGGTGACCTTCAGGCAGTTGCAAATTGTGCTTGGCCTTAGCCGACTGGTAGCCGGCGGTGATCTTGCCGTCGGCCCAATCTGCCTGCTCCAGAGCCTCGCGGATGCGCTGCACTTCTTCTTTCGCGAACACGCCGGGAATGTGCAGCAGCATGGGATGACACCTGAAGGCAAAGGGGCGCCAATGGTATTGATTCTTATTGCCCATGTAAAACCCCCAAGACAAACGAGACAGCAGGGCAAATTGTAAAGAATGTAAATTTGTCGCGAATAGTAACGTTTCGCAATTGATACAAATACCTGTTTACCCTATATTCCGCGACCTCAAATCCTTGGGGAGGGGAATTCTCATGTCACGCCAACAACCACAATTACCGGTCAGTTCACCGCGCTTGCTCGCGTCTGCAATTGGCGTGGCGATCACTGCCAGCTCTGCGGGCCACATGGCTTTCGCGGCTGAAAAGATCGACGAAAAAGCACCGAGCAACGTGATTTCCCTGGGCGCTACCGCTATCAACGGCGAAGCCCAGGATGAGACTTCCTACAAGACTGATACCTCGGCCAACAAGAAATACACCGCGCCGCTGCGCGAAACGCCGAAAAGCGTCACCGTGATTCCACAACAAGTGATTCGCGACACGGGCGCCACCAGCCTGGTCGACGCGCTGCGCACCACACCGGGCATCACGTTCGGTGCCGGCGAGGGCGGCAACCCGGCCGGCGATCGTCCGATCATTCGAGGTTTCAACGCCGAAAGCGACGTGTTTATCGACGGCATGCGCGACCCGGCCTCCCAGAGCCGCGAGATCTTCGACATAGAATCGATCGAAGTCAGCAAGGGCCCGGGGTCAGCCTTCACCGGCGCCGGTTCCACCGGTGGCAGCCTGAACCTGGTGAGCAAGACCGCCAAACTGGGCAATTCCTACAACGGCGGTTTCACCTGGGGCTCGGACCAGACCAAGCGCACCACCCTCGACCTGAACCAGCAGATGACCGATACCTCGGCCTTTCGTCTGAACCTGATGAAGCACGAAGCCAACGTCGCCGGCCGTGATGCCGTGGATGTCAGCCGTTGGGGCGTGGCACCTTCCTTCGCGTTCGGCCTGGGTACCGACACCCGCCTGACCGTCGGCTACTACCACGTCGAAACCGACGACATGCCCGACTACGGCCTCCCGCTGACCTTGAGCCCCAACCGCAGCAAGTACAACGTCGATAAGCCTGTGCATGTCGATCGTGACAACTTCTACGGCCTCACCCGTCGCGACTATCGCCAGACCAGCAACGACAGCGGCACCATCAAGATCGAACACGATCTGAATGATGACCTGACCGTGTCGAACAGCTTCCGCATGTCCCGTTCGACACTCGATTACATCGTCACCAACCCGGACGACAGCAAGGGCAACGCGGCGCTTGGCAGCGTGTATCGCGGCGCGAAAAGCCGTAACTCGACGTCCAGCGGCTGGATCAACCAGACCGACCTGAGCGCCAGATTCAACACCGGCGCCATCGAGCACAGCCTGGTTACCGGCCTTGAGTTTTCCTATCAAGATACCCACAACCGCCCGTACATCCTGACCTCGACCGCTAGCGGCACCCGCTGCAACCGCGCCCTGTTCAACTCTGGCGACTGCACCAGCCTGCAGAACCCGACGCCTGGGGATCACTGGAACGGCTCGATCACCGACAGCGCCGCGTTCACCGACACCGACACCAAAACCGCTGCGGCCTACGTGTTCGACACACTGAAGTTCAACGAGCAATGGTCCCTGAACCTGGGCCTGCGTTACGACAACTACCAGGTCAAATCCAGCGGCCACGCCAACGCCAGCAGCACCGCGCCAGCGAACGACTTCTCCCGTGAGAACACCAGCGACCTGGTCAACTACCAGATCGGCGTGGTCTACAACCCGTTGCCTAACGGCAGCATCTACGCGGCCTACTCCACCTCCAGCAACCCGTCCGGTGAAACCAGCGGCAACGGTGGTCTGGAACTGGCGGCGAACAACAGTGATCTGGACCCGGAAAAGAACCGCAACTACGAGATCGGTACCAAATGGGATTTCTTCGGTGACGACCTGTCGCTGACCGCCGCACTGTTCCGCACCGAAAAAACCAACGCGCGCATGAACGATCCGGATGGCGCCACCACGCAAGTGCTGGACGGCGAGCAGCGGGTCAATGGTCTGGAACTGAGCTACAGCGGCAAGCTGACCCGTAACTGGAGAGTCTTCGGCGGCTACACCTACATGGAAAGCGAAGTGGTCAAAACCACCCTCGCCGCCGATGAAGGCAATCACATGCCAAGTACCCCACGGAATAACTTCACGTTCTGGTCGACCTACGACCTGGTGCCGGACAAGTTGACCGTCGGCGCCGGTGCCACGTTCGTCGACTCGCAGTTCGGCAACATCGCCAACTCGGTGGAGATCCCGTCCTACTGGCGCTACGACGCAATGGCCAGCTACGCCCTGACCAAGAACGTCGACCTGCAACTCAACGTGCAGAACCTGACCGACAAGCGTTACTTCGACCAGGTGTTCCAGACGCACTACGCCCACGTGGCGGCGGGTCGCACTGCCCTGTTGAGCGCCAACTTCCACTTCTGATCCTGTGGGAGCGAGCCTGCTCGCGATGACGCCGGCACATTCAACATTGATGTTGGCTGACACACCGTCATCGCGAGCAAGCTGTGCTCCTACAGTTGAGAATGGAAACTGAAATCAGCGACAGGCCCCGTTCATCTCTATGAACGGGGCTTTTGTGCGTAATAAAGAATGTTTCTCGACAACCCACGGCATAATGCGCGCCGTGATCATTATTTTCGAACGAACAAGGCGAGTGACGTGTTGAAGAAAACCCTGTTCCAGTTGCACTGGTTTTTCGGCATCAGCGCCGGACTGGTCCTGGCCCTGATGGGCATCACCGGGGCGACGGTGTCGTTTCAGGATGAAATCCTGCGTGCGCTGAACCCTTCTGTGTTGCAGGTCGAGAAGCAGGTCGCCGGCGTCCTGCCGCCCGCCGAACTGGTGGAAAAAATCGAGGGTGCCTCGGGCAAGAAAGTCTCGATGCTCTGGGTCGAAACCGACAGCGGTAACGCCGCGCGGGTGATCTTTACCCCGCCACCGGGCGAACGACGTGGGCAGATGCGCCACTTCGACCCGTACACCGCCGAGTTCATGGGCGACGCCACTGGCCAGGATTTCTTCGGCCTGATGCTGCAACTGCACCGCTTCCTCGCCATGGGCGATACCGGTCGGCAAATCACCGGCGCGTGCACGCTGATTCTGCTGTTCTTCTGCCTGTCCGGCCTGTACCTGCGCTGGCCGCGTCAGTGGAAAAGCTGGCGTGCCTGGCTAACCCTCGACTGGAAGAAAAAAGGCCGCAGCTTCAACTGGGATCTGCACTCGGTGGCCGGTACCTGGTGCCTGGTGTTTTACCTCCTGGCCGCGTTCACCGGTTTGTCCTGGTCCTATGAGTGGTACAACAAGGGCCTGACCCGATTGCTTTCCGACTCACCGCAGAACGAGCGCGCCCGCAGCGGTCGCGGCCCTGCGCCAAGCGGCCCGGCCCCCACCGCCGATTACGCCGCGATGTGGAGCAGCATCTACAGCGCTGCCGGCCCGGCACTGAGCGCCTACAACATCCGCATGCCGCCCGTGGCCGGACAACCGGCCACCGTGTTCTACCTGTTGAACAGCTCGCCCCACGACCGGGCGCTGAACCAGATCACGCTGGACCCGGCGACCGGTATCGTCGCGCGGCATGATCGCTACAGCGACAAGAGCCTCAAGGCACAACTGCTGACCAGCATTTACGCGCTGCACGTCGGCAGCTATTTCGGAATCATCGGGCGGATCATCCTGACGATCAGCGCGCTGACGATGCCGCTGTTTTTCGTCACTGGCTGGTTGTTGTACCTCGATCGTCGCAGCAAGAAAAAACAGATCAAGGATGCCCGCAAAGGCCTCGCACAACAGGGTAGCGAAGCGCCTGCATGGCTGATCGGTTTCGCCAGCCAGAGCGGCTTTGCCGAGCAACTGGCGTGGCAGACCGCCGGGCAATTACAGGCTGCGGGCCTGCCGGTGAAGGTTCAGCCGCTGGCGGACGTCAGCGAGCAAGACTTGCGAGATTCCAGCAATGCGTTGTTCGTCGTCAGCACCTTCGGCGACGGCGAAGCGCCGGACAGCGCCCGAGGGTTTGAGCGCAAAGTGCTGGGCCGTACGTTGAGCCTGGAAAGCCTGAACTACGCCGTGCTCGGCCTCGGTGATCGGCAGTATCAGCACTTCTGCGGATTCGCTCGACGCTTGCACACGTGGCTCGGCAAGCACGGCGGCAAGACCCTGTTCGCGCCGGTAGAGGTCGACAGCGGCGACCCTTACGCCTTGCGTCACTGGCAGCAGCAACTGGGCCTGCTGACCGGACAGGCACCCGTGGACACCTGGCAAGCGCCAAGCTATGACAACTGGAACCTGACCCGCCGTGAGCTGCTCAATCCTGACAGCAGCGGTTCAGGCGTTTACCTGCTCGGTCTCACCGCCCCCACCACCAGCAGCTGGCTGGCCGGTGATCTGGTGGAAGTATTGCCGCGCAATTGTCCGTGGGCGATCGAACATTTCCTCGATGGCCTGGGCATTGACGGTCGGGCCACGGTTGCGCTCGATGGCCTGTCGCAACCACTGGAGCAAGCCCTCGCCAGTCGACAACTGCCGGAAAACAGAGCTCACCTGGTCGGCCTGCATGCCCAGGCTCTGGTGGACGCGCTGGTGCCCCTGGCCATGCGCGAGTACTCCATCGCCTCGATCGCCGCCGATGGCATCCTCGAACTGATCGTGCGTCAGGAACTGCATCCCGACGGCAGCCTGGGCGTCGGCTCCGGCTGGCTGACCGAACACGCCCCGGTGGGCGGCACCATCAGCCTGCGCGTGCGGCGCAACAGCGGTTTCCACTTGCCGACCGAGCCGGTGCCGATGATCCTTCTGGGCAATGGTACCGGCCTGGCCGGGCTGCGCAGTTTGCTCAAGGCGCGGATCGCCGATGGCCAGCAACGTCATTGGCTGTTGTTCGGCGAACGCAATCGTGAGCATGACTACTTGTGTCGCGATGAGCTTGAGGAGTGGTTGATTTCGGGGGATCTGGAGCGGCTGGACCTGGCGTTCTCGCGGGATCAGGCCGAGAAGATCTACGTGCAGGATCGACTGCGCGAGTCGGCGGGCGAGTTGAAAAAATGGCTGGCCGAGGGTGCGGTCATTTACATCTGCGGCAGCTTGCAAGGGATGGCTTCAGGCGTGGATCACGTGCTCAACGAAATACTCGGAATTGCAGAGGTCGACCGGTTGATCGAGCAAGGTCGGTATCGGCGTGACGTCTACTGAAAGAGCCCCTCACCCTAGCCCTCTCCCCAAGGGGCGAGGGGACTGACCGAGGTGTTCTTAGAGTTACATCGACCTGAAATTCCGAGTCGAACTCTGGCTTTGAAAACGATGAGAATCGGCTCCCTTTCCCCCTCTCCCCCGTGGGGAGAGGGATGGGCGGGCGGCGTTCCGATGAGGGGTGGTTCTACAGGCAAAGGACAAAACCTCAGCTACAGTAAAACCTCCATCCCCCTTCACACGGACGTGAAGCATGCCCACCCGCCCCACTCCCAACCAACGCCAATTCGCCCGCCACCTGCGTACCCACCAAACCGACTGCGAACTGCTGCTCTGGCAAAGACTCCGCGCCCGGCAAATCGCCAATCTGAAATTTCGTCGGCAGTTTCCATGCCCGCCGTACTTCCTGGATTTTTATTGCGTGGAACTGAAGTTGGCCATCGAACTGGACGGTGGTCAGCATTACGAGACGGCGGCAAAAATACATGACCGGCGTCGAACGCTTTACCTTCAGCAGCAAGGTATTGAGGTTGTGCGGTTTAGCAATCTAGAGGTAATTGAGCGGATGAGTGAAGTGCTTGAGCAGATCCTGAGGTTTGCTGTGAATCGAACGTCGTGATTCTGATCTTAAATCCCCCCTCACCCTAACCCTCTCCCAGAGGGAGAGGGGACTGACCGAGGTGTCTCACGTTACACGTCGACCTGAAAAATCGAGTCGAACTCAGGTTTCGAAAACAACACAAATCTGCTCCCTTTCCCCCTCTCCCCTCTGGGGAGAGGGCTGGGGTGAGGGGTGGTTCTATCAGACTGGCTGCAATTTCTGTTCGAAAACAGAAACCCCATCCAGATCCCGCAACACCACACTCATCTCCCCCGTCTGCCCATCAATATTCACCTCACCAAAAAACTGAAACCCGGCAAACGGAGAGGTGTTCTGTGCCGGTGGTGCTTTCTCGAACACCACCTCGGGACCAAAGGTCTTATCCAGCGAATCAGGCCCGAAACTCCCCGCATTCAAAGGCCCGGCGACAAACTCCCAGAACGGTTCGAAATCCTGAAACGCCGCACGGTCCGGGTGGTAATGGTGCGCGGCGCAGTAATGCACATCCGCCGTCAGCCAGACAAAGTTGCGTACCTGCTGCGCTCGCAAGAAACCCAGCAGTTCGGCGATTTCCAGTTCACGGCCCTGAGCCGGTCCCGGGTCGCCGTTGGCCACCGCTTCCCAACGCGTCACGCCGGGGCTGACTTCACCGTCCGGTACGCCGAGGCCGATGGGCATGTCGGCGGCGATGACTTTCCACTGGGCCTTGGAGGCCTTCAACTCAAGTTTGAGCCAGTCCAGTTGTTCGCGGCCAAGGAAAGGTTTAGCGGCGCCCAGGTTGTCATCATTGGCCCCGCGATAGCTGCGCATGTCGAGCACGAACACATCAAGCAATGGCCCATAACCGAGCTTGCGATAAATCCGCCCGCCGCCATCGGCGCTCTGCAACCGCATCGGTGCGTATTCGAGCCAGGCCTGACGCGCGCGACCAACCAGGCTGTGGATATCTTTGCTCTTATAGCGATCATCCAATTGCTTGCCCGGCGACCAGTTGTTGACCACTTCATGGTCGTCCCACTGCCAGATCTGCGGAACCTCGGCGTTGAAGCGGCGGATGTTTTCGTCCATCAGGTTGTAGCGGTAATTGCCGCGATAGTCGTCGAGGGTTTCGGCGACTTTGCTCTTGGCTTCAGAGGTGATGTTGCGCCACACGCGGCCGCTCTCTGTGGTGAGCTGCGCAGGTATCGGACCGTCGGCGTAGATGGTGTCGCCGCTATGGATAAAGAAGTCTGGCAGGCGCAAACGCATGGCTTCGTAGATGCGCATGCCGCCGATGTCCGGATTGATCCCGAAACCCTGACCGGCGGTGTCGCCGCTCCAGACGAAACGGATGTCGCGACCGGTTTGCGGCACGCTGCGCAAGTGGCCGAACCAGGGTTCGCTGGTGACGCCGCTCTGGGCGTCTTCGAAGTGCACGCGGTAGAAAATCGCCTGGTCGGCGGGCAGTCCAGTGAGTTCGACCCGGGCAGTGAAGTCGGTATCGGACACGGCCAATGGCGAGACAAAACGACGGGGGTTGCTAAACAGGCTGCGGGTGTCCCATTCCACCACCATGCGCGCCGGACGATCACATCGGCTCCAGATCATCGCCCGGTCACCCAGTACGTCGCCGGACTGCACGCCATCGGTGAGTTGCGGCCGATCCTTGACCGAGGCAATCACCGCTGGTGCCAGGCCAGGCAACAACAGCCCGGCACCGACGGCTTGTATGACACGACGACGGCCGAGGTCGAATTCGCTCATGGTGTTCTCCCTGAAAAGGAAAACTTAAGCATGCACGTGTGACTCAGACATGACACAAAAATTAACCAACACCGCAAATCCCTTGTGGGAGCGTGGCTTGCCCGCGATGAACGATAACGCGGTCATGCTGACTCGCCACCACAGCCCCCTGCAACACCATGAAATAGGAAATTTCAGCGCCGCTTTTAGGAAACGTCCTAACGCCAATACCCGAGCGCCCTGGATAAGTTCGAGGCTGCTCCGGACACACGCGAAAAAGGACGCCAATGGCACGCGACAAGGACATCCCGCAAGTCTGGGAACACAGCACTGGTGGCGGCGGCTCGGGCATTGGATACCGTTACCTGCGAGACATGACCCCGACTGAGTTAGCCGAGCGTGAGGCGAGGCAAAAGACCTACGACGACATGCTCGCCCGGCAACAGGCTTATGAAGATCGCATCTTCAAAGAAGTCGAACAGAGCAAACAGTTCGCCCCACGAGGCTGCGTATTCGCCAAAAGCTGCAACCTCCCCGACGGCGTCATCAATCACGACAACCCGGCCGGTTTTGTCCCCGTCGAGAAACTGGCTGACTACGGGTTGTGGGCCGTGCTTGGCACCGGCGCAGCAATCACCGCCGAAGGGATTCCCTTGAAACTGGTGGGAGGCTCAGCAACAGGCGGTGCCATTGCCCAACGTCTCGGCGGTTCGCTAGCACTGCGTCTACTAACAGGATCAGCCGTTGTGGCGACTGGTACCGCGGTCGGGACAGTTGCGCTATTAATGCCGAACACCAGCCTTTCACCCGACAGCGCCTTCTACAAAAACGAGCAATACGCGGCGCTGGATGCGGGGCGAACCCGTGTGCGCATCAACGTGAAGACATTGCCGGATGGCTCAGTCAACGCTTACGGCTTTTACACAGGCGGGAAAAAAGACTGGGAGTTTGTCCCGGTCATCAAGGCAAAAAAGGAAGGCGAGCAATTTGTCGCCGATATCGGCAATGGCATCGGCCTGACCTGGACGCCCGCGGCAGATCCTGACGACGCCCCCAAGGTCCCTGCCCTGGAAGGCGCCCCACCGCTGCCGACGATCTGGGTCTACCCACCCACCGAGCAGGCCAACAAGATACTGGTGAACCCGGAGCATCCGCCCGAGTATCAGGATGCAATTATCTGGTTTCCGGCGGATGCCGGGCTTAAGCCGATTTACATCGTGCTCAACGCTCGGTATGAGCCGGGTGGTGTTACGGGGGTGGGTGAGGATGTGGCAGGGATTTGGCTTGCTGGGGCTGGCACCGGGCTAGGCGCCCCCATTCCAACTCGGATTGCTGATGTGCTACGAGGACAAAAATTCAGAGACTTCGACACTTTCAGGGCCGCATTTTGGACTGCCGTTGGAAATGATCCCGAGCTATTCAACCAGTTCAAACCGAATAACAGAAGCAAGCTCTTGAATGGCAAAGCACCATTTGCCCAAAGGCCGGAACACAACGGAGAAAACGCTCGCTACGAAATACATCATATTGAGCACATCAAGAATGGAGGTGCAGTTTATGACGTGGACAATCTCTCAGTAGTTACACCGAAGCGGCACGTCGAAATTCACCGGGAGGACAGGCAATGACCATAAAAAGTAGTGTTTCAGATTACACAGAAGAAGAATTCATTGGGATGCTTCAACGCATCCTGGGGAACGATGAAAGCGAAGAGGAAGAGAACAAGCTTGTGCATCACTTCAACACCATATGTGGGCATCCCGCAGGCTCTGATTTGATCTTCTACCCGGAAGACGATGCTGATGATTCGGCAGAAGGCATCACACGCAAAATCAAGGAATGGCGTGCAGCTCAGGGCTTGCCGGGATTCAAAGAAAAATGAAGCATGACGACGTTATCGGACATGACACAGAAATCTGCCGGTGCAGCAGATCCCTTGTGGCAGCCGAGCTTGCTCGCGATAGCGGTTTAACATTCACCGAAAATGGTGACTGATACACCGTCATCGCGAGCAAGCTCGGCTCCTACAAGGGGTAGGTGTCAGGCGCTGACGGGCTCTATTGCCAGCTCAACGACTTCCGGTCGCTTGACCACCGCATAAACCACCGCCGTCAGCAAACTCCCAGCCACAATCGCCAGCAAATACAGCAGCGCATGGTTGATCGCATTCGGGATCGCCAGCACGAACAACCCGCCGTGCGGCGCCATCAGTTTGCAGCCGAAATACATCGACAACGCACCGGTCAGCGCACCACCGGCAATGCTCGCCGGGATCACCCGCAGCGGGTCTTTCGCGGCAAACGGAATCGCGCCTTCGGAGATGAAGCACAGCCCCAACACCAACGCCGCTTTACCGGCCTCGCGTTCGGTCTGGGCGAACTTGCGCCGCGCAATAATCGTAGCGATGCCCAGGCCAATCGGTGGCACCATGCCGGCCGCCATGGTTGCGGCCATCGGTGCATAACTTTGCGACGCCAGCAGCCCCACCGAGAACGCATACGCGGCTTTGTTGATCGGCCCGCCAAGGTCGACGCACATCATTCCGCCCAGCAATACACCGAGCAGAATCGCGTTGGTGGTGCCCATGCTGTCGAGGAAGTGCGTGAGCCCTTCGAGCATTCCGGCTACCGGTTTGCCGACCACGTAGATCATCACCAGACCGGTGAACAGACTCGCCAGCAACGGGATGATCAGGATCGGTTTGAGCGCCTCAAGACTTTGTGGCAAGCGCGCATAACGGTTGATCGCCTGCGCCGCGTAACCGGCGATGAAACCGGCAATGATCCCGCCGATAAAACCGGCGCCCAAAGTGCTTGCCAACAGACCGCCAATCATCCCCGGCGCCAGGCCCGGACGGTCGGCGATCGAGTAGGCGATGTAACCCGCCAGCAGCGGCACCATCAACTTGAACGCGGTCTCGCCGCCGATCTGCATCAGCGCCGCCGCAAGCGTGCCCGGTTCCTTGAACGCGGTGATGCCAAACACGAACGACAAGGCGATCATCAGACCACCCGCCACCACCATCGGCAGCATGAACGACACGCCGGTCAGCAGGTGTTTGTAGACGCCGGTTTTCTCTTGCTTGGCCGGGCCTTTCGCACCGCTCGAAGCAGTTTCCTGCGTGCCTTCGGCCAACGCTTTGTTCAGCGTCGCTTCGGCTTGTTTGAGGGCGATGCCGGTGCCGCAACGGTAAATCTTCTTGCCGGCAAAACGCTCGGTAGCGACTTCGATATCGCAGGCCAGCAGCACCACGTCCGCATCGGCAATCGCCTCTGCACTCAACGGGTTGCGCGCACCGACCGAGCCCTGGGTTTCCACTTGCAGGTCGTAGCCCAGACGCTTGGCCGCTTGCTGCAAGGCTTCAGCGGCCATGAAGGTGTGAGCGACGCCGGTCGGACACGCGGTAATCGCGACCAGACGCGGAGCGTTTTTCACGAGCGCGGCAGGCTCGGTCACGGCTTCGGGGGCGACGTAAACCTGAGCCTCTTCAGCACCGCGACGCAGCACCGCTTCAACATCTTGCAGGGCTTGCGCCGGGGTACTCTGGAACACCCGCTTGCCGACGAATCGCGACATATCCACCGGCGCGCTGGTCACCAGCAATACCCACTCGGCCGCCTCGATCGTGGCCGCCGACAATTGGCGTTCAGGGTGCGCGGCATCGTTGACTTCGACACTGGTGCTCCAGCCTTGACGCTGGGCCGCCGCGTCGAGCAAACGGGCGCACAGCACACTGGTGACCATGCCGTTCGGGCAGGCCGTAACAATGGCTAACTTCATGACAAACCCTCTTATTGTTCTGTCAGGGGGCGCACGCGCACGCCCTGTTCGAGCCGCGCCAACTGCGTGGCGTCGCCAATACCGAAATCGATCTGGGTGACCGCCATCGCGGCAATCGCCGTGGCGGTGCGCAGGGTCTGTTCAGGCGTGTCGGCGCTGAGTAGACCGTGGAGCATGCCGGCCAGTAACGAATCGCCTGCGCCCACGGTGCTGACGACACTGACCTTGGGCGGCGTGGCATGCATCGCCGAGCCGACACTGAACCAGTTCACGCCATCGGCGCCGTCGGAGATCACCACGTGCTCGATGCCTTGAGCATGCAAGCGGCTCGCGGCTTCCGCCTGTGCCGCGACCGAAACCATCTCGCAGCCCATCACGTCGGCCAGCTCTTCGGTGTTCGGCTTTATCAACCACGGACCGGCATTGAGCGCGGCCCGCAAGGCTTCGCCACTGCTGTCCAGCGCCACGTTCAAACCGAGATTTTTCAAGCGCACAATCAACGCCTGCAACCACTGCGCACTGATGCCTTGAGGCAGGCTGCCGGCAACGACGACCGCGTCATGACCGGGCGCTATTTGATCAAGTCGATCAAGCAACGCCTGCTGCGCGGCTTCACTGACCAAGGGGCCGGGACCGTTGATGTCGGTGATGCGCCCATCGCTTTCCGCCAGTTTGATATTGCTGCGCGTCTCCCCCGGTACACGGATGAACGCGTCGACAAAGCCGCGTTTGGCGAACAGGGTTTCGAACGCTTGAAGGTTATCCTCCCCGAGGAAACCGCTGACCGTGAGCTGATGCCCAAGGTCCGCCAGCACTTGTGCCACGTTCACGCCTTTACCGGCGGCATGCGTGTGCATCTCGTCGCTACGGTTGACTTGGCCGGGGGTAAGTAGCGGCAACTGGACGGTGAGGTCCAGCGCCGGGTTGAGGGTCAGGGTCAGGATCTTGGCCATTACAGGGCCTCCACTAGTGCGCGCACTTCATTGGCGCTGCCCACGGCCAGGGCCTGTTGGGCAAGGATTTGGGTCTGGGCCAGGCTGAGTTCGCGAACCCGCGCCTTGACCTCGGCAATGCTGCGACCCGACACGCTGAGCTCGTCCACACCCAGACCGACCAGCACCGGCACCGCCAGCGGATCGGCCGCCAACTCGCCGCATACGCCGACCCACTTGCCGTGGGCATGCGCCGCGCGCACGGTGATGTCGATCAATTGCAGCACTGCCGGGTGCAAACCGTCAGCCTGGGCCGACAAGGTTGGATGACCACGGTCGATGGCCAGGGTGTATTGGGTCAGGTCATTGGTGCCGACACTGAAGAAGTCGACCTCTTTGGCCAGCACCGGCGCCAGCAATGCAGCCGACGGCACTTCAATCATGATCCCCAATTGCAGGTCGGCAACCGGAATTTCCAGACGCAGACGTTCGGTCATGTCCCGGGCCTGGCGCCATTCGTCGACGCTGCCGACCATGGGGAACATGATCCGCAGTGGACGGTTGTCCGCCGCACGGAGCAACGCGCGCAATTGCGCTTCCATGATGTGCGGACGTTGCAGGGTCAGGCGAATACCACGCACGCCGAGGAATGGGTTTTCTTCTTTGGCGATCGGCCAATAGGGCAGCGGTTTGTCACCGCCAACGTCGAGGGTGCGCACCACCAGCGGCCGACCGGCCAGGCCATCAAGGACGCGACGGTATTCGACTTCCTGAGTCGCCTCGTCCGGCGCTTGCGAGTGGGCCATGAAAATCAGTTCGGTGCGCAGCAGGCCAATGCCTTCGGCGCCCTGCTCCACCGCGCTGGTCACGCCCGCGCTTTCGCCGATGTTGGCGAACACTTCGACTGCATGACCGTCAGTGGTCAGTGCCGGTTGATGGCGTTGTTCGGCGGCGGCTTTCAAACGCTGCTCGCGGGTATCGCGCTCTTCGGTGGCACGCTGCAAGGTCGCCGCGTCGGCGTCCACGTGCAGGCGACCGCGTTGGCCATCAATCAGCAACGGCGTACCCGGTGCCAGCAGCAACACGGCCGGGCCGGCGCCGACCAGCGCCGGAATACCGAGGGCCCGGGCGACAATCGCACTGTGCGCGGTGGCGCCACCACGGGCGGTGAGGATGCCGGCGACGCGCGCCGGATCAAGGCGGGCGACATCGGATGGACCGACTTCATCCATCACCAGAATGTACGGTTGCTCAGGCTCGCTCGGGGTTTCGACGCCACTCAACTGCGCCAATACCCGACGGCCGATATCGCGCAAATCGGCGGCACGCTCGGCGAGCAAGGCGTCCTGCAGCGATTCCTGTTGTTTGGCCGCCGCTTCAATCACCGCCATCCACGCCGCTTCGGCGCTTTCGCCCTGTTTGAGACGGGTATCGACTTCATCGGTCAATTCCGGGTCGTCGAGCATTTCCTGGTGGGTGATGAAAATCTCGCGAATGGCCTTGGACTTGCTGCGTTCGATCAGGCCTTCGATGTCGCGACGCACGTCCGCCAACGCCTGTTGGAGACGCTCGCGCTCGATCGCGGCAGACTCGCCGCGCAGCGGGTAATCAATGGTTTGCAGCACTTGAATGTGCGCCGGGCCGATGGCGATGCCCGGTGCGGCAGCGATGGCCTGAACCAGACTGCCGGAGGCTGGCGCGAGGATTACCTCGGCCACATCGGCGATCACTTCGCGCTGCTGACTCACGGCTGGCAGCGGCTCGACTTCTTCACCGAGGCCTTCTTCGATGGCGGCCAGCAAGGCTGGCAGGGCATCGGCGGCGATGCTCGGTTCGGCGACAAATTCCAGCACCTGACCGCGACGGGCGCCGAGGCTGAGCAGTTTGCTCAAGCTCTTCACCGACACCGCGCTGTCCTGGCCATCGACGATGCGTACGCGGATTTCACCTTCAAAACTTTTAGCCAGTTGCGCGAGGATTTTCGCCGGACGCGCGTGCAAGCCGTGGGCGTTGGCCAGCGCGATGCGAGCGCTCGGCCAATCGGCTGGCAGCTCACCGCCCAGGACTTCGAGAACCTTACGGCTGCTGGTGGCGCGGCCCAATTCGTGGCCGCGACCTTCGATCAGCAACGCACAAAGGCGTTCGAGCAAGGCCTGATGGGCCTCACCGAGGCTGGCCAGGCAGAACAGACCGCTGAGCGGCTGGCCGAGGTAACGCATGGGTTTGTCCGGCGTAACGAAGGCCAGGCCCGGACGCTTGACCGTTTGCTCGCTGTGCAACCACCACAGGCCATCGCCCAGGGGCAGCGCGTCGACCTGCTGCAACACGGCAGAGAAACCGTTGCTCACACAATCGGCCTGACGCAGCAAACGCGCACCGCGCCAGACCAGCTCTTCGAAGTCATCGGCGGACACACCGAGGCCGATCATCTGGGCATCCAGCGCCAGTTCTTGCGGCGCGCCTTGCAGCAGTTTCAACAAGGCTTCGGCGGAACTGGCGCGGCGCAGCGCCTGGCCCAGGTCGGTTTCGCCGAGGGCACGGGTCAGCAATTGCAGCAAGCGCAGGTGTTCGTCGGATTTGGCCGCAATACCGATCGCCAGGTAGACGATCTGACCGTCGCCCCAGTCCACGCCTTCGGGGAACTGCATCAGTCGCACGCCGGTGGAAAACACCAGATCGCGGGTTTCCGGCGTACCGTGGGGGATGGCAATACCTTGACCGAGAAAGGTCGAGCCCTGGGCTTCGCGCGCCTGCAATCCGGCGAGATAACCCTCGGCCACCAGGCCATCGGTGACCAGATGCTGCGCCAGCAGGTGCAACGCTGCGGACTTATCCACAGCCGATTGCCCCATGGATATCTGCTCTATGGTGAGCTCGAGCATGCTTTCTCCTTTTTGGCGTCTTGTGACGCCAGGTATTGTTTTGAATGATTCAGCTTAGGCCCTTAGTCATCACTTTTGGCGGTTTCGCGGCAGAACCGGCAAAGGAGCCCATAACGTAGAAAATACGCTTGCTGAAACGTTTAATCTAGAATGATTGGCACGTTACTCGATAATGTCTCATCCTTGAAGTCCAATTGTCGGATGCGTCGCGACGATGGTCGTCTGCCTTAATCGGGTAGGATTGGCGAAAATGTCGAGGCAAGCTCGAAAAAACAAGGAAAAACCGGGTTGAAACTCAGTGATATCGCCCAGTTGGCCGGTGTGTCCGTTACCACCGCCAGCTACGTCATCAATGGCAAGGCAGAACAACAACGTATCAGCAGTGCCACCGTCGAGCGCGTGCGCGCGGTCGTCGAACAACATGGCTTTACGCCCAATCCCCAAGCTGCCGGGCTGCGCAGTCGGCACACCCGCACCTTGGGTTTCATTCTGCCGGACCTGGAAAACCCCAGTTACGCGCGCATCGCCAAACTGCTGGAACAAGGCGCCCGGGCTCGCGGCTATCAGCTGCTGATCGCCAGTTCCGATGATGCGCCGGACAGCGAACGGCAATTGCTGAAACTGTTCCGAGCCCGGCGCTGCGATGCATTGATCGTTGCCAGTTGCCTGCCGGCCGGCGATGACAGCTACCGCCAATTGCAGGCCAAGGGCATTCCGATCATCGCGATCGACCGGGTCATGGAGCCTGAACATTTCTGTTCGGTGATCAGTGATGACCGCGAGGCCAGCCTGCAACTGACCCGCAGTCTACTGGACCCGCTGCCCAAACAGATCGCACTGATCGGCGCACGCCCTGAATTGAGCATCAGCCAGGAGCGGGCGGGCGGTTTCAAAGACGCGTTGGACGGGTTCAAAGGCGAGGTACTGATCGAACACGGCGAGTCGTTCAGCCGTGAATGCGGCAAACAGTTGATGGAAGAACTGCTACAGCGTCTGGGCCATTTGCCGGATGCGCTGCTGACCACGTCCTACGTGCTGCTTCAGGGCGTATTCGATGCCTTGCACGACTTCCCGCTCAAAACCCGCCCGCTGCGCCTCGGTACCTTCGGCGACACGCAGCTGCTGGATTTCCTGCCGCTGCCGGTCAACGCCATGGCCCAGCAGCATCAGCTCATCGCCGACAAAGCGCTGGAACTGGCCCTCGCCGCCATTGAGCAATCGGATTACCGACCCGGCGTGCAGGCCATCGCGCGGACCTTCAAGCAGCGTATTCGCCAGGACTGAACCGTGGAGCTGATCGACAGCCACACTCATCTGGATTTTCCGGACTTCGACGAGGATCGCACGGCGTTGTTGGCCGAGAGCCGCGCTCTTGGAGTGCGGCGGATGGTGGTGCTGGGGGTTTATCAGGGCAATTGGCAGCGGGTCTGGGATCTGGTGCAAAGCGATCCCGACCTGTATGCGGCGTTCGGCCTGCACCCGGTGTATCTGGATGATCATCGTCCTGAAGACTTACACGAACTGGATGATTGGCTGACCCGGTTGGCGGGTCATCGGCAGTTGTGCGCGGTGGGCGAGATCGGTCTGGATTACTTTATCGAAACCCTGGACCGTGAACGCCAACAGGCACTGTTCGATGCGCAGCTGCAACTGGCGGCGGACTTCAATCTTCCCGCGCTGATTCATGTGCGACGCAGCCATGCGGCGGTGATTGCCACGCTCAAGCGGTTTCGCTTGAAACGTGCAGGGATCATTCACGCCTTCGCCGGCAGCAAAGAAGAAGCCCGCGAATACATCAAACTCGGTTTCAAACTGGGCCTGGGCGGTGCCGCGACCTGGCCTCAGGCCCTGCGCATGCATCGTGTGCTGGCTGAATTGCCGCTTGAATCGGTGGTACTGGAAACCGATTCTCCGGACATGGCGCCCGCCATGTTCCCCGGCCAACGCAACAGCCCGGCGCATCTGCCGGCCATCTGCTCGGCACTGGCGGGGATCATGGCGATCAGTCCCGAGCAATTGGCCGCCGCCAGCACGGCCAACGCTTGTGAGCTGTTCAACTGGTAATCAGTCGGCGTGGGCCTTGGCGGCTTCCAGCGTCAGCGTCATGTGGTGTCGGTGCCGGGCAAACCGCATGACGGCGAAGTAGACGAAAATCGCCAACAGCGAAAAATTCAGCTGCTCCACGACGCTGAATATCCCGATCCACTCCAACACCAACGCCACCTGCAACGCGGTGCAAACCATGACCATCGTGCTCGCCCGCAATAATGCCAGTGAGTCGAGGGACTTGAAGCGCTTGATCTGTTTCGGATCGTTCAGTTGTAGCGCTTTCTGGCAGTGGGAACACGCGAACGCTTCGTTGATCGCAATGGCGTTGAGTTGCCAGGGTTTGAGCAGGAGTGTGCTCCCGCAATGAGCGCAATGACCCTGGATTCCAATCGTTACAGCTGACATTACCGAGCCTCCTCAGGGCGGGTCCAAGTGATTGATCTTCCTTGATTAAAGACCAAAAACCAGACGGTGGAGGAAAACCGGAAAAACGCCACAAACAAAGGGAACAAATACTACAGACTGTTCGCAAAACCTGTGGGAGCGGGCTTGCTCGCGAAGGCTGAGCAACATTCAACATAGATGTCGCCTGTCAGGCCGCTTTCGCGAACAAGTCGGATCGCCGCACCGCCGCTCCCACAGGGGAACCGGTTCCAGGCTTCAGACCCGGAACGCGCTGATCAGCTGCTTGAGCTCCACCACCTGAGCCGACAATGCGCGACTGGCATCCTCGGTCTGGTGTGCACCTTCGGCGGTACGCTCACCGGCGCGGTTGATTTCCACAATATTCTGGTCGATGTCGTGGGCCACGGCGGTCTGCTGCTCTACGGCGGCGGCGATTTGCTGGTTCTGATCGACGATCATGCCGACGGCACCGAGGATGTTTTCCAGCGCTTGCTGAACCTTTTCCGACTGCCCCACCGTGCCGTTGGCCATTTGATGACTGGTCCCCATCGCCTTCACCGCAGCGCCAACACCGCTGTGCAGCTTGGCGATCATCTGCTCGATTTCCTCGGTCGATTGCTGGGTGCGCTTGGCCAGGGTCCGGACCTCGTCCGCCACTACCGCAAAACCACGACCCTGCTCACCGGCCCGAGCGGCTTCGATGGCCGCGTTGAGCGCCAAGAGGTTGGTCTGTTCAGCGATGCTCTTGATCACCTCCAGCACACGGCTGATGGACTGGCTGTCGCTGGCCAGTTGGTTGATCACCAGCACCGACTGGTCGATCTCACTGGCCAGTGCAGCGATGCTGCCCTGCTGGGATTCCACCAGCCCGCGACCGCTGATGGTCTCATCGTTGACGCTATGAGCGCTGCTGACCGCTGCCGCGGCACTGCGTGCAACCTCAAGGGACGTGGCGGACATCTGGTTCATGGCCGTGGCGACCTGCTCGATCTGCGTGCGCTGCCCCGCCACCGCCTGGTTGCTCTGGGCGGAAACGTTCTCCACCTGCCCGGCCTGGCGCTCGACCTCACTGACGGTCTGGCCGACCCGCTCGATCAGGTCGTGGATTTTCTTCACGGTGCCGTTGAACACCTCGCCCAACTCGCCCAGTTCGTCCTGGCTGTTAGCGCTGAAGGTCACCGTCATGTCGCCGGCCGCGACCTTGTCCATCACCGCACCAAGACGCTTGAGGGTGGTGCGGGTCGAGGCGTAGAAGCCGCCGTAAAGGTAAAAAATCAGCACAAACACCACCGACAACGCCACGGCCTGCAAGACCATGTGGGTGCGGTTCTGCTCCAGTCGCTGTTGCAACTGGGTGCCGAGGAACTTCAGGGTGGCTTCATTGAGTTGGTAGGTCTGGTCCATCAGGCCCGTGACCTGATCGTAAAAGCCCTGCCACGGCGCATCCAGCGTGTCGGCCATCACGACCTGCTCTTCGAACAGTTCACTGGCCTTTTTCAACGATGCCTTGCTGATATCGGCCTGAGCCGCCAGGGTTTCCCGTGCCGCTTTGCTGGAGCCCAGCGCGTCCTGCAACCTCAGGGCATATTCGGCCTGCAGTTTTTCGATCTGCGCCAGCAACTCATCAAAACGGGTGCTCGATGCCGAGTTGAGAAAGCCCTGCCCCAGCGAAAAAGAACCCATCGCCCGGCCTTCGCCCAGAAGCTGGGTCACGGGCGGGGTGACATTGGTAATGAGTTCGCTCAGCTGGCGCATGTCGCTCTGGGTGTCGCGGCTGAGGCCGGCCTGACTGGCGATAATCTGGCTGAAAATTTGTGCGTTACCGAGCAACTTGCCGATCATCGCGCTTTTGCTTTGCAGGGAGTTTTCCGTTTGCTGGGCCTTGAACGCGGCGATCATTTCATCGCGCTTGCCATCGAAAACCATGATTTGCTCGGGGTCCGCGGTCATCGCCGTCAGCCCTTGCAAACGGGTCAGCACATTTTGCCCCACGGTACTGATCTGCGACTCGACATTGCCGGCCTTGCCGGACTGACCAAGGGTGACGTTGATCTGCACCAGGTTGTTCAGGGTTTCCAGATCGCGCCGTAACGTCAGGCTGCTGCCCAGTAGATCAAGGCTCTGCAGCTCGATCCGGGTGCCCTGGAATTCTCGATAAGAATCGCGCACCAGATAGAAGTTGGTCACCAACATCGGCACAAGGAACAGCACGCTGATCAGGCTGAACTTCATGCCAAAGCTCAGGCGGTTCATCAGCGCGACGGCGGGATAGAGCAAGCTCTTCACTGGAAGTCTCCCTTTGATTTCTTATTCTTATTGGCAGGCGCGGGTCGAGAGCAGATAGCCACTATTCGGCGCTGTCTCTGTATAGCCTAAATCGACGGGAGGTTTTGTAACTTAAGGTTAACGGAGGGCTGTCTTTTCAACAGGCAGCGGATGTCCCTTCAGGCAAGTGATATTCCTGTGGCGAGGGAGCTTGCTCCCGTTCGGCTGCGTAGCAGTCGTAAAACCGGCAAACGCGCTTTAACAGATAAATCGCACGGGGCGTGCTTCGCCACCCAGCGGGAGCAAGCTCCCTCGCCACAATAGCGTTCGCCATAAAGTTGGGTTAAGGAAGAACGGTCCACAGCGCAAAACCGGCGTACCAGAGCACCGCCGCGCGCAGCAGCAGTTCCCAGATCCGGTCGAGGCTGTTGATGCCGTCAGGCCCGACCACCGGCGCCGGGATTTCACCCGCAACCAGCCCGACCTTCTCGATCAATTGGGCGGCGCTGATGTTCCAGTTCAGCAACTCGTGCAGCATCACCCGGCCGACCGCGACAAAGTTGCCGACCAACGCAAAACTCGCCGCCAGCAGACGCACCGGCACCCAGTCGAACGCATGACGTAGTTTGGCGGCGCGCTCGACCACGGCCGGGTTCTGCCCGTGTTCTTCGGCCAGGGCCAGCAGTCGATAGCTCAGGGCTGCGACCGGCCCCAGCAGGAAGTACCAGAAAATCACCGCGAAAAAACTCTGATAAGCCTCACACAGCAGATGCCCTTCGACCCGTTCCAGCAATTGTTCGCCGCTATCGGCGCAAATACCCAGGTCGCGGTTCGCCACATGAGCGGCCGCTTGCAGGTCTTCCCGGCGCCAGGCATCGCGAAACGGCCCGAGACCGGCCAGCAGATCACCGCGGCCCAGACTGTAAATCACCACCAGCAGATGCACCGGCAACGCCAGCAGACCGTAAGCCACCGGGTCCAGTACCAGGAGCAGCAAACCCAGCAGTGCCACTGGCAACAACACCAGGATCACCAGGATCAGCCACGGACTTTTCGCCAGACGCGGACTGACCTCAAGCTTGTTCAGCTCGCGAACCCATCCACCATCGCGCTGAATTCGATGACGCAGGGCCGAGAACTTCTCGATCCAGACCGCCAACAGCAACACCAGAAAACTCATTGTTGTTCCTCTTTTGCCAGGGCGGCGCGATAGCGTGCCCAGTCGAACGCAGGCCCAGGATCGGTTTTACGCCCGGGTGCAATGTCGCTATGCCCGCAAATGCGCTGTGCGGTAATGGCCGTGAACGCGCTTTGCAGCTGTCGGGTCAGGGTCGTCAACGCTTGATACTGAGCATCGGTGAACGGCAGATCATCCGTGCCTTCAAGTTCAATGCCCACGGAAAAATCGTTACAGGTTTCCCGCCCTTCGAAACTCGAGACGCCGGCATGCCAGGCACGCTCAAGACAAGAGACAAACTGAGTGACGGTGCCGTCACGTTCGATCAGAAAGTGCGCAGACACGCGCAGGTCGGCGATCCCTTCAAAATAGGGGTGCTCCGTGACATCCAGACGATTCTGGAAAAACTCCTGCACCTTGCCGGTGGCGAATTGCGCAGGCGGCAAACTGATGTTGTGGATCACCAGCAGGGAAATTTCGTCCGAGGGGCGCGCATTGAAGTTGGGCGAGGGGCAAATATCTACGCCCTGACACCAACCGCTCGCGGGGTCCAACTGCATACAGGTTCCTTCAACGACGACTGTGTTGGCGCCCAGTATGCCGCGATAGACCCTCGGGGCGCGATCACTTGCCGTGATTGAGGCGCCGCAGGTTGCCGATCACTGACTCCAGCGCCCGGTCGAACAGCAAAGTGTCGTCCAGCGCGCGCACCGCGCCACGATGGAATTCCAGCGCCAGACCGGTGCGGCTGCGCTCCAGCACTTTCATCCCGGTGCGGTTGACGAAAATGTACTTGCCGGTGGCTTCAATGATCGCCGCCAGCTTGCAGCGAAGGGTGTTTTCTTCGTCCTCCTGAAACTCGACCCAGCACCCCAAGCGCAGTTGATCGACCTGAAGCAGGCCGGCATCGTCTTCCGGCAAGCGCACTGACGCCGTATCAACCGGACCTTCGTCGGCGGTTCGCAGGACGACTTCCTGCCGCACTTCGACCATTACCGGCGTATCGACAGACTGTTCAAGTTTTTGCCCTGGACGTTCGAACAGCTGAACGTGCAAGGCTTCGAGCTCACTGAAAAATTCGCTGGTAGCGAACGGATCGAAGGCCGAACTGCTCAGCCCGTCGCGCAACGACTTGAGCAATCCAGGTACCAGCGCCAGCAAGCGCAGGCTCGCATCAGGCTCATCATGGCGCTGCACGCTCCAGATCAATTGCTCCATGGACTGCACATCGGCGTGCCACTCGGCCGACTGATCGCCGTGCTTGAGACAGGTCAGCAGCAGCACCTGGCTCCACGCTTCCTGGACAAACACCACCACCCGCTGCGGCAATACTTTGCCCAACAAGGCCTGGTTCAGCACCTGCTCGACGCACTGACGGGCCAGCTCAGTCCTGGCGCGGCCTTCTTCGGCGTCACGGGTACGTTGCTCCAGCAGCTCACTGCGACGACGCTCATCGCTGGTGAAGGCGAGAAAATCCGCAAGCAATTCGGAAAAGACCGCCGGATCATCGACAAAATCGTTCAGCAACCGTTGCACCACTTGCTCGATGCGCAGATACAGGCTGTCGCGTCCATGGTCATCGCACTCGCCCCAGCCCATGGCGGCGGTCGCGATTTCATTGAGCAGGCGTCGGGCCGGGTGACTGCTGCGGCTAAAGAAGCTCTTGTCGATCACCGCCACCTTCAGCATCGGGATCTGCAAACGGCCGATCAACGCCTTGAGCGAATCCGGCAGGTTGCGGTCATCGAGGATGCATTCGAAGAGCATGGCGATCAAGTTGATCACGTCTTCGTCAGCCACCCCGACCACGCGTGACTTGCCACTTTTGACGCTGACCCGGGTCAGCAGTTGTTCGAGCTGGTTTCGCAGATCGAAGTCGTCCTGGGCTTCCGGCGCCGGCACATATTGCTGCAAGTGCGAGAGCAGGCGCATCAGGTCACGGGTGGAAATCGGCTGTGTCTGGGCACTGGCTTCAAGGGTCGGCGCGACACTGCCACGCACGTGAAGCAGCAACTCCTGCAACGCCGCGAAGACTTCCTGCACGCTGTCGTCGGTCGGCGGGCCACTGGCGCGAGTGTTGGCCTGTGCGGGTTCAGCTCCGACGCTGGCCGCTACACGATCCGTGGCCCGACGCGCAGGCGCGGGCTTAAGGTCAGGCAGAACACCGGTGGCGCTCAGCAACTGATTGGCTTCGGTGTAGAGCTGATTGGCATCCCTGAGCACATAGCGCTCGAACAGTTTGAGGATGATCAGCTTGACCTTGATCTCCACCCCCAGGTTGCGCCCGGCCTGCATAAAGTACTCGCAGAGCATCGCCGGCCCCATGGGATTGTGCTGATCGAGCAGTTCCCTGCCCAACAGTGCGCTGAGTCGGGCGGTCAGTTGGTCCAGGGCGAAGCCGTCGCGGTTCAGCACTTTACTGACCATCGCCTCCACTGCCACGCTGCGCTCCACGTCGTCATCGGGCAGCACCACCGAAGCGTCGAAGGCCAACGTCTGGGGCAAGGCAGATTGAGTGATGTCGTACTGGGTAAGGCTGACAAAAGCCGCGAAGAATTGCTCGAGAAAGCCGCGTTCGATGTTTTTGCGCTTGAGGCGCAAGTCGCGCATGGCTTCGAAGAAGAGATTTTGTTCGACGTCATTGCGGGCCCGGTCGGCCATTTCGAACAGCGTGTCGTCGGCGTTATCGAACAGTTCCTGCAAGCCATGCCTGAGCTGTTGAGCGGCTTTGTCGCGAACCTGAAGCAGAATCACAGGCAGGCGGGCGAGCGGCGAGAGAGTCGCCTGGTCGGTAGCGACCTTGTGCAAAGGCACTACATTCCCGTCGTTGTGCATTCAGGCCTCCTGAAAAGGTGCGTCTTCGAAGTCGTCAATCCAAATCCACGTCAAAGCCATGACGTCAAAAGCAAGGCGGATTATCTTGCAAAAGATGTCCCCTCTACCAGCAGACTCTGCGTTTCCCATTGAAATAGACGCTTATGACAAACGCTGACTGAGTGCCAATTGCTCAGGCGAATCGACCAAATGCAGGTTACAGAGCGATGGGAACGCCTCTGATGCCTTGGGTTGCCCAGCGCCATGGCCCTATAATCGGGCCACTTTGTTTGTGGAGTCCGTTATGCCGAATCTACGTCTCGCCGATTTGACCGCCGAAATCGAAGCCAACGTGCGCCGTGCGTTGCTCGAAGACATCGGCAGCGGCGACATCACCGCTCAGCTGATCCCGGCCGAACGCCTGGCCAAAGCCACAATTATCACCCGCGACGCTGCCGTCATCTGCGGCACAGCCTGGGTTGATGCAGTGTTTCGGCAACTGGACCCACGTGTTGCGGTGCACTGGGAGGTGCGCGATGGCGAGCGGGTGAAACCCAATCAGGTGCTGTTCCACCTCGAAGGCCCGGCGCGCTCGCTACTGACGGGCGAACGCAGTGCACTGAACTTCCTGCAGTTGCTGTCTGGCGTGGCCACGCGCGCGCAGTACCTGGCGGATTACGTTGCCGAGACTCAGGTGAAGTTGCTCGACACCCGTAAAACCTTGCCGGGGCTGCGTCTGGCGCAGAAGTACGCCGTGACCTGCGGCGGGTGCCATAACCACCGTATTGGCCTGTACGACGCCTTCCTGATCAAGGAAAACCATATTGCCGCCTGCGGTGGCATCCCGGAGGCCATCAAAGCCGCGCACAAGATTGCCCCGGGCAAACCGGTGGAGATCGAAGTGGAAAGCCTGGACGAGCTGAAGGAAGCCCTGGCGGCCGGTGCCGACATCATCATGCTCGATGAATTGAGTCTGGATGACATGCGCGAAGCCGTGCGTCTGAATGCAGGCCAGGCGAAACTGGAGGCCAGCGGCGGTATCAACGAAAGCACGCTGCTACCGATCGCCGAGACCGGGGTGGATTACATCTCGATTGGTGCGATGACCAAGGATGTGAAAGCTGTCGACCTGTCGATGCGCCTGAGCCTTTGATTGAGAAAACGCCCGTTTCATAGGTGGAAGCGGGCTTGCTCGCGAAGAGGGCGTGTCAGTCGACGCAATTGTCGCCTGACTCACCGCTTTCGCGAGCAAGCCCGCTCCCACAGGTCAGACCACCAGATTATTCATCTCGCAGTACTCTTCCCACTCGACGCCCAACACCTCGGCAGCCTCCTTGTGCAGAACAAGGCGCGCAGCCTCGAACTCTTCAGGGGTTGAGGTGTACTTGAGCGTCAGTTCCCACGGCTGCAAGCCCTGGGACTCTGCCTCATCCTCGAATGCCCACTGGATCTGGTCTTTCTGATCGTCGGCGGGCAGGTCCTTGATTTCTTCGGCTAGCTGGGGCGAATCCAGCAAATACTTCTTCAGCGCTTCTGCGTGTCTGGCTTCTTGGGTCAATTCTTTAACGGTCATGGCGTTCTCTTTGATCTGAGGAATGGAAGATGGATCTGGATCATCAAGGATCTCTCTGACGCAAAAAAACCGTTTGAAGCCCGGTTTGTCTGGCCTTCAGAACCATTCGGGATCATCTGAAAACAACGTGTCGCTCGTGCCCGAGACAGGAATCGAACCTGCGACCTTCGCGTTACGAGTGCGCTGCTCTACCAACTGAGCTACACGGGCAGTGGGCTAAACCTAGCACTGACTTTGGGGTCAGGCAACTTCATGGCTCGCATCATTTTTTCGCAGGCAAAAAAATGCCCCGCAGCTTTCACTGCGGGGCATTTTTTACAACGTTGAAGCGGTCAGGCGTGGGGAGTGATTAAACGCCCGAAGCCTTGGCTGCTGCTACGTCTTTGATGGACAGCTTGATACGGCCGCGGTTGTCCACGTCCAGTACCAGTACTTCCACTTCCTGGCCTTCTTTCAGGATGTCGGTCACTTTCTCTACGCGAGCGTCGCTCAGCATCGAGATGTGAACCAGACCGTCCTTGCCCGGCAGGATGTTGACGAATGCGCCGAAGTCGACGATGCGCTCAACCTTACCGACGTAGATCTTGCCGATTTCAGCTTCTGCGGTGATCCCCAGAACGCGCTGACGTGCAGCTTCAGCAGCTTCTTTGGTTTCGCCGAAGATCTTGATCGAGCCGTCGTCTTCGATGTCGATCGAAGCCTTGGTCTCTTCACAGATCGCACGAATGGTCGCGCCGCCTTTACCGATGACATCACGGATTTTGTCGGTGTCGATTTTCATCGCGATCATGGTCGGAGCGTTTTCCGACAGCTCGGTACGCGACTGGCCAATGATCTGGTTCATCTGACCGAGGATGTTCAGGCGCGCTTCCAGGGCTTGGCCCAGAGCGATTTCCATGATTTCTTCGGTGATGCCTTTGATCTTGATGTCCATCTGCAGCGCGGTCACACCTTTGGCGGTACCCGCTACTTTGAAGTCCATGTCGCCCAGGTGGTCTTCGTCACCCAGGATGTCGGTCAGGACGGCGAATTTCTCGCCTTCTTTAACCAGACCCATGGCGATACCGGCAACCGGTGCCTTCATCGGAACGCCGGCATCCATCAGAGCCAGGGAAGCGCCGCAGACCGAAGCCATGGAGCTCGAACCGTTGGACTCGGTGATTTCCGACACAACACGGATGGTGTACGGGAACACGTCAGCAGCAGGCAGCATGGCCTGAACCGAACGACGAGCCAGACGGCCGTGACCGATTTCACGACGACCAGCGCCACCCATGCGACCACACTCACCTACCGAGAACGGAGGGAAGTTGTAGTGCAGCATGAACGGGTCTTTTTTCTCGCCTTCCAGGGTGTCCAGCAGCTGTGCGTCACGGGCGGTGCCCAGTGTTGCAACAACCAGAGCCTGGGTTTCGCCACGGGTGAACAGAGCCGAACCGTGGGTCTTCGGCAGAACGCCAACTTCGATGTTCAGCGGACGTACGGTCTTGGTGTCGCGGCCGTCGATACGTGGCTTGCCGTTAACGATGTTTTCGCGAACGGTGCGGTATTCGATTTCGCCGAAAGCAGCTTTGACTTCAGCGGAAGTCGGTTGACCTTCTTCGCCGGACAGCTTGGCAACCACCTGGTCTTTCAGTTCGCCCAGACGAGCGTAACGGTCGGCCTTGATGGTGATGGTGTAAGCCTGGGAGATCGCGTCGCCGAACTCGGCACGGATAGCGCCCAGCAGAGCAGTGGCTTCAGGCGCAGGAGCCCAGGTCCAGGTCGGCTTGGCAGCTTCAGCGGCCAGTTCTTTAACGGCGTTGATCACCACCTGGAACTCGTCGTGAGCAAACAGTACCGCGCCCAGCATCTGGTCTTCGGTCAGCTCTTTGGCTTCCGATTCAACCATCAACACAGCTTCCGAAGTACCGGCAACGACCATGTCCAGGCTCGACGCTTTCAGTTGTTCGTAAGTCGGGTTCAGCAGGTAGCCGGTGCTTTCGTGGAACGCAACGCGGGCAGCGCCGATCGGGCCATCGAAAGGAATGCCGGAAATGGCCAGCGCAGCCGAGGTACCGATCATCGCAGCGATGTCCGGATCGGTCTTCTTGCTGGTGGAAACGACGGTGCAGACAACCTGCACTTCGTTCATGAAACCTTCTGGGAACAGCGGACGGATCGGACGGTCGATCAGTCGGGAAGTCAGGGTTTCTTTCTCGGAAGGACGGCCTTCACGCTTGAAGAAACCGCCAGGGATCTTACCGGCAGCGTAAGTTTTTTCCTGGTAGTGAACAGACAGAGGGAAGAAGCCCTTGCCTGGATCGGCTTGCTTGGCGCCGACCACAGTCACCAATACGCTGACGTCGTCGTCAACGGTGACCAATACTGCGCCGGAGGCCTGACGGGCGATACGGCCAGTCTCGAGGGTAACGGTCGACTGACCGAACTGGAATTTTTTGATTACCGGGTTCACGGTGTCCTACCTTCTTTTGTGGCTCTTGGGGAACTTGTCTTCTTGCGAAATTCTTGGGCAACGCCGGGAATCGGCCCGACTGTCATTGTCCAGGTAAAGCAGGTATCCAGATAAAACTTGAGGCTGGGAGCCTGCCATGCGCCAGCGGGAAACCCACTGACGTACGACAGACAACCAACCTCTAGCGCAATCGCTTATTAGCGACGCAGACCCAGGCGACCGATCAGAGCCTGGTAACGACCCAGATCCTTGCCTTTCAGGTAGTCCAGCAACTTACGACGCTGGTTTACCATGCGGATCAGACCACGACGGGAGTGGTGATCTTTACCGTTGGCCTTGAAGTGACCTTGCAGCTTGTTGATGTTGTGGGTCAGCAGTGCAACTTGCACTTCTGGCGAACCAGTGTCACCAACAGCTTGCTGGTAGTCAGCTACGATTTGAGCTTTTTCTTGAACGTCGAGAGCCATGAGGCAATCCTTTTATCAGGAAACTGTTTCAAAAAAACAGTTTCAACAGGCCAGGGACAAATCCCTGTATCTAAAAATGAGTAGTGACCGTGCCTGTTAACAGCCACCCTCGTCCGGTCATTCTGACCGAATCAGTCGACGTGGCGCGATGCGCCCGTCTTCGCTCACTTCACCGATACCGATGAAGCGACCATTGTGATCCTGTACCCGTACCATGCCGAACTTCGGTGCATCCGGGGCTCGTACCGGTTGGCCGTTAAGCCAGTAGAACGAGCTGTGCTCCGAGAACTGCAACAGAGGCCAATCCAGCAGGCCGCTGTCCGAGGGCATCAAAAAGCGGTCGACCGCTTCGTTGCCGCCTTCGGCATGTACCGCTTCCAACTCTTCCAGCGTGACTGTCTGTGCCAGCGTGAAAGGCCCGGCCTGGGTACGTCGCAGTTCAGCAACGTATGCGCCACAACCGAGTTGCTCACCGATATCCTCCACCAGGGTGCGGATATAGGTACCTTTGGTGCAATCCACTGCAAGCCGCGCAGTATCACCTTCAAAGGCCAGTAATTCCAAGCGCGTAATAGTAACAGAACGCGGTTCGCGCTCCACTACTTCACCTGCCCGCGCCAGCTTGTACAACGGCTGGCCATCACGTTTGAGTGCCGAGTACATGGGCGGTATCTGACTGATTTGCCCACGAAATTTCGGCAGTACCGCTTCGACATCGGCGCGACCAACGGTCACCGGGCGCTCCAGCAACACATCACCCTCGGCATCGGCCGTGGTGGTGGTCTTGCCCAGTTGCGCCAGGGTTTCGTAACCCTTGTCGGAATCGAGCAGGTATTGCGAAAACTTGGTGGCCTCACCGAAGCACAACGGCAACACGCCGGTGGCCAGCGGATCGAGACTGCCGGTGTGCCCGGCCTTCTCGGCGTTTAGCAACCAGCGAACCTTCTGCAACGCCGCATTGGAGGTGAACCCCAGTGGTTTGTCGAGCAGAATGATGCCGCTGACGTTACGACGGATACGTTTGACCTGAGCCACCGATTACTCCTTGGTGTCTTCGGCTTCTGCCGCAACCGGATGCTGATTGTCTTCAGCTACCGCACGTTCGATCAATGCCGACAGATGAGCACCACGCACGACGCTTTCGTCGTAGTGGAAGTGCAACTGTGGAACGCTGCGCAACTTCATTTCGCGAGCCAACTGCATGCGCAGGAAACCGGCAGCGGAGTTGAGCACCTTGATGCTTTGCGCGATGTCTTCAGCGTTGTCTTGCCCCATCACGGTGATGAAGATCTTGGCGTGACCGACGTCACGGCTGACTTCAACAGCGGTAATGGTGACCAGGCCGACGCGCGGGTCTTTGACTTCACGACGGATCAGCTGTGCCAGCTCACGCTGCATCTGATCGCCGATACGTTGGGTACGGCTGTATTCTTTTGCCATGTCTTGTTACCTGTTACTGCCACACGGTGAAACCCATGGGGTCTGAAAGCGGCAAACGCCCGGCCTGACAAAAGCCAGACCGGGCGTTGCGTTTAGAGTCCTGACGCTGCGCTGCGCATCTGCATGCGGCGGCTCATCGTGGCCCTTGAAGTGCGCGAGTCAGAGGCTGCGAGCAACCTGAACCTTCTCGAAGACTTCGATCTTGTCACCGACTTTGACGTCGTTGTAGCTCTTCACGCCGATACCGCATTCCATGCCGGCACGTACTTCGGAAGCGTCATCCTTGAAGCGGCGCAGGGATTCCAGCTCGCCTTCGAAGATAACGATGTCTTCACGCAGTACACGGATTGGACGGTTACGGTGAACAACACCTTCGATAACCATGCAACCGGCGATCGCGCCAAACTTCGGCGAACGGAACACGTCACGCACTTCAGCGGTACCCAGGATGTTCTCGCGAACATCGCTGCCCAGCATACCGGTGAGGGCTTTCTTGACGTCTTCGATGATGTCGTAGATCACGTTGTAGTAACGCATATCCAGACCTTCCTGCTCGACGATCTTGCGAGCGCCAGCATCGGCACGCACGTTGAAGCCGAACAGTACAGCGTTGGAGGCCAGTGCCAGGTTGGCGTCGGACTCGGTGATACCACCGACACCGCCACCGACAACACGCACTTGCACTTCGTCGTTACCCAGGCCGTTCAAGGCACCGTTCAACGCTTCCAGCGAACCACGGACGTCGGATTTGAGGACGATGTTGAGCGTCTTCTTCTCTTCCTGACCCATGTTCTCGAAGATGTTTTCAAGCTTGCCGGCGTGAGCACGGGCCAGTTTGACTTCGCGGAACTTGCCTTGACGGAACAGAGCCACTTCACGGGCTTTCTTCTCGTCAGCAACTACGCTCATCTCGTCGCCAGCGTCCGGGGTACCGTCCAGGCCGAGAATCTCGACAGGGATGGAAGGACCGGCTTCCTTGATTGGCTTGCCGTTCTCGTCGAGCATGGCGCGAACGCGGCCATAGTTCGAACCGACCAGCACCATGTCGCCTTGGCGCAGGGTGCCGTCTTGAACCAGAACGGTAGCAACCGGGCCACGACCTTTGTCGAGACGCGATTCAACCACGACGCCACGGCCAGGAGCCGAAGGAGTCGCTTTCAGTTCCAGAACTTCAGCTTGCAGCAGAACAGCTTCGAGCAACTCGTCCACGCCAGTACCGACTTTCGCCGAAACCGATACGAACGGGGTGTCGCCGCCCCACTCTTCCGAAGTCACGCCGTGAACCGACAGTTCGCTACGGATGCGATCGAGATCAGCGCCCGGCTTGTCGATTTTGTTCACTGCAACTACCAGAGGAACACCGGCAGCCTTGGCGTGCTGGACAGCTTCAATGGTCTGCGGCATCACGCCGTCGTCCGCTGCAACTACCAGGATCACGATGTCAGTCGCCTTGGCACCACGAGCACGCATTGCGGTAAACGCAGCGTGACCCGGGGTATCGAGGAACGTGACCATGCCGCGATCAGTTTCAACGTGGTACGCACCGATGTGCTGGGTGATACCGCCGGCTTCGCCAGCAGCTACCTTGGCACGACGGATATAGTCGAGCAGCGAGGTCTTACCGTGGTCAACGTGGCCCATTACGGTCACGACTGGAGCACGGGAGAACGCTTCACCTTCAAACTTCAGGGACTCGGCCAGGGAATCTTCCAGGGCGGTGTCGCTGACCAGGGTCACTTTGTGGCCCAGCTCTTCAGCAACCAGTTGGGCAGTTTCCTGATCCAGTACCTGGTTGATAGTCGCTGGTGTACCCAGTTTGAACATGAACTTGATGATTTCAGCAGCCTTGACCGACATCTGCTGGGCGAGATCGCCAACAGTGATGGTCTCGCCGATCTTCACTTCGCGCACTACAGGGCCGGTTGGGCTCTGGAAACCGTGAGCGTTGCGCTTCTTCAGCTTGGCCTTGCCGCGACCACCACGACGGAAGCCATCGCTTTCTTCGTCGGTAGTACGTGGGGCAACGCGTGGAGCAGGCGCTTTCTCTTTGACCGAAGCACGATGCGGAGCGTTTTTGCGCTCACCATCGCCACTGCCACGACGACTGTTATCGTCGGCACGTGGTTTGTCCGGACGGCGCTGTTCGTTCTGCTTGTTGCGAACATCGGCAGACGGCGCTGGTGCAGCAGCCACAACCGGCGCGCTTTCACGTACTGGCTCGGCAACTGCAGCAGGTGCTGCAACGGCGTCGTTAGTAGCGGATTGCGCAGCAGCTGGCTGGCGACGCGCTTCTTCTTCGGCGCGACGCTTGGCTTCTTCTTCAGCCTTCTGACGTGCAGCATTTTCTACTGCGCGACGTTCTTCCAGTTCGCGTTTGCGCTCGGCTTCGATTTCTTCCGGGCTGCGCTGTACGAAAACTTTCTTTTTACGTACTTCAACACTGATGCTTTTGCTGCCAGCAACACGCAGGGTGCTGGTGGTTTTACGCTGCAGTGTAATCTTGCGTGGTTCTTCCACTTTCGCCTTGTGGCTGCTTTTCAAGTGAGTCAGCAAAGATTGCTTCTCACTGTCAGTCACATGTTCTTCGGCGGCGGTGTGCGGCAGACCTGCCTCACGCATCTGCTGCAACAGGCGCTCTACCGGTGTTTTGACCTCATCGGCCAGTTGTTTCACCGTGACTTGCGTCATGCACTTCTCTCCTCAGGCCGCGCCTAATTACTCGAACCAGTGGGCTCGGGCGGCCATGATCAACTTGCCGGCACGATCATCGTCAATGCCGTCGATGTCGAGCAGGTCGTCAATAGACTGCTCGGCCAGGTCTTCGCGGGTAATTACGCCGCGCACCGCCAGTTCCATCGCCAAATCCTTGTCCATACCCTCAAGCGAGAGCAGGTCTTCGGCCGGATGGGCGTCTGCCAGCTTTTCCTCAGTAGCGATGGCTTTGGTCAACAAACGATCCTTGGCGCGAGCACGAAGCTCGTTGACGGTTTCTTCGTCAAAGCCGTCGATGTTGAGCATTTCTTCCAACGGTACGTAGGCAATCTCTTCCAGGCTGGTAAAGCCTTCATCTACCAGCACCTGTGCCAGGTCTTCGTCGACTTCCAGCTCGTCGATGAAGTTGCGCAGGATGTCGCCGGTTTCTGCTTGCTGCTTAGCCTGGATGTCCGATTCGGTCATCACGTTCAGGGTCCAGCCAGTCAACTGGCTAGCCAGACGCACGTTCTGACCACCCCGACCAATGGCCTGAGCCAGATTGTCTGCGCCAACGGCGATGTCCATTGCATGGGCATCTTCGTCAACGATAATTGCCGCCACTTCAGCCGGCGACATTGCATTGATCACAAACTGAGCCGGGTTGTCGTCCCACAGGACGATGTCCACACGCTCACCGCCCAACTCACCCGACACTGCCTGGACGCGCGAACCGCGCATACCGATGCAAGCGCCTTGCGGGTCGATGCGTTTGTCCTTGGAGCGGACCGCGATCTTGGCGCGCGAACCCGGATCACGGGACGCAGCCATTACTTCGATCAGGCCTTCAGCGATCTCCGGCACTTCGATGCGGAACAACTCGATCAGCATTTCTGGCGCAGTACGCGACAGGATCAGCTGCGGGCCGCGGTTCTCGGTGCGGATTTCCTTGAGCAGCGCACGCAGACGCACGCCAACCCGGAAGGTCTCGCGAGAAATGATGTCTTCACGAGCCAGCAACGCTTCGGCGTTGTTGCCCAGGTCGACGATCACGTTGTCGCGGGTCACTTTCTTCACGGTGCCGGAGATGATTTCTCCCAGGCGCTCGCGATAGGCATCAACGACTTGAGCGCGCTCGGCTTCGCGAACTTTCTGCACGATGACTTGCTTGGCAGTCTGTGCAGCGATGCGGCCGAACTCGATGGATTCGATCTTTTCTTCGACTACATCACCAACCTGAGCACCAGGATGCGTTTCTGCAACCTTGCTCGGCCAGGTTTCGATGGCCGGATCGTCCAGGTCTGCCTCTTCGACAACAGTCCAGCGACGGAAAGTCTCGTAAGCACCGGTGTGGCGATTGATTTCCACACGCAGATCGACTTCGTCCTCAAAACGTTTTTTGGTAGCAGTGGCCAGAGCCAGCTCCAGTGCTTCAAAAATTACGTTTGCCGGTACGCCCTTTTCATTGGATACCGACTCAACAACCAGCAGTACTTCTTTGCTCATCGTACGCCTCGCCTTTCGCAAGCCATTGGATCCGCGGGATCCGCGTCTCAGTCAAAACTGGGAATAATGTTGGCCTTGTCGATCATATCGATCGGCAACAGGAACTCATGGTCTTCTACCTGCACCACGACGTCCTGCTCTTCTACACCGCGCAGAAGGCCCTGAAAGTTGCGCCGGCCTTCAAAAGGCGAGCGCAGCTTGATCTTCACTTGTTCACCGGCAAATTTTGCAAACTGCTCAATAGTGAACAGCGGGCGTTCCATGCCAGGCGAGGAAACTTCAAGGGTGTATTCAACGGCGATTGGATCTTCAACATCCAGAACACCACTGATCTGACGGCTGACAATGGCACAATCGTCCACCAGCACGCCGCCCTCTTTATCGATATAAACGCGCAACATTGAGTGGCGACCTTGAGCCGAAAACTCAATACCCCAGCATTCATAGCCTAGGGCCACGACCACCGGGGCCAGCAAGGCCTGCAACTCTTCTAGCTTGCTCGACACCTGAACCCCCTCGTGCATGTATGTGCATGCTGTGCAAAATAAAAAAATGGGCGAAACGCCCATCCTTGAAACGCCGTCGAACAGCGGCGTTGAAAGTGTCCAGCTAACAAAAAGCCCCTTAAAAGGGGCTCCTTAAACTGGTTGCGGGGGCCGGATTTGAACCGACGACCTTCGGGTTATGAGCCCGACGAGCTACCAGACTGCTCCACCCCGCGACAAAGCTGGGGCGGAAGTATACGACCGATCCCTGACAGGGTCAATGTAACCTTCCACCTACAAGAAAGCCCGCAACAGCGGGCTCTCCTGATAATTGGTACCGAGAAGGGGACTCGAACCCCTACACCCTATGGGCACAACCACCTCAAGGTTGCGTGTCTACCAATTCCACCACCTCGGCAATACTACGTTTGAAACCCTTCTTACTTTTGCTCTTGAGCTGGAGGCACGTCAGTCGCTGGAGTAGCCGACTTTTGCTCTTGAAGCACCGGTACATCATCAGAAGCCGGTTGTTGCTTTGGAACTTCCAACACTGCCGGGTTTGGCAAACCTACTTGAGTCAGCTGATGAGCCTTCTCTTTAGCAAAGTAACCTAACCCCAAGCTGGTTATGAAGAAACCGGCGGCAAGTATAGCAGTAAACTTACTAAGAAAGGTAGAGGAACCTTGGCTTCCGAACACAGTATTTGAAGCACCTGCTCCGAAAGACGCGCCAGCATCCGCACCTTTACCCTGCTGCAGCAATACCAGAGCAACTACGCCCAATGCACCCAGCAGATGAAAAACGACTACGACTGTTTCCAGCATTTTTTCAGTTTCCCGCGGCGCGACAAATCGCACCGAACTCATCTGCATTCAGGGAAGCCCCACCAATGAGCCCCCCATCGATATCCGGCATGCCGAACAGTTCGACCGCATTGGCCGCCTTCACGCTGCCGCCGTATAGAAGCCGCACACCTTGTGCGACCTCAGAATTCTCTGCCGCCAACTGAGCGCGAATGGCTGCGTGCACATCCTGCGCCTGTTGCGGCGAAGCAGTCAGCCCGGTACCAATGGCCCAGACCGGCTCGTAAGCGATTACTGCCTTTGCAAAAGCACCAACACCGAGCTCCTCAATGATACTGCCTAGCTGACGCCCGACAACCTCAAGAGTTTTTCCAGCTTCGCGCTCTTCAAGGGTTTCCCCTACGCACAACACCGGAATCAAGCCACATGCCTGTGCCGCTGCGAACTTGCGAATCAGCATTCCGTCCTGCTCGCCCATTATCTGGCGGCGCTCGGAGTGCCCGACAAGCACCAGGGAACAACCTGCATCCACCAACTGACTCGGCGAAATCTCACCGGTCAATGCACCTTGCATGGATTCCACCGCAGAATTCTGCGCGCCGACCGAAATCGACTTTCCTTCCAGGCCATCAATCACTTGATTGATATGCAAGAAAGGCGGGAATACCGCTACATCAACATCGCTCGGCAAGGCCAGATGACGAAGGCCATTGATCAGCTCAGCGACGCTGGCGCGGGTACCGTGCATCTTCCAGTTACCAGCTACCATAGGGCGACGCATGCTGTACCTCGTCGGTCAAAGTGGGCGCAGATGTTACCCAACACAATCATGGCTGGCAAGCCGAAATCAGGCAGAAACTTCAGTAACCAGTTTTGCCAGCTCTTCGGCGTAGCCGCGAACCTGTGTTTCGTCCTCGCCTTCGACCATGACCCGCACCAGCGGCTCCGTCCCGGACTTGCGCAACAGCACGCGCCCACGACCAGCCATGGCCTGGGTCACGCGCTCGCTGGCCTCTTTGACTGCCGGATGATCGAGGGGGCTCGCGCCGCCGCCGAATCGCACATTGATCAGCACCTGAGGGCACTTGCGCAGCGCCTGACGCGATTGTGCCAGCCCCTCGGAGCGGGCCTTCAACGCCATCAATACCTGCAATGCGGCAATGATCGCGTCACCGGTAGTGGTGTGGTTAAAGCAGACAATGTGGCCCGAATTTTCACCACCCACCAGCCAGTCGCGCTCAAGCAACTCGGAGATTACATACCGATCGCCAACATTGGCCCGCACAAAAGGAATTGCCAGATCCGCCAGGGCGAGCTCCAACCCCAGGTTACTCATCAGCGTACCGACCACCCCCCCCTGCAACTTGCCTTGCACATGCAGGTCGCGAGCAATGATAAACAGCAACTCATCACCGTCGACGACAGCACCGGTATGATCGACCATCTGAACCCGATCACCATCACCGTCAAAGGCGATACCCAAATCAGCATGCTCGGCCAATACGGCAGCTTGCAGCGGTTCCATATGGGTCGAACCGCAATTTTCATTGATGTTCAGGCCGTTAGGATGAGCAGAAAGCACAACGACATCGGCCCCCAGTTCACGGAATACACTAGGCGCCACCTTGTAGGTCGCGCCATGGGCACAGTCGATCACGATCTTCATGCCCGCGAAGCTGGTGCCGGTCGGGACGCTGCTTTTGCAGAATTCGATATAACGGCCTGAAGCATCGTTGATGCGCGATACCTTGCCGATCTTGCTCGACTCAACCACGGTCATCGGGGTGTCGAGCAACTCTTCGATCATATGTTCGACTTCATCAGGAAGCTTGGTGCCCTTCCCGGAGAAAAACTTGATGCCATTGTCATCGTGAGGGTTGTGCGAGGCACTGATCACGATGCCCGCTTCAGCCTGGAAGGTACGCGTCAGGTAGGCAATGGCCGGTGTCGGCATCGGCCCCAGAAGCATGACATCGGCACCTGCCGAAGTAAGTCCGGCCTCAAGCGCAGATTCGAACATATAGCCAGAGATCCGAGTGTCCTTGCCCACCAATACCTTGCAGGCGCCCATTTTGCGGAACGCCATGCCAGCAGCCCAGCCGAGCTTGAGCATGAAGTCAGGAGTAATTGGATATTCGCCGACCCGACCACGAATGCCGTCGGTGCCAAAGTATTTCTTAGTCATAAGTACTCCATCATTCTTATTCGGCTGATTCCACTGCGGCGATCATTCGCACCACATCGACGGTTTCGGCCACATCATGGACGCGCAATATACGCGCCCCCTTGGCCGAAGCCAGCGCTGCGAGCGCCAGACCGCCATACAGGCGCTCTCCGACCGGGCGACTCAACGCCTGGCCTATCATGCTCTTTCGCGAAACCCCGACCAACAGGGGTCGCCCCAAGGCATGCAAGGCCTCCATATGTTTGAACAAGCTTAGATTGTGCTGCAAGGTTTTTGCGAAGCCAAAGCCCGGATCAAGGATGATCCGGTCCGCTGTAATTCCTACCGACGCACACTGAGCCATGCGCTCAGCGAGGAACTCGCCCACCTCTTTCGTGACGTCCTGATACTGCGGATTGTCCTGCATGTCGCCCGGCTCACCGAGCATATGCATCAGACAGACTGGCAGGCCAGTGGCTGCGGCCGCATCCAGAGCGCCATCGCGCCGCAGCGAGCGCACGTCATTGATCAACCCAGCGCCAAGTCGTGCGGCTTCGCGCATTACAGCTGGCGTGGAAGTGTCGACCGAGATAATGACATCCAGCTCCCGGTGAATTCGCTCGACGACCGGCGCTACACGCTCAAGCTCTTCCAGCGGTGAAACCACCCTGGCACCCGGCCGGGTCGATTCGCCACCGACATCAATCAACGTCGCGCCAGCCGCCACCATAGCCTCGGCGTGGCGCAAGGCCGCATCGAGCTGGCTATATTGGCCGCCATCAGAGAAGGAATCGGGAGTGACATTGAGAATACCCATGACGTGCGTCAGGGCTAAATCAAGAACCCGATTGCCGCAAGGCAACCGGGTCGAGGACTGAACAGAAGTCATTTCAAACCTTAAACGTCAGCAGCCGGACCGCCGATCGGTGTTTCCGGACGCGGATCCTGTGCCACCGGAGGCGTTCCGGAGGTACCGGTGCCGCCCGACCAGTCGCGAGGTTCACGAGGCGTACGCCCCGCCATGATGTCGTCGATCTGATCAGCATCGATCGTTTCGTACTTCATCAAGGCATCAGCCATGGCGTCGAGCTTGTCACGGTTATCGGTGAGGATCTGCTTGGCCGTGCCGTAGCACTGATCAATGATGCTGCGCACTTCCGAGTCGATCAACTTGGCTGTCTCACCGGAGAAGCTTGCACCCTGACCGCCACCGCCGCGACCGAGGAACACTTCACCCTCTTCTTCTGCGTACATCAACGGGCCGAGTTTTTCCGACAAGCCCCACTTGGTTACCATGTTCCGTGCAATCTGGCTGGCACGCATGATGTCGTTGGACGCACCGGTGGTCACACCATCGAAGCCCAGGGTCATCTCTTCAGCAATACGGCCGCCGTACAAAGAGCAGATCTGGCTGATCAACGCACGCTTGGACAGGCTGTAGCGATCTTCTTCCGGCAGGAACATGGTCACACCCAGCGCACGACCGCGAGGAATGATAGACACCTTGTAGACCGGATCATGCTCAGGCACGACACGACCAACAATTGCGTGACCCGCTTCGTGATAAGCGGTGTTCTGCTTCTCTTTCTCGGACATGACCATGGATTTGCGCTCGGCGCCCATCATGATCTTGTCTTTGGCCAATTCGAACTCTTTCATTTCGACGATGCGCTTGCCGGCACGGGCCGCGAACAACGACGCTTCGTTCACCAGGTTAGCCAGGTCAGCACCGGAGAAACCAGGGGTACCACGAGCGATCACAGCCGGAGCGACATCGTCACCCATTGGCACTTTTCGCATGTGAACCTTGAGAATCTGCTCGCGACCACGGATATCCGGCAGACCGACGACAACCTGACGGTCGAAACGGCCCGGACGCAGCAACGCAGGGTCCAGTACGTCCGGACGGTTGGTTGCAGCGATGACGATAATGCCGTCATTCATTTCAAAGCCATCCATCTCTACCAGCAATTGGTTGAGTGTCTGCTCGCGCTCGTCGTGACCGCCACCCATGCCGGCGCCACGGTGGCGACCGACGGCGTCGATTTCATCGATGAAGATAATGCATGGAGCGTGTTTCTTGGCCTGTTCAAACATGTCGCGAACACGGCTGGCACCGACACCGACGAACATTTCGACGAAGTCAGAACCGGAAATGGTGAAGAACGGCACTTTGGCTTCGCCGGCAATGGCCTTGGCCAGCAAGGTTTTACCGGTACCCGGAGGACCCACCATCAGCACGCCGCGAGGAATGCGACCGCCCAGACGCTGGAATTTGCCCGGATCACGCAGGAACTCGACCAGCTCACCAACCTCTTCCTTGGCTTCGTCGCAACCGGCAACGTCACCCAAGGTGGTTTTCACCTGATCTTCGGAGAGCAGGCGCGCCTTGCTCTTGCCAAAGCTCATTGGCCCGCCCTTTCCACCGCCGCCGCCCTGCATCTGCCGCATGAAGAACATGAATACGGCGATGATCACCAGGATCGGGAAGCTTGCGACCAGGAGCTGAGTCCAGATGCTTTGCTGTTCAGGCTGCTTGCCTTCGACTACGACATGGTTGTCCACGAGGTCGCCGATCAGACCGTTGTCCTGGATTGCCGGACGAATGGTCTTGAAGCTGTCGCCATCGTTGCGTTTGCCGGTAATCACGTAGCCGTCAACTGCTACGCGCTCGACCTTGCCATCCTTGACCTGCTGGATGAAGTCGGAATAGTTGAGGGTCTGCGGCTCATTAGGGCTGGAGAAGTTGTTCATCACTGTCACCAGGACAGCCGCGATGATCAACCACAGGATCAGATTCTTTGCCATATCGTTCAATTAACTACCCTCTGAAGCAAGCTCCGCTAATGGCGCGCGCTTCGCATGATATTCACCGGCCTAACTTACTACATTACCTACGACTCTGGCAGGCGCCGTCTGTAACCCTTTGTGAAACACTTTCTACACAATATTCGCTAATGCTCACGGGGCGAAATACGAAAATCCTATCGACCCGCAAAAAAACCCCGATTTACTCACTACGGCCGCGGTAGCCCCAAGCCAGCATGTATTGCTCGCGGGAACTGCCACGGGAAGAGTCCGGCTTGATCATCTGGACCTTGTCGAATTTCTGACGAGCATCCTTCACGTAAGCATCAAACCCTTCGCCCTGAAACACCTTGATCACGAAATTACCACCCGGCTTGAGTATCCGGCCCGCCAGATCAAGAGCCAGCTCACATAGAAACATGGCTTTTGGCATGTCCACCTCAGGCGTACCACTCATATTGGGGGCCATATCGGAAATCACAAGGTCCACCTGCGAATTACCCACGGCTTCAAGGATCTGAGCGAGCACTTCGTCCTGGGTGAAGTCACCCTGGATGAAAGTCACGTCCGGAATGCTGTCCATTTCCAGGATGTCCGAGGCGATCAGGCGCCCCTGACCACCGATCAGCCGACTGGTGACCTGCGACCAGCCGCCGGGCGCCGCTCCCAGGTCGACAACGCTCATACCTGGACGGATCAGTTTGTATTTCTCCTGGATCTCCAGAAGCTTGTAACTCGCACGCGAGCGGTAACCATCCTTCTGCGCCTGCTTCACATAGGGATCATTAACATGTCTTTGCAGCCACTTAAGGCTTGTCTTGGAACGGGCCACGGGCCACCTCGAAAATAAAACGGGTCGTGATTAACTGGGCGGTCCCGTACTCGCTCGGGTAAACTGGCCGCCGCTTTTTACAAGATCAGACGCAGGGGTCAGATTATGCCGCTCACTCAAGAGCAGAAGAAACAGTACAAATCCATTGGCCACCATCTGAAACCAGTTTTGACTGTGGCTGACAACGGTTTGACTGAAGGTGTGTTAGCCGAACTTGAACGCGCTTTGGCGGATCACGAGCTGATTAAAATCAAGCTCAACATCCTCGATCGCGAGTCGCGCTTGGCGAACATTGCAGAACTGTGCAAGGTCGGCAAAGCGGACCTGGTTCAGGTCATCGGCAAGATGGCACTGATTTACCGCAAGAACTTCAGCGTCAACAAGCAGCTGTCGAACGTTCATCGCTTCAAGTGATGACAAGGGTCAAGGGTGTGCTTCGCGCACCCTGCCACTCCATCCAGGCACCGGTTGCAACACCAGCACCAGCCCGGAAAACCCCAGAACAAGATAGCTGAACACCTGCCAACGCACGGCATCCGGCCAGCCGATACGCACCGCGACATACATCGCACACGCATACAGCGCCATCAGCAGCAGTTGCCCGCGAATATCGCGCCATAGACTGGCAAGGCCCTCGGCCTGAACCAGCACCAAAGCCTGAAAAATCACACACGCTGCGGCGAATCCCACCATCAGCGCATCAAGCATGCCTGCAATTTCGTCGATCAGCAGCGGCGCCAAACCAATTCGGCCCAGCACCGGCAGCAGACCAATGTGCAACAGCCACAGGCCGCCGACCCACAACATCTGAGTCAGCTGCCAAAGCATGGCACCCGCACGTAGCGGGCGCCTGCGCTTAGATGTGGCGTACTTCGACAATCTCGTACTCGATAACGCCGCCAGGCGTTTTCACGGCAACCACATCACCCTCTTCCTTGGCTATCAAGGCGCGGGCCAGTGGCGAGCCGACCGAAATCTTGCCGAGTTTGAAGTCAGCCTCATCCTCACCCACGATGTGGTAAGTGACGCGCTCGTCAGTCTCGACATTGGCGATTTCAACGGTGGTGCCGAAAATCACTTTACCGGTGTGAGGAATGGTCGTGACGTCAATGATGACCTGATTCTGAATCCGGCCTTCAATGTCACGAATCCGCGCCTCAACCATACCTTGCTGCTCACGAGCAGCGTGGTATTCGGCGTTTTCCTTCAGGTCACCCAACTCGCGGGCCGTGCCGATGTCCTGGCTGAGCTTCGGGCGGACGACCTTGGTCAGGTGAGCGTGTTCTTCTTCCAGGGCCTTCGCGCCCTTGACGGTCATTGGGTACTTGATCATGCCTTCAATCCTGCGTGTAGATCCTGCAAGCGGCGTACGGTCTTCTCGGGACCGAACTTCAGCGCTTCGCAGATAGCTTCGCCAGCAGCAATAGTTGTGGTGCAGTAAATCTTGTGCTGCAAGGCATTACGACGAATGGAATAGGAGTCAGCGATCGACTGACGGCCTTCGGTGGTGTTGATGATCAGAGTGACTTCGTCGTTCTTGATCATGTCGACCACGTGCGGACGACCTTCGGTCACCTTGTTCACACGACGCACTTTCAGGCCTGCGGCTTCGATCAGCTTGGCAGTACCGGCAGTGGCGACCACTTCGAAACCCAAGTTGATCAGATCACGGGCCACGCCTGCAACCAGTGGCTTGTCGTCGTCACGCACGCTGATGAACGCAGTACCGCCGGTCGGCAGCACTTCGCTGGCGCCCATCTGGGCCTTGGCGAATGCTTCGCCAAAGGTGTCGCCCACGCCCATCACTTCACCGGTGGACTTCATCTCTGGGCCCAGGATCGGGTCCACGCCAGGGAATTTGGCGAATGGGAACACTGCCTCTTTCACACTGTAGAAGTTCGGAATAATTTCTTTGGTGAAGCCGATTTCCTTCAGGGTCTTACCGGCCATCACGCGAGCCGCGATCATTGCCAGGGAAACACCGATGCACTTGGACACGAACGGTACGGTACGGGAAGCGCGCGGGTTGACTTCGATGACGTAGATGTCTTCGCCTTGCAGCGCCAACTGAACGTTCATCAGGCCGACAACCCCAAGTTCCAGGGCCATTTTCTTGACCTGTTCGCGCATCTCGTCCTGGATGTGTGCAGGCAGCGAGTATGGCGGCAGGGAGCATGCGGAGTCACCGGAGTGAACGCCAGCCTGCTCGATGTGCTGCATGATCGCGCCGATCACCACGTCGGTGCCGTCGCAGACCGCATCCACGTCCATTTCGATGGCGCAGTTGAGGAAGTGGTCGAGCAGCACCGGGCTGTCGTTGGACACTTTCACAGCATCGCGCAGGTAGCGCTTGAGCTCTTCTTCTTCGTAGACGATTTCCATCGCACGGCCGCCCAATACGTAGGACGGACGCACCACCAGCGGGTAACCGATCTTGGTGGCGGCACGAATCGCTTCGTCTTCGCTGCGCACGGTGGCGTTTGGCGGCTGACGCAGGTTCAGGCGCTCAACCATTTGCTGGAAGCGCTCACGGTCTTCGGCACGGTCAATTGCGTCAGGGCTGGTGCCGATGATCGGCACCCCGGCTTCTTCCAGGGCACGCGCCAGTTTCAGCGGGGTTTGGCCGCCGTACTGGACGATCACGCCTTTCGGCTTCTCGACGCGGCAGATTTCCAGCACGTCTTCCAGGGTCACTGGCTCGAAATACAGGCGATCGGAGGTGTCGTAGTCGGTGGAAACGGTTTCCGGGTTGCAGTTGACCATGATGGTCTCGTAACCGTCTTCGCGCAGGGCCAGTGCCGCGTGTACGCAGCAGTAGTCGAACTCGATGCCCTGGCCGATACGGTTTGGACCGCCGCCGAGGATCATGATCTTGTCGCGGCCCGACGGCGCAGCTTCGCACTCTTCCTCGTAAGTTGAGTACATGTAGGCGGTGTCGGTGGCGAACTCGGCTGCGCAGGTATCAACGCGCTTGTAGACCGGGAAGATCTCCAGCTTGTGACGGTGGCGACGCAGAGCCTTCTCGGTCACGCCCAGCAGCTTGGCCAGACGCATGTCGGAGAAGCCTTTGCGCTTGAGGCGGAACATCAAGTCGCGGTCGATGCTGGCCAGACCCAGGGTCTTGACCTTCTCTTCTTCCTTGATCAGATCTTCGATTTGCACCAGGAACCACGGATCGATCATGTTCATGCCGAAAATGTCTTCGACCGACAGGCCGGCGCGGAAGGCATCAGCCACGTACCAGATACGCTCGGCACCCGGCACGGTCAGTTCGCGCTTGAGGATGCTCATGCTTTCCGGGTTGCTCAGGTCGAGCTTCTCGTCCAGACCGCAAACGCCCACTTCCAGGCCGCGCAGGGCTTTCTGCAGGGATTCCTGGAAAGTCCGGCCGATGGCCATGACTTCACCGACCGACTTCATTTGAGTGGTCAGGCGTGCGTCGGCTTTCGGGAATTTCTCGAAGGCGAAACGTGGCAGCTTGGTGACGACGTAGTCGATGGACGGCTCGAAAGATGCGGGAGTAGCGCCGCCGGTGATTTCGTTCTGCAGCTCGTCCAGGGTGTAGCCGATCGCCAGCTTGGCGGCGATACGCGCAATCGGGAAACCTGTGGCTTTCGAGGCCAATGCCGAAGAGCGGGATACACGCGGGTTCATCTCGATCACGACCATACGGCCGGTGTCCGGGCAGATGCCGAACTGAACGTTGGAGCCGCCAGTTTCCACGCCGATCTCACGCAGTACCGCCAACGAGGCGTTACGCATGATCTGGTATTCCTTGTCCGTCAGGGTTTGTGCCGGAGCAACGGTGATCGAGTCACCGGTGTGCACGCCCATCGGGTCAAAGTTTTCGATGGAGCAGACGATGATGCAGTTGTCCTTCTTATCGCGGACAACCTCCATCTCGTATTCTTTCCAGCCGATCAGGGATTCGTCGATCAGCAGCTCTTTGGTCGGCGACAGGTCGAGACCGCGGGCGCAGATTTCTTCGAACTCTTCACGGTTGTAAGCGATACCGCCACCGGTGCCGCCCATGGTGAAGGACGGACGGATGATGCACGGGAAGCCGAGCTTTTCGAGGACCGCGTTGGCCTCTTCCATGCTGTGGGCGATACCCGAACGCGGGCAGTCCAGGCCGATGGATTTCATCGCCTTGTCGAAGCGCGAACGGTCTTCAGCCTTGTCGATGGTGTCAGCATTGGCGCCGATCATCTCTACGCCGAACTTTTCCAGAACGCCTTCGCGCTCCAGGTCCAGTGCGCAGTTCAGAGCGGTCTGGCCGCCCATGGTTGGCAGCAGCGCGTCCGGGCGCTCTTTCTCGATGATCTTGGCAACGGTCTGCCACTTGATCGGCTCGATGTACGTAGCGTCGGCCATGTCCGGGTCGGTCATGATGGTCGCTGGGTTGGAGTTCACCAGGATGACGCGGTAACCCTCCTCGCGCAGGGCTTTACAGGCCTGGGCGCCGGAGTAGTCGAATTCGCAGGCCTGGCCGATCACGATAGGGCCAGCGCCGAGAATCAGGATGCTTTTAATGTCTGTACGTTTTGGCATGGGTTTGTCACTCAAATCCGCAGGTCAGTCGGCAAGCCGTCTTGTTCAATCTTTGAAGTCTTGAGGGGGCCACCGGTGTCGGGACCGCCCCCAAGCTTTGCTACATCACGGCGAGCGATTAGCGTCGCTTGGCCATTTCATTGATGAAGCGATCAAACAGTGGTGCTACGTCGTTCGGGCCAGGGCTGGCTTCAGGGTGACCCTGGAAGCTGAAGGCGCTCTTGTCGGTAAGCTCGATACCTTGCAGGGTGCCGTCGAACAGCGATTTGTGGATCGCGCGAACGTTGGCTGGCAGGGTCGTTTCGTCTACCGCAAAACCGTGGTTCTGGCTGGTGATCATCACCACACCGGTATCCAGATCCTGGACCGGGTGGTTGGCACCGTGGTGACCGTGACCCATTTTCAGGGTCTTGGCGCCGGAGGCCAGGGCCAGCAGTTGGTGACCGAGGCAGATACCGAACACCGGAATGTCAGTTTCCAGCACATCTTTGATCGCCTGGATCGCGTAGTCGCAAGGCTCCGGATCACCAGGGCCGTTGGACAGGAACACGCCGTCCGGCTTCAATGCCAGCGCTTCAGCTGCTGGTGTCTGTGCAGGCACTACGGTCACGCGGCAACCGCGCTCGACCAGCATGCGCAGGATGTTCAGCTTGACGCCGTAGTCGTAGGCAACCACGTGGTACGGCAGCTCGGAGGCTTCGATAGTCGCGTGGCTGTCGGTTTTCAAATCCCAGACAGTCGAGCGCCACTCGTACTTCTCTTTGGTGCTGACGACTTTCGCCAGGTCCATGCCTTTGAGACCAGGGAAACCCTGGGCGGCGGCGATGGCGGCTTCTTCGGAAATGTTGTCACCGGCCATGATGCAGCCGTTCTGCGCGCCTTTTTCACGCAGGATGCGTGTCAGGCGGCGAGTGTCGATACCGGCGATTGCCACAACGTTGTTGGCTTTCAGGTAGTCGGACAGAGACATCGTGTTACGCCAGTTGCTCGCAACCAGTGGCAGGTCACGGATAACCAGGCCAGCGGACCAGACGCGGTCGGACTCGGCGTCTTCCGGCGTGGTGCCGGTGTTGCCGATGTGCGGGTAAGTCAGGGTAACAATCTGTTGGGCGTAGGAAGGATCGGTAAGGATTTCCTGATAGCCGGTCATGGCGGTGTTGAACACCACCTCACCAACGGTTTGACCGTCGGCTCCAATGGCTTCGCCGCGAAAAATGCTGCCATCAGCAAGGGCGAGTATGGCTGGCTTAGTCAAGAAGACCTCCCGTAAATAAAGCCTGAAAGGGCGATCGCAGGTTGTAAAAAAGCGGAGTGACGTATGGACACGTCACCCCGCTTCTTCACCGAATAATTCTGCGCGCTTTTAGTGGACACACTAAAGCTGTAGCTTACAGAAAAAGGCATTTTTGGTCTACCGCCAATGAGCCTTAAAGGCCGGGGAATGCGACAGGACGTCGCTTGGCGGAGTAAAACCGGGCTCAAACTCACGATTTGAACCCGATTTCGGGCGCATCTTAACGCAGATCGAGTACGTCTTGCATGTCGTAAAGACCCGGCTCACGACCGTCCAGCCACAACGCAGCACGTACCGCGCCTTTGGCGAAGGTCATGCGACTGGACGCTTTATGCGTGATCTCCAGGCGCTCACCCTCACAGGCGAACAGCACCGTATGATCGCCAACCACATCACCACCGCGAACAGTGGAAAAGCCGATCGTTTCACGCTCGCGAACACCGGTATGACCTTCGCGACCATACACCGCGACCTTCTGCAGATCACGATCCAGGGCGCTTGCGATGACTTCACCCATACGCAGAGCGGTACCTGAAGGCGCATCGATCTTGTGCCGATGATGAGCCTCGATGATCTCGATATCCGCGTCATCACCCAGCACACGAGCAGCCATGTCGAGCAGCTTCAGCGACAGGTTTACACCGACACTGAAATTGGCTGCGAACACGATCGGAATATCCTTGCCGGCCTCGGCCAGCAGCTGCTTCTGCGCGGCGTCCAGCCCTGTCGTGCCGATCACCATGGCCTTGCCCGCCTTACGGCAGAACGCCAGGTTTTTCAGCATGACTTCCGGGAGCGTGAAGTCGATCAGCACGTCGAACTCATCTGCCACCGCGTCCAGATTGCCGGACAGTGGAACGCCGATACGCCCCAGCGAGGCCAGCTCACCAGCGTCCACGCCAATCAGCGTACTGCCAGGGCGTACGATGGCTGCCGTCAGCCCGGTCAGCGGCGCGCGTTGCTGCACCGCCTCGACCAGAATCTTGCCCATGCGCCCGGCAGCGCCCATCACAGCTATACGTCGCATGCCGACTCCTTACAAATCGCCGAAGAAGCGCTTCACGCCTTCGAACCAACCTGTGGTTTTAGGCGAATGGCTGTTGTCGTCCGCCAGCGAACTGCGGAACTCTTCCAGCAATTCGCGCTGACGACGACCCAGGTTGACCGGGGTTTCGACCGCCACACGACACATCAAGTCACCAGCACCGCCGCCGCGCACTGGCGCAACACCCTTGCCGCGAACACGGAACTGCTTGCCGGTCTGAGTTCCTTCAGGGATTTTCAGTTTGACTCGACCATCAAGGGTCGGAATCTCCAGCTCACCACCCAGCGCAGCATCGACAAAGCTGATTGGCACTTCGCAGAACAGGTGCTTGCCGTCGCGCTGGAAGATCGCGTGCTCACGCACGTTGATCACCACGTAAAGGTCGCCAGTCGGACCACCCTGAGCCCCCGCCTCGCCTTCGCCGGACAGACGAATTCGATCACCGGTATCAACGCCAGCCGGCACTTTCACCGAGAGGGTTTTGTACTCTTCGACACGACCTTGACCGTCGCACGAGTCGCAAGGATCGGAAATGATCTTGCCCTGGCCATGGCAGCGCGGGCATGTCTGCTGCACCGAGAAAAAGCCCTGCTGCATACGGACTTGACCGATACCGCCACACGTCGGGCAAGTGATCGGCGAGGAGCCTTTCTTGGCACCCGAACCGTCACACGGTTTGCAGTTGACCAATGTCGGAACACGGATATTCACGGTTGTACCGCGCACCGCTTCTTCCAGATTCAGTTCCAGGGTGTAACGCAGGTCGCTGCCGCGCTGAGCGCCGCCACGAGAACCGCCGCGACCGCCGCCGAAGAAGTCACTGAAGACATCACCAAAGATGTCGGAGAAGTTCTGACCGCCAAACCCGGCACCGCCGCCACCCATGCTTGGGTCGACACCGGCATGACCGTACTGGTCGTACGCCGCGCGCTTGCTGGAATCGGACAGGACTTCGTAGGCCTCGTTGGCCTCCTTGAACATATCTTCCGACGCTTTGTCATCGGGATTACGGTCTGGATGGTGCTTCATCGCCAGGCGGCGGTAGGCCTTTTTCAGGTCTGCTTCGCTTGAGCCACGCTCAACACCCAACACTTCGTAATAGTCACGCTTTGCCATAAGTCTTTGCACTCTTAAGGACGTTCGGCAAACCTCTCCTGAGCCTTGCCAAACTCGTTGAGCCCCAATACAGGCCCGGACCCAACTCACGTCAATTCAACGATCCTGGTCTTTAATTCGATGCGGTACTTTCGGCTCGAAAAGCAGGAGCATTCCCGGCCATACCGCCAACACACGAGCCTTGTCGCATGCTGTAAAAATTCGCTAACTCCAGACACGCCAACGCGGGAGCAAGCCCCCGCGCGGCGACATCCTACCAGTCACCGCCTAAAGGCAGTCAACCGGCCGACCAACAACTTACTTGTGGTCTTTGACTTCTTCGAACTCAGCGTCGACGACGTCGTCAGCCTTCTCAGCCGATTCGCCTTGCGGTGCAGCACCTTCAGCAGGTTGAGCCTGCTCGGCGTACATCTTCTGCGCTACTGGAGCGGAGACTTTCGACAGCTCTTCAACCTTGGCTTCGATCGCGGCCTTGTCGTCGCCTTTGACAGCGGCTTCCAGCGCAACAACAGCAGCTTCGATTGCAGTCTTCTCTTCAGCAGTCACTTTATCGCCAGCGTCTGCGACCATTTTGCGAGTCGAGTGAACCAGCGCATCGCCCTGGTTGCGAGCGGTTGCCAGCTCTTCGAACTGGCGATCTGCGTCGACGTTGGCTTCAGCATCGCGAATCATCTGCTGAATCTCTTCCTCGGACAGACCGGAGTTGGCCTTGATCACGATCGACTGAGTCTTGCCGGTAGCCTTGTCTTTGGCGCCTACGTGCAGAATGCCGTTGGCGTCGATGTCGAAGGTCACTTCAATTTGTGGCACGCCACGTGGTGCTGGTGGAATCTCGGCCAGGTCGAACTTGCCCAAAGACTTGTTCTGAGCGGCTTGCTTACGCTCACCTTGCAGCACGTGAATGGTCACAGCGCCCTGGTTGTCGTCGGCAGTCGAGAACACTTGCGATTTCTTGGTAGGAATCGTGGTGTTTTTCTCGATCAGCGCGGTCATCACGCCGCCCATGGTTTCGATACCCAGGGTCAGCGGGCTAACGTCCAGCAGCAGAACGTCTTTCACGTCACCGGCCAACACTGCGCCCTGGATAGCAGCACCCATGGCAACGGCTTCGTCCGGGTTCACATCTTTACGCGCTTCTTTACCGAAGAACTCGGTCACCAGCTTCTGAACCAGTGGCATACGGGTCTGACCGCCGACCAGGATCACGTCGTTGATGGCGCCAATGTCGATGCCAGAGTCTTTCAGAGCGATGCGGCAAGGTTCGATGGTGCGCTGAACCAGGTCTTCTACCAGCGCTTCGAGCTTGGCGCGGGAGATTTTCACGTTCAAGTGCTTAGGACCGGTGGCGTCTGCAGTGATGTACGGCAGGTTCACGTCGGTCGAATTGCTCGAAGACAGTTCGATCTTGGCTTTTTCAGCGGCTTCTTTCAGGCGCTGCATGGCCAGCGGATCACCCTTAAGGTTCATGCCGCTTTCTTTCTTGAATTCGTCAACGAGGTAGTCGATCAGACGAATGTCAAAGTCTTCACCGCCCAGGAACGTGTCACCGTTGGTGGCCAGAACTTCGAACTGGTGCTCGCCATCGACTTCAGCGATTTCGATCACGGAAACGTCGAAAGTACCGCCGCCCAAGTCGTAAACGATCACGGTGTGATCGCCCTTCGCCTTGTCCATACCGTAAGCCAGAGCGGCTGCGGTTGGTTCGTTGATGATACGTTTTACGTCCAGGCCCGCAATGCGGCCGGCGTCTTTGGTGGCTTGACGCTGGCTGTCGTTGAAGTACGCCGGAACGGTGATTACCGCTTCGGTCACTGGCTCGCCGAGGTAGTCTTCGGCGGTCTTCTTCATTTTCTTCAGAATTTCAGCCGAGATTTGTGGCGGCGACATTTTCTGGCCGTTCACTTCAACCCACGCATCGCCGTTATCAGCCTTGGCGATTTTGTACGGGACCATCTTGATGTCTTTCTGTACGACTTCTTCGTCGAACTTACGACCGATCAGACGCTTCACCGCATACAGGGTGTTGTGCGGATTGGTCACAGCCTGACGCTTGGCCGATTGACCAACGAGGATTTCACCATCGTTGGCATAAGCGATGATCGACGGCGTGGTACGCGTGCCTTCAGCGTTTTCAATAACTTTGGCTACGCCGTTTTCAAGCACGGAGACGCAGGAGTTGGTAGTCCCCAGGTCGATACCGATAATTTTGCCCATGTTCACTCTCCCGAAACTTTGGATTTGGTTGCCGCAGCAGTGGTGGCTATCTGCGGTAGCACTTAAACGCTTGACTTCTAAATGGGGGCCTTGCGGCTAATTTCAAGCCTGCTCGTCAATCGAAGGCGAAACCGGTGCCGGCGCCTTGCTGACCACGACCATGGCCGGGCGCAGCAGGCGACCGTTGAGCTGATAGCCCTTCTGGAACACCTTGAGCACGCTGTTCGGCTCGACGTCGGCGCTTTCCTGCATGGCCATTGCCTGATGCTGAACGGCGTTGAACGGCTCGCCATGCGGATCGATCGCTTCCAGGTGATAACGCTTCAGGGTGTCCTGGAACATTTTCAGGGTCAGCTCGATGCCTTCGCGCATTGGACGAATGCTTTCATCGTCCGGGCTGGACAACTCCAGACCGCGCTCCAGGCTGTCGATGATCGGCAACAAGTCACCGGCGAATTTCTCCAGTGCGAACTTGTGAGCCTTTTCTACATCCTGCTCGGCGCGACGGCGGACGTTCTGCAGATCAGCCGCTACACGCAAAGCCTGATCATGAGCGCCAGCCAATTGCTCTTCGAGCACTTGAACACGAGCCGCCAGTTCATCACCCGAGACCTGGGCAGCCTGATCGGCGTCTAGATTTTGCGTATCCACTGTCTGTTCGTCAGCCATAGATTTCTCCTTTCAATATCGTCCGCGAGCTCAACTCGCGCTTCTGCCCAGCTATATGGGGCCGCAAAATTCAGCTTCAAGGGGCGCTTATTTATTAACCCTACAAAAAACAGCTGCATTGTCATTCCCTGGTGCACTAAGGATTTCGTCGGATCAAGCAAATCGAGCTAAGGGAGGGCATTGTCAGCCAGAAACAAAACACTGTATAAATAACCAGACCTAAAGCCTGGGAGCGGCCTTTATGCTGGTGCACCTGTCCGTACATAACTACGCCATCGTTGAACATCTCGATCTCGAACTCGATCGCGGGATGAGCGTGATCACCGGGGAAACCGGCGCCGGCAAGTCGATCATGCTCGACGCCCTCGGCCTGACCCTGGGCGATCGCGCCGACAGCGGCGTGGTCCGTCCCGGTGCCGACAAGGCCGATATCCTGGCAACCTTCGATCTGGGCGATATCCCGGAAGCCAGTGCCTGGCTGGCCGAGCGTGACCTGGAGAGCGACGGCCCGTGCATTCTGCGCCGGGTGATCACCGCCGAAGGGCGCTCACGTGGCTACATCAACGGCACGCCCTGCCCCCTCGGCGACCTCAAGGCCCTGGGTGAACTGCTGATCGATATCCACAGCCAGCATGAACATCAATCCCTGCTCAAGACCGACACGCACCGCCGCCTGCTCGACGAATACGCCGGTGCAACGGACCTTGCCCGTCAGGTACACCTGGCCGCCCAACGCTGGCGCCAGACCCGCCAGGAGCTGGAACGCCTTTCCAATTCCGGCGATGAGCAGCGCGCTCGCCATCAATTGCTCAGTTATCAACTCGAAGAGCTGGAAAGTCTCGGCCTCGGCGAAAGTGAGCTGGAGCAGCTGGAGCAGGAACACAAGAACCTGACCAACGCCGAAACCCTGCTGGGCATTTGTCGGCAAGTGGTCGAACAATGCAGCGAAAGTGATTCAGGGAATGTACTGAACGCCCTCACTGCCAGCCTCAATCGCCTTTCGAGCGTCAACAATTCGATTGGGGCCCTGGGCGAAGCCAGCAGTCTGCTGACCAGCGCACAGATCCAGGTTGAAGAAGCCGTGGGAGAACTGAACCGCTTCCTTGATAACTTCGATGCCGATCCGGCGCGTCTTCAGTACCTGGAGGAACGTCTTGATGCGATCTATACCATGGCGCGCAAACACCGCATCCAGCCGACCGAAGTGGCCGAGATGCAGCAGCGCTTGCTGGATGAAATCGAAACCCTGAATGCCAACGACGAATCCATCGAGCGACTGAGCGATGAACTGGCCTCCTATGCCCGCCACTATCAGGAAAAGGCTCGCGAGCTCAGCGATTTGCGCCATCAGGCCTCGAACAGCCTGGCCAGCGCCGTAGAGCACGAAATCCAGCGACTGGGCATGCCTGGTGGGCGCTTCACTATCGAGCTGCGCCCCAACAGTAGTGATGAACTGCTACCCAATGGCCTTGAGCAGGTAGAACTGCTGGTGAGTGCTAACCCGGGCCAACCTTTGAAAGCGCTGGCAAAAGTGGCATCCGGCGGCGAATTGTCACGGATCAGCCTGGCGATTCAAGTGATCACCGCGCAGACCTCCCGCGTACCGACCCTGGTGTTCGACGAAGTGGACGTGGGTATCGGTGGTCCGACCGCCGAAATCGTGGGCCAATTGCTGCGGCGACTTGGGGAGCGCGGGCAGGTATTGACAGTCACTCACTTGCCACAAGTAGCTGCCCAGGGACATCAACATCTATTCGTACACAAAGTGCGCGGCGAAGATGCCACTCACACAGCCGTCGCCAAGTTGAGCAAGAACGATCGTGTCGAAGAAGTGGCGCGAATGCTGGGAGGCATCGACCTTACAAAGGAATCTCTGGCTCACGCCAGGAAAATGGTCGTCACCGCCAAAATTTAAGAACGGCAGAAAGCACGAAGGCGACCCTGGGGTCGCCTTCGCTCGTTTCGCGAACCTTAAGTTCGCGCGACATGCTTACTTTTTCTTGCGCACGTACAGCACAAGATTGTGATCAACCATCTCGAAGCCATACTTGTCGACGATTGCCTTCTGCAGTCGCTCGATTTCTTCGTCGAAGAATTCGATCACTTCACTGGTCTCGACGTTGACCATATGGTCGTGATGCTTGCCGTCGTCCAGCTCGAAGACCGCATGGCCTCCGTCGAAGTTGTGCCGCACCACAAGGCCAGCTGCCTCGAACTGGGTCAGAACACGGTAAACCGTGGCCAGACCGACGTCCTCACCAGCCTCCATCAGCGCCTTGTAGACGTCCTCGGCACTCATGTGGCGTTGCTCGGCGGAATCGAGCATTTGCAGAATCTTGACCCGTGGAAGGGTCACTTTGAGGCCGGCTTTGCGTAGTTCGCTATTTTCAACCATGGTCAGCTTTCTCGCGATGCTGCTTCGCAGCTTCTCTTAATGCGGGTATGATCGGCGTTTACGTTGTCCCAGCCAAGATAGTGGAAGTCGCCCACCGATGCAAAACACCAAGCTCTTGCTAACCAGTTTCACCTTTGTGGGACTGCTCGCACTCGCCGGTTGTTCATTCCCCGGGGTTTACAAAATCGACATCCAGCAGGGCAATGTCGTCACGCAGGACATGATAGACCAGTTACGCCCGGGAATGACCCGCAAGCAAGTACGGTTTATCATGGGCAACCCTCTGTTGACCGACACGTTCCATGCCGATCGCTGGGATTATCTGTACAGCCTGCAACCGGGTGGCGGCGAACGCCAACAGGAACGCATTAGCGTTATCTTCAACCCAAATGACCAGCTTGTCAGCCTCTCTGGCGATTTCATGCCAGGCGTGAGCCGCGACGAAGCCATTCTCGGCAAGGACAGCGGCACTACAGTTGCTGCGCCAACAGAAAACGCCGAGAAGCCGAAACCAGAAAAACCGGTCAAGCCAGGTTCGTTGCTGGACCAGATCCAGAAGGATGTCGACGGTGTAGAAACCGTTCCAGTCCCGACTCCAGAACCTTTGGAAACCTCGCCGCAATAATTTGCGACGCAATAAAAAACCCGGCATGTCCGGGTTTTTTATTGTCCAGCATTTGAGCGAGTCACTGACTCCGGTTTTTGGCCTCAGCAGCCTTGGCTGCGCGCAATCGACGAACTTCTTTCGGATCAGCCAGCAATGGCCGGTATATCTCAATGCGATCTCCAGCCTGGACAGGATACTTGTCCGGATCAGCGATCACTTTACCGAAGATCCCCACCGGGCAACTGGCCAGATCCAGCTCCGAAAACGCCTCGCCAATGCCTGATGCCAGCAAAGCCGCCCGCACGGTTGCTCCTGCTGGAACCGTCACCGAGAGAAGCACCTGACGATCTATGGCGGCATACACCACCTCAACGTCGATCATGGCCTCAACCATGCATCTGCTTGGCGCGCTGGCAGAAGGCATCCACCAGCGTATTGGCCGCCTGATTGAACAACGGCCCCAGCGTCGCGCGGACAATCGGTCCGGCGTAATCAAACGACAGGTCCAGGCTGATCTTGCAGGCTTTCTCGCCCAACGGCTTGAACACCCAGACGCCATGCAATTGATTGAACGGGCCTTCCTCGAGGTTCATCTCGATCGAATGCCCGGGCACCAGTGTGTTGCGCGTCACGAAATGCTGGCTGAGGCCACCTTTGGCCACGCCGACGCTAGCGCGCATATGCTCAGGAGAACTCTCCAGGACTTCCGCCGTTGAGCACCACGGCAGAAATTCCGGGTAACGCGCCACGTCGTTGACCAGGTCATACAGCGCTTGCGCCGGATACGGCAGCAGGGCCGAACGTTGAATGTGTGTCGTCATGTCAGCGTCACTTCCACAGCTGGGCGGCAAATACTACGAGAATGCCGATGGGCGCCACATAGCGCATCAAGAACAAGGACAGGGCGAACAACGCAGGGTTGCGGATCGACAATTCGTCGCGTACCGCTTCACGGCCCATCACCCAGCCTGCAAACACCACGAAACACAAACCACCGAGTGGCAACATGATCCGCGAGGTGAAGAAATCGATCACACCAAAGAAGTCCAGGCCACCGGCCGCGCCCCATTGATAGAGGTGGAAAATCCCGCCTTCGTTCACGAAAAATTTGGCTTCCTTCCAGATATTGAAGGAAAACACCGTGCCCAGACCGACAAACCAGCAAATGAAGGCCAGCCAAAAAGTCACCCAGGCGCGGCTGATTTTCGTGCGTTCAACCAGGTAAGCCACCATCGGCTCAAGCAGGGAAATCGCCGAACTCCAGGCTGCAATCGCTACGAGCACGAAGAACACTACGCCCATCAACTGGCCGAACGCTACGTTACCAAACGCAAAGGGCAGGCTGACGAACATCAAGCCAGGACCTTCGCTTGGGTTCAGACCGCCAGCGAACACAATCGGAAACAACGCCAGACCGGCCACCAGGGAAACGAAGGTATCGAGCAGTGCCACGCCAACGATAGTGCCGGAAATCGACGAATTCTTTGGCATATAAGCGCCGTAGATCATGATCGAACCGACACCCACGCTCAGCGAAAAGAACGCGTGCCCCATGGCTGGCAGCAAGCCGTCGAGTACTTTTTCCGGGTGAAAGTCGAACATGAAATGCACGCCTTCCATGAAATGCCCGGTCGTCATGCTGTAACCCAGCAGAACAATCACCATCACAAACAGCAGCGGCATCATGATTCGCAAGCTGCGTTCCAGCCCCGCGACCACGCCTTTGGCGATCACCACGGCCGACAGCAGCATGAAAATCGTGTGCCAAAGTGTCAGGCGCCACGGATCAGCGATCACATTGCCGAAGTAAGCGCCAACCTGGTCGGGCGTTGCACCCTGGAAGTCGCCACGGCCCATATCGATGATGTAATCCAGCGACCAGCCGCCCACCACACTATAGAAAGACAGGATCAGCAACGCCGTGATCATCCCGGCGAATGCGCCCCAGGACCATTTACCCGAGTGCCCGGCTTCCAGCGCCAAAACCTTCAAGGCGTTGGCCGGGCTTTGACGTGCACGACGGCCGATCAAGGTTTCGGCTAGCATGACCGGCACACCGATCAGCGCGATACAGGCCAGGAACATCAGCACGAAGGCGCCACCGCCGTAGACACCGACCATGTACGGGAATTTCCAGATACTACCCAGGCCCACGGCCGAACCGGTCGCGGCGAGTATGAAGACCCAGCGGCTAGCCCAACTGCCGTGGACAGAAACCTTGTCTGTCGACATCGTTATCACGCCCAAGCGTTCAAAAAAGAGGCCGCATTGTCCGGGATTCAATCAACCTGCTCAAGCACGTAGCGATACCGTAGCCGACTCGCTTGCAACTCCCTATAATGCCGCCCCTATGGCTAAACAGAAGAAACACCCAACAGGGACCATCGCGCAAAATAAAAAGGCGCGACACGATTACTTCATCGAGCATAAGTTCGAGGCTGGTCTGGTCCTGGCCGGCTGGGAAGTAAAAAGTCTGCGGGCAAGCAAGCTGCAACTGGTTGACAGTTACGTCTTGCTCAAGGATGGCGAAGCCTGGCTGCTCGGCAGCCACATTACGCCGCTGATGACCGCCAGCACCCACGTCATCGCTGATCCGACCCGCACCCGAAAGTTGCTGCTCAACCGCCGCGAGCTGGAAAAGCTGGCCACGGCCGTGCAGCAAAAAGGTTACGCCTGCGTGTGCCTGTCCTGGTACTGGAGCAAGCACATGGTCAAGTGCGAGATCGCTCTGGGCAAAGGCAAAAAGGAATACGACAAGCGTGATACCGAACGCGAACGCGACGCCGGTCGCGAGTTGCAGCGTGCGGTGCGCAACAAGGGCAAGGAAGATTAATCTTTCTGCCCTGTGGCGAGGGAGCTTGCTCCCGCTGGGGTGCGAAGCAGCCCTCGCTTGACGACTGCCGGCAACTGCTGCGCAGTCGAGCGGGAGCCAAGCTCCCTCGCCACAATCATCCCACTTATCACTACATCCCCTTGCGCCGCTCCGCCCGAGCCATGCGCTGTACTTCCTGACGCACTTCTTCCAGCACTTCCTGCACATACAAAATGTGTCGGCTGGAGACTTCCCGCGCCTGCTCGGCCCTTCCTTCAATAATCGCCAGGTACAACTCCCGGTGCTGGGTGATCAGCATGTCGCGGGTTTCCGTACGCTGCTTGTACATCCCGCCGATGTTGGTCACCACGTTACGCTTGAGCAGATCGAACAACCCGCGAATGGTGTGCAGCAACACCGCGTTGTGACTGGCCTCAGCAATGGCCAGGTGGAATTTCGCATCCGCCGCGCCCTCTTCCGCCCGACTTACCTCATCGTGACGCGTATAGCAGTCCTGCAATTCGTTGAAGGCCGCGGTCAATCGCTCGCGATCAACGTCCGTAGCACGCATGGCTGCGTAATAGGCACAGGAGGCTTCCAGGGTGTGACGAAATTCCAGCAGATCCCGCTGCGCTTCAGGGTTGCTTTCCAGCAGATGCAGCAGCGGATCACTGAAGGTTGACCCCAGCGACTCCACCACATAATTGCCCCCGCCCTGGCGACTGACCAGCAAGCCTTTGGCCGCCAGTTTCTGAATCGCTTCGCGCAACGAGGGGCGTGACACGCCGAACTGCTCAGCCAACGCGCGTTCGGCCGGCAAGCGCTCACCCGCCTTCAGTGTGCCCTCGAGAATCATCCCCTCGAGCTGCTCGACAATATCGTCAGACAAACGGCGCTGACGAATCTGATCAAACCCCATAACTCATTTCTCCACGATCCCGACGGCTCGCCGGGGTCTCTATTCTGGCCTATCAGGGCTGTGTCAGCACCTGCCAGACGGCATTTGGTCGAGCGGACTAAATGACTTCTGCACCGCACATTCGACAAAAGTTTTAGGGCGGCAAATTGACACGCCGCCTACAACGCTTTTACCCTAGCCAACAGCGATTGTAAATTGGTATTACCAATTATCCAAGAACGCTGACCAGTGCCTGACCAACAACAATTAGGGGCCACCCCATATGCAAACCTGGCAACAGCTCTATTCTCCGCTCGGCAGTCTCGGCGTGTCCGCGCTCGCGGCCGTTATCCCCATCGTGTTTTTCTTCCTGGCATTGGCCGTGTTCCGACTCAAAGGACACGTGGCCGGCAGCATCACGCTGGCCTTGTCCATTGCCGTGGCGATCTTCGCCTTCCAGATGCCCGTCGACATGGCCTTCGCCGCCGCCGGCTATGGCTTCGCCTACGGCCTGTGGCCGATTGCCTGGATCATCGTGGCGGCGGTATTCCTCTACAAACTGACGGTCAAGAGTGGCCAGTTCGAAGTGATCCGCAGCTCGGTGCTGTCGATTACCGACGACCAGCGCCTGCAAGTGCTGCTGATCGGCTTCTGCTTCGGCGCCTTCCTGGAAGGTGCCGCCGGTTTCGGTGCGCCGGTCGCGATTACCGCCGCACTGTTGGTAGGACTGGGCTTCAACCCGTTGTACGCCGCGGGTCTGTGCCTGATCGCCAACACCGCACCGGTTGCCTTCGGCGCTCTGGGGATTCCGATCATTGTCGCCGGGCAGGTTACGGGTATCGACGCGTTCAAGATCGGCGCCATGACGGGCCGCCAACTGCCGTTGCTGTCGCTGTTTGTGCCGTTCTGGCTGGTGTTCATGATGGATGGCCTGCGCGGCGTTCGCGAAACCTGGCCCGCAGCACTGGTGGCCGGCTTGAGCTTTGCCATCACCCAATATTTCACGTCGAACTTCATCGGCCCGGAACTGCCGGACATCACCTCGGCCCTGGTCAGCCTGATTTCCCTGACACTGTTCCTGAAAGTCTGGCAACCGAAACGCGCCGCAGGCCAACACATCGTCGGTGCCGTCTCGGCTTCCGTGGTGAGCGCCAGCGCTGGCGGTTTCGGCCTGCCGCGCAGCACCGTGGCTTCGCCCTACAGCTTCGGTGAAATTCTCAAAGCCTGGTCACCGTTCCTGATCCTCACCGTGCTGGTGACCATCTGGACCTTGAAACCCTTCAAGGCGATGTTTGCCGCTGGCGGGTCGATGTACAGCTGGGTGTTCAACTTCGCAATCCCGCACCTGGACCAAATGGTGATCAAGGTCGCACCGATCGTGGCCGCCCCGACCGCTATCCCGGCGGTGTTCAAACTCGATCCGATTTCCGCGACCGGCACAGCGATTTTCTTCTCCGCACTGATCTCAATGCTGATACTGAAGATCAATGTCAAAACTGGTCTTACCACTTTTAAAGAGACCTTCTACGAGCTGCGCTGGCCGATTCTGTCCATCGGCATGGTGCTCGCCTTTGCCTTCGTCACTAACTACTCGGGCATGTCCTCGACCATGGCGCTGGTTCTGGCAGGCACCGGCGCAGCATTCCCGTTCTTCTCGCCGTTCCTCGGCTGGCTGGGTGTGTTCCTGACCGGTTCCGATACCTCGTCCAACGCACTGTTCAGTTCGCTGCAAGCGACCACTGCGCACCAGATCGGCGTCAACGATGTATTGCTGGTTGCGGCGAACACCAGCGGTGGCGTGACCGGCAAGATGATCTCGCCCCAATCGATCGCCGTCGCCTGCGCCGCGACCGGTCTGGTGGGCAAGGAATCGGATCTGTTCCGTTTCACCCTCAAGCACAGCCTGTTCTTTGCAACCATCGTCGGTTTGATCACCCTGGCTCAGGCCTACTGGTTCACCGGCATGCTGGTGCACTAAGTACTACACGATAAAAAGCAAAAACCGACGCCGGACCACGATTCCGGCGTCAGCTATTCACAACCCGGTCTGTAAGGCTGCTGAAAGCTTGTCTCTCTATATTTCAGCAGCCTCGACAGACGGATAACCGGGACCACCCGGAGACACGCCTGATGAGCGAGCTTTTTTACAACGCTGTGCCGAATGCGACCCGCGTCGCCCCGCCACTGCCCGAGCCTCGGCAATACCCCAGCGAGAAACCGTCACGGGTCTACCTGTTCGGAACCTGCGTGGTGGATTTGTTCTACCCCGAAGCCGGGATGGACGCGATTCACCTGCTGGAACGCGAAGGCATTCGTGTCGAGTATCCGCAGGGGCAAAGCTGCTGCGGACAACCGGCCTACACCTCGGGTTACACCGAGCAGGCGCGGACCGTGGCACGCTCGCAACTGGCGCTGTTTGCCGGGGACTATCCGGTGGTGGTGCCGTCGGGATCGTGTGCCGGAATGTTGCGCGAACACTACGCCGACTTGTTCAAGGACGAGCCGGATACGCTGAAACAGGTTCAGGCGCTGGCTGCCCGGACTTATGAACTGGCCGAGTTTCTGTTGTTCGTCTGCAAGGTGCAGCTCAAGGACAGCGGCGAGCCAGTCAAAGTAGCGTTGCACACGTCGTGCTCGGCACGTCGTGAGATGAACACCCACTTGCATGGCCGCGAGTTGTTGGCGCAGCTGCGTAACGTGGAGCGAGTCGACCACAGCCACGAAAGTGAATGCTGTGGCTTCGGTGGGACTTTCAGCGTCCGTATGCCAGACATTTCTGGCGCGATGGTGGCTGACAAGACCCGCTCGTTGAAGGAATCCGGCGCGCACAAGGTACTGAGTGCCGACTGCGGTTGCCTGATGAACATCAACGGCTCGTTGGAGAAACAGAAGGAAGCGCTACGCGGCCAACACCTGGCCAGTTTCCTTTGGCAGCGAACCGGAGGTGTTCTATGAACGCTTCCGCGATTATTCCTACGGTTGCCGTGGAAGAAGATTTTCGCATCCGCGCTCACAAGGCGCTGGATGACAAGCAGCTGCGAAATAACTTTCGCACGGCGATGGATTCGCTGATGACCAAACGGGCAGCGTCCTTCAGCGATGCCCACGAAAGAGAACATTTGCGAGCGCTGGGCAATGCTGTCCGTGCCCGTGCGTTATCCAAGTTGCCCGACCTGCTCGAGCAGCTTGAACAGAACCTGACCCGCAACGGTGTGACAGTGCACTGGGCGGAAACGGTGGACGAAGCCAATGGCATCGTCCTCTCGATCATCCGCGCTCACGAGGGGCGGCAAGTGATCAAGGGCAAATCGATGGTCAGCGAAGAGATGGAAATGAATCACTTCCTCGCTGAACAGGGCATTGAATGCCTGGAATCGGACATGGGCGAGTACATCGTCCAGCTCGACCACGAGAAGCCTTCACACATTATTATGCCGGCGATCCACAAGAATGCTGGTCAGGTCGCGTCCTTGTTCCACGACAAACTTGGCGTGGAATACACCAAGGACGTTGACCAACTCATTCAGATCGGTCGCAAGGTCTTGCGGCAGAAATTCTTCGAAGCGGACATCGGCGTCTCTGGCGTCAACTTCGCCGTGGCCGAAACCGGCACCTTGCTGCTGGTGGAAAACGAAGGCAACGGGCGCATGACCACCACCGTGCCACCGGTGCACATCGCCGTCACCGGCATCGAAAAAGTCGTGGAAAACCTGCGCGATGTGGTGCCGCTGCTGTCACTGCTGACCCGCTCAGCCCTCGGCCAGCCGATCACCACCTACGTCAACATGATCTCCGGCCCACGCAAGGAACATGAACTCGACGGCCCTCAGGAAGTGCACCTGGTATTGCTCGACAATGGTCGCAGCCAGGCCTTCGCCGACAGCGAATTGCGCCAGACCCTGAACTGCATCCGCTGTGGCGCCTGTATGAATCATTGCCCGGTCTACACCCGAATCGGCGGCCACGCCTATGGGGAGGTTTACCCTGGGCCTATCGGAAAAATCATCACCCCGCACATGGTCGGTCTGGCGAAAGTCCCGGACCACCCAAGCGCCTCGTCGCTGTGTGGCGCCTGCGGTGAAGTCTGTCCGGTAAAAATTCCGATTCCGGCACTGCTGCGTCGCCTACGGGAGGAGAACGTCAAAGCCCCGGACAGCCCTCATCAAGTGATGCGCGGCCAGGGCAGCAAGTACTCGCGCAAAGAACGGTTTATCTGGAATGCCTGGGCGAAGCTCAACAGCTCACCCACGCTATATCGACTGTTCGGCTTCTTCGCCACTCGCTTGCGAGCACTGGCACCCAGTAACGTCGGTCCCTGGACGCAAAACCACAGCGCACCGAAACCCGCTGCCCGCTCACTGCATGACATGGCCCGCGAGCATTTGGCCAAACAGGGAGATCGCTGATGAGTGCCAAGCAAAATATCCTCGCCAAGTTGCGGAACAGTCTGACGGGCACCACACCGGTGCCTGACGAGTTCGACGTCGAACTGGTGACAGCGCCCTACACCTACACCGCCGAGCAACGCATCCCGCAGCTGCGCAAACTGATGGAAGCGGTACACACCGAAATCCACCTGACGTCCCGCGAAGGCTGGCCTTCCTTGCTTGCTCAGTTGTTGCGGGACCGTCAGTTGCCGAGTTTGTTGATTGCACCGACTACGCCTCACGGGCAACGCGTCACTCAGCACTGGACGAAAAATCCTGATCTGCCAACGCTCAAATCCTACGACCGTCCGGTTGAAGCATGGAAGACCGAACTGTTCAACGACACGCCGGCCAGCCTGACCGGCACCCTCGGTGCAATCGCCGCCACAGGTAGCCTGATTCTCTGGCCGACGCGGGAAGAGCCGCGCCTGATGAGCCTGGTGCCGCCCGTGCATTTCGCCCTGCTCAAGGCCAGTGAAATCCGCGACAACTTCTATCAAGTGCAGCAGGAATTCGAGTGGGCCCAAGGCATGCCGACCAACGCGCTGCTGGTGTCCGGTCCGTCAAAAACCGCTGACATCGAGCAGGTCCTGGCCTACGGCGCTCACGGTCCGAAAGACCTCGTGGTCATGATCCTGGAGGACCAATGAATCTACCCGCGGCTTTCCTGCGAGATGCGCAGCAGCTGATTCCCCAAGAGCGACGTTTCGACGATCCGTTGTCGACGTTGGCCTTTGGCACTGACGCCAGTTTCTACCGGCTGATTCCGAAACTGGTGATTCGTGTCGAGTCGGAAGATGAGGTCGTGGCGCTGCTCAAACTCGCGCAACGGGATCAAGTTCCGGTGACCTTCCGCGCCGCCGGCACCAGCCTGTCCGGCCAGGCCATCAGCGACTCGGTGTTGATCGTGCTGGGGGATAACTGGAACGGTCGCGAGATTCGCGGGCAAGGTACGCAAATCCGTCTGCAACCGGGTGTGATCGGCGCACAGGCCAACGCGTGGCTGGCGCCGTTCGGGCGCAAGATCGGCCCGGACCCGGCGTCGATCAATGCTTGCAAAATCGGCGGCATCGTCGCCAACAATGCCAGCGGCATGTGCTGCGGTACAGCGCAAAACACCTATCACACGTTGGCTGGCATTCGTCTGGTGCTGGCCGACGGCAGCCGTCTCGATACCGAAGATGCGGCGAGTGTTGCGGCGTTTCGTGAGAGCCACGCATCACTGCTTGAACGCCTGGCAACGTTGGGCCGCGAAACCCGCGCCAATGCCGAACTGGCGGCGAGAATTCGCCACAAATACCGTCTGAAAAATACCACCGGGCTGTCACTCAATGCGTTGGTGGATTTCGACGAGCCTGTGGATATCTTGAGCCACTTGCTGGTGGGCTCCGAAGGTACCCTCGGTTTCATCAGCGCGGTGACTTACGACACGGTGATCGACCATCCGAACAAGGCCTCAGCGCTGATCGTGTTTCCGGATGTGGAAACCTGCTGCAACGCCGTGACTGTGCTGAAAAGCCAACCGGTGTCGGCCGTGGAACTGCTAGACCGACGCAGTCTGCGTTCGGTGCAGGACAAACCCGGCATGCCCGCTTTCGTACAACAGCTGTCGGATAATGCCTGCGCGCTGCTGATCGAATCCCGCGCCGCATCGTCCATGTTGCTACAGGAACAACTGGCGCACATCATGGCGTCATTGACTTCTTTCCCGGTGGAAAAACAAGTCGACTTCACCGAAGACCCGGTGGAAAACGCCCGGCTCTGGGCGATCCGCAAAGACACCTTCCCCGCCGTCGGCGCCGTGCGCAAAACCGGCACCACGGTGATCATCGAAGACGTGACGTTCCCGGTTGAACAACTGGCCACCGGCGTAAACCGCCTGATCGAGCTGTTCGACAAACATCACTACGACGAAGCGATCCTTTTCGGACACGCTCTGGAAGGCAATCTGCACTTCGTCTTCACCCAAGGCTTCAACAACCCGGAAGAAGTCGCACGCTATCAGGCGTTCATGGACGACGTGGCGCAACTGGTAGCGGTGGAGTTCGGCGGCTCGCTGAAAGCTGAACACGGCACCGGGCGCAACATGGCGCCCTTTGTCGAACTGGAATGGGGCAGCGATGCCTACCAGTTGATGTGGCAGCTTAAACGCCTGCTCGACCCCAACGGCATTCTCAACCCGGACGTGGTGCTCAGCGAGGATCCGCAGATCCACCTCAAGCACCTGAAGCCGTTGCCAGCCGCCGATGAGATTGTGGATAAGTGCATCGAGTGCGGCTTCTGTGAACCGGTCTGCCCGTCGAAAGGCCTGACCCTGAGCCCGCGCCAGCGCATCGTGATCTGGCGTGATATTCAAGCGAAGAAACGCGCTGGCGTGGACACCACCGAACTCGAAGCCGCTTACGAATACCAAGGCATCGACACCTGCGCCGCCACCGGCCTCTGCGCGCAACGTTGCCCTGTAGGAATCAACACCGGCGAGCTGGTGAAAAAGCTCCGTAGTCGGCAGGCAACTCATACGAAAACGGCCAATTGGCTGGAAGTTAATTTCGCCACTGCGCTGCAAGGCGCGCGTTTCACCCTGCACGTGGCAAATGGCGCGCGGATGCTGTTGGGGGCTCCACGCTTGGCAAAACTGTCGGCGACGTTGACGCGCCTATCCAAGGGTCAGGTTCCGCAATGGACCAATGCCATGCCGCAACCGGAAAAAGCCATTCGTTTCAGCCCGATCGTGTCGGACGAACGCCCTCGAGTGGTGTATCTGGCGGCGTGTGTGTCGCGGGCAATGGGCCCGGCGGCGGGTGATAAAGAACAAATGTCGCTCTACGACAAAACCCGTGGGCTGCTGGAAAAGGCCGGTTACCAAGTGGTCTTTCCGGACAACCTGGACAACCTCTGCTGCGGTCAACCGTTCGCCTCCAAAGGCTACGCCGAACAGGCCGAACACAAACGCCAGGAGCTGATCGGCGCCTTGCTGCACGCCAGTCGCGGCGGGCTCGACCCGATCTATTGCGACACCAGTCCGTGTACGTTACGGCTGGTTCAGGACTTGGGCGATGTGCGCCTGGACCTGTACGACCCGGTGCGTTTCATCCGTACACATTTGATGGATCGCCTCGATTTCACACCGCAGGAAGCGCCGATAGCGGTGCACGTCACTTGCAGCACGCAACACCTTGGCGAAAGTCAGGCGCTGATTGAACTGGCGCGTAAATGCAGCAAAAACGTGGTCATTCCAGAAGGCATTCACTGCTGCGGTTTTGCAGGGGATAAGGGCTTTACTACGCCGGAACTGAACGCACATTCGTTGCGCACGCTCAAGGATGCGGTGCAGCAGTGCAGCGAGGGGATTTCGACCAGCCGCACCTGTGAAATCGGTCTGACGCAGCACGGCGGAATTGATTACCACGGGCTAGTCTATTTGGTGGATCGGGTAACGCAGGCGAGGGTCTTGCAAGAAAAACAGAACCCTGATGCGCTGCCATAGTCCACAGAATAAGCCCGGGGTTTACCGGGCTTTACCCCAACTCGGCAGCCCGTCCTGACGGCCAGCGATGTCTGGACCCTCAGTTCAAGGAGATACACATGAAACGTTCTGTACTGTTAGGTCTGTTCGTTACTGTCTCGCTGATGGCGTCCACCTCGTTTGCCGCTGACGACCTCTGTACGGTCAACCTGAAAACCATCGAAAATGCCAAGGCACAGACTCCTCCGGAGATGGCTGATCAGGTAATGGAAAGCGTCACGAAAGCCAAAGCCGATCAGGCAAAAGGCACCAAGGAAGGGACTGACGACTGCATCGCCGAGACCGAACAAACTATCCAGCAACTCAAGAACGCGAACAAAGGCGGGAAGTAACCCAGCATAAGGCCAACCTTCGGGTTGGCCATCTGGGCCTTGTTGACGTATACCGCGCACGCTTGTTGCTCATCAGGATTCAAAGAGCAACAGGCTGGCGGCTGTACAGTTAAGCCATAACGCGATCTGTAGCAGCTGGCGAAATTGCTCATTGCTTCTGACAAACAGTTTTTTCATAGCCTTTCTCTAAAAACCGAATTCCTGCGCAGCGCCGTGGTCTTTTAAGTAGGCCTCATCCATCGTGGCTTGTTTTTCGACTCGGCCGAACCGCCCACTCATACGGCAGCACCGAGACCATCAGTACTAGGAGATATCCATGAAACGTACCGCACTCGCTGGTTTGTTCATGTCTGCTGCAATGTTGGCCTCTCCCGTGTTTGCAGCGGACAACGACCTTTGTACGAGCAAGCTGCAGGAGCTCGAAGCCAAAGTGAATGCGCTACCAGCGACCTCCACCAACGCACCGGAGATCAAAAGACTGCTGGCCAGCGCCAAAACTTCAAAAGCCGCCGGGGACGACAAGAAATGCGCCACCGAGGCCATCCAGGCATTGGCGCTGACAAACTGAGCAACGAACCCAACCCATGATCACTCGTGGCTACCTTCGGGTTGGCCTTCTGACGTGTGTTGGCGTACACTGCGCAGGCTTGTTGCTCACTTTGATTCACAGAGCAACAGGCTCGGGGCCGTTTAGGATTCGACGCCGGTTGCGAAACTTTAGGTGCATGCCGAGTTGGTAACAGAACTCGTAAATCCACTGTTGCAACTTTCTATAGTTGCCAATGACGAAACCTACGGGGAATACGCTCTCGCTGCGTAAGCAGCCTTAGCCCTTCCCTTCTGGTACCTTCGGGTCCAGCAATCATCAGGGGATGTCTGTAAACCCAAAGTGATTGTCATATAGAACAGAATCGCCGTGCAGTACGTTGTGGACGAAGCGGCTAAAACTTACACAACTCGCCCAAAGCACCCTGCCCGTCGGGTCGCTGAGGGTTAACTTAATAGACACGGCTACGCATGTAGTACCGACAGCGGAGTACTGGCGGACGGGGGTTCAAATCCCCCCGGCTCCACCAAATACGAAGCAAAACAAAACCCGCCAAGTGCGGGTTTTGTTGCATCTGGGGTTTGGTCATTTTTGCAGGCAGCATCACCATCCCCGGCAAAAGCAGGCCTGCTCGCGATAAGGCTCGCAAGACCACCACAAAAAAACACCTGCAACCGCTTGAGCAACCAACGCACTCAGGAAGATCAACATGAACATATGGATCGCAGCCGTCCTGGTCGCCATGGTTTCTGTGCCTGTACACGCTGCCACCGAGCTCGCTCCTCATGTCGAGCAGGTCACCTTCAACAAGGGCTCCGACACCGTCAAGTTCGCCCGATCCATCAAAGGCCCGCTCACTGCGCAGTACCGTCTAAACGCCAAGGCCGGCCAAATGATGACCGTGGACTTCAAGTCTTCCAACGCCTCTGCCTACTTCAACATCACCGCAAAAGGTGCGGACTATGCGTTGTTTAACGACCGAGCCGAGGTCGCCGACGACTTTATTCGCAATGCCAAATCGAAACAGAAAAAGCGTGTCTACAGCGAAGTGCTGACTGAAGCTACCAAGCGGCAGAACCTTGTGATGATGGAAGCTGAAGCAAAACAAGCATAATCCTCCTTAATAAAAAGGCACCTGACGAGACTATCGCAGGTGCCTTTTTTTGTTCCCACGATCAAAGCCGAAACACTTCGGATGAAGACCCGAAGCCCTTCTACACTCATCTCTCACACGTTCGAAAACACTCATCAAACGAGCCCACATGACCAACCTCAACGACCGTTTGAAGCAAGGCAAGGATGCTCGCAAGAACTGCTCCCGCAGTTCGCAGGCGGCCATGGGGAAAATAAATCGCGACCCGCTGCCGCTGATCAAAACGTCCAGTGAAGGCCGCATCAAGTCGCTGGTCGAGGTGCGCTACGGCCGCATGCTGGTCTCGCCGTTCACCTTCTATCGCGGCAACGCGCTGTTGCAAGCCCACGACTTGGCCGCAACATCCAACATGGGGCTGGTATCGCCCATCTGCGGCGACAGTCACCTGATGAACTTCGGCGGTTTTGCAACGCCGGAACGCAATCTGCTGTTCAGCGTCAACGATTTCGACGAAGCCCATCCCGGCCCTTGGGAGTGGGACTTGAAACGGCTGGTGGCCAGTTTCGTGGTGGCAGCGCGCGACCTGCGCCATGGCGACACGGTCGAAGAAACGGTCTGCCGCCAGGTGGTCGGCGCCTACCAGCAGACCATGCTCGAATGCGCCGAACAAAGCGCCATGGAAACCTGGTACGAGTCCATCAGTTACCGCGATCTGCGACAGCAGGCGAGCAAAGCAACACTGGAGCATGTAGAGCGCGCCATCGAGAAAGCTGAACGGCGTACCCATGCTGAACTGCTGCCAAAAATCAGTGACCGTGACGCACAGGGCCGTCTGATCATTCGCGATGACCTGCCGGAAATTTTCCATTTACACGAAAACACCACGCTGCTGGATGCCGACGACGACTGGCTGCGCCTGTCGGACTGGCGTGCGCTTTACGACGCATTCATGCGCGACTATCCCGGCACGCTGCAAGCCGACCGGCGCGAGCTGTTGTCGCGTTTTCACGTTCAGGACATGGCGTTCAAAGTGGTCGGTGTGGGCAGCGTCGGGACTCGATGCCTGGTGGCGCTGCTGACCGATGATCAGGAGTTCCCGCTGTTCCTGCAGTTCAAGGAGGCGCGTCGTTCGGTGCTTGCCGATTATGTGAAGACTAAATCGCGGGTGCGGCATAACGGTCAGCGCGTGGTCGATGGTCAACGGTTGATGCAATCGGCCAGTGACCTGTTCCTCGGCTGGACCACCGGCCCCAGCGGTCGACACTTCTATGTGCGCCAGTTGCGCGATATGAAAGTCTCGGCTGAACTCGAGACGTTCGATGCTGAAACCTTCGCCGCGTACGGTCGCATTTGTGGTCGCGCGTTGGCCCGCGCCCACGCCAAATCGTCGGGAAACGCCGCACACATCAGCGGCTACATCGGCAAAAGCGATGCGCTGGCCGACGCGCTGTTCAAGTATGCGCAAAGCTACACCGCACAGAATGAGCGCGACTTCGAACGATTCCAGCAGGCCTGCCGCAAGGGCCGTTTGCGGGCGCGTTCGGAAGCGGACTTTGCGGCGGATCATTTGCCGTAGGCGTGTCTCACGGGTGTGAAGCGGCGGGCACTCATCGACATGAATTTTTCTTCACCCCACGACCTTCCACCAACGGGTACATTGCGCTCGCTCATTCAAGAAACTATGGTTTGCCCGCCCTCCCGCGGGCTTTTTTTTGCCTGCTGTTTTGTTTTCAGTGGGTTCAAAACGGTATCTACGGGCACTTTAAACGATCCAAAAGCGGATCCCATTTCGCCAAAAAAGCCAATGTTTCCTTGCTTGTGCAGCGAACCGGGGACTTTATAGCGCCATGCACTAGAAAGAGTCAGGTTTTCGGGCTCTGACGCAAACCACTCCCGACACCGCCATAGGGTGTACCATCAAACACTGTCCATCAGATATCAGTTAGCCATGTCCACGCTAAGCGATGAGAGCCGCCAGATCGTAGCTTCTCTGGCGCACCGCGTTGGCCCCAACGCTGACATTGCAACAGTCGCGCAAGCGATCGCATCAATATTGCAGGATATGGACGCAGCCCTCACGCCCATCATCGGCCAACAAGGGGTTGCCGCGCTGTATCGCCGCAGCCTTCATCTGTGCGCCTCCAACCATCCGCGTCTGGCCGGCACCTATGACAGTGTGCAGGCCTCTCTGGATCTGACTGCCCTCAAGTCCGTACTCGTTGAGCAAAGCGAAGCCGATGCGCTGTTTTTCGGTGAAGTGTTGCTGACTACGCTTTACGAACTGCTGACCACGCTGATCGGGCCCTCGCTCACCGCACGTTTGCTTCGTGGCGTGTGGGAACCTTCTTTGAGCGACACCCCTTCGCAGGAAAATTCGCCATGAGCACCAAAGTGACTATCAACCGACTGGCCACCGGCGTGCCAGGACTGGACGAGGTGCTGGGCGGAGGATTGCCGGAGTTTTCGTTCAACCTGATCGCAGGCCCGCCTGGCTGCGGCAAAACCACCCTGGCGCATCAGATGATGTTCGCCCTGGCGACGCCCGAGCGCCCCGCACTGTTTTTTACGGTGCTCGGCGAGCCGCCGCTGAAGATGCTGCGTTACCAGCAGCAATTCGACTTTTTCGACAGCGAAGCGATCAATCAGTCGATCCGCTACATCAACCTGGCTGACGACACCCTGGCCGGGAATCTGGACGAAGTGCTGCGGCGCATCGTCAGCGAGGTGGAGGCTCACTCCCCGTCACTGGTGTTCGTCGACTCATTCCGTTCGGTGGTGCTGGCCAGCCAGACCCAGGACAACCCGAATAACAACCTGCCGCAGTTCGTTCAGCAGCTGGGCATGTTGATGACCACCTGGCAGGCGACGACCTTCCTGATTGGCGAATACTTCACCGAAACCGACACCAACCCGATTTTCACCGTGGCCGATGGCCTGATCTGGCTGCGCCAGAGCGTTCAGCGCAACTCCATGGTGCGCAAGATGGAAATCATGAAGATGCGCGGCCAGCCGACGCTGCCAGGGCTGCACACCTTCCGTATCGCGACGTCGGGGATCAAGGTCTTTGCGCCTGCGGCCCTCAACCCCGTTGAAGCACCGCTGGAGTTCCCCATCAAGCGCTTGAAAATGGGCGTGCCACAGCTCGACGAGATGCTTGGCGGCGGCCTGCCCCGTGGTTATTCCTTGCTGGTGGCCGGGCCGTCGGGCTCGGGCAAGAGCATTCTGGCGGCTACCTTCCTGGCCGAAGGCGCGCGCAATGGCGAAACCGGTGTGATCGCGGTGTTCGAACAACGGCCCAACCACTCGCAAAACGCCACCCTTGCGGGCCTGATCCAGAGCGGACAGGTCGGTCTCGTGGACAGCCGCGCCCCGGACCTGTCCATCGATGAAATCGTGCAATTGCTGCTCAGCGAGATCAGCCGGTTGAAAGCCACCCGTGTGGTGATCGATTCGTTGTCGGGCTTCGAACTGGCGCTGGCACCGACCTTCCGCGAAGACTTTCGCGAGTCGCTGTCGCGCATGGTCACGGCTTTGACGAGCGCCGGGGTCAGCGTGTTGATGACCTCAGAACTGGAAGACCGCTACACCGACCTGCGTTTCAGTCCATATGGCACGGCATTTCTCACCGACGCCATCATCGTTCAGCGCTACATTGAAGTGCAGAGCCGTTTGCTGCGCATCATGGCCGTGGTCAAGGTGCGGGCCAGCGCCCACTCCGATGAGCTGCGCCAGTACCACATCGACGATAACGGTCTGCAAATCGGCGAGATGTTGCCAGACCAGGAAGGCTTACTCGGCGGCCGGCCAACCCGGCAGCGTTTGGGCAAAGACGACGGATGAGCAAAAACCATGAGTGAGGCCAATGGCAAGAACGAGCAAGCGATGGCCACTGCCGCTCGCGAACTGTTCCTGCTCGGCCAGAAGACTGTTGAGGCTCGGGCGGTGCTGGCGGCGCTGCAAAAAGAGCTGAGCGATGCCAACACCCGGTTGGTCGGCAGCCAACAGGTCGAGCAACTGATCGAGGCTAATCAGCAATTGGTGCTGGCGATTTTGCTGGCGCAGTCCGATGCAGAAAAACCAAAACGCACGCAGGAAGAACAACGACTGTTCCTGGAGATGCGTGAAGCCAACGCGCAATTGGTGATCGCGGCCCTGAGTGCGCAAGACCTGCAAGCCTCGGCCGAACACACCCTGGAACAACAACGCAACATCCTCACCTTAGTGGCCCACGAACTGCGCAACCCGCTGACGCCCATCAGCATGATCGCCGGGCGTCTGGTGCGCGTGCCCAGTGAGGAGCTGCCGCGCATGCAGGCACTTATCGAAGGTCAGGTGCAGCACATGTCGAGGCTGGTGGACGATTTGCTCGACGTGTCCCGCGCCAGCACCGGCAAGTTGCGCCTCGATTGCCGGATCGTGGATATGGTGCAGATCATCCATCAGGCCATCGAAGTGTGCAGCCCGGTGATGACGGCTCACCATTTGCACTTCACCGCTGAACTGCCCGAGTGCGCGCTGGCGATGAATGGTGACCCTGTGCGCCTCACGCAGATTCTCGGCAACCTGCTGGGCAACGCAGCCAAATACACGCCATCGGGCGGTAATGTCACGCTTTCGGTCAGCGCTGAGGCCGACGTGCTGCAGATGAGCATTTGCGATGACGGCATCGGTATTTCCGCTCAGGCGCTGCCGTTTATCTTCGACCCGTTTGTGCAGGATGTTCACGCGGTCGGCTTCAATGGCGCGGGCCTGGGCATTGGCTTGACAGTCGTTCGCGAGCTGGTCGAAGCCCATGGCGGCACGGTGATCGGCATGAGCGACGGTGACGGCAAGGGCAGTATCTTTATCGTGACGTTGCCGCTGGCGGTTTGAGTTTTTCCGCAGGCCACGCAATGCTTGCGCGACGATCCCCGTGAACCGGAGCGCCCTATGCCGCTGTTGTCCCTACCTTGTAAACGCTTGACGCTGGCAGTGCTCGACCCCGATCAGGCGGCGCTGGAAAGCGACTTCTACCGGCGCAACCTGAGACATCTCGCCCGGTGGTCGCCGATTCGCCCCGTCGATTACCACAGCCCGGAACGCATCCGCCCGCGCCTTGAGGTGCAAGCCAGCGCTTTCCAGGCCGGCCTGGCGGTGCATTTCGCGTTGCTGGATCCGGACAACGGCCAGATGATCGGCGCCTGCAACTTCAGCGGCATCACTCGCGGGGCGTTTCAGGCCTGCTATCTCGGTTACCACATCGACGAATCTCATCAGGGCCAAGGCTTGATGCAGGAAGCACTGGAAGCGGGAATCGGCTACATGTTCGATGAGCAGAAACTGCACCGGATCATGGCCAATTACATCCCTGGCAATGAACGCAGTGCGCGGCTGCTGGAGCGCCTGGGATTTGAACGTGAGGGCTATGCCAAGGCCTACCTGAGTATCGCCGGGCGCTGGCAGGATCATGTGTTGACGGCGTTGATCAACCCGGCGCCGAGTACCGAGTACCGCTAAGCGCTCATCGTGTTATTGCACGACCACTTTTTGCGCAACGTCGGGCAACAGACAGCCTTTGGCCATCCACTGACAATCCCGGTCCCAACGATAACCAGTTTCCAGGTTGCCTCGATCGTCATAGTAGGCCAGCCGCAATTGACCGGGATTCAAATCAAGTTTGGCAAAACCGGCGTGCGCGGTGGCAAACGAGCTGTCCTGCCCTCCGGCGCCAAGGGCGTAGAGTTTCTGGCCCCCGGCCCCGGAAACCACCCAAGCTGGCTCGGCGGCGCGAAGCAGCAGTTGCTGATTGTGGTCGTGCCCGGCCAGGAACACGTCGACCTTGTTGCGTTCCAGCGCGGGCAGCAACAGGTTGACCAGTTCACCGTCCTCACCATGCTGGCCATGATTGCGGACCGGGTGATGGGCCGCCGCGATGCGCCATACCGGTGCCGGTCCTGATTGCTGGAAGGCCTGGTCAAGCATGTCGATCTGGCGCTGAAAGGATTCCCGTGGCGCCGAGGTGTCGAGGAACACCATTCGCACCAACGGGCGCCCATCGACGCTGCCGAAATCCTTGACATAGAAGTTGCTCGACATCTGCCAGCGACCCGAGCCCTTGCGCTGCCGGCCATATTCGAGCTCGACCTTTTGCGACTTGGGGTAATCGTGATTGCCCAGTACGGCGTAAAACGGCACATGACTCAGCCACTGTCCCCAATAGACGCGCTCGAATTTCATTTGCCAGCCAAGGTCATGGGTACTGGTCAGCGGTTTGCCATAGAAGTTGTCGCCCAACAACACGACCATGTCCAGCCGCCCGTCTCTGTCCGCGACTCTCTCCATGGCCTGCCCCACCCGCCACTGTTGCAGATCACCACTGCCCTGGTCGCCCAAGGCAATCATCGACACGGCAGAAGGATCCAGGCCACTCAACGGAACAAATGGCGCCGGCGGTATAAACATCCAGTACCCGACCATCGCGGCGCCAATCAGTAGGATGACTGCGACGATGCTTAACTTGCGAACAGCTTTTCCGGGTACAAAACGTTTTGCAGCCGGCGATGGAATTAGGGGGCGTTTCAATCAAGGGCTCACTTGGCATGGCCAGCCAGGCGTTAAGGGATAGCAAGGGTTGCTATTAATAGATCACACCAGTTGTTCACACTTTGTTAAGAATTCACCCCCGTATACCTTTTTTAGCCCGTTGTATTTCTGTAAGAGCGAGCCTGCAGCAAAGGCAATCTCCCGAACACCGCCCCACAAGACGGATAACAAAAACCCGCCACCCTCTTCAGGACTGGCGGGTTTTGTTGTTCAAGTTTTTTGAATCAGCTAGCCGTTTGCGTCTGTGCAACGCTTTCAGACCGCTCATGCGCTTGCAGCACCGGTAGCTCCAGCCGCGCCCGCCCATAAAACGCCAGCGCTGTCAGCAAACACGCCAGCCATACAAAGATCCCGGCCCAAAAGGTGTGGGACATGTAGTGCCAGCCCTGCACAACCCGCGTGGTGCCGTAGACAAAACCGAGCAGCAGCGAGCCGTACATCACCGCTTTGGAATAGCGCCAGCGGTAGCGGCGCGCCACAAAGTACAGCGCGAGCATGGTGAAACCGCCCGAGGCGTGCCCGCCCGGCCAGCAGCGCCCCTTGCCGGCGACTTTCAGCAGATCGAAATTCTGATACCACTCCTTATGCTCGATTTTCCCCGCGTACTGGGTCGTTTCGACCGGGCAGTACACGCTGGTGTGGCCCTTGAGGTAGTGGATCACCCCAGTGCTGATGGAGAACGCGAGCACCACATAGAGGAAGTCCCGGCGGTGCTTGGTGGCGAACCGAAGCACCGGCGCGACTTTGATTTTTTCCAGGAATGCGATGATTTTCGAATGCTTTTCGGCCTTCAGACGCGGCCAGAGAAACGACAGCAAAGCGCCGATGATCGCTATTTCACCGGTCCAGTTCGGGATGATCCTCGCCCATTTATGGGTGATCTTTTCGAACAGATAGATATGATCCAGCGGAAACGTCTTTGTGATCGGATCATAAAAAAGATCATTGAAAGCGATGTCGATTTTGGTCAGGTCGAACATCAGGAAAACCACGACCGCACAGGCCAGCGGAATGCCAAAGTTCACCCAATAAAAGCGGTAACGGGAAGAAGTCAACATCGTGTGTCCTGATCCAGAAAGTGAATTCATTCGGCAGTCATCGAGCGCCAGTCCGAGGCTTCGATGAAACCGAGCATGCGGGGTGCCAGAGGCGTTTCGGCCGAGATAAACAAAGAAGCGCCATAGCCCAACGTAGACGCCGGCAACTTGAGGTCTTTCTCAAGTTGCGACATGCATTCGCTGTGGGTCACCAGAATCAGGTTTCGCCCGGCCACCTTGTGCGCCAGAGCGTCACGCAGCATGGTGCCCTTGCAATTGATCAACCATTCTTCACCAACCCCGACCTTGTTGAACATGTAACCCGCGGTCTGCGCTGTACGCAACATGGGGCTGTTGTAAATGTCGGCCTTGTTCAGCCCCAGTTGTTCGAACTGCTCACCCACACCCACCGCGACGCTGCGAGAGCGAGCGGTAATGCCATCGTTACCGCTCAGGCAGGCGGCGCTGGAATGATCGCAGCGTTCAACGTGACGCACCAGCACGATCACGTTGCCCTTGGCCCAATCGGCCGCCAACGCCCGGGCGCCGGTCACATTGCCATGGGTCAGGTCCGGTACAGCGGCCGGCTGCAACAGCCACACCGTCAGCGGAATCACCAGCAGCGCCGAGGCGAGCACGACAGCCGCATTGCGATAGCGGGCAAAACGGCTCAGATGAATCGAGCGTTTTATCCCGAACAGATTCAGTCTCAATTCCACATCAAACCGCCTCGCCGGCACGCATCACGTTCATTCGGTGCGGCGAGAGTAAAGAGGCTGGCGTCGGCAGTCGGTGAAACGCATGTGAAAAAAAGCTTAAGACCTGCAAAAGCCTTGTTACACATCGGTCCCGCAAAAACCATTCAGCTCTCGTAATTGCTGCCGATACAGTCCTGCTACACACCTTGCTGGCTACCAAAAACAACAATCTTCCAGCCAACCGACGATCTAGAAGCACAACGTTCCTGGAGGACTTTTGATGAATAGCTGGTTCGGCAATATCAGCGTGAACATGAAGCTGGGCCTGGGGTTCGGCCTGGTCCTGGCCCTGACCTGCGTCCTCGCCCTGACCGGCTGGACAAGCCTGGGCGGACTGATTGACCGCAGCAACTGGATGAGCGACATCACCCAGCTCAATGCCGGCCTGACCAAGCTACGTGTGGTTCGCTTGCAATACATGCTGACCAACGGCGACGAAACCGCCGCACAGAACGTCCAGACCACGCTCGAGGCGTTCTCCGCCCAGCAACAAGCGCTGCTGGTGAAATTCAAGAGCCCGGAAAACCTCAAGCTGCTCAAAGAGCAAGGCGCCGTCATCGACGCCTACAAGACGTCCCTGAACAAAATGCGCAGCGCGTACCGCACCGGTAACAGCGCGCGCGACACCATGGGCACCAATGCCGAGACCGCGAACACGCTGATCAACGCCATCAACACCAACGTGCAGCAAATGCCTCTGAGCGACCAACGCTTCGAACAATTCCAGGCCATCACGGCGGCCAAGGAAGCCTTCTTGCTGGCCCGCTACGAAGTGCGCGGCTACACCGCAACCACCAACGCCGAGACCGAGCAAAAAGCCGTCGGCCAACTGGACGTGGCCATCGCCAGCCTGAAACCCCTCAACGTGCATTTCGCCGACACTCAGCAAGATGCCTTGCGTCAGCTGGAAACCGCACTGACCAACTACCGCAGCGCCTTGCAGGCTTATAAAGCGGCGAACAGCGATGCGGTGCAGGCGCGCAAGGAAATGACCGACCAGGGCGCCGCCATCGTGACCCTGAGTGATCAGCTGTATCAGATCCAGCTCGACCGCCGTGACATCGAAAGCGCCCAGGCTCGCACCCTGCAACTGATCAGCACCTTGCTGGCGTTGCTGGTGGGCATCATTGCTGCCGTGATCATCACCCGTCAGATTACCGGCCCGCTGCGCGACACGTTGGCCGTGGTTGAACGTATCGCCAGCGGCGACCTGTCCCAGGACGTCAAAGTGACTCGCCGCGACGAACTCGGCGTGTTGCAACAAGGCATCGCTCGCATGGGCGTAACCCTGCGCGACTTGATCAGCGGCATCCGCGACGGCGTCACCCAGATCGCCAGCGCTGCCGAAGAGCTGTCCGCCGTGACCGAGCAAACCAGCGCCGGGGTCAACAGCCAGAAGATCGAGACCGATCAAGTGGCCACCGCCATGCACGAGATGACGGCCACCGTGCAGGAAGTCGCGCGCAACGCCGAACAAGCCTCCCAGGCGGCCGCCGCTGCTGACGGCGAAGCCCGTGAAGGCGATAAAGTGGTGAACGAAGCCATCGCCCAGATCGAACGCTTGGCCACTGAAGTGGCGCGCTCCACCGAAGCCATGAGCGTGCTGCAACAGGAAAGCGACAAGATCGGCAGCGTCATGGACGTGATCAAGGCCGTGGCCGAACAGACCAACCTGCTGGCGCTCAACGCCGCCATCGAAGCGGCACGTGCCGGTGAAGCCGGTCGTGGCTTTGCCGTGGTGGCCGACGAAGTCCGTGGCCTGGCTCAGCGCACGCAGAAATCCACCGAAGAAATCGAAGGCCTGGTGGCCGGTCTGCAGAACGGCACGCAACAAGTGTCGGCGGTGATGAACAACAGCCGCGCCCTGACCGACAGCAGCGTCGCGCTGACCCGCAAGGCTGGCGTGTCACTGGAAAACATCACCCGCACGGTGTCCAACATCCAGTCGATGAACCAGCAGATCGCTGCCGCCGCCGAGCAGCAAAGCGCCGTGGCCGAAGAGATCAGCCGCAGCATCATCAACGTGCGCGACGTATCCGAACAGACCGCCGCCGCCAGCGACGAAACGGCAGCGTCCAGTGTTGAACTGGCGCGGTTGGGCAGTCAGTTGCAGCAGATGGTCAGCCACTTCCGGGTCTGACATTCACTTTGCGGTGAATGGAAGAACCATTCGCGAGCAAGTCGGATCGCCGCACCGCCGCTCCCACACTGGATTTGTGTCGTACCACGGTTAAGTGGTCGGCATCGATCAAGTGTGGGAGCGGCGGTGCGGCGATCCGACTTGCTCGCGAAGGCTATCTAACAAACAACCGATATTTTGGAGTTATCACCAGCACTCTCCCTCTCTGTTTGTTCTAGCGAGAAGGCAGCTCCAACTCCACGCCTGCATCGGCGCCGAATCGATTGCTGATTCGAGTCCCCAAACCACCCGCCAGTGCATTCGTCAAAATCAGACGAGCCTCTTCTTCCACCGAACGGCCATTACTGTCTGCTGCGATACGCAATTGCTCATAGAGCTGATGATCAAGATTGCCAATGGTGAAGCTTGCCATAAGCCTCCTCCGGTACTCGCTGAGTTGATCGACGAGACTAGCACGGGCCCCCGCGCATCCTCTGCGATCAGACACAAATCGCATTGGTAAACACCAACCGATTGCCGAACGGATCGCTGATCGTCATGTCCTGGCTGCCCCACGGCATCGCCTGGATCTGTGGGTATGCGAATTTATATTCCTTGGCCAGCAATTGCTGCTGGAACACCTCCAGCTCATCGGTCTCGATCCGCAACGCCGAGCCCGGTGTGCTGTCGCCATGGTGTTCGGATAGATGCAGCACACACTCACCACGGGAGACTTGCAGGTACAACGGAAAGTCGGGCTCGAAACGATGCTGCCAGTCGATCTTGAATCCCAGGAAGTCGACGTAGAACTCCACGGCCTTGATTTCATCGAAAATCCGCAGGATCGGGGTGGTTTTGCCGAAGCTCATGGAGTTGCTCCCAGACTGATAAGGCCCAGAGTGTAGCTGGGCGAGATGTCAGCACTTCGGCTTGGTAGTGGCTTTCTTTAGTCTCAATGTGCCATCACTGTGACGCAGCGCTCGGAATGGTTACCGGAATCCCTCACGCAAGTCCCCTTGCCGCGCCAGAAACCGCCCTTCCCTTCTGCCGTTTGCCTGGCCTTCGCTGTAACTCAAGACACCGTTGACCCAAACCCCATCGATACCTTCCGCCGCCCGTTGCGGATCATTGAAGTCCGCCACATCGCGAATCGTCACAGGATTGAACAACACCAGATCCGCCCAATGTCCTTCACGGATTTCGCCACGTTCCTTCAAGCCAAATCGCGCTGCCGACAACCCGGTCATTTTGTGCACGGCGGTGTGCAGCGCAAACAGCCCCACGTCGCGACTGAAATGTCCGAGCACGCGTGGAAATGCACCCCACAAGCGTGGATGCGGAAACGGGTCTTCCGGTAGTCCGTCAGAGCCGACCATCGACAGCGGATGCGCGAGGATTCTTCGTACGTCCGCCTCGTCCATTCCGTAATACACCGCGCCGGCCGGTTGCAGGCGTCGAGCGGCATCCAGCAGCGGCACCCCCCACTCGGCAGCGATGTCGATCAGGTCACGGCCACCCACTTCAGGGTGCGGCGTTGACCAAGTGATGGTGATGCGATGAGCGTCGGTGACTTGCTTGAGGTCCAGCGTCGATGAACTCGCCGCGTAGGGATAACAGTCACAGCCTACCGGGTGGGTTTTCGCCGCCTGTTCAAGGGCCGCCAACAGTTGCGGACTGCGCCCCCAGTTACCGGCGCCGGCGCATTTGAGGTGGGAAATGATCACCGGTGTTTTGGCATGACGGCCGATCTGGAACGCCTCGTCCATGGCCTCCAGCACCGGCTCGAATTCGCTGCGCAAATGGGTGGTGTAGACCGCGCCGAAGGCGGTCAGCTCTTCGGTCAGTTGCATGACTTCATCGATGGAAGCCGAGAACGCGTTGGCATAGGCAAGCCCCGTGGACAGGCCCAACGCACCGGCCTCAAGACTGTCGCGCAGTTGCTCGCGCATCGCACTGATTTCGTCCGGCGTGGCGGTGCGAAACAGATCGTCGAGGTGGTTGCTGCGCAGCGCCGTGTGACCGACCAGTGCGGCCACGTTCAGCGTGGTGTGCGCCGCTTCGACGGCTGCGCGGTAGTCGCTGAACCTGGGATAAACAAACGCCGCGGCGGTGCCGAGCAGGTTCATCGGGTCGGGCGGATCGCCGCGCAAACTCACCGGCGAAGCGCTGATCCCGCAGTTGCCGACAATCACCGTGGTCACGCCCTGGCTGAGCTTGGGCAGCATCTGCGGCTGGCGGATCACCACGGTGTCGTCATGGGTGTGCACGTCGATGAAACCTGGCGCCAACACGCGGCCGGCGGCGTCGATTTCTTCGGTGGCGCGGGCATCGTGCAAGTCGCCGATACGCTCGATGCGGCCGTTCAGAATCGCCACGTCGGCGGGATAACCGGGCACGTTGCTGCCGTCGATAATCAGGGCGTTGCGGATCAGCGTGTCGTACATCATGTCAGTCTCCCAGCGGCAAATGATCGTCGCCGCCGCGGTAATCGTCGAGGGCGAGTTTGATCCGTCGCAGACGCTCTTGATTGTCTTCAGGATTGGCCAGCGCCAGCTCGGTGGCGAGCACGTCGATGGCCAGCAACATGCCGTAGCGCGCCGCCGTGGGTTTGTAGATGAACGAGGTCTCGACGCCTTGCAGCGGCAGCAGCACATCAGCCAATTGCGCCAGCGACGAGTCGGCCCGGGTAATGGCGAGAATTCGTGCGCCGTAGCTGCGCGCCAGCTCGACGGCCTCGAGCAGTTCGGGGGTGATGCCGGTCAGTGAGCAGGCAATGACGACGCGTTCGGCATCGAGGCTGGCGGCGGTGACGCGCATCATTACCGGGTCGTGGCACACCGCAATCGGGTAGCCGAATCGCACCAGCCGCACTTGCAATTCATCACTGCACAAGGTCGAGCAACCGCCCATGCCGAAGGCGTGAATCATCCGCGCCTTGCCCAGCAATTTCACCGCGTCGGCGAAACGTGATTCGTCGAAGGCCGACAGATGCTGGCGCAGCGTTGATTCGATATCGCCAACAATTTGCCAATAGAACGCCGACTGCTCGGGCGTGCCCGCCGGGTCCAAAAAACGACTGCCGACGCCGCTGGCCTGGGCCAGTTGCAGCCGCAGATCGCGCAAGTCGCGACAGCCCACGGTGCGAGCAAAACGCGAGAGCGTGGCGGTGCTGACTTCCGCTCGCAGCGCCAGTTCATCGAGACTGGCGGCGGAGGCAAATCCTACGTCGTCGAGCATCAGCCGAGCGATGCGTCCTTCGCCCGCGCTGAAGGAATCCTGACGGGCGCGGATCTGGTAGAGGATGTCCATGGCGGGCGGCTCCGGCTAAAGCAGGTAAGAAAGGCCAACGGTCAGACCGAAGGCGACAACCGAGATAATGGTCTCGAGCACCGTCCAGGTCTTGAAGGTCTGGGCGACGGTCATGTTGAAGTATTCCTTGATCAACCAGAAACCGCCGTCATTGACGTGGGAAAAGATAACCGACCCCGCGCCCGTCGCCAGCACCAACAGCTCTGGATGGGGATAACCCAGACCAATGGCTACCGGCGCGACGATGCCCGACGCGGTGGTCATGGCCACCGTGGCAGAACCGGTGGCGATGCGCATCAACGCAGCAAACAGCCAGCCCATCAACAGCGGCGACAGGTGGAATACCTGGGCAAGGCTGACGATCTGGTCAGTGACACCCGCGTCCACCAGAATCCGGTTCAAGCCACCGCCCGCGCCCACCAGCAAGGTGATGCTGGCGGTCGGTGCCAGGCATTCGTTGGTGAATTTGAGGATCGATTCGCGGTTGAAGCCTTGGGCCAGACCGAGGGTCCAGAAGCTCAGCAAGGTCGCCAGCAGCAAGGCGATCACCGAATTGCCGATGAACAACAGAAACTGATTAAAACCGCTGCCCGGCGTGGAAATCAGATTGGCCCAGCCGCCGATCAGCATCAGCACCACCGGCAGCAGAATGGTCGCCATGGTGATGCCGAAACCCGGCAAGCTGTCGCGCGGTTCACGCTCAAGGAACTGACGCTCCAACGGGTTATCTTCCGGCAGTTGAATGCGCGGCACGATGAACTTGGCGTAGAGGGGACCGGCGATGATCGCGGTCGGTATCCCGATCAGGATCGCGTAGAGCAAGGTCTGCCCCACCGAGGCCTGATAAGCCTGCACCGCCAGCATCGCCGCCGGGTGCGGCGGCACCAGCGCGTGGACCACCGAGAGCCCGGCGACCATCGGCAAACCGACCATCAGAATCGACACGCCCACGCGCCGCGCCACGGTAAATGCGATCGGCACCAGCAGTACAAAACCGACCTCGAAGAACAGCGGCAGTCCGACAAGGAAAGCGATGCAGACCATCGCCCAGTGCGCATTTTTCTCACCGAAGCGGTCGATCAACGTTCGCGCCATCTGCTCGGCGCCGCCGGACTCAGCCATCATTTTGCCGAGCATCGTGCCCAGTGCGACCACCAGCGCGATATGGCCCAGCGTCTTGCCGACACCCGCCTCATACGCCCCCACCACGCCCGACGGCGGCATCCCGGCCAGCAGCGCCAGGCCGATGGACACTAGGGTGATGACAATGAACGGATTGAGTCGGTAACGGGCGATCAGAACGATCAGCGCGATGATGGCGATGGCGGCGTAAACCAGCAGCCAATAGCCGAAGGACGGTGTCATGCGGTACTCCTCGAAAGGGTCACGTCGAATGGGTTGTGAAACTCATAAAACATTTCGAAGGGTTATTTTCAAACGAGGTGAAAGTAATTTTCGTGGAGGGATAAGGGTTGTCGCACAGAGGTATGCGAGGTCGCTAAATATGCAAATCAGATAGGTGAATTTACATCCCGATTTCCCTGTGGGAGCGAGCCTGCTCGCGATGAGGGAGAGTCAGTCAACAGTGATGTGACTGATACACCGCCATCGTCGGAACGCCGCCCGGAGCCGGCTCGCTCCCACAGGGATTTTGCTGGAGACCTCAGTCGTGACTGACGCGGGCGCGCTTGAGCAGTTTCTTGCAGCGTTCAGACAAGTGCAGCACGCGCAGGTGTTTGCCGGCCTTGGCGTAGCGTTCACGCAGCGTCTTTAGCGCGGCTATCGCCGAGTAGTCGACGAAGCTCAGATGGCGACAATCGATCGTCACTACGGGTGGGTCGTTGGCGGGGTCGAACTGGTCGAGAAAAGGCGTAGTCGAGGCGAAGAACAGCGTGCCATGCAGGTGGTAGAGCTTGCTGCCGTCCACTTCAAGATGACTGTCGGCATAGAGCTCGCGAGCCTGCTGCCAGGCAAAGTTCAGCGCCGCAATGATGATCCCGCAGAGGACCGCAGTGGCCAGATCGGTGAACACCGTAATGACCGTTACCGCGATGATCACCAACACGTCATTCACCGGCACTTTGTTCAACACCCGAAGCGAGGCCCAGGCGAAGGTCTGCTGCGACACCACGAACATCACCCCGACCAATGCGGCCAGCGGGATGCGCTCGATCAGCGGCGACAAAAACAATATGAAAAGCAAAATCATCACCCCGGCCACCACACCGGATAGCCGACCGCGACCGCCGGAACTAAGGTTGATCACAGTCTGCCCGATCATGGCGCAACCGCCCATGCCGCCAAACACACCGGAGACCATGTTGGCCGCGCCCAGCGCCACACACTCGCGATCCGGGTAGCCACGGCTCTCGGTGATCTCGTCGGTGAGGTTCAGGGTCAGCAGGGTTTCCAGCAGACCGACCAACGCCATCAATATCGCGTAGGGAGCGATGATGCGCAGGGTTTCCAGGCTCCAAGGGATGTCTGGCAGCGCAAAGGTCGGCAAGCCGCCGGCGATGTGCGCCATGTCGCCCAAGGTGCGGGTCGGCAGACCGAGCAGATAAACCGCCAGCCCGACACCCAGAATCGCCACCAGCGCCGGCGGTACGGCGCGCGTCAGGCGCGGCAGCACGTAGACGATGGCCATCGTCACGGCAACCAGCCCCGCCATCAGGTACAGCGGTGTGCCGCTGAGCCAGACATCACCGCTCTTGAAGTGTTCCAGCTGCGCCAGGGCAATGATGATCGCCAGGCCGTTGACGAAGCCGAGCATCACCGGGTGCGGCACCATGCGCACCAACTTGCCAAGCTTCAGCAACCCGAACGCCAGCATGATCAACCCACCCAGCAACACGGTCGCCAGCAAATACTGCACACCGTGCTGCACCACCAGCGCGACGATCACCACGGCCATCGACCCGGCAGCACCGGACACCATGCCCGGTCGCCCGCCGAAGAGCGCGGTCAAGGTGCAAATGATGAAAGCGCCGTAAAGCCCCATCAATGGATTGAGGTGTGCAACCAGCGCGAAGGCGATGCATTCGGGTAGAAGAGCGAATGACGTAGTGAGCCCGGCAAGGACATCGGCGCGCAGATGTTTGGGTTTCATGTCTGATCTAAATACAGGCGGGAAAAGAGGGGGCGGATGTTACGGAATTGAGGGCGGCCCGGCCAGTTGTTGGGCTGCTGAAAACGCTTTCGCGGGCAAGCCCGCTCCCACATTTAACCGAGTTCTCCTGAAGAAATACGGTCGAATGTGGGAGCGGGCTTGCTCGCGAAAGCTGCGACGCGGTCTAGAGCGAACTCAAACCATCTCGTCACGAATCCATTCAATCACCGATGCCCGCTTCGGCGCCCAGCCCAGCAACTCCCGCGCCTTTTTACCGCGAACCCGGCTGTTGGAGCCCAGGCCATAGTTGGCCATTTCATAACCCCACTCGGCTTCGGCCTCTTTCAGCGGCCAGTCTTGTGGCTCACCCAGACTCAGCACTTGGGCAATCGCAGTGGTCATGTCGATGAACGACGCTTCACCGTTTTCGACGAAGTAGAAGGTGCCCGGTACGTTTTTGGTCAGCGCCAGCAGGTACAGGGAAACCACGTCTTCGATGTGCACGTTGGACCAGATGTTCTGGCCGGTACCGACATGCCGGACCACGCCACTTTTACGCGCCTGCTTCACCAAACGCGGCAACTGCACGCTGTCGCGATTCACGCCCAGGCTGTGGCCGTAGATCAGGGTGTTGCAGATGACTGCCGAGTTCACCCCGTCCTTTGCTGCGGCGAGGATCAGGTTGTCGATGGCCACGCGCGCAGCCTTGTCGACGGTCGGTGCCGGCAGGTTGTCTTCGTAATAGATAACATCGCTGGATTTGCCGCCCGACGCATCGCCGACAATGCTCGAGCCACTGGTGTGCAGGAACACTTTGTTGGAACCGCGAAGTGCATCGAGCAACGCTTCCACCGCGCCGCGATGGTCGCTGCTGGCGGCGTTAATCACGGCATCGGCAGCGCGGGCCTGTTCGGCCAGTAGGGCGCTGTCGTCAAGCGTGCCGAGCACCGGGGTGATACCCAGAGCGCTCAGTTCATTGGCTTGTTCGGCGTTGCGCACCAGACCGGTGACCTTGTGGCCGGCGCGGACCAGCCCCGTGGCGATGGAGCCGCCGATAAAACCTGCAGCGCCGGTTACGAATACGTTCATGGAGAGACTCCCTGCGTTAATAAGTGATGCAGCCAGTATTGAGGACCGATGCCTGTGGAAACAGACAGCGTTGCCCAATTCACTCTTGCGCAGGGGTCACGAATCAGCCCTTGAAATCCGCGTTCGCATAAGCCGCCAATTTGCCTTGGATGAAGTCCAGGAAGCATTGAATCCGTAGGGCAAGTTGCGAGTTGCGGTAGTACACGGCATTGATCGGCTGACGATAGCCGCTGTTGAAATCCGCCAGCAGCACCTGCAAACGTCCGGCGCGGATGTCATCAATCGTCATGAAGTGCGACAGGCAGGCAATGCCTTGGCCTTCCAGCGCCAAGTGCCTGATCGTCTCGCCGCTGGAGGCGCTGATCGACGCCTGAATCGGCCAACGATCACCGTGAACGTAACGCAGCGGCCATTGGTTGAGGCCTTCGTTGTGGGTAAAGCCCAGCAGCGTGTGCCCGGACAAATCCGCCACTTCGGCCGGTACTCCATGTTTTTCAAGATACGCCGGGCTGGCGACGATGTGCAGCGGACTGCAACCCAGGGATCGAGCGTGCAAGGTCGAGTCGGCGAGCGTGCCGATACGGATGGCGATGTCGGTGCTTTGCTCGAGCAAATCGATGATCAGATCGTTGCTGTTGAGTTCCAGCTGGATGTCCGGATAGAGCCGGCGGAACTCGTCGATGTACGGCACGATGGCGTGCAGCATGAACGGCGATGCGGCATTGATCCGCAGACGCCCGGACGGGGTTTGCTGACGTGAGGTCAGGCGCTCTTCAAGCTCGTCCATCTGATCGAGAATCAGCTTGGCGTGCTCGAAGAAATACTTGCCCTCTTCGGTCAGGTCCATGCGCCGCGTGGTGCGGTTGATCAGCGTGGTATCGAGTTTCGCCTCCAGCCGCGACAGCGTACGGCTGACCGCTGAAGGTGTTTGCCCGACCTGTTCGGCCGCAGCGGAAATCGACCCGCATTCAATCACGCAGACGAAAATCTGCAACTCATCGGATCTGGCTTTCACGGATGCCCCTCATTCAAAACTGGCTTGATAGTAGCTGGATGCGGGGCAAAAGGAACCTTACGCCGGCAGGCCGAACACCTCGGTCAAATGCTGCTCATAGCGCGCCACATCAGCCTCGATATTCGGGCGTTTCATCACATCGACGGCCAGGAACGTCGGCAAGCCGGTCATGCCGAGGAAGGTGTTGGCCTTGTGGAACGGGAAGTACACCGCGTCCACGCCCTTGGCTTCGAAGAAATCGGTCGGGTCGTCGAAGGCTTGCTGCGGCGCGTTCCAGGTCAGGGACAACATGTATTGCTTGCCCTGCAACAGACCACCGCTGCCGTACTTTTGCGACGAGTCGGAACGGGTGCGACCGTCACTGGCGTAGAGGCTGCCATGGCCTTCGGTGAAGACTTCGTCGATGTACTTCTTGACGGTCCAGGGCGCGCCCATCCACCAGCCGGGCATCTGATAAATGATCACGTCGGCCCAGAGGAATTTGGCGACTTCTTCGGCGACGTCGTAACCCTCGTCGATGAAAGTGGCTTTCACGTCGACGCCGCCGCGATCCAGCACGCTCAGCGCGGCTTCATGCAGGGTGGCGTTGTAGCGGCCATCGGAGTGGGCAAATTTTTTGCCGCCATTGAGCAACAGGACTTTTTTCATGGGAAGTCTCGGAAGGTTGGAATTCGATGGCGGCAGAGTAGCGATCTGCCTCGCGCGGAATAAGCGCTGAATTCACAAAATTCATTTGACCAATACGCACGAATCGACAGGCGATTGTTGCCATAGACTTGCGCCGATTCTGAACTTGAGGAGTTTTCTGATGAGTGAAATGCAAGGCTTCATCCTGCACGCCAAGACCCGCCCTGAAAAATCCGATGCCTTCGAAGCGTTTTTCAGTGGTTATGTAGAAGCGAGCCGCGCCGAACCTGGTTGCATCGAATACCACATGTTGCGCGACAAACAGGACCCGACGCTGTTTATCTTCTACGAGATCTGGCAGTCCCAGGCTCACTTGGACGTGCATTCGAACCTGCCGCACATGAAGCAATTCCTCGAGCAGCGCGATGAGTACCTGGAACGGGATTTCGATATCCGCGCCATCGACATGCTCAGCCCGTCGTCCGCTACCCGCTGATCAGCAAGTGGCCGCCGAGCACGCCCAGGCCGATGAAGAACACACGCTTGAATAGCACGGCGCTGATCCGCTGGCGCAGCCATTGCCCCAGCAACATACCGAGCACCGCCGGGATCAGCGCCAGCAACGATGCACTTAACTCGCCAGCGCCCAGTGCGCCGCGCCATAACAGGCCGGCGGCCAGGGCCAGGGTCGAGACGGTGAACGACAAACCCAGCGCCTGCACCAGTTCATCCTTGCTCAAGCCCAAGGCTTGCAGATAAGGCACCGCCGGAATCACGAAGACGCCGGTGGCCGAGGTGATGACGCCCGTCAACAGGCCGCCAAGCGGACCGAGCCAGCGCTCGGTGTGACGGCCGACACGCAAGGTCGGCAGGAACAATCCGCTCAACGCATAGAGCAACAGCGCCGCGCCCAATCCCCGCACGACCCAATGACCGCCGGCCATGCCGATCCACAACATGCCGGCTCCGGTGCCGATGAAGATCGCCAGCAGCATCGGCCACAACCGTTTGATCAACCCCCGCAGATGCCCGCCGAATGCCAGTTGCCAGACATTGGTGAGCGTCGCGGGGATGATCAGCAGCGCGGCAGCCTGTGACGGCGCCATAGCCAGACCGAGCAACCCCATCGCGATGGTCGGCAGACCGAGACCGATCACACCCTTAATCATGCCGGCCAGCAGAAAGGTGGCAATGACCATCAAGGAAAGGGCCAGACCGAGGTTTTGATAGAACGCAGCAAGAGTATTCATGGCGCTATCGTGAGCCCGGATTGGCTGCTTGAAAATCTGCCATATACTGAGGCAGCCTCTTGCTCAGCAAGAGGCTTAAGACATCGGTGTCACAACTGACGCCTTCGCGAGCAAGTCGAATCGTCGCACCGCCGCTCCCACAGGTTTTGCATACGACAAAAAGATCCACTGTGGGAGCGGGCTTGCTCGCGAAGGCGTCAGCCCGGAAAACAAAAATCCAGAGGCAGTAACAATGCACTTCGACCTGACCGACCTGCGCCTCTACCTGAACATCCTCGACAACGGCAACATCACCGCCGGCGCGGCTCGCAGTCATCTGTCCCTGGCGGCGGCGAGTGCGCGCATCCGCGCCATGGAGGCTTCGTTGGGAATCGAGTTTCTGCAACGAGGTCGCCGCGGTGTCAGCCCCACCCCGGCCGGCAAAGCCCTGGCGCAACACGCCCGCGTCCTCCTGCAACAAGCCGAACGCATGCAGCAGGATCTGGCGGAATACGCTAATGGCGTCAAAGGCCAGGTGCGGTTGTTGTGCAACACCACGGCAATCACCGAATACCTGCCGGAGTTGCTCGCGGACTTTCTTCGCGACCACCCCAACCTCGACATCGATCTGCAAGAACTGCCCAGTGCACGCATCACCCACGCCTTGCGCCAAGGGGCGGCAGACCTGGGCATCGTCTCTGACGCCGTGGACACCGATGACCTGCAGACCCGCCCGTTTCGTGACGATCCGCTGGTGCTGATAATGCCCCGCGATCATCCCTTGGCACCCGCAGGTGTCGTGAGCTTCAGCGACACCTTGCACCACGACTATGTCGGCCTGAACGCCAACGGCGCGTTGGCGGTGTACCTGGAAGAACAGGCGCTGCACACCGGGTCACGCATGCAAATCCGCATCCGCGCCGACGGTTTCGATGGAGTGATGCGCATGGTCGCTCGAGGGGCCGGGCTGGCGATCGTGCCCCTCGCGGCAGTCGAGCGCTGGCGCGGCGAACAATCCTTCAAGCGCCTCGCCCTGCAAGAACCTTGGGCCATGCGCAAACTCCTGCTCTGTGCGCGGGACTTTGAGACGCTGCCAGGTTACGCGAAGGCCTTGCTGCACGCCTTGACTCTCCCCTGAGGGGCAGACTTTACCCCTGGGCTTTCATCTTTGAGGGCAATGCGCGTTTCTGGACAGCTCAATGTCGAGCACAGACAACTGAGCGATGGGCGGGCGCTATAGGGTGCGACTTCAGTTCTCTAGTCCACTGCCCCGGAGTCCACATGACCGCACCTATTACCGTTCTTCGCGATACCCACCCACTGCCGGTGCTCGACGCCTGCAAATGGGAAAAACTCGAAGGCGACCCGCACACCGTCAACCTCAACGCCTATACCAGCGAAGACGGCAGCAAGATCATGGGCACCTGGATCTGCACGCCGGGCAAATGGTATGTGGAATACGTGAAGTGGGAATACTGCGATTTCCGCGAGGGGTACTGCATCATCACCCCAGAAGGAAAAGAGCCGATCCATCTGCGCGCCGGTGATATTTTCGTCATCGAGCCGGGCATGAAAGGCACGTGGGAAGTGGTTGAAACCGTGCGTAAGTATTTCGTGTTTGCCTGATGCAAAAAAACCGGGAGATCACCCGACGTGATTTCCCGGTAAATATCCATGGGGACAATGCTGCCCCTGTGGGAGCCAGCCTGCTGGCGATGAGGCCAGCACATTCAACATCGACGATAACTGATCTACCGCTATCGCGAGCAGGCTCACTCCCACAGTTTTTCCAACTCGATTATTGCGGTTTGCGATAACTGTTGATGATCGCCGAGAAGTCCTTGCCACCTTCCCCACGCTGGCTCATCGCCTGATACAACTGCTGGGCCACTGCGCCGAGCATCACCGGTTGGTGCGCCTGACGTGCCGCTTCCGTGGCCAGCCCCAGATCCTTGAGCATCAGTTCCGCACCGAAACCGCCGGTATAACCGCGCGAGGCCGGCGCCGTTTCGACGATACCCGGCCACGGGTTGTACATCTCCGAACTCCAGCAACGACCGGTGGAACTGTTGATGATCCCGGCCAGCACCGTGGTGTCGATGCCGAGTGCATCACCGAGCGCCATCGCTTCGCTGACACCGACCATCGAGATCGCCAGCAGCAGGTTGTTGCAGATCTTGGCGATTTGCCCGGTGCCGACTTCGCCGCAATGGACGATGTTGCGGCCCATCTGCGCCAGCACGGGTTGCAGGGTGGCGAACAGCTCAGGGGTAGCGCCGACCATAAAGGTCAGGGTCCCGGCTGCTGCACCACCGGTACCGCCCGACACCGGCGCATCCGCCATGGCCACGCCTTGCTTGGCCGCCGCCGCCGCAACATCACGCGCCGTCTGCGGATCGATGGTGCTGCAATCGACTGCCGGCACGCCCTTGGCGATACCCGCCAGCACGCCGTCTTCACCCAGCCACACGCTGCGCACATGCACAGCGGCGGGCAGCATGGTGATCACCAGTTCTGCGCCTTGAGCCGCTTCACGCGCCGAAGCGCTGATGCTGCCGCCCAGTTGCTCAAGCTCCGCCAGGACGGTTTTGTTCAGGTCGACCAGGTTCAACGAATGGCCGGCCTTGATCAGGTTGCGCGCCATTGGCGCACCCATGTTGCCGAGACCGATAAAAGCGATTTTCATGTTCGGCTCCTTAACGCAAGTTAATGGTGGTGTTCACACCGTCGTTGACGCTGTTGTCATCGAACCAGCGACTGGTGACAGTCTTGGTCTGAGTGTAGAACTGCACCACTTGCTTGCCATACGGACCGAGGTCGCCGAGTTTGGACCCGCGCGAACCGGTGAAGCTGAAGAACGGGACCGGCACCGGAATCGGGATGTTGATGCCGACCTGGCCGACGTCGATTTCAGTCTGGAACTTACGCGCCGCTGCACCGCTTTGGGTGAACAGGCCAGTGCCGTTGCCGAACGGGTTGGCGTTGACCAGTGCGATGGCCTCATCGAGGGTATCGACTTCCAGCACCACCAGCACTGGACCGAAGATTTCCTGGGTGTAGATCTGCATCTCTGGGGTTACGCCGGAGAACAGGGTCGGGCCGACAAAATTGCCCTTCTCGAAGCCTGGAACCGTGATATCGCGACCGTCCAGTTCCAGCTTCGCGCCTTCCTTGATGCCGCTCTCGATCAGATCCAGAATTCGCGCCTTGGCCTTTTTGGAAATCACCGGGCCAACATCAGTGCCCGGCTCACTGCCGGCATTCACTTTGAGTTTCTGCGCCAGCGCCTTCAGGTCAGGCAGCCATTGCTTGGCCGCGCCCACCAGCACTACAACGGATGTGGCCATGCAGCGTTGCCCGGCCGCACCGAAACCAGCACCGACCAGCGCATTGAGCGCTTGTTCGCGGTTGGCATCCGGCAGCACAACGGCGTGGTTCTTCGCGCCCATCATCGATTGCACGCGTTTGCCGTGTTTACCGGCCAGGTCGTAGACGTGAGTGCCGACGGCGGTCGAACCGACGAAGGAAACAGCCTTGATATCCTTGTGGGTGCAGAGCGCATCCACCACGTCTTTACCGCCATGAACGACGTTGAGCACGCCCGCCGGAACACCGGCCTCGATCGCCAGTTCCACCAGCAGCATGGTCGACATCGGGTCCTGTTCAGACGGCTTGAGCACAAAGGTGTTGCCACAAGCGATGGCCATCGGAAACATCCACAACGGAATCATGGCCGGGAAGTTGAACGGGGTGATGCCGGCGCAAACGCCGATTGGCTGACGCAGGGTGTAGGTGTCGACGCCGCCAGCAACGTTCTCGGCGAACTCGCCCATTTGCAGGCTGCCGATGGAGCAGGCGTGTTCGACCACTTCCAGGCCGCGGAAGATATCGCCTTCAGCGTCGGCGATGGTTTTGCCTTGCTCGTTGCTGAGCACCACGGCGATGCGCTTGGAGTGTTCGCGAATCAACGCCTGGAGCTTGAGCATGATGCGCATCCGCGCGCCGATCGGCGTCAGCTTCCAGGTCTGGAAGGCGCGATGGGCGGCACTGATCGCAGCATCGACTTCCTGTGCGGTGGCGAACGGAACTTTTGCCAGCACTTGCTGGGTCGCCGGGTTGACGATGTCGTGCCACTCGGTGGTTTGGGACTCGACCCACTCGCCGTCGATCAACAGTTTTACCGTTTGGACAGTGGTTTCGTTTGGCGTGAGCGAAGCGTTCATGTTGGGTCTCCGGGAAGTTGTTCTTATTTAGAGAGCTATCTGTATAGCCAAGGCGAGACTGTCGCCTTGAGACGAGACGTGTGTCGCGAGTTGGTTCTCGGACTGTTTTTGGAGTATAGATGTGCAAACTTCTAATAAGAACGCACATAAAAGCCGGTCCATCATGCAAAAAAACATCACGTCTCTAGGCTCGTTGAACTGGGATGACCTCAAGTTTTTCCTTGAAGTCGCCCGCACCCGCAAGGCCAGCACCGCAGCCAAGCGCCTGGCGGTCGACTACACCACGGTGTCGCGGCGCATCAGCTCGCTGGAAGCGGCATTGGGCACGTTGCTGTTCGAGAAATCCCGGACCAGCGGTTTTGTCCTGACTGCCGAAGGCCAGCGGTTGCTCGGTTATGCCGAGTCGATCGAAAGCACGCTGCACATGGCCTGTGAGCAGGTTTCAGGTTCTGGCGTTGCCTTGTCCGGGCATGTGCGCATGGGCTGCACCGAAGGCTTTGGCAGCTTTTTCATCACCCCGCAGCTGAGCCATTTCGTCGACGCCTACCCGGCAATCTCCGTGGACATCCTGCCGCTGCCGCACTTCATCAGCCTGTCCAAGCGCGAGGCGGACATCGTCATCGCCCTGGAGCGCCCGGAGCATGGTCCATACGTCTGCTGCAAACTCTGCGACTACAAATTACAGCTCTACGCGACTCAGGATTATCTCGACAAGCACCCACCGATCCGCCGCCCGGCTGACTTGGGTAAACATTCATTCATCAGTTATGTCGACGATCTGGCGTTCAGCTCGGAGCTGTTGTACCTGGCGAATGTGTTGCCCGGCGCCAGTGCCAACCTGCGCAGCACCAGTGTGATTGCGCAATTCGTGGCCGCACAGCAAGGGCGGTCGCTGGCGATTCTGCCGTGCTTCCTGGCGGCCCAGGATCCGCGATTACTGCCGGTGTTGCCGAAGGAAATCAACATCACTCGACAGTTCTGGATGTACTGCCGCGAAGACCTGCGCAAGCTCAAGCGGATCACCCTGTTGTGGGATTACATCCGGGAGGTGACTGAGCGGAATCAGGGTCTGTTGATGGGGGAAAGTCGCGAGACCCTGTTCGCCGATTAGTCGGCGCTCACCACGATCGACACCCGGCGGTTCTCGGTACGACCGGCCGGCGTGTTATTGGAAGTAACCGGTTCACTGCTGCCGAGGCCGCGCAGCTGGATGTTTTGTTCTTTCATCCCGACAACGGTCAGCACCTTGCCGACGCTTTTTGCGCGGCGCAGTGAGAGCTGTTCGTTGTAAGACTCTTTGCCTGACGTATCGGTGTGGCCGTCGACCCGTACTCGCTCTATTCCGACACCCAGCAACGCCTTGCCGATACGCTCGACGATGTCGGTACTGGCAGGGTTGAGGCTGTCGTCGTCACTGCCAAACAGCACTTTGCCGGACAGGCCAAAGGCCCAGCCCTCGTCGGTCAATTCGAAACCTTGCTGCTTGAGCACAGCGACCTGCGCCGGGGTCAGGCCTTTTTGCGGCGCCGTCTGGCAACCGGTCAATGCCAGCAAGGCCATCAATAAGGTGAACGTGAAAAATCGCAGGGAACGCCGGGTCAGTGAGAACACAAAAATTAGCTCCTGGTTTGAACATCGGCGACAGGGTGCTCCGACCCTGCCGTGTGCTGTGCGCCTCGGGAAAGGCGCTTGGCTTGGTACATGGCCGCGTCGGCGGCGTTAAGCAAAGCACCCGGTGTGGTCCCATGGTCGGGGTACACGGCGATGCCGATGCTGAGTGAAGTCAACACCTGGATATTGCCCGGCAACGGAATCGGTACTTCCATGCTGGCGATGATTTTGTCGGCAATCCACTCGGCGTCCTCGATCCTGTGCAGCGGCGTCAGCAGGACGGCAAATTCGTCACCGCCCAAGCGTGCCACCAGATCCTCTTCACGCAGTTGCGCTCGAACCCGATTGGCCACGGCCACCAACACCGCATCGCCAGCGGCATGACCGAAACCATCATTGATCTCCTTGAACCGGTCACTGTCGAGAAACAGCACCGCCACTTGCTCATTGAGCTTGTTGGCGTTACGCAGCGCTCGAATCAGCCGGCCTTCGAAAAACGCCCGATTCGGCAACCCGGTGAGGCTGTCATGGCTGGCTTGGTGGGCCAGGGTTTCGTTTTCGCTTTGCAGGTGGGTTTGCCAGGATTCGAGTTCATCGAGCAAGGCATTGAAGTCATTGCCCAGGTTGTCGAGTTCGGCGATGGCGGCGGGTGGCACACGTTGATCGAAGGCTCGCTCGCTGCGGGCGGCGTGAGCCACAAACGCCAGGCTGCGCAATGGGCCAGTGATTGCGCGAAGTTGTCGGCGCGCCAGATAGAGCGCCACCCAGGCACTGACGGCCGTACACAAGACGATGCCGACCAGACCGCTGAGCAAAAATCGCAACAGGCTGCCCCCGTGACCGGTGAGCTGAATGCTGCCGACTTCCTGACCTTGATGGACGATTGGCATGCTGATCGGTTTTTCCAGAAAGGCCTTGGCAATCTGCATTTCGAGATCAGAGAACAAGCCCGTTTCCGGCCGTTCCCAGCGAGCCAGCAACGTGCCTTGTTCGTCCAGCACTTGGGCATCGGCCACTTCTTCGGTGGACGCAATCAATGCCAACGCTTCGCTAGCGGCAGACTTGTCGTTGAACACCACCGCGGCTTCCACGGTGTAATTGATCGAGCGCGCAATCAGGTGCAAATTGTGGTCGGCATAGACCCGCAAGGCCAGTACGCCGAGCAACGTCAGCGAGATGCTGGCCATGGCCACGGCCACGAGTGCGACGATCAAATGTCCGCGCCCGATGACCGAACGCAAGGTTGGGCGGCTACCCGGCTTGAATAGACTCATGGCGCCGCCGGCTTGCGGCGGGACAGTTGCAGCACACTGGGGTGAATACGCACGCCGCTTCGGGCGACGGAGTCGAGGTTGACTTCAAAGGACACTTGCTCATCGCTGACCCGCAGGCAAAACAGACTGCCGACGGTGCAGGGGTCGTCGCGTTCGCTGATGCTCAACACCGGGCGCCCTGCCAACGAAGCGAATAGCCGGCTGCGTTCATCACTGCTCAGTTTGCCGATATACACCGCATCGCACTCACCGGTAATCGATGGGTTGCCGGCCAAAAGACGTCGCACCGTGACGGGACGACCGGTGGCCTGGGTCGTGCCTTTGACCAGATCGTCGGTGTATTCGGTGGGGCCCACAATGCACAAGCGCAGTTGTGCTGGCTCAACAGGCCAGCGGGCATAACTGAGAATCCCGAGGACCACCTGCGTGACGGATTTTGCGCGCTGATCGGCCATGCTCACAGGCGTTTGCGACTGAGCGAAAACGATGCCGGTGAACAAACAGAGAAGGCCGGCGAGCAGCACGTGTTTGCACCCGATAACGCGCTGTGTCGTCCAGACAGCGACCTTCATGCAGGGATTCTCTTCGATCGTAGCGAAATGATGCCGCAACGATAGCACAGCGTTCAGACGCCAGCGAGGCCGCGTCCTACGGCACTTCGGTCAGTTTCCGACGCTTGGCACCGTCCTTATCAATCCCTTGATTCAACCCCCTCATCCAGTTCCAGCATCAACCCGCTCAAGCGTTTGACCTTGCGCCTCACCGCCTCTTCGAATACGCCAGTACGCGGCTCGATCAGGGTGAACCAGTTTTTGGCCCGGGTAATCCCGGTATAGATCAACTCCTTGGTGAGTACAGGGTTCAGGGCATCCGGCAAAATCAACGCCGTGTGGGCAAATTCCGAGCCCTGGGATTTGTGCACCGTCATGGCATACACCGTTTCGACATCATTGAGCCGGCTCGGCAGTACAAAACGTACGCCGCCCTGACCATCATTTCGCGGGAACGCCACACGCAACACCTGCTTCCCAACCTCTGGCCCCTCGCGTTCCGGCAGCTTGAGGGCAATGCCGATATCGCCGTTCATCAAACCCAGGCCATAGTCATTGCAGGTCATCAGCACTGGCCGGCCTTCGTACCACTGCTGGTCGCTGTCGATCAGCCGGGCCTTGAGCAGCGCGGCGGTCACGCGTTGATTCAAACCTTCAACGCCCCACGGCCCTTTGCGTACGGCGCACAACAACTGGAAGGTGTCGAAGGCTTGCAGTACCTGGCGGGCCCAATCGGTCCAGCAGGGATCATCAAGCGTGCTGTCGAGCGGTGGCCGCAGGCTGCGCAACAGACTCAGGTAATGCCGATAACCCTGCGGTCCATCGCCATGCCCCTCAAGCAGCAAGCGCTCCAGCGCCCGGTCCTGCTCCCCCTTGAGGGACAAGGAAAACACGTCGTCATGGCTTCCAGCCGCCAACAATTTGCGAGCTTGTTCGGGTTGCTGCTGGTTGACCCAACGGGCCAGTTGGCCGATACCGCTGCCCTCGCCGAACCGACGTGAATGACGCAGCATCACAACTTGCTGGGCCAGTGGATGAGTGCCCTGAGTGTCTTCCTGCAAACCGCTGGCATCCAGGCTTTCACCACTGACCGCTTGCAGCCACAGGCGAGTCTGTGGGCTGTACCAACCGGCCTCGGCGTCGCGGCACAGGTCACCCAGCACGGCGCCGGCCTCCACCGATGCCAATTGATCCTTGTCACCAAGCAGCACCAGACGGGCATGGGCCGGCAATGCATCGAGCAGGTTGGCCATCATTTCCAGATCGATCATCGAGGCTTCGTCCACCACCAACACATCCAGCGGCAAGCGATTACCGGCGTGGTGACGGAAGTGTCGAGTACCGGGACGACTGCCGAGCAGACGGTGCACGGTGGTGACGTCTGACGGGATCTTCACTCGTACGGCTTCATCGACTTCCAGGGTTCTGACCTGCTGACTGATGGACTCCGTCAGTCGGGCGGCAGCCTTGCCGGTGGGTGCCGCGAGACGGATGCGCAGTGGCTTGCCCGCCTCCACCGCTGGCGCCTGGAGCAACGCCAGCAAACGCACGACCGTCGTCGTCTTGCCGGTCCCCGGGCCACCGGTAACGATGCTGAATGCGCTGCGGGTGGCGAGGGCGCAGGCGAGTTTCTGCCAGTCAATCACTTCGCCAGGCTGGGCTGGGCCGAACAAACGGGTGAGGCGTTGGGACAGATCATCCGGCGTGGTTTCGTGTTCGACCAGGCGTTGGCGCAGCGAGGTGTCGATACGCCGTTCGTAGGCCCAGTAGCGACGCAAGTACAGGCGTTTGCCCGATAACACCAATGGCCGATGTTGCGCCGCCTCACGACCGTCGACCGCCAAAGCGACCAGACTGCTGGAGGCCAGGACCTTGCACCAATGGGCACCGTCCAGCGCCTCAAGCAATTGCGACGGCAACAACATCGCGCCACTTTGCACGTCACCTTCCGGTGGCAGCGACAGGGCGAAGTCCGGTTCCTTAAGCGTCTCGAACAGATCCAGGCACACATGACCGTGGCCCAGTTGATGACTGGCCAACGCAGCGGCCAGCAGCACCAGTGGATCATCGTCGGGAGCGAGCTCGTGAAGAAAGGCAACGAAGGCTTTATCCAACGCTCGCAGCCAGCCACGCTCAACCCAGCGCGTCAGCAATAGCAGCAAGTCATCGGCACGACTCAACGGCGCCAGATCCGCCAGGCTTTCGGCTGTCAACGAAGTGGGCAGCAAATCAGCGAAGGTGCGACTCATAGCAAAACTCCCTGTTCCCAGGCGGGTTCGGCCTTGGGTTCTGGCTTGCCCTGGAACAGCCGGTCCAGACGCTCGATCAGCTCTCGTGGTGGACGGGCAAAATACACGCCTTGGCTGGGCGCACGCGTGCCACGCAGGAACAGGTACAGCGCACCGCCGACATGCCGGTCGTAATCGTAATCGACCAGTCGCGCCTTGAGCTGGCGATGCAGGGCCAACAGGTACAGCACGTATTGCAGGTCGTAACGGTTGTCGAGAATCGACTGCTCCATGGCCTGCTCGGTATAGGCCGCGTCATCGACGCCCAGCCAGTTGGATTTGTAGTCGGCAACGTAGTAGCGGCCGTCGTGCTCGAACGTCAGGTCGATGAAGCCCTTGAACATGCCATTGAGCAACACCGGCTCGGCAGCCACCCGGGCCACCCCGTTGTGGGTGTATTGGCGCACCAGTTCATCGAGTTTGAGCACATCGACTTTATGACTGGCGAACCAGAATTCCATCTCGACCCGGTACTGGGTCAATTGCTCGAATACCACGGGAGCCTGCCCGCCGCCGATATGCAGCGGGGACGCAAGCAGGTGCTGCAGCCAGTCGCTCAGGGCGGTTATCCAGCCTTCCCAGCCACGTCGATTGCAACGACGGGCAATGGCGTCTTCCACCGCTTGCGGGGTGGCAGTGAAACCTTCGTCACCGGCCCACTCGAGCAAACCATGGAGAAAGGTGCCGGGGTTCGGGCCACGAGGGAATCGATGGATGTCAGCGCCGCCGGCCACCACTTCGCGTGGTGCCTGAGGATCGAGGCGTTCATCGTCGAAGAGCTTTTGCGCTTGCGGGCTCTCCGGCGCTTCATCAGTGCCCACGCTCATGCTGTCGCCAATGCGCAGGGCACTGTAGGAGGCAATCCACCAGTTTTCGCTGGCCTTGCGCTTGGGTATCAGCGGAGCCAGTAACGTCGCATCGTTGCGTGGTGGATGGTAGTGCTCGACTGTCGCTTCAGGCATTTCACCGTAGCTCAGAGCAGGACAGTCCTGCTGCAGGTCTTCCAGCCAACGCTTCAAGCCTGCAGACTCGGCCAATGGCGCTCCGCCGCCCAGCAGATAGCCCAATGCTGACAAGTGCAGCACCGAGCTGTTGTTATTGCCGCGCTTGAGATCCGTCACTCCGAGCCAGCAGGCGTGTTGCGCCCGGGTCAGGGCCACGTAAAGCAAACGCAGATCCTCGGCGAGACGCTCATCATCCGCCTGGACAATCAACTCGGCCGTCGGCCTCAAGGTCACTTGGGCCTTGCCCGTGGCGTCGTGGTAATGCAGCGGCAGACGGCTGCCATCCACCGGTTTCGCCGAGCAAATGAACGGCAGGAACACCAAGGGATACTCAAGCCCCTTGGACTTGTGAATGGTCACGACCTTGACCAGTTGTTCGTCGCTCTCAAGACGCAGGATCTGCTCTTCGCCGGCCTGACCGGACAACGCCAGATGCTCGGATAAATGACGGATCAGCGCTTGCTCACCATCGAGTTCGGCGGCCGCTTGTTGCAGCAATTCCGACAAGTGCAGCAAATTGGTCAGCACCCGCTCGCCGTCACTGCGCGTGATCAATGTCTGAGGTAGCTGGAAGTCATGCAGCAATCGCCGCAGCATGGGCAACACGCCCTGCTTGCGCCAGAGTTCGCGATAATGGCGGAACTGCATGACCCGAGCTTCCCAGGCCAGTTCGTCCTGATTCAGCCGCTCCAGTTCAGCCAGCGACAGGTTCAGCGTGATGCAGGCCAACGCGGCCCGCAGTGGACGCTCGACATCCGGCTCGGCACAGGCCTTGAGCCAGGTCAGTACGTCGTGGGCCTCTTGGGCGGCGAACACTGAATCCTTATCCGACAGATAGACGCTGCGCACGCCACGGGCGGAGAGTTCGCCGCGCACAGCCTGGGCCTCTTTACCGTCGCGGACCAGGATCGCGATATCCGCTGGCAACAGACCTCTGAAGTCCTTGCCGTCCTGTATGAAACCCGCGCGACCGTGCTGCCCACCGTTAAGCAAAGTGGTGATTTCACTGGCGCAGGCGGCGGCGAGTTGTTGTCGGTACACCGCGCCGGACAGCGGCTGATCGGCGGACAGGTGCCAGATGTTCAGGGCGGGCACGACCTGGCCGTCGATGTGCAGAACTTCTTTGCGCCCTTGGGATTCGACCGGCAGGAACGGTACCGGGTTCTCGCCGCTCTTTTCACGAAACAGGAACGCGCCCCGACCGGTTTCGCGAGACTCGGCGCGCTCGAACACATGGTTTACCGCTCTGACCATGCCATGGCTGGAACGGAAATTCGTACCCAGGGTATGCAGTCGGCCAGCAGTGGCCTGACGGGCGCGCAGGTAGGTGTAGATGTCGGCACCGCGGAATGCGTAGATCGCTTGCTTGGGGTCGCCGATCAGGAACAGACCGCATTCGGGGTTGTTGTCTTCGATGCGATAGATGCTCTCGAAGATCCGGTACTGCACCGGGTCGGTGTCCTGGAACTCATCGATCAGCGCGACCGGGAACTGCTCGCGAATCAGGGTCGCCAGCCGCTCACCGCCATCGGATTGCAACGCTGCATCGAGGCGTAGCAGCATGTCATCGAAGCCCATCTCCGCACGGCGACGCTTTTCTTCCTCGAACCGTGTACCGACCCACTGGGCGGCGTGCTGCAGCACGGCGGCATCAGGTGTCGGCAATCCATCGAGACTGGCCTTGAGGCCAGGCATGGCGTCCAGCCCGGGATGACTGGGTACTTCACCCTTCCAGGCTTCGGCCATACCCTCGGGAGTCAGGCGCGTGAATCCGGTGCCGATATCCAGTTGCTCAAGGGATTCGTCTTCAGCCCAGGCCCTGATCTTTTCGAACCAGGGTTCGAAATAGCGTGCCTGCATCTTGCGACCGTCGACGCTCTTGCTCGCAACACCCTGGTGACAGATGGCAAGCAATTCATCTGCCCACTGGCGCCAGGGCATCTTGAGCTCGAGCAAGGCTGCCCGTCGCTCTTGCAGACACGCCGTGATCAGCTCGGCAGGTTCTTTACCTTCAACACTGTCTCGCTCACTGGCGAACAAACCACGGACTCGCGGCAGCAAGGCTGCCGGACCACCCCAATTCCCACGCACCCAGTTCAGCGCATCACCTTGCATCGGGTAACAAAACAGGCGCCAGTAATCGCGCAGGACTTCGCCCAGCAAATCGCTGTGATCGGTTTCCAGGGTCTGGGTAAACAGACTGCCACTGTCAAACGCGTGCTCGCGCAACATGCGCTGACACCAACTGTGGATGGTCGAAACTGCCGCCTCGTCCATCCACTGAGCAGCGATGTCCAGACGGTTCGCGCAGCCGGACCATTGCTCGGGAAGGTACTCCTCACGAAGCTCCGCGATAAGGCTATCGGGCGCCGGTGTTTCATCACGGAAAAACCGTGCAGCTTCAGCGAGACGCGTGCGGATACGTTCGCGCAATTCTTTGGTCGCCGCATCGGTGAATGTCACAACCAGGATTTGTGGCGGCAACAGTTCACGTCCGAAGCCGCTCGACTCTGCGCCGTGGCCAAGGACCAGGCGCAGATAAAGCGCGGAAATGGTGAAGGTCTTGCCGGTCCCGGCGCTCGCTTCGATCAATTGGCTGCCGCGCAGGGGAAATGCCAACGCCAGAGGTTTTGTGATCATGCGCGCGCCTCCTCGCTGTTCAATGAACGCCAAGGCGCTTCAAGCAACGGCCGGTACAACGCGTTGCACCAATCCGGGAAGGTTTCGTCTGCGGCAAGCGAGTCGAAGTCGGCGAACTGCCGGGCGAGTGCCGGACTTTCGCGACGCTCGCCGTCGGTGGTCAGGCCATCGCCTTCATAGGCCTTGCGGGCTGCGGCCTGGGCTTTGACCGGATCAGTTTGACCCAGCCATGCGAAGCCGGTCTTCACCGCAATCGGCAGTGGTTGACGCATGCCCGTTTGCCAAGCCATTAACAGGTCGCCCAGAATCCGCAAGGCTGCATCCTCCGGCATCGGACCGAGCAGCAGACTGTCGTCGCTGGCCACCAACGCGGTGGTCATCGCCATACCACTGGCGCAGGCAACCAGATGATTGACCCATGGCCGTGTCAGCCGATGCCATTTGCGAGACTTGATTGAGCCGATGCTGTTGGGGATTGTCGTGACTGATAGCAAGCCACCATCCGCACGTTGATGCAGGCCGCTGAGCCAACCTTCCAGGCGCAGACCCAGCAACTCCAGACTCACTGGCAGAGCGTTGGTGAGCGGTGTTGGCCATAACGCCAAAAGCTGTTGGTAACGCTGCAACAGATCAGGCAACGGTTCGATCAACTCTCGCTGAAGGCATTCGCCGAACCCCGCCATGGGCAGAAGCCCACTGTTTTGCAGACGTTTTGCCTGTGCTTCCAGTACCTGGTCAGTGCTATCCAGATGCCTCAGCGCCGCTTCAAGCAAGCTGTCGCTGAGGCTGTAACGTTGCAACGCATCGAGTACAAATGGCTCTTCATCAGCCAAGGGCACTTCAGCCGCTTCGAAGTACACCTTCAGTCGTTGACTGAAGAAATGTCGTACAGGATTACGCAGGAAATCCTGCAGTTGACCGAGACTCAGCGGCTCTTCCTGAATGTAGGGATCAAGGACTTCGATATCAGTCGACGGCTCACTGGTTTGATGCAGTACCTGCCATTCATTCGCGTAGCTGAACAAGTCATCGCCTTCATGGAAGTAGCGGGCGCTGAACGGTTGCAGTGGATGTTCCTGAGTGATGGCCTCAATCAGATCTTCGTCGACATCATGCAGTCGCCAACCGCTGGCCAGATGATCTCGCAATTGGCCAATCAGTACCGACGCAGGGCGTTCACTGTTATCGCGAATGCTGCGACCGACCCAGCTGATATAGAGTTGGTCACGTGCCGACAACAGCGCTTCCAACAGCAGATAGCGATCATCTTCACGTCGGGAGCGATCGCCGGGGCGGTAGTCACTGCCCATGAGGTCGAAGTCCAGTGGCGGTTGTGCTCGCGGGTAGTCCCCGTCATTCATGCCCAGCAGGCAGACCAGTTTGAACGGGATCGCTCGCATGGGCATCAAGGTGCAGAAGTTAACCGCACCGGCCAGAAAACGCTGGGACAGGCGGCCCTGGTCAAGGCCGGCGAGCCAGGCTTCACGGACCACGGTCAACGGCAGTTCATCATGCAAGCCAACTGACTCGCAGGTCTCAAGCCAGGTTTCACGCAGCTCTTCGAGTTGGGCCAACACGTAGTCGTCATGCTCGTTACTGGCCAGGAAAAACAACTGAACCAGTGCATGCAATCGAAAGCCCCATTGCTTGGGAGCTGCGGGTAGAGAGAGCTCCTGGTGGGCAATCTCCAATGCGTCCAGCAGCGCGACCAAAGGCCCAATGAGCGCGGCATCCAGACCACCGATCTCGTCGTAGGGTTCGATACCCTCGCAGGCACTGGCACTGCCCACGGCATAACCGAGCAGCATCCGTCGCAGACCGAAACGCCAACTGTTTTGTTCCAGCTCCTGCGGCAGACCGAGACCCGCGCGCTGCTCGGCATTCATGCCCCAGCGGATGCCTGCGCCTTCGATCCAACGGTGCAGGGTCGGCAGATCGCGTTCCTCTACACCGAAGCGAGCGCGCAGTGCAGGAACATCCAGCAAATCGAGGATCTCGCTCACGGGGAAACGGCTGTCGGGCAACTTGAGCAGATGTTCGATAGCAATCAGTAACGGGTCACGACCACGTTGGCCTTGATCTGCGAGCGTGAAGGGAATGAAACGTGGATCGTGGCGTTCAAGTTGAGCAAATACCGCACGAATATGCGGTGCGTAACTGTCGATGTCCGGGACCATCACGATCACATCGCGAGGCCTTAATTCCGGATTAGCACTGAAGCGTGCAAGCAACTGGTCGTGGAGGATCTCCACTTCGCGCTGGGCGCTATGGGCAATGTGAAAACGGATCGACTCGTCCTTCGCCGGATCGACAGCTGGCCAGCGCTCGCGAGTCTCGTTCAAGGGACGCAACTCAAGAATGTCGTCCTGCAATTGATTGAGCATGTTCTGTGGCTGGCTATCGCTGAACAGGTCGATACGGCCATCGCGGAATGCCGAGCGATAGCTGTTGGGATCGTCGTAGCTGTCGAGCAGATTGATATAGTCCCGCCCCTGCTTGCCCCACGCCGCCAATAGTGGATGGGCATGCTGGTGAAGGGTTTGCGGGTCGAGCGCAACCGGCATTCCGCTCTTGCGAGCCTGACGCTTGTATTGATGCCGCAACAGGTCTTTATCGGCGACGATGTCTGCCCAATGGTGGCGACACGGGTTGTGTACGCAGAGCAGAACCTGGCTGAACCGGGCCAGCCCCGCCAGTGCTTCCAGGGCTTGAGCGGGCAGTGAAGAAATCCCGAAAACGATCACCCGTGAAGGCAATCCGCTGGGGGCTACGTCGAGGCTGTTGATGCGCTCGATGAACCGTTGATGGACGCCGGCTCGGCTTTGCGCCATGCCTTGTTCACCCACATCCAGCAACAGCGCACGCCACAACTCTGCCTGCCAGCAGTTAGCCGGGGTCAGCGGTTTGGTTTCGCCTCTGCCATTTCGTAATTGATGGCGACCTTCGGCCCAGTCTTCAAGCCAGTCGGCACGATACACCTGGTATTGGTCAAACAAATCCGCCAGCCGCTCAGCCAACTGATAGCGTTTGCGTAAATCGGTGTCATGGGTAAGGAAGCGTTGCAGCGGTTCGAAGTGCGGTTGATTGATCAACTGCGGAAGCAGACGCATCAGGCGCCAGGTCAAGGGAGCTTTATCGAGCAGGGATTTGACCGGGATTTCATCACGCCCAAGCACCATGCGATAGAGCTGCCACATGAAACTACCCGGTAACTGCACGTCGATGGCTGCTGCGATTCCGCAGCCACCCATGTCCTCGTCTTCAGGGTCTTCCGCCAGTGCCAGCTTCAGCCATTGGGCGATGCCGTTGCTCTGTACCAGGGCAATTTCATTTTCCAAAGGAGCCAGCGGGTAACGCCGCATCCAGCTGACCACCAGGCTGCGCAACACGTCCAGGCGGTTGCCGTGAACCACCATAAAACCAGCACTGAGGGACGTCGCGTCCGGCATAAAGGCTTCCTTGGAAAAATACAAAAGCTAGGGCCGAACCTTAGCATTGTCGGGAGACTGTGACAGCCGGGAGCCGTCCGGTATTGCTGTACGAACTTTCCTGCGGACAAAACAAAACCCCTACCTGCATACGCAGATAGGGGTTTCGGAATTTAATCTTGACGATGACCTACTCTCACATGGGGAAACCCCACACTACCATCGGCGATGCATCGTTTCACTGCTGAGTTCGGGATGGGATCAGGTGGTTCCAATGCTCTATGGTCGTCAAGAAATTCGGTAGCCAGGTCGTTTACCTTTCGGTTCACGCTCCAGCAAATGGGTATGCGATAGTTTGGTGTTTTGTGAGTATCTCGAACTTTCGGTTCGTTTCGTCTTCACACACCGCAATCTGATGCTCTTTCGAGTAGTCAAATTGCTTGGGTGTTATATGGTCAAGCCTCACGGGCAATTAGTATTGGTTA
>NZ_QKZG01000007.1:0-385876 GCF_003254125.1 Pseudomonas sp. 478
GGCTACCTTGTTACGACTTCCTCAGGTCGGACGCCTGGGCGACAACATCTACTATTCCCAGGGTTGCAGCGGCCATGGCGTGACGTATACGCACCTGGCGGGCAAGGTGTTGGCCGAAGCGTTGCGTGGTCAGGCCGAGCGTTTCGACGCGTTTGCCGACCTGCCCCACTACCCGTTCCCCGGCGGACAACTGCTGCGCACTCCGTTCGCTGCGTTGGGCGCCTGGTATTACGGACTGCGAGACAAACTCGGCTTCTGACCGACCGACGCAAAAAAGGGGCAACTGCACAGTTGCCCCTTTTCATTTCAGCTCGGGAAGTCAGCCCCTTCGCTGATCGAGTCTCTGCAAGAATTCCGCCCTGCGCTGCTGGTCCATTTCCTCTTTGGCCAAGAGCTCGGGAAGCAGCTCGGCCGCACGCCGGGCATCGAGGATGAAGACGCCGTCATCATCACCAATCGCCAGATCCCCCGGCTGTACCTGAACGCCGCCCACATTGATCGACTGATTGACTTCCCCTCGGGCGCCAATGCCGCGAGTCGTGTACGCACTGACGTCCCGGCAAAAGACCGGCAACCCATGGCGACGCAATGCGCTGACATCCGTGACCGCACCCGACACCACCACCCCGGCCAACCCTTTGATCAGACCGGCCAGGGTGCGCAGTTCACCCCAACAGCCACACTCCTCGTCGCCCATACATTCGATCACCAGCACGTCGCCCGGCTCACTCAGCAACAGCGCTTCACGCAAAACACTGCCATCCGGCGGGAAGACTTTGACGGTGACGACATGGCCGACCATGCGGATGTCGTTGAACAGCGGCTTGATCCCCCGCAAGAAGCCCCGATCGGAAAAATGGCCGATGGTCGACGAAGGGATCGCCTGGTAGGCATTGAGCAACTCCGAGGTGACGAGTTGCTGGCGAGGGTTGATCTGATAACTCATCGGCATTTCCCCGGACGCAGCAATGGGCAGGTTGAACAATATTCAGCAGGCTCAGTAGCCAGGTAATAGAAGCAGCAGGTTCGTCGAAAGCGAATGGTGCGCTGCCCCTCGTCGACCAGTGTCGGCGGTCGGCGGAAATGGCTCAACGGGTTGTAATCGAGGCCGAACAGAGCAGGTTCTGCCTGGGTCAGCAGCCATCTGAAGTCGGCTTCATAGCGCTCGCGCACCGACGGCTCGTCGATTTTCGCCATGCGTTTTTCATACAACGAATACACGCGCACGGCGGTGTTTTCCCACAAGATGCGCCGCGAAACACCACTCACACGGTTGAAGGTTTGCCACAGCGGCTTCAACAGCCCGGCAAACAGCGCCTGCACCAGGGTTTCCCGCCAGGCCTCGCGCTCACCGGCCCCGTACGTCAGCGGCAGGGAATGAGCCAGCGGCATCGAAGACGTCCACAGCCCGTCATCATGGCCGTACTCGATCACCGTGTTGTCCAGCGACAGCAGCAGTCCTTTGTCGTACACCGACATGGCGTACAAACACGCGCCGGTGGCCAGGAAAGACAGGCGCTTACCCAGCAGCGAGGCGGTGATCGCCCGCGACGGTGAGCCAATGACCGGGCTCAATGCGTCCAGCAAACGCTCGCACACCTCGTCCTGCAACAGGTCACGCGCCATCAGCGAGCGTAAGGGGTCACGTTCGGCGCAGTCCTTCAACCGCAACCCACCGCCCAGCACGTTCCATTCTTGCGCAGTGAAGTGGTGAGCCAGACTCATTGCGGCAATTCCCGGCCAAACGGAATGCACATCGGCGTACCAAAGAACGGATCAGGAATAATCCTGCAGTTGAGGTCGAACACGGTTTTGACCAGCGCTTGAGTCAAGACGTCTTCAGGCCGGCCCTGGGCAAATGCCGTACGCTCATGCACCGCGACCATATGATCGGCATAACGACAGGCCAGGTTGAGGTCGTGAAGCACCATGATGATGGTTTTGTTTTCGAGCCGGTTGAGGTCGCGCAGCAGGTCCAGCACTTCAATCTGGTGAGCCAGGTCGAGGAAGGTCGTCGGCTCGTCCAGCAGCACGATGCCGGTGTCCTGGGCCAGGGTCATGGCAATCCACGCACGCTGGCGCTGCCCACCGGACAAGGCATCCACCGGCCGATCCGCCAGCGCCTGCAGACTGGTCTGCGTCAGCGCGCGATTGACCATGGTTTCATCCTCGGCCGACCACTGTTGCATCCAGCTTTGATAAGGGTATCGGCCCAGAGCCACGAGCTGGCGAACAGTAATGCCCTCGGGCGCCGTCGGTGTCTGGGGCAGGATGGCCAACTCACGCGCCACCGCCGCCGTGGATTTTTTCTGGATATCCACGCCGTTGAGAATCACCGAGCCTTGCTGCGGTTTCAGCAGTCGGGCGAAGGATTTGAGCAAGGTACTTTTGCCGCAGCCGTTACTGCCAATCAGCACCGAGATCTTGCCCTTGGGCAGTTGCATGTCCAGCGCGTCAATAATCACCTGGCGCTGATAACTCAGGGTCAGGCCGCGACTTGCAATCGACGTCATACGTTGAATTCCTTAATGACGCTGTTTAATCAATAAATAGAGAAAAAAGGGTGTGCCCAGCACCGCGACAAAGATCCCGGCCGGTAGATCCAGAGGCAAGAACAGCGTGCGCCCGACCAGGTCCGCCAGCATCACCAGGTTTGCGCCAATCAGGGCTGCCATCACAGCCTGCCCAGCGAAACCAGGGGCCACCAGGCGTTTGGCAATATGTGGCGCGATCAGCCCGACAAACGCGATCGCCCCACCCCAGGCAATGGCCGCACCGGCCAAGGCCACACTCACCAGCAACAAACCGGCCCGCAGCCATTGCACGCGCACGCCGATGCCCTGGGCCAGATTGTCATCCAACTGTTGCACCATCACCTGACGGGCCAGCAGCACCAACAGCGGGCAAATGCCCAACAACCAGCTCGCAAGCGCCAGCGGTTCGGGCCAACTGGCGCCGTATACGCTGCCGGTCAGCCAAACGTAGGCAGACAGGGTGGTGGTCAGCGGACTGAACACCAGAATGAAGGTCGTCGCGGCGGTCAACATCGCCGAGACGCCCACACCGATCAGCACCAGTCGCAGCGGTGAGGTCCCCTGCTTCCAGGCCAGCAGATAAATGGCCAGTGTCGCCAGCGCCGCACCGAGCATCGCAGCCAAGGGCAAAAATTGTTGCCCCAGCGTCGCCGACAAGAACGACAGATAAAGCACAGCAGCGGCACTGGCACCGCTGGTGATGCCCAGCAGGTCTGGCGATGCCAGCGGGTTGCGGATGATGCTTTGCAGGATCAGCCCGGACACCGACAACGCAGCCCCGACCAATGCCGCCAGCACAATGCGTGGAAAACGCAGTTGCTCGACGATCAATGTCAGGCTGGCGTCCTGACTGGAAAACAGGATTCGCATCACCTCGAGGGGCGAGAGGATGACTTTCCCCAGCGATAACGAGCCGAGCATCACCAGCACCGTCAGCACCAGCGCCGCCGCCAATCGCAACCACGTGGAGAGGTTGACCCGCCGGGAATACCCGCCCCGGCGCCAGGTCACCACCTTATCCATAACGACCTCCACGCCGGGCCAACAGGATGAAAAACGGTGCGCCGAATAGCGCCGTCATCACCCCCACCGGCACCTCCTGAGCCAGGATCAAAACCCGCGACAGCGTATCCGCCAACAGCAGCAGAATGGCGCCGAGCAGCGCACAACCGGGCAGCAACCATCGATGGTCGATGGACAATCCCTTGCGCACCATGTGCGGTACCAGAAGACCAATGAAACCAATGCTGCCGGCCAACGCCACCGCGCTGCCCGCGAGACAGATCACCAGCACGCTCATCAGCAGCCGGATCAGACCGGTTCGCTGCCCCAACCCCGTGGCGATCTCTTCCCCGGCGTTCAGCACATTGAGCTGCCCGGCCAGCAGCAGCGCCCCCGCCACCCCGAGCACAGCGCACAGCAACAACGGCGCAGCGGTCGACAGGCTGCGTTCGGTCAGTGAACCGGCCATCCAGAACAAAACCGTGTCCAGGCCATCCTGATTCACCACCAGCAGCGCCTGACTGAAAGCGGAGAACAACGCGGCGATCGCCGCGCCCGCCAGCACGATGCGCAGCGGACTGAGACTGCCTTGCCCCATGTTGCCGATCAGCCATACCAGACACCCCGCCACGCCAGCGCCAATAAACGCCGACCATAGCCAGGCATCCGGGGATGACAGCGAGAAGATCGAGGAAAACAGGATGATAAAAAAAGTCGCACCGGCATTGATCCCGAACAACCCGGGTGATGCCAATGGATTGCGCGTCAGTGCCTGCATCAGCGCGCCCGCGACCGCAAGGCTGGCGCCTACGGAAATCGCCATCAAGGTGCGCGACAGGCGCGTGGTGGTCACCAGCACATGATTGATACTCAGCGGGTCGGGATGGACAAACGCCGCGGCAATCTGCGGCAGTGGAATCCAGGTGGCACCGACCGCCAGGCTCAACACGCAGCACAGCAGCAACACGATACCCGCGCTGCACAGCTTGACTCCCGGGCTCATGAGGCCACCTGCGCGGCGGCCACGCGGGCCACGTCGTCGAGCATCAGGTTGGCCCCCAACATCCCGCCCGACAGACTCCACGCGACGCCATCGACCTGCCACACCTGTCCTTGCTGCGGGGCACGCATCTGCTTCCACAACGGGTGTTGCACCAGGCTCTCGTAATTGCGCTGCACCGCCGCGTTCTGCGCGCGCAGAAAGACAAAAAAGATGTCGGCATTCACCACCGCAAGGCTTTCCTTGCTGGTGAGTTTGATCGACACCCCGCTCGCCTCACGGCTAGTGTCACTCCAGTTGAATCCCAGTTCGGTGAGTACCGAGCCCGGAAAACTCGCCGGCAGGTAACTGCGGATGTGGTCTTCGCGGATGTCCAGTATCGACACCGTGGGAGGCCAGCGTCCGGCAAATGTCTGCCGCAGTTGCTCACTCAGCTGTACCAAGCGTTGCTGCCATCGGTTCAGAATCTCATCGGCCCTCTGTTGCTGGTGTAATGCAGCGCCCATCAGCGCCAGGGTCTTCTTGAACTCGAACACTTCCTCCAGCATCAGCACCGGGGCGATCTGCTTGAGTAATGGGGCGATGCGCTCATGGCGAAAGTGTGAGGCAATGATCAAGTTCGGTTTGAGCAGTGCGATGTCTTCAAGGCTGGGCTGGGTCTCCAGCCCGACATGGGGCACAGCGCCCAATGCCGTGCGCAAATAGCGATAGGTCGGTTTTTCGCTCCAGGAATCGACTACGCCACACGGGGTCACGCCCAACATCACAGCGCAGTCGGTGGCCCCCTGAAACAGGGTGATCACCCGCAACGGTGCAGCGCCAGCCTCGGCCCACGCCGGCGCGGAAAACCTGAGGGCGAGCGCCCCCAGGGACAGGCGCAACAGCGTGCGCCTGGAGGGTTCACGTCGCGGTTCAGGCATTACGATCGAGCCTGTGAAACGGGTTGACCACCTGCCCTTTGCCAAACGGCATGCTGCCAGGGCCGCCCGCGCGCTCGATCATCGGGGTGAGCAGCAATTTTTGCGGCCAATGTGGCGCTTCGAATAGCTGATGCTTGATCATGATCCGCGCCTCGGCGTCAAACTCGATGGTGTCGATCAACTCGTTGAGCACTTCGCCCATCGCCGTCCACAACCCGGTCGCCGGCAATGCGTAGACCTCAGCCAGCGTATCGATGATGGCGCGGAGGTTGACCTGAATACCCAGGGTCTGCAACCAGAACAGCAAGTCTTCAGGGCGATCGTGGTACAGCGTGTTGGCGTGCCCCTTCTTCAACCGGTAAGCCGGGTCGGCCAGGCCGTTGCGTTCCAGCCACGGCACGAAGATGCGCAACGAATCGTGGTCGCGCAACAGCAAGCCCTGGGCATAACCGGCCTTCCACACCAGCACCGCGTTCTGCCCGTGAATTTCACCCAGCATGCCGATGCGGAACATCCTCAGGTTGATATCGAAGAAGCTGTGGCACAACTCGCGGAACAGGGTCATCACCGACGCGGCACTGGCCGGCAATTGGCGGTAGGCCATCCAGTCATCGAAGAAGTGCTGGTTGCTGCCCGGCAGCGATGTGCCCAATGCCGCCATGGGCACCAGTCGGGTGTCCAGGTCTTCGAGCAGCGCGGGCGGATAGCCGCGCACCATCGCCGACAAGTGACGCGGCGCTTCGTCGAACAGCGTCGCGTCCGGCGGCATGAACGCCCACCATTTGGTTTCGTCGCACAGGTGCAGGGACTGTTGCAGGGTTTGATCCTTGCTCAGAGCCTGACGCAGCAGCGCCTCGCTCAAGCCGCCGTTGATCATTTTCACTGCAGGCAGATAACGGGAAGCACCCAGCGAATAGATCGCCATTGGCAACTTGAGGTAATCGGCACTGTTGAAGCACGGCGTCATCGAGCGCAACGACGAGGTGGCGAAGAAATCACCGTCGGAGAAGTCCAGTCGATGGCAATCACCCTTGGCGAACGCGTCGCCGAGCTGTGCCTCCAGCACGTGTTCAAACTGCCACGGGTGCACCGGCAGCGCGATATGGCTATCGGCAATGCCCCGTTGCTGCAATTCGTGTTGCAGGCCGACCTGTAACGCGAATGGCAACAAGTACTGGGCGGGATAACTCTGCGCCAGGTCCGTCACGCCGTCGCCGCTCTGCAGCAACGTGCGGTCGACCGCGACCCAATTGAGCGCCACCGGACGGGCGAACTCCGCCTGATACTGCTGATATTCCGCGTCGTCCAAACCCTGCTTGGCTTTGGCCAGCGGATGGTAGGGACGATCACGCAACGAAGCCCACTGTTCCATCGCCAGGAAGAAGTCCGCGTTGCTCTTTTCCAGCAAGCGTTCGCTGTTAACCCGATGGGTCAGGGACAACTCGGTTTGCCGAACGCTGGTGCGCAGCACATCCAGAAACAGGGCGAAGCCTTTTTCATTGTCCGGGTAGCGATCAGTCATGCCGGCCAACACCTGGGTCGTGAAAGCCTCGGGTGACAGCGCGGTCAGTTGGTCATTCTGTCGCCCCCATACCGGCGTGCCCGGTACTTTTTCCCATTGCTGGGTAATGCCGGGACGCAGGGCAATGACGATGCACCCCTGGGGATCGATGGGCCATTCCCAGATCCGTTGTTCGGCGCTCAACCCGGTAAACGGCTGATCGGCCGATGACGAGGGCGCTACCAGGTTCAGCGGCTCGGTCCCGAAAAAATGTTCGGCCAGCAAACAATCGACCAGATCCTGCATCACCTTGTCGGCGGCCATTGTGGTGAAGTTCATCCGACTATTTTCCTTCTGCTGAAATGGCGGCCAATTTGGCCTGAAGGGCACGAAAAGCGATGCCACGCTCGTCACCCAAAACAAAACTTTTTACGCCCTGGCTCAAGCACCGTTCGTGGTCGCCCGGCTGACGTGGAATCGCGCAATACGGCACGCCCACAGCGTTGGCTGCCTGCCAACTGGCGAGCAGCGCTTGCTGCACCTCGGGTCGGTCGATCTGCCAGGGCATGCCCATCGATTGCGACAAGTCGGCGGCCCCTTCGAGGATCATGTCGAGGCCGGGCACGGCGGCAATCTCTGCCGCCCGCCGCACACCTTCGGCACTTTCGATCATCGCCACGACCATGGTTTGCTCGTTGGCCAGCGCGACGTACTCCGCCAGGCTGTGTTTGCCAAAGGCACCGGGGCGCCCGGCATTCAGGCTGCGGGTACCCTGCGGGTGGTATTTGCAGGCACGAATGCTTTCGGCCAAAGGCTCGGGGCCTTCGATCATCGGCAAGACAATGCCCTGGGCGCCGCCATCGAGCAGGCGCAGCAGGGTTTTCGGGTTGAGGTCCGCCACCCGCACCAACGGGGTCAGCGCGTAACTTTCGGCCGTGCGGATCATGTTCTCCACGGTCTCGGGATTGATCAGCACGTGTTCCATATCGATGATCACAAAATCAAAACCCGCCTCGGCAATCAGTTCGATGGCCGCTGGTGACGGAATCGAACTGATCAGGCCGTAGGCCGGCTCACCTGTCCTGAGCTTCTGCTTGAGCAGATTGGTCCTCAGCATGATTGCGGCCGGAACGCGTGCAGCGGATTCGGCACTGATTTGAAACGACGTTCGCCGTCGCCCAACAGGCGGCGCTTGGTCAGCTCTTCCACTTCATAGAACGGCGCGAACACATCAAACGCTGCATAACGTGGACGGTGTTGCGGATGTTCAGCCTGGTAGCTGGTGATCACCTCGGCAGTCATCTGCCAGAACAGAGCCTCTTCGAGCTGATAGTGCTGATGCAGGAAGATCGCCATCTCGGCCAGGGCGATGAAAAAGAACGAGTCACAGGAAAAATCCCGGACCGCATCCAGATCGTCGGTGAGGATGAACGAGTTGCGATTAAGCTTGGCGTGGCTGGCGGGCAGCGGCACCAGGGTCGGGCACAGCTCGGGGCGCCCCAGGTGTTGCGGCGAATAGCGCACGCCGTCATGGAAGTCTTTCAGGGCGATACGTTGCGGCCAGCCCTGCTTCACGATCAAGACGATGTTCTGCCCATGGGACTCCATGCCGATGCCTTCGGCGTAGAGCATGTGAATGATCGGCGACACCGCCACCTGCAACAGTTGACGGGTCCAGGCGTGCAGGCCGTATTGCTTGATCCAGGCATCGATAAACGGGGTCTGTTCACCGCTGCCGTAGCGATTGTCCACGGAACTCAGACCATTGAAAGGTACCGCTTGCTCGTCGTCTTGCAGGTACTGGTGAATGCTCTCGCGCCACAGGGTGCCCATCGTGCCGTAGGCCTGGGACATCCGCGTGGCGGGCAGGTGATCGTAGTCAAAGCTGACCCCGACGACCTCTCCGAGGACCACAAAGCCAAGGTCGCGGGCGGTGCTGTCGCTGCCGATCAACTGCTGCAACCAGTCGGTGATGATCGGGCCGTTCATCACTGTGTGCCGGGCCAGAATTCGGGTGCTGGAGGTGTTGGTCATGCTCAACGCGAGCTTGACGTAAGGCCGCTTTTTCTCAGTGACGTTGGCCAACGTGCGGATCGACTGTTGCGCCTGATAGCGATCATCCGTGGTGCCCAGATGGATCACTTCACCGCTGACCAGTTCTGGGTAGAACACGGGAACAATGATGTTTTCCCACTGCCACGGGTGCACCGGCATCAACCAGTAATCGCCCATCGACTTGCCTTGGTCGGTGAGGCTCTCAGCCAGTTGCTGCCAGCGTTGAAGTCCGAATTCCTGCTGGATAAACCCGTTGTAATCCAGGCGCTGCGAGATGTTCATCGCCCCGCAGGTTTTCGCCACTGCCAGCCAGACAATCGCGATGGGCGCGGCAAATTCCGGCCCGTAATTGGCGTTGTCCTTGAGCGAAAAACCGATGCGCGATTTGTAGCAAGGGTGATAGCTGTGGGCGTCCATGAAGTGCTGTTCCAGCGCATCGACATCCAGTTGATGGGTTGGCTGGGGCGCTTGATAACCCTGACTGCGCGATTGCAGATCCTTGAGCAGGGTCTGCTCCAGTTCATGGGTGAAGCGAGGTAGATGCGGGCTGTCCTGAAGTTCGCTCAACAGCTCCGCCAATGCTTGATGAAGGTGCGGCCGACGGCGTGCGCCCAACGCGTCAACGCGTTCGAGACTGGCATAGTCGAGGCGGATCAGCTCGAAGCTTTCGCTGAGCAATCCGCTGCAGTGGTACTCCACCGATTGTTGCTGCGCATCGAAGCCGCTGACGACAAAACGGTACTGGCCGCCATCGAGGAGCGAATGGCGATACGGCAGGACGTTTTCATACAGCAGCGTTTGCAGCAGTTGGCCCACCACGCGCTGTTCCACTTGCTGATAGTGGCGCGGATCGGCCGTCGCCAGCCAGACGCCTGGCGCTGAATCCGCAGCCTGATGTGTTGCCTGTGAAGAAGTCGCCATAGTCATAACCTTGTCCATGAAAGAATTAACGGTGTTCGAGGGCCGAGGGCAGTGCCTCGGCCGGCTCGTCGGATGCGTGAACGGGAAAACGCCAGGCACAGGGCAATGCCAGGAGGATGAGGATGCCGGTGGCCATGAAGACCTCGCTGATCGCCCCCGAGCTGGCCATCGAAACCACCCCACTCCCGGTCTCGGCAGTCAGGCGGAATTCCAGCCACAGGGAGGCAACCACGATGGCTAGCGACGAGACGAGACGACGGGAAATGTTGTTCATCGCCGCGCCTTGCGTGACCATCGGTTCAGGCAGCGCATCGAGCCCGGCGGTGGTGATGGGGATATAGGAAAGGCCCAGCCCGGCGCCGCGGACCATCATCAGAAAAAACACCACACCGATTGAAGCGCCAGCCCCCAGCATGCCCAATCCCAGCGTGGCGCCCCCAGTCAGCAGCAGTCCCCAGAGCACCACGCCGCGCGGGCCGTGTCGGTCCAGCCACTTGCCGCCGAGATGCCCGAACAGGCTGGCGAACATCGCCGTGCACAGCAGCGACAGTCCGGTCCAGATAGCGCTGTAGCCCATCACCACTTGCACCAACAGTGGCAGCAGGACCAGGCATTCGAACATGCCGACCGACTGCACCACCGCGATGATCACGCTCAAGCGATAACCGCGCAGGGCAAAGATGCGCAGGTTAAGCAGCGGCGAAGTCCGGTTCAGTTCCAGTCGAACAAACGCGACCAGACACAGAATCGCCGCCAACAGCATGCCAAGGTTGAGCGGATCAGTGAGGGCTTCGGCATGGCGCAGACGGCCAACGGCAATCATCAGCAGACCGATGCCCGCCGCGATCAACAGGTAACCCGCCAGGTCGAAAGGTTTGCGTTCCGATGCTTCAGAAGCCGGCAGCACGCCGACGCCAAGGATCAGCGCCAACAGGCCAATCGGCACATTCATCAGGAACAGCGAGCGCCAACTGAACCACTCCAGCATCAGGCTCCCGCACAAGGGCCCCAATGCCGGCGCCAGCATGACCGCCGCGCCCCACAGGCCGGTGACCCTGCCCCGCTCGCCCTTGGCGTACACCGAAAAAATGATCGCCAGGGACAGCGGAATCATCAGCCCACTGGCGATGCCTTGCACCACGCGTGCGGCAATCACCAGCGCGATGGAATTGGCCAGCGCCCCCAGCAGCGAACCGCAGACAAACAACGCCACGCCCCACAAATAGAGGGATTTGCGCCCCATCCGCTGGCTGAGAAAACTGGTGAGCGGCATGGTCATGCCCATACTCACCATGAACGCCGCGACAATCCAGGTGGCCAACAGCGGGCCAATCTCAAAGGCCTCCATGAACGCCGGCAACGCCGGATTCAATGAGCTGTTGTTCAGACTGACCGTCAGCGTGCCCAACAGCACATTGACCACCACCAACCAGCGCGGCACGGCGAACGTCAATCCCACGGTGCGACTCCGGCCTGTTGTACAAACACCTGCGGCGGTCGCGGATGACAGAGGAAATCGGCGTGGGAAATGTTGTAGCCATAGGCACCCGCCAGCGGCAACACCAGCATGTCGCCGATCTCCACGTCCGTGAGCGGGCAATCGCGGCTCAGCACATCCTTGGGCGTACAGAGCTGCCCAACGACAGTCCACTCCTGTTGTGGCGCCGTTGAAGTGACGCGATGCCGGGGCAGATGAATGACCGGGTGATCATGGCCTTGGGCAACCGGCAAACGGAACTGATGCGTGCCGCCACGACAGACCAGGAAGTGCTTGCCGTGACTGGTTTTCCTGTCCAGCACTTCAATGGCGTAATAACCGCAGAAGGCGCTGATGAAACGACCAGGCTCAAAGCGCACGATGGGCGCATCGGTACACGCTGCAAGGGACTGGCCCAAGTGCGCGCACAAGCGCTGCCAATCGAATTGCTGCGGCCCGAGGTAATTGACCCCGATGCCACCGCCCACATTGAGGTGTGTGATCGCCGCGGGATCGACCGACAGCGCTTTCCATTGCGGCCAGCGCTGCAGGTACAGATCGAGCAATTGTTCATGGCGTTCCACCAACGACTGATGGGACATCGCATGCACATGAAAGCCCTTGAGCCGCAGGTGACTGGCGTTATCGACCCAGCTGACCGCTTGGGCCAGTTCCGCTTCATCGATCCCGAACGGTGTGGCCGTGCCGGCCATCGCCAGTTTGCTGGAGAGCGGCGACGGCAGTTCAGGGTTGATCCGCAGCAAGACGTTTTGCACGCGCCCTGCTTCCAATGCCAGCCGTTGCAGGCGGACGATTTCATTCAGGCTTTCGATGTGAATCGCTTCGACCTGGTGTTGCAGCGCCGAACGCAGATCGGAGTCCAGTTTGCCAGGGCCGGAGAAGATGAATGGTTTGCGCGTCGGGCAGGCCTGAAGACGATCGATCTCACCGCCGGAGGAAATCTCAAAGCCGTGCACCAACGGTGCCACAGCGGCGAGGATTTGCGGCTCACTGTTGGCCTTGATCGCGTAGTAAAGCTCTACGCCTTCAGGCAGCGCCGCCATCACCTGCGTCACGTGCTGCGTCAATGCGTCCAGGTCATAGACGAACAGCGCCAGTGGATCTTCGTGCTGCGTGCGGGCTTCGTCGATGGCGGCCAATACCGCTTCGGGCAGCTTATCCATGCTTGGCCTCCTTGCCCCACGGGGACACCAGACTGACGTAGCTGGCCTGGCGATCGGCCTTGGCCGCCAGGCGCACTTTCAGGTTGGTTTTGCAGGCAATCGGCTGACCGGCAATCAGTGCGTCCAACTCTGGCGCAGCGCGGGCCAATTCGACGCGGATGCTGATCAATTGCTGCTCCACCCGTTGCCACATCAGCGGCGCCAGGTGCGGACGTTCCCAACTCAGGGCCAACACAGCCTCGGACAAGTTGTTGACGAACAGGCAATAGACGATGCGGTTCCAGCCTTGCTGGCGGGAATAGAGCAGCGACTCGCGCACCCGTGGATGAACGTCTGCGTCGATCCGCGAGGCCCCCAGTTCGTCGGTCAGTTTGACCCCTTCGAAATCCCGCAGCAGCAAGCGTTGTGGACGACCGTTGTCATGCACCAGCACGCTGTTCTGCAAATGCGGTTCCATGACGATGCCGTGGTTGAAGAACAACGCCAGCACTGGCCGTAGCAACAGCGCCTGATAGTCGTCGAACCAGCTCAACAGCTGTTGATCGTCGATGTCATTGCCGTTGAACCGGCTCAGGAACTCATGCACCAACGGTGGTAAATGCAGGCCGCGAGCGAACAATGTACCGGCCATGATGCTGCAGTCGGTGCCGGTGTCGAGGCAGAAGTTCTCCCGCAGGATCGCCCCGGTCTGTTCGCGGAACCAGTGGTTATCGGCTTCGCTGGCCTGTTGCGGCGCCCAGCTCAGATTGCCCGGCTCGGCGACCACCGAAAGCCCGCCAAGGGTTTCGGGTTGGGTCAATTGGAGGTTACGAAAGACCCGGTCGATCATCAGTGCGCTTTCCAGTTCGTACCAGGCGTTTTTCCTGACGCAGTTGGTGATGCGCACGTTCAGCGAGCCCTTGATGAAAAACTCATGGCCCTCGATGTACCAGGTCCGGATGGACGCCGTGGGGTTGGCCATCAGCCCTGTGGCGCCAAGGTCGACGATGGCCGCGGATTTCAACAAACGCTGAACCCGACCGTCCTGCATGAACAGCTGGGCCTGAACCGGGTGCATGCAGATAACCGCGTGTCCTGGCCGCGCCTGCGCCTGATCGGCAAAACCGGCCAGCACTTGGGCTTTGCTCAGGCCGTTGGCCCCGACGTTCAATCCTTCCAGCGGCACCTCGAACAGGTGCAACGGCGTGCGGGCCTGGAATTCCGGGGCATAGGTTTCCTGGGCCAAATGAGCTGGCCACAGCCGCGCCTTGGGTGCCGGGTGGTTCGGATGACCAAACCACAAGCCCTGCTCACTGGCGAGGTAACCGCTGAGCGGTGCCGGGTGCTGCCCGTCCATGTTGTGGCCGACGATGGACGCGGTCAGCAACTGGCTTTGCAACACCTGATCCAGCAACTCGTCGTTGCTGGCGCGGGTCATGTGTTCGCACGCCGCGAGCAACTGCTCGACGAACTCGGTGAACCTCAGGCACGACCAGTCGCCCTCGCCACGCCGGGCATAAACGTCCGACAGGTAACGGTGACTGCCCAGACCATCACGGCGGTCCACCATCACAAAGAATTGCTGCTGGTTGGGCAGGCTGATGGTCAGGGGAATACCCTTCCATTCCAGGCCCTCGAGGTAACTGCCCGGGGCGATACCTTGCATCTGCGTCGGCCAACTGTAACTGAGGCAGTTTTCCGGCAAGGCGAACTCTTTGATCAAACAATTAAGCAACGCGCGCGTCGTCGCCAACTCACTGACCATATTCGATAAAACACTGCGATCTGGATGATTCATGGGTGCTCCACAATAGCCCACGAGGCCACTGGACACGTTATATGGCGAAAAAATTAGTTGCTGATCAACCTGTTTAACAGCCGACGAAATTCCACGTAACGACATCACTTCACTGAACTTTTTTAAACAATCAGACGACCATAAAAGTTACTAGTAGCGCCGTCATCAAACTGCAATTCAGCGGACTGCCAGCGCAACTTCGATTAACTCATTCAAGGGCGCAACTGCAATAACGCTGCCGCCATCGCATTATCAAAACGCTGGATGACTTGCTGGCATTGTTCATCGTCGATAATCAAGGGTGGCAACAAGCGAATGACATTGCCCTTACGTCCGCCGCGTTCCAGCAACAGGCCTTGTTTGAAGCACTGTTGCTGGATGGCCACGGCCAGCGCCGGGTCCGTCGGGAAATGCCCGTGGCGATCAGCCGGCTGGCGCTCATCGACGATCTCGATGCCCAGCATCAGGCCGCGACCGCGCACCTGGCCGAGGGCCGGATAATGCGCCTGCAACTCGACCAGTCGGTCCTTGAGCCACTGGCCCTGGCGCTCGGCCTGGGCGGCGAGGTTTTGCTGTTGCAACACCTGCAACGTGGCCAGCCCGGCGGCCATGGCCATCTGGTTGCCGCGGAAAGTGCCGGCGTGATTGCCTGGTTCCCAGGCGTCGAATTCACGACGGATGCCCAGCACCGCCATGGGCAAACCGCCACCGACCGCTTTGGACATGACGATCAGGTCCGGCTCGATGTCGGCGTGTTCGAAGGCAAACATCTTGCCGGTGCGGCCGAAACCGGTCTGCACTTCGTCGAGGATCAGCAGGATGCCGTGCTTGCGCGTCACCTCGCGGACCGCCCGCAGCCAGCTCACCGGGGCACAGTTGACCCCGCCCTCACCCTGCACCGCTTCAAGGATCACCGCCGCCGGCAGTGACACGCCGCTTTCGACGTCTTCGATGAACTGGGTGAAGTAGTGGGTCAAGGCCTCGACCCCGGTTTCACCGCCAATGCCCAGCGGGCAACGGTATTCGTGGGGGTACGGCATGAACTGCACCCCGGGCATCAGGCTGGCGATGGCATTTTTCGGCGCAGTGTTGCCGGTCAGGGCCAGGGCGCCGTGGGTCATGCCATGGTAGGCCCCGGAGAAACTGATGATGTTGTTGCGCCCAGTGTAGGTCTTGGCCAGTTTCAGCGCGGCCTCCACTGCATCCGCTCCGGACGGCCCGCAAAATTGCAGGCAATAATCACGGCCCTGGTTCGGCAACAGGCTGAGCAAGGTTTCGCTGAAAGCGTCCTTGACCGCGGTGGTCAGGTCCAGGGTGTGCATCGGCAGGCCTGAGGCGAGGAAGCTGTCGAGGCTGGCCATGACAGCCGGATGATTGTGCCCCAGGGCCAAAGTGCCGGCGCCGGCCAGACAGTCGAGGTAAGTATTGCCCTCGACATCCGTCACCCAGAGCCCGTGCGCCTTGGCGATCGCCAGTGGTAACTTGCGTGGATAACTGCGTACATTAGATTCGAACTTGCTTTGTCGAGCCAAATAGTCGGCATTGGTCTTTTGCAAAGGATTAGAGTGCAATACGCCATCATTCAACATCGCTTCACCCTCGTTAAATTCGATATGCAACTTATTCTCATTTGGAAGTTGTTGCAACTAATTCTTACTACCAATTTGGAAATTTACATATAGCGATTTGAACTACTTTAAAAATAATCAGGCACGAAAAAAACCAAGTTAATAAACCTGGTATGAACTCCGGAAGTGCCATGATCTGGCCATGTTCTTGTAATGCAGCTGACAACTTATATATAGGCTACCGACAGATAGCGACTTATACGCAAGTGTCTTGATTGTTCATTAACTGAGGGTTTGCATATGTCCTTCCTCTATACGAATCAGGTCAAGGTCCAACGAATACGCCCCGGTCCCTGGGGCGCATGACAGGGGTAAATCAGAAGTCGACAGTCGCCGAAAGGAGGTAGGTGCGCGGGGTCGACAGTGTCAAGCCAGGCTCACTGTCATCCGAGGCTCCGGCCGAACTCCAGTAGCGCTTGTCCGCCACGTTCTCGACATTGGCACGCAGGGTGATGTTCTTTTCCTCGACCTTGAACGCGTAGCGTGCGCCCACGTCGAAACGCTCCCAGGAGTCGATTTCCTTAACGTTGGACTGGTCCAGATACTGCGAGCTCGAATAGATGCCACGGCTGGTCAGGGTCAGGCCCTGTACAGTCGGCACGTCCCACTCGGCGCCCAGGTTCACGTTGTATTTCGGCGTGGCCGGTGCCCGGTTGCCGTCGAAGGTGCCATTGGTGGTGTCCTTCAACTCGCTGTCGATGTACATGACACCGCCGAGCAGACGGAAACCATCGAGCGGTTCACCGAACACACTCAATTCCACACCGGTGTTCTCACGCTTGCCGTTCGGGCCGAAGACGCGCGTGATCGCATTGGTCTCGTAAGCCGGCTGCTTGATCCGGAACACGGCGGCGGTGACGGCGAACGGACCGGCGTCATACTTGGCGCCGACCTCGACCTGGCGGCTGATGAACGGCGGGAAGATCTCGTCCTCGTTCACCGAGGTAGACGGTGCGATCTTGCCCTGGCTCAGGCCTTCCATATAGTTGGCATACAGCGACAGCTTGTCGGTCGCCTTGAACAGGATGCCGCCTGACGGCGAAACCTTTTCCTCGTCGTAGCCGGTGTCGCCTCTGACGTTATCGGTCCAGTCGTCAACCTTCACGCGCTGCCAGCGGGCGCCGAGGGTCAGCAGCAGTCGGTCATCGAAGAAACCCAGGGTGTCGGACAACGCCACACCGGTGGAACGGTTTTCGGTATAGACCTCCGAATCCTGTCGCGTGGGTCTGCCAGGCGTTGGTGTTTCAACGGGGTTATAAATGTTGCTGTTGGCCGCGGCATAACGGGCGCCGCCGTTTTCAAAGTCCATGTAGTAATAGCTGGCGGCCAGGTTGACTTCATGGCTGACCGGGCCGGTATGGAACCAGTTGCGCACACCGGCCCTGGCCGTCCGGACATTTTCGTCACGGGTGAAGTCACGCGGTTGAACGCTGAAATTGCCGGCGTCGTTGGTGACCGAAACGGCATGTCGGAGGAAGTCATGATTACTTTTACGCGCGCCCACGCCGCCATACAGCATGACGGAATCGTTGACATCGAATTCAGCGTTCACCATGCCGAACGTGTCGTTGGTACTCGCCTTGCTCCAGGGCTGCGCATAATTGCGGCGCACATCGCTGGCATGCGGAACCTGCGCGTTAGGGCCAACCTGTACGCGTTCCTGCGGGGCGTCGGTATCACGTTCGGTACGCCCGATGTCCGTCGAGAGCCTCAGGCGTTCACCGCGAAAATCCAGGCCCAGCACGGCCATCTCGCGGTCGACATTCTGGTGATCCCATTCGGTGTCGCCAGACTGCTTCACGCCGTTGAAACGAAGACCGAACTTGTTGTCTTCACCAAAGCGCCGGCCGACATCCACGGCACCGCCGACCTGGCTGTCGGACGCGTAACTGCCGGTGAATGAAGTGATGGGCTTGTCGGTCGCGCGCTTGGGCACCACGTTGATCCCGCCACCCACGCTGCCCCGCGGCGAGATGCCGTTGATGAGCTGGCTCGGACCTTTGAGGACGTCGACGCGGTCGGCCATCTCCATGTCGATCGTATAGGTCGGCAGGACGCCGTAGAGGCCGTTGTAGGAAACATCACTGTTGAACAGGCTCAACCCTCGAATGGTGAACTGCTCATAGCGCCCACCCGCCGGGTTGGTGACGCGAACCGAAGGATCGTTGGCGATCACGTCGCCCAAGGTACGCGCCTGCTGGTTTTTGACCACCTCACTGGTGTAGGTGGTCATGCTGAACGGCGTCTCCATAAAGTCTTTCGAGCCCAGCAGGCCCTGTGAACCGCGGCGCGCGACTTGGCCGCCGACATACGGATCGCCGTGCTCCGAGTCAGTGGCACCGACAATCGAGGTGGCGCCCAGTTGCAGACTGCCGCCTTCTGGCGCCGGGGTCAGGATGTACGACTCTTCTCCTACCGGCTGCAGTTGCAAACCGGAACCCTGCAACAGTCGGGCAAAGCCCTCCTCGACCGCGTATTCGCCGGAAAGTCCAGGGCTGGTGCGACTGCCCACCAGTGCCGGGTCCACTGACAGATTGACCCCGGCCAGTCCGGCGAAACGGGTCAGCGCTGCACTGAGGCTTCCTGCCGGCACCTGGTAACTGCGTCGAGGCGCGTCTTCGGCCCAACCGGCAGTGATGAACAACGGACAGGCACTCAGACTCAGCATCAGACTCAAGTGCAACAACGGGCGCAGCCTGGAAGAACCCAGACGCGGACTGCAGGGCATCACTACGGGCATTGAGAATCTCTCTGATTTCGTTTCACTTGCCCTGAATGACAAGCGACGCGAAAAAAGGGGACACACCTCAAACACTATTTTTGCGCGGCAGCAACGTGACCCAGTAGCGGGTTCGCTTATGCACCTCCAGCGGCAAGCTGGCCGCCAGCAACGTCAGGATGCGATCGGTGTCTTCCAGACGGAAACTGCCGGTGACGCGCAGGGATTCCAGTTCCGGTTCCCAGCGCAACAGTCCCGGACGATAGGTGCTGAGCTCGCGCAGAAAATCGCCCAGGGGCTGGTTCTGTGCCATCAACACGCCGTCGCGCCAGCCTGGGGCAAGCACATCGAAAGGTTCGGCGCGTCCGGCCCCCATCGCCTGAAGGCCGATTTGCTGGCCTGCGCGCAATGAAAAGACCGGTCCGCGCAAAGGCTGCAACTGCACCGTGCCTTTAAGCACTGACACCTTGCACCCTGTTTGCCCCTGTCGAACGCACACTTCGCTCTGACTGACGACCACTTGCCCGAAGTGCGTCTGGACCGTCAGCGGCGATGTGCCGGGCACATTCAGCGCTATTTCGCCTTCCACGAGTGTCAGTCGCCGATTCTTCAGGTCGATATCGACGGCACTCGCGGTATTCAATTGCAGCGAGCCGCCATCCGCCAACTGGACTTTTTTACCCTCCCCGGTCGCGGTTCGCAGGTCAGCACGCCAGACGTCCAGAGGTAGCTGCCGACTGATCAGCCAAGCGGTTGGCAGCAGCGCCACCGCGCCGACAGCGCGCTTGAGCACCGTGCGCCGACTCGTCTGCGGCCGATCCAGGCTGGCCATGGCCAGTGCCGACGGCAGGTCGGCAAAGCGTTGGCGCAAGAGCTGGGCTTTCTGCCAGGCCTGTTCATGACTGGGATGGCTGTCACGCCAGTGCTGCAGATTGGCACGATCGCGCTCGTTGGCGGCGCCTGACTCCATGAGTGCCAGCCATTGAGCGGCAGCCCGCACGACTTGCCGGGCTTCAGCCGAAGGGGTCGAACCGATCACATTTGCACCAGCAGGCAATGTTCATAGGCTTGCGCCATGTAGCGCTTGATCGTGCGCTCAGAGACTTGCAGGCGTTCAGCAATCTCGTGATAACCCAACCCCTCCAACTGGCTCCAGAGAAACGCTCGCCGCACCGCGGTCGGCAATCCATCGAGCAATTCATCCAGGGCTTGCAGGGTTTCCAGCAGTAGCCAGCGTTGCTCGGGAGACGGCATGCAGTCCTCAGGCAGCAGCGCCAGCGCACTGAGGTAGGCCTGTTCCAGGCTGCGGCGCTTATAAAAATTGGTGAGCAGTCGCTTACCGACCGTCGCCAGATAGGCGCGGGGTTCTTGCAGGTCAGCGATGTGCTGGGAGCTGGCGAGTAAACGCACGAACGTATCCTGGCTCAAGTCCGCCGCATCATGGCCATTGCTCATGCGTCGTCTCAACCAGCTTTCGAGCCAGCCACGATGGTCGCGGTACAGGTCGTGGAAGGTTTGCGCCGCCGGCATCGCTGCATCACTCATCTAAAGGAACCCTGCGCGAAGAAATATTTTAAATGCGACTCATTCTAATTAGTGTTGATACGTCAAACCAAGCGCTTTATGCGTTTTTCCCCCAGGAAAAACTTGAATACGTGAATGAGAGACAGGTGTTTCTGCCACGCAGCCACCGGTAAGTCAGGGCTGAGCGTTATTGAGGGAAATTGTCGAGAAGAGTAAGAATTCGATACACGGCCGCATGTGGCTGGCAGATACGAATGCCCATGGTTGCGGGGGCCAGGAGAAAAGCCAAATCGCAGACACAAAAAACCCCGGTCTTTCGACCAGGGTCTTTGCTATCGACTCGAAGTAGACACTGGCTTTACCAGCGGCATTCTTCGTAGCGCCAAGGCGTTCAGTGGGCCTTGAGGCAGATATGGCGCAGCGGACGGGACTCGAACCCGCGACCCCCGGCGTGACAGGCCGGTATTCTAACCGACTGAACTACCGCTGCGTATCGCTTTGGACTTGCGTCCAAGTAACTCGTCTGACTGAAAGCTTCGAGGCTTTCAATCTCGAACCAGAATAAACTCTGACTCGGAAAATATGGCGCAGCGGACGGGACTCGAACCCGCGACCCCCGGCGTGACAGGCCGGTATTCTAACCGACTGAACTACCGCTGCGCGTCGGTGGAGGCTTTTAAAAGCTTCCATCTTGCTTTCGCAAGACTCTCGGAAGTGGTGGGTGATGACGGGATCGAACCGCCGACATTCTGCTTGTAAGGCAGACGCTCTCCCAGCTGAGCTAATCACCCGTTTGCATCTCCGAGGCCGCGAAATTTACGCAGGTACCGAAGCTAAGTCAATACCCCGCTTGAAGTTTTTCTAAAAAAGACAAAATCATGTCATTTCCCGCAGCGCTGCCAATGGCCGCCTGCAACCTCAAGCCGCCGCTGTCGCGGCCCCTGCTCGAATTACTCGCTGTAAATCATCTTCTTGGTCATGCCGCCATCGACCACGAACTCCTGGCCTGTGACAAAACCGGCATTCTTCGACAACAGCCAGGCGACCATCGCCGCCACATCCTCGACCGTCCCTACCCTGCCCGCCGGATGCTGGGCATGATCGGCATCGGTCAGAGGTTCGGCACGACGTGCGGAGGGATCCCGCGCATCGATCCAGCCCGGGCTGACCGCATTGACGCGGATTTCCGGCCCGAGGCTGATCGCCAAGGCATGAGTCAGGGCCAACAGACCGCCCTTGCTGGCCGCATAAGCCTCGGTGTCGGGTTCCGACTGCCCGGCGCGGGTCGAGGCCAGGTTGACGATCGCGCCGCTGTGAGCGCGCAGATACGGCGCACAGTGCTTGGCCAACAGCATCGGCCCACTGAGATTCACCGCCAGCACCCGATTCCAGTACGCCAGATCCAGGCTTTCAAGGGTGATGTTGTGCGGATCGGCAACCGCTGCGTTGCACACCAGCGCATCCAGACGCCCGAACTGCCCCAGCACTTCGGCGACGCCCAATGCCACCTGCCCTTCGTTCGAGACGTCCATGGCGATGAACCAGGCGTTGTCGCCAAGCACCTTCGCCACTTTCGAACCGCGCACTCGATCGAGATCAGTCAGCACCACCTGCCAGCCTTCGCTGATCAGCCAGGCCGAGATCCCCAAACCAATGCCCCGCGCAGCACCCGTGACCAGTGCAACGCGGCCGTTGGTGCCAGTGCCTGGCGTGGACAACTCGATCACAAGGCAGCCAACCCGCGCGCCAGATCGGCTTGCAGGTCTGCCACGTCTTCCAGGCCGACCGCGATGCGGATCAGGCTGTCACGAATGCCCGCGGCTTCACGCTCTTGCGGCGCCAGACGGCCGTGAGAGGTGGTGCTTGGGTGCGTAATGGTGGTTTTGCTGTCACCGAGGTTGGCGGTGATGGAAATCAGACGGGTCGCATCGATGAAACGCCAAGCGCCCTCTTTGCCGCCCTTGACCTCGAAACTCACGACCGCACCAAAGCCTTTCTGCTGACGCAGGGCCAGCTCATGCTGCGGATGGCTTTTGAGACCGGCGTAATGGACTTTCTCGATGCCTTCCTGCTGCTCCAGCCATTCGGCCAGTTGCTGGGCATTGGCGCAGTGAGCCTTCATGCGCAGGTTCAGTGTTTCCAGGCCCTTGAGGAAGATCCAGGCGTTGAACGGGCTCAGGGTCGGCCCGGCAGTGCGCAGGAAACCGACGACTTCTTTCATCTGCTCGCTGCGACCGGCCACAACACCGCCCATGCAACGGCCCTGGCCGTCGATGAACTTGGTCGCCGAGTGCACGACGATGTCCGCGCCCATCTTCAGCGGCTGCTGCAACGCAGGGGTGCAGAAGCAGTTGTCGACCACCAGCATCGCGCCTTTGGCGTGAGCGATTTTCGACAGTTCGGCGATGTCTACCAGTTCCGCCAGCGGATTGGAGGGCGATTCGACGAACAGCAATTTAGTGTTGGCCTTGATCGCCGCATCCCAGCCGGACAAGTCCGCCAGAGGCACGTAATCGACTTCAATGCCAAAGCGCTTGAAGTACTTCTCGAACAGACTGATGGTCGAACCGAACACGCTGCGCGATACCAGCACGTGATCGCCGGCACTGCACAGACTCATCACCACCGCCATGATCGCAGCCATGCCGGTCGCCGTGGCCACGGCTTGTTCGGCGCTTTCCAGCGCGGCAATGCGCTCTTCGAACGCACGCACGGTCGGGTTGGTGTAGCGCGAGTAAACGTTGCCCGGCACTTCACCGGCAAAGCGCGCGGCCGCGTCGGCGGCGGTACGGAATACGTAGCTGGAAGTGAAGAACATCGGATCGCCGTGTTCGCCTTCCGGCGTGCGGTGCTGACCGGCGCGTACGGCCAGGGTGTCGAACGCTACGCCTTCGAGGTCGCTGTCCAGCCGACCGGCATCCCAATCCTGACTCATGCTGTCACTCCTTGCCTTGCTCTTTTTAGTAGATACAAAACCGGCCCCTCAGGGCCGGTAGTTACTCAGTTGTTATACAGATCAATGATCGCACTGACAGCCTGCGTCTTGACCTTGGAGGCATCGTTACGTGCCTGCTCGATCTTGTTCAGGTAAGCCTCGTCGACGTCACCGGTGACGTACTGACCGTCGAACACCGCGCAATCGAACTTCTCGATCTTGATCTTGCCGCCACCGACCGCTTCGATCAAGTCAGGCAAGTCCTGATAGATCAACCAGTCAGCGCCGATCAGATCAGCCACGTCCTGGGTCGAACGGTTGTGGGCGATCAACTCGTGAGCGCTCGGCATGTCGATACCGTAGACGTTCGGGTAACGAACGGCCGGTGCTGCGGAGCAGAAGTAGACGTTCTTGGCGCCGGCTTCGCGGGCCATCTGGATGATCTGCTTGCAGGTGGTGCCGCGAACGATGGAGTCGTCCACCAGCATCACGTTCTTGCCGCGGAATTCCAGCTCGATGGCGTTGAGCTTCTGGCGTACGGATTTTTTCCGTGCAGCCTGGCCCGGCATAATGAAGGTCCGGCCGATGTATCGGTTCTTCACGAAGCCTTCGCGGAACTTGACGCCCAAGTGGTTCGCCAACTCGAGGGCCGCGGTGCGGCTGGTATCCGGAATCGGGATGACCACGTCGATGTCGTGGTTCGGACGCTCGCGCAGAATCTTCTCGGCGAGTTTCTCGCCCATACGCAGGCGTGCCTTATAGACCGACACGCCGTCGATGATCGAATCCGGACGCGCCAGATAGACGTGCTCGAAGATGCACGGGGTCAGCGACGGGTTGGTCGCACACTGACGGGTGTGCAGCTTGCCGTCTTCAGTGATGTAGACCGCTTCGCCCGGCGCCAGGTCGCGAATCAGGGTGAAACCGAGCACGTCCAGGGAAACGCTTTCGGAGGCGATCATGTACTCGACGCCTTCGTCGGTATGACGCTGACCGAAGACGATCGGGCGGATGCCGTGCGGGTCGCGGAAACCGACGATGCCGTAACCGGTCACCATCGCCACAACCGCGTAACCACCGACGCAACGGTTGTGCACGTCAGTAACAGCCGCGAACACGTCTTCTTCGGTTGGCTGCAACTTGCCGCGCTGGGCCAGTTCGTGAGCGAACACGTTGAGCAGCACTTCCGAATCGGAGTTGGTGTTGACGTGGCGCAGGTCAGATTCGTAAATCTCCTTGGCCAGCTGTTCAACGTTGGTCAGGTTACCGTTGTGCGCCAGGGTGATGCCGTAAGGCGAGTTGACGTAAAACGGTTGGGCTTCGGCCGAAGTCGAACTGCCCGCGGTCGGGTAACGCACATGGCCAATACCCATGTGACCGACCAGGCGCTGCATGTGACGCTGATGGAACACGTCACGTACCAGGCCATTGTCCTTGCGCAGGAATAACCGGCCATCATGGCTGGTCACGATACCGGCAGCGTCCTGGCCGCGGTGCTGGAGGACGGTTAGCGCGTCATACAGCGCCTGATTGACGTTCGACTTACCGACGATACCGACGATGCCACACATGCGACGCAACCCCTACTTAATGGATCTGAACTGAACACAACTCACTGAGGCGTTTTGGCCATCGGCAAGAGGTGCTCCTTGAACGGTATCTCAGCGGGTACGCTGATACCGCTGGCAAGCCACTGACTGCTCCACCCCAGAATCAGGTTTTTGGACCAGTCTGCAACCAATAGAAATTTTGGCACGAGCTGTGACTCTTTCCACCACCCGTCCTGCTGTACCGGCCCCAGGCTCAACAGCCCGACCGCCACGACCACCAGCAACACGCCACGCGCGGCGCCGAAGGCCATGCCGAGGAATCGATCGGTCCCGGACAGCCCGGTGACGCGAACCAATTCGCCGATAAGATAATTGATCATCGCGCCTACGATTAACGTGGCGACAAACATGATGGCACAGCCCGTGATCACACGGGCCGACGGCGTTTGGATGTATCCGGCGAGGTACTCGGACAATGAACCACCGAACATCCAGGCGACGACTCCTGCGATGATCCAGGTCACCAGCGACAGTGCTTCTTTGACAAAGCCGCGGCTCAGACTGATCAATGCGGAGATGGCGACGATTGCAACGATCGCCCAGTCAACCCAGGTAAATGGCACAGTGCAGCCTACAGACGGATAAGGCGGCGCATTTTAGCAGAGCGCATGGCTGTCGGTAAGCTGCGATTGTCAGTGCATTTCAAATCAGGTCGATAGTTTTAGCCACGCTCAGGCTGGAAACGCACCACAAAACCCTTGAGGTTCTGCTGACGGCTCAACAAGTCACGCAGACGATCGGCTTCTGCCCGCTCGATCAGCGGCCCGACAAACACCCGATTCTTGCCATCGGCAGTACGAATGTAGGCGTTGTAGCCCTGGCTGCGCAGGGATTTCTGCAGGCTTTCTGCACTTGCTCGGCTCGACAGGCTGGCCAGTTGCACCGACCAACTGACCGACAGGCCATTGGCATCGACGCGGCTTTGAGTCGTGTCCGGCTTGCCCGGTGCAGCCGTGATGGGCTGGCCAGGTGCAACCGTTGGTTTGTTGACCGGCGCAGGTGCTGGCGCGACCGGTTTGGCGGCAGGCGCAGGCGCCACCGGCGCACTCGGGGCAATCGCTGTCGACGGTGCTTCTTGCTGAGCGATTTCATCATCACTCGGCACAGGTTCCTGAGGCAGCGCTTGCGGCTCAGGCACCACCACCGGATCGACCTGAACTGGCGGCACCGCAGGCGCTTGCGGCGCAGCCGGGGCGTCAACCGTCACTTGACGCTGTTCATCCTGACGGGAAAACAGCATCGGCAGAAAAATCACCGCCAGCGCTACCAGAACCAGGGCGCCGACCATGCGCTGTTTGTATGCCTTATCCAGCAATGCCATTTGCCGCTTCCTCCGTGGAGCGCCGGGCCAGCCATTCGAGGGCCTCGGCGACACAATAAAATGATCCGAACAACAGAATCTCGTCGTCGCTCGTCGCCAGCGCGCACTGCCCTTCCAGGGCGGCGGCCACGCTGTCATAGGATGTTACCGAGGCGCCAAGGTTGCGCAACGCCGCGTGCAAATCGGCAACCGGGCGTGCTCGCGGTGAATCCAGCGGCGCGACGGCCCAATGCTGGACACTAGCATTCAATTCACCGACAACACCATCCAGATCCTTGTCTGCCAACAGTCCGAACACTGCCAGACGCTTGCCGGCCGGTGGACGGCTGGCCAGACGGCGAGCCAGATACTCTGCCGCATGGGGGTTATGCCCCACGTCCAGCAACAGGTTCAGGCGCTTGCCCTGCCAGTCAAACTGACGGCGATCGAGGCGACCGACCACCCGAGTGGCTTTCAGCGCAGCAATAATGTGGGCATCCACCCAAGGCAACCCGAGCAACAGGTAAGCCTGCAACGCCAGCGCGGCGTTTTCCATCGGCAGATCGAGCAACGGCAGATCATGCAGCTCAACCACACGCCCTTGAGCGTCAAGACCGCGCCATTGCCAGTTGTGATCGGTGATGCCGAGGTCGAAATCGCGCCCACGCAGGAAAAACGGGCAATTGAGCTCGCGCGCTTTATCCAGCAGAGGCTGTGGAGGATTCAGGTCGCCACACAGCGCAGGCGCGCCCTGGCGGAAGATGCCGGCCTTTTCGAACGCTACGGATTCACGGGTATCACCCAGATAGTCCGCGTGATCGACACCGATGCTGGTAACCAGCGCCATATCGGCATCGACCACATTGACCGTGTCCAGACGCCCGCCCAGCCCGACTTCCAGCACCACTGCATCGAGACTGGCCTGTTGAAACAGCCAGAACGCCGCGAGGGTGCCCATTTCGAAGTACGTCAGGGATGTGTCGCCACGCCCCGCCTCGACCGCAGCAAAGGCTTTGCACAGCTCGGCATCAGTGGCTTCGACACCATTGACCTGCACCCGCTCGTTGTAACGTAGCAGGTGCGGAGAATTGTAGACACCGACGCTCAGGCCCTGCGCCCGCAGCAACGAAGCCACGAATGCGCAGGTAGAACCTTTGCCGTTAGTGCCGGTGACCGTAATCACCCGAGGCGCCGGCTTGCCCAGTCCCATGCGGGACGCTACCTGTTGCGAGCGCTCCAGGCCCATGTCGATGGCTGAAGGGTGCAACTGCTCAAGGTAGGCGAGCCACTCGCCAAGGGTACGTTCGATCATAGGTTGGCGGGTACCGGTGGAACCACGATTGGCTCGATTGGCGCGGCGACGAATTTCGGCGTCGGCAGGCCCATCATTTGTGCCAGCAGATTGCCCAGACGCGGACGCAGTTCCTGGCGGTGGATGATCATGTCGATCGCACCGTGTTCCAGCAGGAATTCGCTGCGCTGGAAGCCTTCCGGCAGTTTTTCACGCACGGTCTGCTCGATCACGCGCGGACCGGCGAAGCCGATCAGGGCTTTCGGCTCACCGACAATCACGTCGCCGAGCATCGCCAGACTGGCGGAAACACCACCGTAGACCGGGTCGGTCAGCACGGAGATGAACGGAATGCCTTCTTCACGCAGACGCGCCAGCACCGCAGAGGTCTTGGCCATTTGCATCAGAGAGATCAGGGCTTCCTGCATCCGCGCACCGCCGGAAGCGGCGAAGCAGATCATAGGGCAACGGTTTTCCAACGCGTAGTTGGCAGCGCGAACAAAACGCTCACCAACGATGGCGCCCATCGAACCACCCATGAAGGAGAATTCAAAGGCCGACACCACGACCGGCATGCCCAACAGAGAGCCGCTCATGGAGATCAGGGCGTCTTTTTCGCCGGTCTGCTTCTGCGCAGCGCTCAGACGATCCTTGTACTTCTTGCCGTCGCGGAACTTCAGACGGTCAACCGGCTCCAGGTCCGCGCCCAGTTCGGCACGGCCTTCAGCGTCAAGGAAGATATCAATGCGGGCGCGTGCGCCGATACGCATGTGGTGGTTGCACTTGGGGCAAACGTCCAGGGTCTTTTCCAGCTCCGGACGATACAGCACAGCCTCGCAAGACGGGCATTTGTGCCAAAGACCTTCAGGCACCGAGCTCTTCTTGACCTCGGAACGCATGATCGAAGGGATCAGTTTGTCTACTAACCAGTTGCTCATGCTTTCTTTCTCCAGTACCGGCGGCCCGAACACTCTGGTTCGCAGCCCCGCGTATGCCCTTGAGCTAAATTCATGTGTGTGGCGATGATCGATGGGTTGCCGGGTCAGTGAAGCGTGACCTGCGTACACCCCAAAAACCCTCAGCCATGCCTGTGGACGGCGGCAGTGTGCCAGCCGTCACATCAGCTTCCGCGTACCGCTTTGATGAATGCCTGAATCTTTGCGTGATCCTTGATGCCCTTGCTCGCCTCCACTCCGCCGCTGACGTCCACGGCATAAGGCCGAACCCTTGCAATCGCCTCGGCGACATTGTCCGGCGTCAAGCCACCCGCCAGGATGATCGGCTTGCTCAAGCCTTGCGGTATCAGAGACCAGTCAAACGCTTCACCGGTTCCGCCGGGTACGCCTTCAACGTAGGCGTCGAGCAGGATACCGCTGGCGCCTGGAAACGCATCGCATGCGGCCGCGATGTCGTCACCGGCCTTGACCCGCAGCGCCTTGATGTACGGACGGTGCCAGCCTTCGCACTCGGCCGCGGTTTCGTCGCCATGGAACTGCAACAGGTCCAGCGGCACGGCGTCGAGGATTTCCCCCAACTCGCAGCGGCTGGCGTTGACGAACAACCCTACGGTGGTCACGAACGGCGGCAACGCCTCGATGATCGAGCGCGCCTGCTGAAACGTCACGGCCCGAGGGCTTTTGGCGTAGAACACAAATCCGATCGCATCAGCCCCGGCCTCAACCGCCGCCAACGCATCTTCTATGCGGGTAATCCCACAAATCTTGCTGCGAACGGCCGACATGTCGATAGAACCCCAAGGTAAATCCGAGAAAGTCCCGGATGGTAACAAAAGCGTTCGAGGTCGTCAGCCGTCAAGTTCCGAGAAACCGGTCAGGAAGTGCGGCCCGATGTAACGCTCGGGCAATTGGAACTCGTCGCGGTACTCGACCTGCACCAGGTACAGGCCGTACGGGTGCGCCGTCACCCCACCGGAACGGCGAATGCGGCTCTCCAGCACTTCTTTCATCCACTCCACCGGGCGCTCGCCGGCACCGATGGTCATCAGCACGCCAGCAATGTTGCGCACCATGTGGTGCAGGAAGGCGCTGGCGCGGATGTCCAGCACGATCATCTTGCCGTGGCGCGTGACACGCAGGTGATGCAGTTCCTTGATCGGCGATTTGGCCTGGCACTGGCCGGCACGGAACGCGCTGAAATCGTGGGTGCCGACCAAGTACTGTGCCGCTTCGGCCATGCGCTCGACGTCCAGCGGACGGTGATTCCAGGTGATTTCTTCGTTCAGGTGCGCCGGGCGGATCTGATCGTTGTAGATCACGTAGCGATAGCGTCGGGCAATGGCCTTGAACCGCGCATGAAAATGCGCCGGCATGACCTTGGCCCAGCTGACACTGACGTCGTGAGGCAAATTGATATTGGCGCCCATGACCCAGGCTTTCATCGAACGCTCGACCTGAGTATCGAAATGCACCACCTGGCCGCACGCATGCACGCCGGCATCCGTACGTCCGGCGCAGAGCAGTGACACCGGTGAGTCGGCGACTTTGGACAAGGCCTTTTCGAGCGTCTCCTGCACGGTGAGCACGCCGGAGGCCTGGCGCTGCCAGCCGCGATAGCGCGAGCCTTTGTATTCAACGCCTAAAGCGATCCGGAAAAAGCCCTCGGCCGCCAGTTCGGCGGCCGGATTATCTATATTTGCCAAGGAGTGACAGCCTGCTGATATACGCAAAGGCGGGCATTATAAGGCTGTCAGGCAGGGACGCCAGAGGCGTATGTTTTTTGTGGCCTGACGTGTCGGGGTTGATCGTTCCCACACTCTGCGTGGGAACGAGCTGTCGTGGACTGAAACAAAACGGCAGCCTCAATGGGCTGCCGTTTTGTTTACGCCTTACCGATCAATCAAGCCAGACGCGAAAGCATTTCCTTGGCTTCGGTCTTCTGACCTGAATCACCCTCGGTCACCACTTCATTGAGGATGTCCCGGGCGCCGTCGGCGTCGCCCATGTCGATGTAGGCCTGGGCCAGATCGAGTTTGGTCGCGACTTCGTCGGTGCCGGAAAGGAAATCGAATTCCGGCTCGTCAGCGGCGGAGGCCATCGCATCTTCCGCCGTGAAGCTCGGCTCGCCAAGGCTCTGGGACAGACGATCCAGTTCGGCGTTGACGTCTTCCAATTCGGCGGCAAACGCGTCCGGAGCGTCTGGCGCGTCCATTTCGTCAGCCAGCGACAGGTCGAAATCGGCTGGCAGCTCCAGATCGTCCAGCGCAGCCGCAGGAACAGCCGGCGCTTCAGCGACAGGTATATCAAGGTCCTTGACGCCGTCATCCAGGCTCAACAGGAAGTCGTCTTCGGCCAGGGTCGCCGGCGAGGCATCCCCACCGAGATCCATATCCAGGTCGAAGTCCGACAGGTCATCGAGGTTTTCCTTGATGTCGGTCTGCTGCTGCAACACCGACTCGAAGCTCAGGTCGTCGTCCCGCGGGAATTCGTCCAGATCTGTCACAGACACTGGTGCTGGTTCTGGTGCAACCACTGCCGGAGAGGCCGCTTCCAGATCATCCAGGCTCAAATCGAAGGCATTGTCGAGATCATCGAGCTCAGGTTCAGGTTCAGGTTCAGGTTCAGGTTCAGGTTCAGGTTCAGGTTCAGGTTCAGGTTTTTCTGATGCTGGTTCGGGTGCTGGCTCGGGTGCAACCACTGCCGGCGAGGCAGTTTCCAGATCATCCAGGCTCAAATCGAAAGCACTGTCGAGATCATCGAGTTCTGGCTCTGGCTCTGGCTCTGGTGCAACCCCTGCCGCCGAGGCAGTTTCCAGATCATCCAGGCTTAAATCGAACGCAGTGTCGAAGTCATCAGGCACTGCCGGTGCCGGCGCCTCAGGCTCGTCCAGCAGCAGATCCTTGACGTATTGCGCGTCCAGTTCGGCAGCGATCGCAGCGGCTGCGATACCACCGGCTGCCGCAATGACCATGGCCGGGAAGCGACTCTTGAGTTTTTCGACCTGAGCAAAGTTGTCCCCGTTGGCCACCAGCTGGCGTTCCTGGGCAACGAATGCATCGCGGTCGCCTTGCTGACCGTAGACTTCCATCAGCTTGAGGCGCAAGTCACTGCGTTGCGGCTCTTGCTTGATCCCGTCCTCCAGCAAGGCAGCCGCCTGATTCAGACGACCGGCAGTGATGTGCGACTGCGCCTTGCTCAACACATCGTCATTGCGCTCGCCAGCAGGCGAAACCAATGGCGCAGCGATCGGCGGCGTTACCACAACCGGAGCAATCACCGGAGCCGGCGCGGGAGCCTTGGCTGGTGCAGGCGGTGGCGTTGGGGTTGGCGCGGTAGCGAGCTTCACGCTCGGCGGCGGCACTTCCAAATCATCGAAGATGCCTTTTGGCAGGTCGAGTTCAGCGGAGAACGCCTGCTCCTCGGCCAAATCACGGGCCATGCGCACATGCTTCTCGGCTTCTTGCTGGGCTTTGCGGCGACGTGCCAGCAACAACAGCAGGAACAACGCCACCACGGCACCGCCACCTGCCAAGCCCAGCAGCCACGGATTAGTCAGCAGTTCCTTGAATTGCTGATCGTCGGAGGCTGCCGGCGTTGGCTCGACAGGCTGCTCGGCCGGAGGCGCAGCGGCCTCGGGAGCAGCCGCTTCAGGCGCAGGTGCAGGCGTTGCATCAGAATTGGCCGCCAGTTCGGCTGACATCGCCGGAGCGGTCTCAGCAGATGCCGGCGCACCCGCTGCGCCTTCAGCCTGCAACTTGGCCAGTTGATTGTTCTTCAGCTCGATCAGGCGTTGCAGCTTGTCCAGCTGACTTTGCAGATCGGTCATGCGGCTTTTCAGTTCGGCGTTGTCACGACGGGTCGTGTCGAGGCTTTCCTGGGTCACGGCCAGCTTGTTGCTCAAATTCTTGGCATCGCCCGCAGCGCCTTTGCCACCGGCCTTGCCGGACTCGGCAGAGACCAGACTCAGCTTGTCTGTCGCTGTTTGCGACGAAGGGCCTTCACCGCGAGCGCGCTTGGTGGCATCGAGCTGCTGCTGTCCGGTCCCGGGCTTCGCCACGTAGCGACGACCCTGACGCCACGCGGTGTTCTGCGCGGAGACTTCGGCAATTGCCTTCGGTTGCGGCAGATTGGTGCTCTGCGCCTGATCCGGCAGACGCAGCACCTGACCGGCTTTCAACCGGTTGATGTTGCCGTCGATAAAGGCATCCGGATTCAACGCCTGGATGGCCAGCATGGTTTGCTGGACCGAGCCGCCATTGCGCGTCTTCTCGGCGATTTCCCACAGGGTATCGCGCGGCGCGGTGGTGTATTGGGTTGCTTTGGTGCCACCGGTCACCGGTGCGGTGACGGTTTGCGTCGGTGCAGGCTGCGCAGCCGCTTCAGCGGTTTGCGGCGAGAATTTGGACGGATCGAGCAGCACGCTGTAATCGCGCAGCAGGCGACCGTTGGGCCACATCACCTGCACCAGGAATTTCACCATGGGTTCGGAGAGTGGTTTGCTGGACGTCACACGCAGGATGCTTTTGCCGCTGGCGTTGAGCACCGGGGTAAAGGTCAGGTCATTGAGAAACGCCTGGCGGTCGACACCGGCCTTGGCGAAATCTTCAGGCGAAGCCAGGCTCGGCACCACTTCGGCAGCAGAGAGGTCCTTGACGTCGAGCAACTCGATTTCTGCCACCAGGGGCTGGTTCAGCGTCGACTTCAGGGTCAATTCCCCGAGCCCGAGGGCATGCGCCATACCGGAGGACAGCGCCGAGGCGGCCGCTATTGCTAACACCAGTTTGCGAACTTGAACCATAGCCTCATCCTTTGTTTGAACATTCCTCGGCCAGCGAGAAGGTATTGATAGTCGCTGCCGTAAGGCATTGCGTGCGGCGGCGAAGAGTCGTCGCGCGCGATCATTTCATTCATGCCACGCAAAGCCCCCCAGGGAGCCCGCCTTCAGCAGTCCGACCAAGCATAGCGCCCGGCTGGATTCATTCGACAAATTGTTGCCAAGTATCTTTTACAGCAGGTCTTTTATCAACAATTCAGCCACCTGCACAGCATTGAGCGCGGCGCCTTTGCGTACGTTATCTGACGTCAGCCACAAATTAAGTTCCGACAGGTCGTCGATCCCGTGGCGAACCCGACCAACGTAGACCACGTCCTGCCCTACCGCATCGCCTACCGGCGTCGGGTAATCGCCGGCTTCCACCAGCTCGATACCGGGCGCGTCTTCCAGGGCGGCGTTGACTTTTGCCAAGTCGATGTCACTCGCTGACTGCAAGGTCACGTTAAAGCTATCGCCAAAAAACACCGGGGCTTGAATGCAAGTCACGGAAATCTTTAATAAAGGCAGCGCCATGACCTGACGCAGCTCGCGCACCAGGCGTTTTTCCAACAGCGTATGACCTTGATCATCAGGCTTGCCCACTTGCGCCAGCAGGTTGAAGGCCATCTGCCGATCGAAGAAGGTCGGCTCCAGCGGACGCACATTGAGCAGCTCGGCCGTTTGCCGTGCCAGCTCGGTGACGGCTTCGCGGCCTTGGGCGGAGACGGCCAGGCTGGCGGTCAAATTGATGCGTTGCAGATCGAGCAAGCCGAGCAACGGTGCCAGCACAACCGCCAGTGTAGTGGCCGAAGGGCTTGGACTGCTGACCTGGAACGGCTTTTTCAAACCGGCCAGCACCTGCGCGTTGGCTTCAGGCACGACCTGTGGCGCCTGATCAGCCGGCAAGGCGCCGGACAGGTCGATCAGCGAGCAACCGGCGGCTGTGGCACGCGAAGCGAAACTCAGGGTTACCGCCGGGCCGGCAGCGAAGAACACCAGCTGGACTTTACTGAAGTCGAACTCATCGACTTCCCGCACCCGTACGTTCTTGCCGCGAAACGGCACTGAATGCCCGGCCGATTCGCTGCTGGCGAGCAGGTGCAGATTGCCGACCGGGAAGTCGCGCTCTTCGAGAATCTGCACGAGCGTTTCGCCGACAGTACCGGTGGCGCCGATCACGGCAATATCAAAGGACTGGCTCATGGTTCTACCTCTGGCGAAACGGGGGGAGCGGCACTTTACCGGGTGGTTGGCATGCAGGCAATTCACGCCCACCCCGATCATTCCCACGCTCTGCGTGGGAATGCCGCCATGGACGGTCTGCGTCCATCGTTGAGGCAGTGACGCGGAGCGTCACGGGATGCATTCCCACGCAGCGTGGGAACGATCGGCGGGAACAAAAAAACCCGCACCTCTTTCAAGGAACGGGTTCTTTTATGACTTCAACCGATCAACGCTCAAGCAGGATCCGCAGCATGCGACGCAGCGGTTCGGCCGCGCCCCACAACAGTTGGTCGCCAACGGTGAACGCGCCAACGTACTGCGTGCCCATGTTCAGCTTGCGCAGACGGCCAACCGGCACGTTCAGGGTACCGGTGACCTTTGTAGGGCTCAGCTCCTGCATGCTGATTTCGCGGTTGTTCGGCACCAGTTTGACCCAAGGGTTGTGCTGGCTGATCAGCCCTTCGATATCGGCGATCGGCACGTCTTTGTTCAGTTTGATGGTCAGCGCCTGGCTGTGGCAGCGCATGGCACCGATACGCACGCAGATACCATCGACCGGGATCGGGCTCTTGAAGCGACCCAGGATCTTGTTGGTCTCGGCCTGGGCCTTCCACTCTTCGCGGCTCTGACCGTTTGGCAGTTCCTTGTCGATCCACGGGATCAGGCTGCCGGCCAGCGGTACGCCGAAGTTTTCGGTCGGGTACGCGTCGCTGCGCATGGCTTCAGCCACACGACGGTCGATGTCGAGGATCGCGCTGGCCGGGTCGGCCAGTTGATCGGCGACAGCGGCGTGGGTCACACCCATTTGCTTGATCAGTTCACGCATGTGCTGCGCGCCGCCACCGGAGGCCGCCTGATAGGTCATGGCGCTCATCCACTCCACCAGACCGGCTTCGAACAGACCGCCCAGGCCCATCAGCATCAGGCTGACGGTGCAGTTGCCGCCGATGTAGTTCTTGGTGCCCGCGTCGAGTTGCTGGTCGATGACCTTGCGGTTCACCGGGTCCAGCACGATCACCGCGTCATCCTGCATGCGCAGGCTGGAAGCGGCGTCGATCCAGTAACCCTGCCAGCCGGCTTCGCGCAGCTTCGGGAACACTTCGCTGGTGTAGTCGCCACCCTGGCAGGTCAGAATCACGTCGAGGGTTTTCAGCTCATCAATGCTGTAAGCGTCCTTGAGCGGAGCAATGTCCTTGCCCACGGACGGGCCTTGGCCACCGACATTGGAAGTGGTGAAAAACACCGGCTCAATAAGATCGAAATCCTGCTCTTCCAGCATCCGCTGCATGAGCACGGAACCGACCATACCGCGCCAACCGATCAGACCTACACGTTTCATCGCAACTACACCTTCTTTAAAAAGTGGGCCGCTGCTTTCAAGAGTGAAAGTTGCAGCGGGCCCGAGAGATTACAGATTCCGCAGCGCGGCGACTACTGCGTCGCCCATTTCCTGCGTACCGACTTTAGTGCAACCGGCCGACCAGATGTCGCCCGTACGCAGGCCTTGGTCCAATACCAGACTGACGGCCTTCTCGATCGCATCGGCCGCATCCTGCAGATTGAAGCTGTAACGCAGCATCATCGACACCGACAAAATGGTCGCCAACGGGTTGGCAATGCCTTTGCCAGCGATGTCCGGCGCCGAACCGTGGCACGGCTCGTACATACCTTTGTTGTTGGTATCCAGGGACGCCGACGGCAGCATGCCGATGGAACCGGTGAGCATCGACGCCTGGTCGGAAAGAATGTCGCCGAACAGGTTGTCGGTGACGATCACGTCAAACTGCTTCGGCGCACGCACCAGCTGCATGGCAGCGTTGTCGACGTACATGTGGCTCAGTTCGACTTCTGGGTAATCCTTGGCCACTTCCTCGACGATTTCACGCCACAGTTGGCTGGAAGCCAGCACGTTGGCCTTGTCCACCGAGCACAGCTTCTTGCCGCGAACCATGGCCATGTCGAAACCGACACGGGCGATACGGCGGATTTCGCTTTCGCTGTACGGCAGGGTGTCGTAAGCCTGACGCTCGCCGTTTTCCAGGGTGCGAGTGCCACGTGGCGCGCCGAAGTAGATACCGCCGGTCAGTTCACGGACGATCAGGATGTCCAGGCCAGCCACGATTTCAGGCTTCAAGCTCGAAGCCTCGGCCAGTTGCGGGTACAGGATCGCCGGACGCAGGTTGCCGAACAGGCCCAGTTGCGCACGAATTTTCAGCAGGCCGCGCTCAGGGCGGATGTCACGCTCGATGGTGTCCCATTTCGGGCCACCCACGGCGCCCAGCAGTACAGCGTCGGCTGCGCGTGCACGATCCAGGGTTTCGTCAGCCAGCGGCACGCCGTGCTTGTCGATGGCAGCGCCACCGATCACGTCATGGCTCAGCTCGAAGCCCAGGCTGTACTTGTCGTTCGCCAGCTCCAGCACCTTGACCGCTTCGGCCATGATTTCCGGGCCAATACCGTCACCTGGGAGAATCAGAATCTGCTTGCTCATGCTTTCCTCATGTCATCAGTCGGTGCGCCCTTGGGGCACGCCCGGAAAAATTCGTTTGACGCTTATCTTTCAGCCATCAGCACCAGTACATCTGTACTGAACGAGCCATCGGCCTCAATCTCAAAATAGTCGCGCACTTCGTTGCCCATCGATTGCTGCAACTCCAGAATCGCGGCGCGCATCACTTCTGGTGTGCGCATGCGCTCGACCCAGGAGGTGTACTCCAGACGCAGCCGTTGACGGGTAGTGCTACGGGTATGCAACCCCGCTTCGCTGACCTGACGCAACCACTCGCCGGCGGAATAATCGCGCACATGACTGGTGTCGCGCAGCACTTCGACGCTTTGCAGGTAAGTGTCGAACAACGGACTGCCCGGTGACAACACATCGATGAACGCCGCCACGCCGCCCGGCTTCAGCACCCGGCGAACCTCACGCAGGGCCAGGCCGAGATCGCTCCAATGGTGCGCCGAATAACGGCTGAAGACGAAATCGAATTCGCCATCGGCGAATGGCAGGCGCTCGGCGGCGCCGTTTACCGTCGTGACATTGCTGTAACCACGATCAATCGCCGCTGCGGCGACCACATCGAGCATTTGCTGGGACAGGTCGTAGGCCACCACTTCTTTCACCAACGACGCCACATGAAAACTCACGTGTCCGGCGCCGCAACCCAGGTCCAGCACCCGGGCATCGCCCTGCCCTGCCAGCTCTGCCTGTAGCAACGCAAATTCGGTGCCCTGAGCGTGTACGGCGCTGCTCAGATAGGCCGAGGCTTGTTCACCGAATTGCTTTTGTACGACTTGGCTGTGCTGGGCGGTGCTGGTCATGGGACTTCCTTTTTGGGGTTAAGCCTTGTGTTGTCTGGGCTGCCGTCATCGCGAGCAGGCTCGCTCCCACAGGGGGTTTGTGTACGCCGCAAATCCACTGTGGGAGCGAGCCTGCTCGCGATGAGGCCGGCACTACCTACCGAGAATCAAACGTCGCGAAACAACCACGGCTGGCTCGCACGGTGTTTGGCTTCAAACGCCGCAATCGCTTCGTGGTCCTGCAAGGTCAGGCCGATGTCGTCCAGGCCGTTGACCAGGCAATGCTTGCGGAACTCGTCAAGTTCAAAACTGTAGACCTTGCCATCCGGACGGGTCACGGTCTGGGCTTGCAGGTCGACCGTCAACTCGTAGCCAGGATTCGCCTCGACTTGCTGGAACAACTCATCCACTTCAGCGTCGGTCAAGATGATCGGCAACAAGCCGTTCTTGAAGCTGTTGTTGTAGAAGATGTCGGCGTAGCTCGGCGCAATGATGCTGCGAAAACCGTACTCTTCCAGCGCCCATGGCGCGTGTTCACGGCTGGAGCCGCAACCGAAGTTCTCGCGGGCCAGCAGCACACTGGCGCCTTGATAACGCTCAGCATTGAGCACGAAGTCCTTGTTCAGCGGACGCTTGGAGTTGTCCTGGTAGGCATAGCCCACGTCCAGGTAGCGCCATTCGTCAAACAGGTTCGGGCCAAAACCGGTGCGCTTGATCGACTTCAAGAACTGCTTCGGAATGATCTGGTCGGTGTCGACGTTGGCACGGTCCAATGGCGCGACCAAACCGGTGTGTTGGGTAAAAGCTCTCATGTGCGGTTCCTCAGATCAGTTCGCGAACGTCGATGAAACGACCGTGGACGGCAGCCGCCGCGGCCATGGCCGGGCTGACCAGGTGCGTACGGCCACCGGCGCCCTGACGCCCTTCGAAGTTGCGGTTGGAGGTCGAGGCGCAATGCTCGCCGGACTCCAAACGGTCCGGGTTCATCGCCAGGCACATCGAGCAACCCGGTTCACGCCACTCGAAACCGGCTTCGAGGAAAATCTTGTCCAGGCCTTCGGCCTCGGCTTGCGCCTTGACCAGGCCCGAGCCCGGCACGACGATGGCTTGCTTGATGGTCGAAGCCACTTTACGGCCCTTGGCGATCACCGCCGCAGCGCGCAAGTCTTCGATCCGCGAGTTGGTGCAGGAACCAATGAACACGCGATCCAGTTGAATGTCAGTGATCGCCTGATTGGCGCTCAGACCCATGTATTTCAAGGCGCGCTCGATGGAACCGCGCTTGACCAGGTCCATTTCCTTCGCCGGGTCCGGCACGTTCTGATCCACCGCCAGGACCATCTCGGGCGAGGTGCCCCAGCTGACTTGCGGCTTGATCTGAGTAGCGTCGAGCTCGACCACGGTGTCGAACACGGCGTCAGCGTCGGACACCAGGTCTTTCCAGGCTTCGACCGCCATGTCCCATTCCGCACCTTTCGGGGCAAATGGACGGCCCTTGACGTAAGCCACGGTTTTTTCGTCGGCAGCCACCAGGCCAACACGAGCGCCGGCTTCGATGGACATGTTGCAGATGGTCATGCGGCCTTCGACGGACAAATCGCGAATGGCGCTGCCGGCGAACTCGATGGCGTGGCCGTTGCCGCCGGCGGTGCCGATCTTGCCGATTACCGCGAGCACGATGTCCTTGGCGGTCACGCCGAACGGCAATTTGCCTTCGACCGACACCAGCATGTTTTTCATTTTCTTGGCCACCAGGCATTGCGTGGCAAACACGTGCTCGACCTCGGAAGTCCCGATGCCGTGAGCCAATGCGCCAAACGCGCCGTGGGTCGAGGTGTGCGAGTCGCCGCAGACCACGGTCATGCCCGGCAAGGTGGCGCCCTGCTCAGGACCGATCACGTGAACGATGCCCTGACGCACGTCATTCATTTTGAATTCGGTGATGCCATATTCGTCGCAGTAGTCATCGAGGGTCTGAACCTGCAAACGCGAGACCTGGTCGGTAATCGCTTCAATGCCGCCCTTGCGATCCGGAGTGGTCGGTACGTTGTGGTCCGGAGTCGCGATGATCGAGTCGACGCGCCAAGGCTTGCGCCCGGCCAGTCGCAGGCCTTCGAAAGCTTGGGGCGAAGTCACTTCATGGATGATGTGGCGGTCGATATAGATCAGCGACGACCCATCGTCGCGCCGTTTCACTTCATGGGAATCCCAAAGCTTGTCGTAAAGCGTTTTGCCGGCCATCAGTCGGTCCTCATCAGCGTGTTTCTATGCCCTGGGTTTTGAACAATTCAATAACCCCTTGGCTTGTGAGGTCGATCCTAGGGGGTTACATTAAATAACTCAAATTCATATTTTTTATGCTTTGGATAACCAACTGGAATACTGCAATGGACCTCGCCAACCTCAATGCTTTTATCGCGATTGCCGAGACCGGTAGCTTCTCCGGCGCTGGCGAACGGCTGCACCTGACGCAACCGGCCATCAGCAAGCGCATTGCCGGGTTGGAACAGCAATTGAAGGTGCGCCTGTTCGATCGCCTGGGCCGTGAAGTCAGCCTGACCGAGGCTGGACGCGCCTTGCTGCCGCGGGCCTATCAGATTCTGAATGTGCTGGACGACACGCGCCGCGCCCTGACCAATCTGACCGGCGAAGTGTCCGGCCGCCTGACCCTGGCCACCAGTCACCACATCGGGCTGCACCGCTTGCCCCCCTTATTAAGGGAGTTCACCCGACGTTACCCGCAAGTTGCGCTGGATATTCAGTTCCTCGATTCGGAAGTGGCCTACGAAGAAATCCTCCATGGCCGCGCCGAACTGGCGGTCATCACCCTGGCGCCGGAGCCCCACGCATTGGTCAAGGCCACGCCGGTGTGGGACGACCCGCTGGACTTCGTGGTCGCTCCGGAGCACTCGCTGATCAGCCACGGCCCGGTCAGCCTGGCGGACATTGCCCTGCACCCGGCGGTTTTCCCCGGTGGCAACACCTTTACTCACCACATCGTCCGGCGCCTGTTCGAAGCTCAAGGCCTGACGCCAAACATCGCCATGAGCACGAATTATCTGGAAACCATCAAGATGATGGTCTCGATCGGCCTGGCCTGGAGCGTGTTACCGCGCACTATGCTTGACGATCAAGTGGCCCGAATACCTTTACCGGGCATACAACTCACTCGCCAGCTAGGCTATATCCTGCATACGGAAAGGACGCTATCGAATGCGGCGCGAGCCTTCATGGCCTTGCTGGATGCACAAATCGATCTGCCAGGAACTCTCGGCTAAGCTGTGCTACGTCTATAGGGCCTCGAGTCACTGACCTGACACCTCACTCAGCCAAGGCTTGCCAATGCCGAAATCTGTTGACCGTATTCCGCCGATGCCGCGTATACAGGCGCTTGACCCAAAACGGTCCGAGCAGAGCTGGGAAAGCGCCCCACAATTGCTGGCCGCCCTCAACGGTGCACATCTGGGCGCCTGGTATTGGGACATCGAGCGCGGGCAGATCAGTTGGTCGCGGGGTACCCAGGCGCTGTTCGGCTTCGATCCCCGGCAACCGCTGCCGGCGGATCTGGAATACCTCGACTTGCTGCCGCCAGAGGATCGGGCGAAAACCATTCGCGCCTTCGACGCGGTGATCGCCGGCGCCCCGCTGGAACAGGCGATGCATCACCGCATCCGCTGGCCCGACGGCAGCCTGCACTGGCTGGAAATCAACGGCAGCCTGCTGCCGGACAAACACGGCCGGCCACGGATGATCGGCGTCATCCGCGAAATCACCCACCAGCGCCAGCGCGAACAGGCGTTGAGCAGCTCGGAAAAACGCTTCGCCACGCTGTTCCACCTGTGTCCGAACATGGTCCTGCTGACTCGTCAGGAAGACGGCCTGATCAGCGAAGCCAACCAGTATTTCGAAAGCCTGTTTGGCTGGCCAGTACAGAACGCTATTGGTCGCACCACCCTGGAACTGGGCCTCTGGGTGCATCCAGAGCAACGGGCGCAACTGGTCAAAGCCACCAAGGCCAAGGGCGAACTGATCAACATGGAGGTGCAATTTCGTGCCAGCAACGGCCAGATCCACGACGGCATCCTCAGCGCACAAAAAGTTGAGCTCGAAGGCCAGCCGTATCTGCTGAGCACATTTCTGGATACCACCGAACGCAAAGCCGCCGAGCTTGCCCTGAAAGACAGCCAGGAGCGGCTCGACCTTGCTCTGGATTCGGCGCAATTGGGCACCTGGGACTGGCACATCCCCAGCGGCATGCTGTACGGCTCGGCACGCGCCGCCCAGCTACATGGGCTGGAAGCCATACCCTTCCATGAATCCTTCGACGAGTTTTTCGAAGGCGTGCCCGACGAAGAACGTGGCTCCATGCGTGACGCCTATCGCAGCCTGCGAGAAGGCCCGGCCGGCAATTATCAACTGACCTACCGCGTGCAACTGCCGGACGGCAGCTCGCGCTACCTGGAAAGCCGCGCCCGACTCTATCGCGATGAAAACGGTGCTCCGCTGCGCATGGCCGGAACCCTGCTCGACATCACCGATCAGGTGGAGCGCGAACAGCTGCTGGTGGCGTCCGAAGAGAAGTTCGCCACCCTGTTCCAGGTCAGCCCGGACCCGATTTGCGTGACCCGTCAGGACACCGGCCAATTTATCGAGATCAACTCCAGCTTCACCCAGACCTTCGGCTGGAGCGCCGCCGATGTGATTGGCCGCGTCGCCGACGAAATCGGACTATGGGACGCTTCGGCGCAAAGCCTGCGACGGATCGAGCAGGTCATCCGCGAACAGGGTCTGAACAATGTGGCGATCCTCGTTCAGCACAAAGACGGGCAAGCCCTGACCTGCGTGATTTCCAGCCGCCAGATCAGCGTCGGCGATCAGCCGTGCATCGTCACCACCCTGCGCGATATCACTCAGCAGCAACGCTCGGAAGCCGCGCTCAAGGCCAGCGAAGAGAAGTTCGCCAAGGCCTTCCACTCCAGCCCCGACGCTATCACCATCACCGAGCGCGACACCGGGCGTTATCTGGAGGTTAACGACGGTTTCTGCCGCCTGACCGGCTACCGCGCCGATGAAGTGGTTGGGCGCACGGTGTATCAGATCGGCATCTGGGCCGAGGAAAAACAACGTTCGGCGCTGCTCGCCGAACTGCAGATCAAGGGCCGGGTGCATCACCAGGAAATGCTCGGGCGCAATAAACGCGGCGAGTTGCTGACCGTAGAAGTCTCGGTAGAACCGATCACCCTCAACGAAACCGCCTGCCTGCTGCTGACCGCGCGGGACGTCAGCCTGTTGAAAAATGCCGAAGCGCAGATCCGCCACCTGGCCTACCACGACCCGTTGACCAACCTGCCCAACCGCGCCCTGCTGATGGATCGCCTGAGTCAGCAGATTGCCCTGCTCAAGCGCCACAACCTGCGCGGCGCCCTGATGTTTCTCGACCTTGATCACTTCAAGCACATCAATGATTCGCTCGGTCATCCGGTGGGCGATACCGTGCTGAAAATCATCACCGCGCGCCTCGAAGCCAGCGTGCGCATGGAAGACACCGTCGCGCGCCTGGGCGGCGACGAATTCGTGGTGCTGCTCAGCGGACTCGAAGGCTCGCGCAATGAGGTCAGCGAGCAAGTCCTGCAACTGGCGGACACCTTGCGTGAATTGCTGTCGGAACCGATGTTCCTCGACGGACAACGCCTGCAAGTCACTCCGAGCATCGGAATCGCGCTGATTCCCGATCACGGTTCGACCCCGACCGACCTGCTCAAGCGCGCCGACATCGCCCTCTACCGGGCCAAGGATTCGGGCCGCAACACCGCGCAGATGTACCACAACACCATGCAGAAGGCGGCGAGCGAACGCTTGCGCATGGAAACCGACCTGCGCCTGGCCCTTTCCCGGGGTGAGTTCCGCGTGCATTACCAGCCTCAGGTCGACGCCCGGAACGACCGCATCGTCGGCGCCGAGGCGCTGGTGCGCTGGAACCATCCAGAACTCGGCGCGCAATCCCCCACCGAATTCATCAAGGTGCTGGAGGACAGCGGGCTGATTCTGGAAGTGGGTACCTGGATCGTCGACGAAGCCTGCAGCGCCTTCAAACAACTAATCGCCAAAGGCCTGGTCAATCCGCTGGACTTCAGCCTGTGCGTCAACATCAGCCCACGGCAATTTCGTCAGAATGACTTTGTCGAACGCATCGAACACAGCCTCGAAAGCCACGGCCTGCCCTTCTCGCTGCTGAAACTGGAAATCACCGAAGGCATCGTGATCCAGAATCTGGAAGACACCATCAAAAAAATGCGTAGCCTGAAAAAACTCGGCGTGAGTTTCGCGATGGACGATTTCGGCACCGGTTACTCCTCGCTGACCTACCTTAAACGTCTGCCGGTCGACACCCTGAAAATCGACCAATCGTTCATCCGCGACGCCACCACCGACCCCAACGACGCCGAGATTATCCGCGCCATCGTTGCCATGGCCCGCAGCCTGGAATTGAAAGTGATTGCCGAAGGGGTAGAGACGCCGGAGCAGCTGGAATTCTTACAGGGGCTGGGCTGCCATTTCTATCAGGGGTATTTGCACAGCCCGCCGCTGCCGGCGGAGGACTTCCAGAAACTGCTCAAGTGAGAGCAGCACACCTGCAATTTTGTAGCAGCAGCCTCGAAGGCTCGGCAGCGGCTACAAATGGGCACAAAAAAGGGCGCCAGTGGCGCCCTTTTCATTGCGCTGCCTTAGTGCTGCAGCGCTGGCTTTTGCGTCCCGTTGATCGGGATGCGTTTGGCTTTCGCCTCTTCCGGAATTACCCGCAACAGGTCGATGCTCAACAAACCGTTGCTCAGACCGGCGGCCTTGATTTCGATATGGTCCGCCAGACGGAAGGACAGTTTGAAGGCACGCTGTGCGATGCCTTGGTACAGATAGGTGACGTCTTCGGTCGCGTCACGCTTGCCGCCACTGATGGTCAGCACACCTTTTTCCACTTGCAGCTCCAGGTCTTCTTCCTGGAAGCCGGCGGCCGCTACGACGATGCGGTATTGGTCGTCGCCGTGTTTTTCCACGTTGTAAGGTGGGTAGGTGCTGCCTGGCTCGTTGCGCAGGGCGGATTCGAACAGGTCATTGAAACGGTCGAAACCTACCGAGGAACGGAACAGTGGTGCCATGGAAAATGCAGTACTCATGATTCAAATCTCCTGAAACATATCAGCAAGTTTTTTTGTCTCCGCGACCCGAATTCGGCATCGCGTAATCCTTAAATAAGGACCGCTGATTGCTTTTCAAGAGATTATCTACAGATTTTTTTCAGGCAGCTTCGGACACCTGAAGACCCAGTAAACGCGAGACATGATCCAGTTCGGTCTCACGGCGCAGCACGGTGAACAGCTCGACCGCTTCGGGATAATTGCGGGTCAGCATCGCCAGCCACTGCTTCAAGCGACCCGGCGATTGCCGTGCCGTCATCTGCGCCTTGGCTTGCAGCCAGAAGTCCTGAATCAATGGCAGCAACTCGGCCCAGGTCATCTCGACGACGTCCTCACCCGCCCGCGCCATTGCGATTTGCCGTGCCAGGTCCGGACGCGAAACCAGGCCGCGACCGAGCATGATGTCCTCGACGCCGCTGATTTCACGGCAACGACGCCAGTCTTCAACGCTCCAGATGTCGCCATTGGCGAATACCGGAACCTTGACCACATCCTGCACCCGGGGGATCCATTCCCAATGGGCTGGCGGCTTGTAACCGTCAGTTTTGGTCCGCGCGTGGACCACGATGTGCGCCGCGCCACCTTCGGCCAGGGCCGTGGCACACACCAGCGCACCGTCCGGGCTGTCGAAACCGAGGCGCATCTTGGCAGTCACCGGAATGTGCGCCGGAACGGCACGACGCACGTGTTCGACGATCTGGTTCAGCAGCTCAGGCTCTTTGAGCAGCACCGCGCCGCCACGGGACTTGTTCACGGTCTTGGCCGGGCAGCCGAAGTTCAGGTCGATGACCTCGGATCCCAGTTCGCACGCCAGCGCAGCGTTTTCCGCCAGGCATACCGGATCGGAACCGAGCAGTTGCACCCGCAGCGGCACGCCGGAGGCGGTGCGGGCGCCGGTCAGCAGTTCCGGGCCGAATTTGTGGTAATAGGCAGGCGTGAGCAGTTGATCGTTGATCCGAATGAACTCGGTCACGCACCAATCGATACCGCCCACACGGGTCAGCACGTCCCGCAGGATGTTGTCGACCAACCCCTCCATGGGCGCCAAAGCAATTTGCATGAGAAACACACTCAACGAAAAACGTGCGGCAGTTTACTGGATTGCGCGGAAAATCTGCAGAACATCGCAGATTCCCCTGTGGGAGTGAGCCTGCTCGCGATAGCGTTGTGTCAGCCAACAGTGATGCTGCCGATGCGCCGCCTTCGCGAGCAAGCCCGCTCCCACATTAGATTGTGGTTGTATCCAAGACTTGCAACGCGGGGCCGTAGCCCTCGATGAACTCCGCCGGCATGCGCTTGGGCTTGCCGGTCGACAATTCGATGCAGACGAAGGTGGTCTGCGCCCGCAGCAACGTGGTGTTATCACTGGGGCGCTTCAACTGGAAGTGCCGGGTCATTTTCAGGCGCTGGTCCCAATCGACGATCCAGGTCGCCAATTGCAACTCATCGCCTTCATAGGCGGCCGCCAGGTAATCGATCTCGTGCCGCACCACCGCCATTGCCCGATCCAGCCGACGATACTCGACCAGATCCAGGCCAAGCCGCTGGGAATGGCGCCAGGCACAGCGTTCGAGCCAGGTCACGTACACCGCGTTATTCGCGTGCCCCAACCCATCGATGTCCTCTGCGCCGACTTCCAGATCAATGATAAATGGCGTTGCCCGATCCCAGCCCATGCCCCACTCCCGGTCAGAAAATTTTCACCGGGGCAGTGTAACGGATGCTCAGGCCGATTGGCGCGATTGCAGACTGCGACCGGCGAGCAACGAGAGAACGCCTTCGATCACCCGAGGGTCAGCCAGCACCCGTTGATGACCACCCTCCTCCAGGCGCAACAGACGGCTATCAAACCAGGCCTCGTTGATCAGCTGCGATTCCTTGACCGGAACGTAGCAGTCGTCTTCGGCGTGAACGATCAGGCCGGGCATATCGAGCTGATAGTGCGCGACATCCAGGGCCGCAGCGCGCATGCCGACGTCTCTTTCGACCTGACGTATGAACGCCGAGCGGGCTTTCGGTGGCAGCCGTACATAGCGGGCGAAACCGCGCAATACGCCGAGAATCCGCGCAGGGGCTGCGATAGTGACCAGGGTTTCAGTACGCAGGCCCAACTGAACGGCGAGCATGGCACTGGCGCCGCCCATCGAGTGGCCGATGACGGCTTGCAGCGGTGGCAACTCGGCAGCAGCCTCAAGCATGGCCCGGGCGAACAGCACCACATTGGCCTCGCGACCCGGCGAGCGACCGTGGGCCGGACCGTCCAGCGCAACCACGGTGTAACCGGCGTCGACCAGCGCGGTGATCAGGCTGGCAAACTGCGTCGGCCGGCCTTCCCAACCGTGCATCAGCAACACGGCAGGGCCTTGCCCCCAACGCAGCGCCGAGAGACCGAAGCGCAAGGTGATTCGCTCGGACTTCGCCAACAGCGGCAATTCCCAATCACGCGGCGGCAGTTCTCGCGGTGTCATGAATGCCAATCGCATTTTGCTCGCGACCAATTTCGGTGCGAACCAGCCCAAGGTGCCATTAACGCCACGAACCCACTTTAACGCGCTCATCGCTCTCACTCCTCAGGCTAATGCCTTTAGGTCACAGCACCGCAGACTTGGCGGCGCGCAGCAATCGATCGGACAATTCTCCTGGCCCCAACGCGCGAGCCAAAGCCAAACCACCGACCATCAAGGCCATGTCGGCCAAGGCTTTGTCGGTGTCTTCCGGGCTGGCCGCCAACTGCGCGACCATCATTTCCACATGCTCATTCAACGCCACGCGAAACGCGTCCGGCAGACGCCCCAGCTCACCGACAGAAGCCGGAATCGGGCACGCTGAATCAGAGGAATCACGGTGTTTGCGCGACAGATAAAACGCAGCAACCAACGCGCGACGTTCTTCGCCGGTCAATTCGGCGTCCATATCGGCGATCAAGCCACGGCGATGACCGAGCAGTTGCTTGAACGCTTCCAGCATCATCGCGTCCTTGCTTTCGAAGTGCGCGTAGAAGCCGCCGACGGTCAGGCCGGCCGCACCCATCACTTCGCCCACGCTCGGTTCGGCCGGGCCGCGCTGAATCAGCGCTGCGCTGGCAGCCTTGAGGATGCGTTCGCGGGTTTGAGCTTTTTTATCGTTCATCGTTGCCTCCGAATATTACGACTAGAATATTATTCTCATAATAATTTTGCGCAAGTCGTGGATGTGACCGCTGGTCTGAAGAACAGTTTGAAAGAATTAGGGGGATTTGGCCAAACGCCAGACAAACAAAAGGGCCATTCAATAATTGAATGACCCTTATAAAATCCCGCAGAGCGGGTAATCGTGGCGTCCCCTAGGGGACTCGAACCCCTGTTACCGCCGTGAAAGGGCGGTGTCCTAGGCCACTAGACGAAGGGGACGCAAAACCTTCTATACAACTGATCAGTGCTGAGAGCTGATCGATTCAAGGCCGGTGTGGCCAGACCTTGAACTGTAAAATTGGTGGAGCTAAGCGGGATCGAACCGCTGACCTCCTGCATGCCATGCAGGCGCTCTCCCAGCTGAGCTATAGCCCCGGATTTTTCGCCTCGCGGCGGAGCGACATCTTGCAACATCGCTTCTGTAAAACTGGCGTCCCCTAGGGGACTCGAACCCCTGTTACCGCCGTGAAAGGGCGGTGTCCTAGGCCACTAGACGAAGGGGACGCAAACCCTTCTATACAACAGATCACCGCTGAGTGGTGATCGCTTCAAGGCCGGTGTGGCCAGACCTTGAAGTGTAAATTGGTGGAGCTAGACGGGATCGAACCGTCGACCTCTTGCATGCCATGCAAGCGCTCTCCCAGCTGAGCTATAGCCCCTCATCGCTGAGGACGGGGCGAATCTTAATGGCGCATCGGAAAGCTGTCAAACTTATTTTTAAAATATTTCAAAGTTTTTTGCCGACATAACAATCACTTACCGCCCTCCCCCTGCAAAACCGGGGTAGCGCCGAAGAGCTGGATCAAAAGATCGTCCGAACACGGCCCGAACCTTCGGCAGCTCCTACGCAGGATCAAACAACCTTAGGCGATGTTGCCCAACAGTTTTTCCCACTCCTTGTTTTCCTTCTTGGACACGCCGCCCAGCAAGTCGATCGCCTGGCGTAGACGGAAGCGGGTCAGGTCCGGACCAAGGATTTCCATCGCATCGAGCACCGACACCGAACTGGCCTGGCCAGTGATCGAGGCAAACATTAGCGGCATGGCGTCACGCAGCTTCAGCTCCAGGGATTCGACCACCGCCTGGATGGTTGCGGTGATGCTGTCCTTTTCCCACTGACGCAGGCTTTCCAGCTTCCACAAAATCAACTGCATCAACTGACGCACCTGATCGCCCGAAAGTTTTTTGGATTCAAACAGCTTGACGTCCGGGTTCACACCACCGGCGAAGAAGAAACCGGCCAGCGGTGCAACCTGGCTGAAGGTTTCAACCCGACCCTGCACGTGCGGCGCGATCTTCATCATGTATTCCGGGTTCAGCGCCCATGTTTGCAGGCGCGAAGCGAACTCTTCCACCGGCAGGTCACGCAGCCACTGGCCGTTGAGCCACGACAGTTTCTCGATGTCGAAAATCGGCCCGCCGAGGGAGACGCGGCTCAGGTCGAAGTTGTCGACCATTTCCTGCAGCGAGAACTTCTCGCGCTCGTCCGGCATCGACCAGCCCATGCGACCGAGGTAGTTGAGCATCGCTTCCGGCATGAAACCCATGCGCTCGTAGAATGTCACCGAGGTCGGGTTCTTGCGCTTGGACAGCTTGCTCTTGTCCGGGTTACGCAGCAGTGGCATGTAGCACAGCTCGGGTTGTTCCCAGCCGAAGTACTCATAAAGCAGGATCAGTTTCGGTGCCGAAGGCAGCCACTCTTCGCCGCGCAGAACGTGGGTGATGCCCATCAGATGGTCGTCGACGACGTTGGCCAGGAAGTACGTCGGCAGACCGTCGGTTTTCATCAGCACTTGCATGTCCATACGATCCCACGGGATCTCGACGTCGCCACGCAGCATGTCCGGAACCACGCAAACGCCTTCGCTCGGCACTTTCATGCGGATCACATGCGGCTCGCCAGCGGCCAGGCGACGCGCGACTTCTTCCTTGGACAGCAACAGCGCACGGCCGTCGTAACGCGGGGTTTCGCCGCGGGCCATTTGCTCGGCGCGCATCTGGTCCAGCTCTTCAGCGGTGCAGAAGCACGGGAAGGCGTGGCCCATCTCGACCAACTGCTGGCAGTACTTCTGATAGATATCGCCACGCTCGCTCTGACGGTAAGGACCGTGCGGGCCGCCAACATCCGGGCCTTCGCTCCAGTCGATACCCAACCAGCGCAGGGCGTCGAAAATCTGTTGTTCGGACTCGCGGGTCGAACGCAATTGGTCGGTGTCTTCGATCCGCAGGATGAACTCACCGCCGTGCTGCTTGGCAAAGCAGTAGTTGAACAAAGCGATGTAAGCGGTACCTACGTGGGGATCCCCGGTAGGCGATGGCGCGATGCGAGTGCGGACGGTGGTCATGGCAAGTCTCGAAATGAAGATAAAACAAAGGGCGAATGGTAACAGGCGTTGGCCGCCCGGCTCCAGTGAGCAGGGCATTTAAGCCAAGGTTGCGTCTACAACGCGCTCTAGCCTTGGTGAATGGCCGATTATCGGCCGATGGCATTTACCCATCATTCGCTGTATGCCAGATTTGACCACTGATAACTTTCCTTACAAATTCTCGACTACAGTCTGCCCATGCCTGTCCAACTCAAGCGTCGCCTGTTTATTTTTCTGTTGATCGTCCTGCTGGTTGCCGGGGGCTTTTTTGCCCAGTGGTTCTTCAAGGGGCGATTCTATGAAAGCACCGACAACGCTTATGTCCAGGGCGAGATCACCCGTGTGTCGAGTCAATTGGGCGCGCGCATCGATCAGGTGCTGGTGCAGGACAACCAGCACGTCGAGAAAGGTCAATTACTGATCAAGCTCGAAGGCGATGATTTCCACCTCGCCGTCGACCGCGCCAACGCCACCCTCGCCACCCGTGAAGCCGAACGCCTGCAAGCCCGAAGCAAACTGACTCAGCAAGCCAGTCTGATCGCCGCCAGCGAGGCGCAAGTCGCGTCCAGCCAGGCCAGTCTCGGTCGTTCGCAGATCGATTTGTCTCGCGCGCAAACCCTGCGCAAACCCGGCTATGTCTCGGAAGAACGGGTGACCACCCTCTCCGCCGACAACCACATCGCCCGCTCGCAAGTGACCAAGGCCCAGGCGGACGCACAAAGTCAGCGCCAACAAATCAACTCACTGAGCGCCGAGATCAAACGCCTCGACGCCATGATCGCCAACGCCAAAACCGATCTGGCCCAGGCCGAACTGAACCTGACCCGCAGCGAAATCCACGCGCCCATCAGCGGCCTGATCGGCCAGCGCGCCGCCCGCGAAGGCCAGTATGTGCAAGCGGGTGCTTACTTGATGTCAATCGTGCCGGATCAGGACATCTGGATTCAGGCCAACTTCAAGGAAACCCAAATCGGCCACATGCAGCCTGGCCAAAAAGCCGAACTGACGTTCGATGCCTACAGCGACACGCCCATCGAAGCACGAGTCGATAGCCTGTTCGCCGCTTCGGGCGCGCAGTTCAGCCTGTTGCCGCCGGACAATGCCACCGGCAACTTCACCAAAGTCGTACAACGGATTCCGGTAAAACTGACCTTCGCCGCGGACAATCCGCTGCAAGGCAAGATTCGTCCGGGCATGTCAGTCACCGCCAAAGTGAACATTAAAGACGCCCCTGACGATGGCCGGTGATCAACTGATCCGCCCGGTCGGCGAACCGACCCGGCGGGACTGGATCGCGGTCATGAGCGTGATGCTCGGTGCCTTCATGGCAGTGCTCGACATCCAGATCACCAACTCGTCGCTCAAGGATATTCAGGGCGCGCTGTCGGCGACTCTGGAAGAAGGCTCGTGGATTTCCACCTCGTACTTGGTCGCGGAAATCATCATGATCCCGCTGACGGCGTGGCTGGTGCAGTTGCTCTCGGCGCGGCGACTGGCGGTGTGGGTGTCCCTCGGATTTCTCGCTGCTTCCCTGCTCTGCTCCATGGCCTGGAGCCTGGAAAGCATGATCGTCTTCCGCGCCTTGCAGGGCTTCACCGGCGGTGCGCTGATCCCGCTGGCGTTTACCCTCACGCTGATCAAACTCCCCGAACACCACCGAGCCAAAGGCATGGCGATGTTCGCCATGACCGCAACGTTCGCGCCTTCCATCGGCCCGACCCTCGGTGGTTGGTTGACCGAGAATTGGGGCTGGGAATACATCTTCTACATCAACATTCCGCCGGGCCTGATCATGATCGCCGGTCTGATGTACGGCCTGGAGAAGAAAGAAGCCCATTGGGAACTGCTGAAAAGCACCGACTACCTCGGCATTCTCACGCTGGGCGTCGGCCTCGGTTGTTTGCAGGTGTTTCTAGAGGAAGGCCATCGCAAGGACTGGCTGGAATCGAGCCTGATCGTGGCCCTGGGCAGCATCGCGCTGGTCAGCCTGATCACCTTTGTGATCGTGCAGACGTCCAAGCCCAATCCGCTGATCAACCTCGGCATCCTGCGCAATCGCAACTTTGGTTTATCGAGTATTTCCAGTGTCGGGATGGGTGTCGGATTGTACGGCTCGATCTACCTGTTGCCGCTGTACCTGGCGCAGGTCCAGAACTACAACGCCCTGCAGATCGGCGAAGTGATCATGTGGATGGGCGTGCCGCAGCTGTTTTTGATACCGCTGGTGCCGAAGCTGATGAAGTACGTCTCGCCGAAATGGCTGTGCACGCTGGGTTTCGGGCTATTCGGATTGGCGAGTTTTTCATCGGGCGTGCTGAACCCGGACTTCGCCGGGCCGCAGTTCAATCAAATCCAGATCATCCGCGCACTGGGCCAGCCGCTGATCATGGTGACCATCTCGTTGATCGCCACGGCGTACATCCTGCCGCAGGACGCGGGTTCGGCGTCGAGCCTGTTCAACATCCTGCGCAACCTCGGCGGCGCCATTGGCATCGCCCTCCTCGCCACGTTGCTGGATGCGCGAACCAAGACTTACTTTGATTATTTACGTGAAGCGCTTGTGCCGACCAACCCGCAGGTGGCCGAGCGCATGGCGTCGCTGATGGATCGGTTTGGCAGTGAGACGGCCGCGCTGGGCAAGCTCAGCGAAATTGCGCATCAGCAGGCGTCGATCATGGCTTACAACGATGCGTTTCACTTTGTCGGGATCGCGCTGGGGATCAGCATGCTGGCGGTGTTGCTGACCAAGGCGTTGCCGGCGGGACTCAAGGCTGGCGAAGCACACTAATTGATATTTGTAGCGCCCGTACTGGCCTCTTCGCGAGCAAGCCCGCTCCCACAGGGTCTGTGGGTGGACACAAATTGTGTGACCACCCTCATCATTGTGGGAGCGGGCTTGCTCGCGAAGAGGCCGGTTCAGGCGCAGCAAATCAAACAGTGATCAACCGATCCCGCAACTTGCCAATCTCGTCGCGCATCTGCGCCGCTGCTTCGAACTCCAGGTCGCGGGCGAGCTGGTACATTTTCTCTTCCAGCGCCTTGATACGCTTGGCGATCTCGCCCGGCGAACGCAATTCTGCTTCGTACTTGGCGCTTTCCTCGGCGGCCTTGGCCATGCCTTTGCGCTTCTTGCTACGCGAACCCGGCACGGTGGCGCCTTCCATGATGTCGGCGACGTCCTTGAACACGCCCTTGGGCGTGATGCCATTGGCCAGGTTGAAGGCAATCTGCTTGTCGCGACGGCGCTCGGTTTCGCCGATCGCCCGCTCCATGGAACCGGTGATGCGATCGGCATAGAGAATCGCCCGACCATTGAGATTTCGTGCCGCCCGGCCGATGGTCTGGATCAGCGAGCGCTCGGAACGCAGGAAGCCTTCCTTGTCCGCATCGAGGATCGCCACCAGCGAGACTTCCGGCATGTCCAGGCCTTCACGCAGCAGGTTGATCCCCACCAGCACATCGAAGGTGCCCAGACGCAGATCGCGGATGATTTCTACCCGCTCCACGGTGTCGATGTCCGAGTGCAGGTAACGCACCCGCACGCCGTGGTCGGCCAGGTAATCGGTCAAGTCTTCAGACATGCGTTTGGTCAGCGTGGTGACCAGCACCCGCTCTTCCAGCGCCACGCGCTTGCCGATTTCCGAGAGCAGATCGTCGACCTGGGTCAACGCCGGACGGATTTCGATTTGCGGGTCCACCAGACCAGTTGGACGCACCAGCTGCTCGACCACACGACCGGCATGCTCTGCTTCGTAATTGCCCGGGGTTGCCGAGACAAAGATCGTCTGCGGGCTGATGTTTTCGAATTCGTCGAAACGCATCGGTCGGTTATCCAACGCGGACGGCAGACGGAAACCGTATTCCACCAGCGTCTCTTTACGCGAACGGTCGCCCTTATACATGGCGCCGACCTGCGGCACGCTGACATGGGATTCGTCGATCACCAGCAAGGCGTCGGCCGGCAGGTAGTCAAACAGAGTCGGTGGCGCCTGCCCGGATTCGCGACCCGACAGATAGCGCGAGTAGTTTTCGATACCGTTGCAATAACCCAGTTCGAGGATCATCTCCAGGTCGAAACGGGTGCGTTGCTCCAGGCGCTGGGCTTCCACCAGTTTATTGTTGGAGCGCAAGTATTCCAGGCGTTCCTGCAACTCGACCTTGATCCCTTCAACGGCATCCAGCAGGGTTTCTCGCGGGGTGACATAGTGGCTTTTCGGATAGAACGTGAAACGCGGCAGCTTACGAATCACTTCGCCGGTCAGTGGATCGAAGGCCGACAGGCTCTCCACTTCGTCATCGAACAGCTCGATGCGGATCGCTTCGAAATCGGATTCCGCCGGATGGATATCGATCACATCGCCACGGACCCGGAAGGTCGCACGGGCAAACTCCATGTCGTTGCGCGTGTATTGCAAGTCTGCCAGGCGACGCAGCAACGCACGCTGATCGAGTTTGTCACCGCGATCCACGTGCAGCACCATCTTCAAATAGGTTTCCGGACTGCCCAAACCGTAGATGCACGACACCGTGGTGACGATGATCGCGTCTTTGCGCTCCAGCAGCGCCTTGGTCGCGGACAATCGCATCTGCTCGATGTGATCGTTGATCGAGGCGTCTTTCTCGATGAACGTATCCGATGACGGCACGTAGGCTTCGGGCTGGTAGTAGTCGTAGTACGAAACGAAGTATTCGACGGCGTTGTTCGGGAAGAACGCCTTGAACTCACCGTACAACTGCGCGGCCAGGGTTTTGTTCGGCGCCAGCACCAGGGTCGGACGCTGAATCTGGGCGATCACATTGGCGATGCTGAAAGTCTTGCCCGAGCCGGTCACACCGAGCAACGTCTGGTGCGCCAGCCCGGCTTCGATGCCCTCGACCATCAGGCGGATGGCTTCCGGCTGATCGCCGGCGGGCTCGAAGCGGGTGACTAGCTGGAATTCAGACATGAAATACCTCTCGGTTTTCGAAGCAGGAGTCGCGCCTGTCCGGGTGAACCGGGCAACAACGGGAAAGACCGCAAACGACCGATGTCGCCCGAGGAAAAAACTGGATTGTGCTCAATGTGGAGCCGATTGCCATCGCTTTCAAGGCAAACGTCCTACATCGGGTAAAACCTTTGACGATGCCAATCGACTAACGGTCGAGAAATAATCGGAAAAACTTACCGCAAAAGCCGAATCGTCTGTCGCCATCAATCGCAGATGGCCTCTATACTAGCTCCCCGTTTGTGCACCGCTCTAGTGCATTCGGCTGGAGCGCGACACGTCCCTCCATTTTCCATTCAGAGCCGCCGCAAAATGAGCCTGTTCTCCGCTGTCGAAATGGCACCACGTGATCCAATCCTGGGCCTCAACGAAGCATTCAACGCCGACACCCGTACCAACAAAGTCAACCTGGGGGTCGGTGTTTACTGCAACGAGGAGGGGCGAATTCCACTCCTGCGCGCCGTTGTCGAAGCCGAGACGATTCGCGTCGCTCAACACGCTTCCCGTGGCTACTTGCCAATCGACGGTATTGCCGCCTACGACCAGGCCGTGCAAAAACTGCTGTTCGGCAATGACTCGCCACTGATCGCCGCTGGCCGCGTCATCACCACCCAGGCCGTTGGCGGTACTGGCGCGCTGAAAATCGGTGCCGACTTCCTCAAGCAACTGCTGCCGAATGCCGTCGTGGCGATCAGCGACCCGAGCTGGGAAAACCACCGCGCGCTGTTCGAAACGGCCGGGTTCCCGGTGCAGAACTATCGCTATTACGACGCCGCGACCCACGACGTGAACCGTGCTGGCTTGCTGGAAGATTTGAACGCCCTGCCGTCCGGCTCCATCGTTGTCCTGCACGCGTGCTGCCATAACCCGACCGGTGTGGACCTGAGCCCTGCGGACTGGAACAACGTGCTGGAAGTCGTGAAAGCCAAAGGTCACGTACCGTTCCTCGACATGGCCTACCAGGGCTTTGGCGATGGCATCGACGAAGACGCCGCTGCCGTGCGTCTGTTCGCTGAATCGGGCCTGACCTTCTTCGTCTCCAGCTCGTTCTCCAAATCGTTCTCGTTGTACGGCGAGCGCGTGGGCGCCCTGTCGATCGTCAGCGAATCGAAAGAAGAAAGCGCGCGCGTGCTGTCGCAGGTCAAACGCGTGATCCGCACCAACTATTCCAACCCGCCGACCCACGGTGCAAGCATTGTCGCCGCTGTACTGAACAGCCCGGAACTGCGTGCCCAGTGGGAAGAAGAACTGGCTGAAATGCGTCTGCGGATTCGCGGCATGCGCATTCAGATGGTCGACCTGCTGGCGAAAAACGCGCCACAACGTGACTTCAGCTTCGTCGGTCGTCAGCGTGGCATGTTCTCCTACTCCGGCCTGACGGTTGAGCAAGTGACGCGCCTGCGCAGCGAGTTCGGCATCTACGCCCTGGACACCGGCCGCATCTGCGTGGCCGCGCTGAACCAGAGCAACATCGACGTCGTGACCAAGGCCATCGTTGCGGTGATCTGAATCGTCAAGTGGTAAAAAACGGGAAGCCCTTGGGCTTCCCGTTTTATTTGCCTCAGATAATTCCCAGCGCAGCGAACGACCGCTCTAGACTGCACACATACTAAATGTGGGAGCGGGCTTGCTCGCGAAAGCGGTGTTTCAGTCGACATCTATGCTGAATGACACACCGCATTCGCGAGCAAGTCGGATCGCCGCACCGCCGCTCCCACAAGGTTTTATGTACACCCGAGAATTTTTGAGAACCCACATGAAAAACGATGACCTACGCGCCAACCGCGATGAGCTGGACCACTTCGTGCCTCGTACCCCGGCCAAACGCAGTAACAATCTGGTGATGCAAGTCGCTGCCGGCGTGTTTCTCGGCGGCCTGGCCTTGTGGCTGGTGCAGCTGGCCGCAACCATGCTGTACGCCAAACTGATGCTCGCCACCGTCACTTTCGGCGGTTAAGCCAATTCGGTCGCGCGCTGGCTGGCAGCGTCGTCATAGGCGACGTAGAGCGATTCGGCGACCTGGCTTTTGATGGCCTTGGTGCTTTCCAGGCCCAGGACAAACCCTTCGGCCTTGCCACCGGCACGGTTCAATTCATCAGCGGTACTGGCCTGAGTGATTGCGTCGAACAGTTTTTCGGCGTGAGGGCCGACGCCTTTGGGCAGGCTGATTTGAGCGATGCTCATGCGAACACCCCGTTATGGCGAGGTGTGGTGATTGGGTGATTCATGGCGCGTACCTTTTCGGCGAATGGCCGGCAGCGCGTGTAACCACTTCCGGGCGGCCATGGTAGACCTCTGAGGCGATTCTGGTAACCGCCCAGGGTCGATAAACCACCACCCGTCCCCATGAACCCGTCAAATTGCTAACAGATGCTTGACTTCTCTTTTTGAATCAGTAACATACACGCCATTCCGCGATAGCTCAGTTGGTAGAGCAAGTGACTGTTAATCACTGGGTCCCTGGTTCGAGTCCAGGTCGTGGAGCCAGACAGCAATATCGAAAAGCCCCTGAATCGAAAGGTTCAGGGGCTTTTTTGTGGTCGCCATACACGCAATCCTTCAAATCATCCCTCCTTTGAAAGTAGGAAATCTCCTGTCTTTCTGTAGCCGAGATTTCTACTGTCCTTTTACCCCCGTAAACCTTGGCCCAGAGCACCAGCAACGACTTCGGTGATGGCCAGATGCGGCCTGTAAACCAGCCTCTTTGTACGTTATGAATAGCGCCTTTCGCCTAGCGGCAGCCTCGGATTGTTCGCGTGTCAGAGTTACTCAAGCTCAAGGAGAACGTCCTTGTCCCTCACCCTTCAGGCTCGTTGAGCTTTGGTACGCTCCCTGACATGCCCAAGTTTGATTTACGGGGAGGTGAGATTTTCCTGAGGGTCGGGATACACAAAGGAATCAACAAAGGGTTCGGCGTCCGGCATGTTTGGGAAGCCCACAAAGCAGACTTGGCAAAGTATGGCTGCCACACTATCGACGATGTCGCGACTCACATAGCCAAAATGGTCGTACCTGGCGCTCCCATCTACTGCGAATTCAAGGAAATGCGAGGAGACCACAGAGTCGCCGTACTCAAAAATCCCACCGGCTCACTCATTCTCGAGCCGAGGAACGAGCGTCGTGGTTTCGGTTACTACGTCGTGACCTGGTATCCCAAGAGACGTGCTGAAGGCACCTTGGTCGGCACCATTGCCAAACCAGATTCCAGGCAATAAAAAAGGCGCCCCAAAGGACGCCTTTTGAATATTTCGAGGAGTAGTCGCAGCGATTCTTTAGCTCCAGATCACGAATGACCTTGGGTTCAGAATCCGACCGGCATGCCAGTCGTCACTACTTCAGAGGGAGCCAGCTTCTCTGCTGCCAACAAGATGGGGGGCCAATACTGGAGGCCAAGCCCAAGGATGCGCAATTGCAGACCTCGAGTCCGATTTTCAATCATGACTGGAGTGAGTGTCAACCTGACTCTCAATCCGCCCTTGAGTGCAGTCAAACGTGCTCACTGCTTTTCGCATGCACCGAGCGCGGTTCCGCCGATCCATGGTCCGCCTCCACCACCGGAATCTCATTCCCGTCGCAATCACGCAGTTTTCCTTCGCTGAAATAATCCCCTTCGCGCAGCGCCGCCAAATCCTGATAACGCAGCACCCGCTCAGTACCGGCCGCGAACACCGACTGCTGATCGGAGTTACCGGCAGTGAGGTGGTTGAAGGTCAGGTTCAGCACGATCGCCATGATCGCCGACGAGCTGATGCCCGAGTGGAAGATCGTGGCGAACCAGCTTGGGAAGTGGTCGTAGAAGTTCGGCGCTGCGATGGGGATCATGCCGAAGCCGATGGAGGTAGCGACGATGATCAGGTTGACGTTGTTGCGGTAGTCGACCTTGGACAGCGTACGAATACCGCTGGCCGCCACAGTGCCAAACAGCACGATACCGGCGCCGCCGAGGACTGAAGTCGGTACAGCGGCGATGACACGGCCCATAAACGGCAGCAAACCGAGGATCACCAGAAACAAACCGCCGGTCGCCACCACGAAGCGACTCTTGATCCCGGTCACCGCCACCAGCCCGACGTTCTGGGCGAACGCGCTTTGGGTGAAGGAACCGAAGATCGGCGCGATCATGCTCGACAGCATGTCGGCGCGCAGGCCGTTGCCCAGGCGTTTGGAGTCGACCTTGGTGCCGATGATTTCACCCACCGCCAGAATGTCAGCCGAGGTTTCCACCAAGGTCACCATGACCACAATGCACATCGACAGGATCGCGGCGAAGTGGAAGGTCGGCATGCCAAAGTGGAACGGCGTCGGGAAGCCAAACATCGGACCTTGAGTGACGGACGAGAAGTCCGCCATGCCAAGGAACACCGCGATCACCGTACCGATGACCATCGCCAGCAGGATCGACAAGCGGGAGATGGTCGCGCTGCCGATCTTGCTCAACAGCAGCACCAGCACCAGCGTCACCGCCGCCAGACCGATGTTCGACATGCTGCCGAAGTCCGGAGCATGGCTGTTACCGCCCATGGCCCAGCGTGCGGCCACTGGCATCAGCGTCAGGCCGATGGTGGTGATCACAATGCCTGTGACCAGCGGCGGGAAAAACCTGGTGATTCGCGAGAACACCGGCGTGATCAGCAGGCCGATCAACGACGCGGCAATCACCGCCCCGAGAATCGATTGAAACCCGCCCTCCCCGCCACTGCTGACAATCGCCACCATCGTTGCGACGCCAGAGAACGACACGCCCTGTACCAGCGGCAATTGGCAGCCGAAAAACGGTAAGCCCAGGGTTTGCAGCAATGTCGCCAGCCCCCCTGCAAACAATGAAGCAGCAATCAACAAACCGATGTCCGCTGGCGAGAGCCCGGCCGCCTGGCCGATGATCAAAGGCACCGCGACGATGCCGCCGTACATGGTCAGAACGTGTTGCAGGCCGTAAGCCATATTCGCGCCGATCCCGAGATTTTCGTCCTCAGGCCGTTGGTGTGAAACATGGGGCGTTTTCATGGTTGGGGGGTTCCCTGGTTTTTGTTATGCGCACACTGTATGCAAGACTCAGGACAAATGTCTATAGAGTTGTATACAACTAACCAGTCAGATTATGGACACATGGCCATTCCAAGCCCGCGAGACTCATCGTCGGCAAGCCCCTTGAAACCAAAACCTCCCGGCAACATGACGCAAGGCAAGACGTGCACTACCTTGATAGAGGTACGCTCTCACTGAGACCACGATAGGAAATCGACATGAGCAAGGCTGACCAACTCGTCGCGAAACTGAAGCAAACCCAACAGTCCAGTGCCGACACGACACACTGTGCCGATCAGCAGATCGACAGCTGGCCTGCACAGGTTTACGAGCTATACCACCTCATCGAAGCCTGGCTGGCGCCGCTCAGCGAAGCCGGGCTGAACATTCGGCGAGTGCCGACGCACGTCTTCGAGCGTCATCCTGACGGGGCGACCTACGACTACGCCATCGACCAGTTACTGATTGAAGGCAACCACCACAGCATCACCTTCGACCCCGTCGCTCGTTTCACCGAGGATGGTGCCGGGCGGGTCGAGATCCGCACCCAAGGAAAGGCACTCTCGATGCTGCGAACCGTGAGCGAACACGGCGAGACACAGTGGTGGCTGCAGGCGATCGATCAATCCGGGCAACAACCGGATGCGATCGCCATGACCGAAGACACCCTGCTTTCGGTGGTGCAGGAGGGGCTGGAGCTGTGAGGTTTAGGGCTGTTGAATCAGCCCTTCAATAACTCGGCGCAACGCCGCCTCCCGCGGCACCCGAATGTCGAATTCGCTGCGCAACAAACCCATCAATTCATCCACATCCGCCACCTGCCGCCGTTCAGTCTCACGGCCGATCCGATGAATTGCAAAACTGCCGTTGTTCAGCGTGCGGCGCCACCCTTCCCCGGTGCGCGCCACCATCAGCTGCCTGGCGAACGAAGATTCGGGGTGGGTCGAGACGTACCAGTTGCCGACGGCGTAATCGATGTCTTCCTGGCGCTGCAAATCGAAAATGTACATCGCCCGCCATTCGCCGCCGACGTTGGCCCGCAGGGTGTAGCCATCCTCGTGCTGCTCGATGCGATAGGGTTCGTGGGGCGTGAGCTGTTCAGCCGGGGTATCGAGCATCAGCGGTGCGGTGGGCACCATGCCGCCAAAGCCGACGTCGGTGATGTAGCGCACGCCGTCCAGGGTCACCAGGCTCAAGCGGTGCGTACGGGCAGTCCACGCGCCTTCGGGTTGGCCCATGACCACTCGGCCGGAGAGGCCGCGAGCGTCGAAGCCCAGCGCCTGGAGCAAGGCCAGGAACAGGTTGTTGAGTTCGTAGCAGTAACCGCCGCGACCATCGTGCAGGACCTTTTGCTCGATGGACGGCAGGTCGATGAGCACCGGCTGGCCCGACAACGTGCTGAGGTTTTCGAACGGGAAGACGCCGGTGTGGCGCAGTTGAAGTTGGCGCAGGGTGTCCAGGGTCGGCGCCGGAGGCGCATCGAAGCCCAGTCGCTGCAGGTACAACGCAAGATTCGTCAGCTGTGGCTCGCTCATTGCTCAGTCCTTATGCAGGGGGCCGGATTTCTCCGCCGATGGGCGCCATGTATAAGGGAAAAAGCGGTTCGACCGACAATTGATTTAGCCAATCGCCACCCACTTCAATCTCAACGCCGCTTGCGCGAACTCAATCGAATCCATGCCGGCGCATGATCACTCGCGTGGGGCTCGTTGCGAACCCAGGCATCGACTCCGGCCTCCTGCAAATAAGGACTCAGTGCCGGGTTAAGCAACAGATGATCGATGCGCAACCCGGAGTTTTTTTGCCAGTGCTGGCGAAAATAATCCCAGAAGGTATAGAGCCGATCCTCTGGATACAGATGGCGCAAGGAGTCGGTCCAGCCCTGGGCCAGCAGGCGCTGATAACACTCGCGGCTTTCAGGTTGCAGCAACGCATCCTTCAGCCAGGATCGCGGGTTGTAGATGTCGAGGTCGGTGGGCACCACGTTGTAGTCACCGGCCAGGACCACCGGATGATCACTGGCCTGAAGCGTCTGCGCGTAGCGGATCAGTCGTTCGAACCACGCCAGCTTGTAATCGAACTTCGGCCCCGGCTGCGGGTTGCCGTTGGGCAGGTACAGGCAGCCCACCAGAATCCCGTGCACGGCGGCCTCCAGATACCGGCTATGGGTGTCGCTGTCATCGCCCGGCAGACCTCGACGACTCTCCAGCGGCTGCGCATCCCGCGCCAGAATCGCCACGCCGTTCCACGAAGACTGACCTTGCCAGAGCGCGCCGTATCCTGCGGCCTCAAGCTCGGCGGCGGGGAATGCACTGTCGACTGACTTGAGCTCTTGCAAACAGGCGATGTCCGGCTGCTCGCGCTCAAGCCAGGCGAGCAAGTTCGGCAGTCGGGCGCGCATGCCGTTGACGTTGAATGTCGCGATTTTCAAGTTCTTCATGGGCCAACGCTCGCAACGCAGGGTCGATGTCCAGTTGTGACCAGGGGTGCGCCCCGGCAGTTGCCTCTACGAGCGAAACAGGCGACTAAAGGCACGCCCCTACACTGAAAACTCGTCATGCGATGCCTTCAACAACGGCAGTAACGCCTGCTTTTCCATAGGCCGACTCAAGTAGAAACCCTGCACCTCATGGCACTGGTCCGAGACCAGGAAGTCCAGTTGCTCCAGGGTCTCGACGCCCTCTGCCGTCACGGTCAGGCCCATGGCTTTGCCCAGGTTGATGATCGCCTGCACCACGGCGCGGTCATTGCCGCCGCCGCTCATGGACGAGATGAAACGCTTGTCGATCTTGATCCCGTCGAACGGGTACGTGCGCAAATAACCCAGGGACGAATAGCCGGTGCCGAAGTCGTCCATGTTCAACCGCACGCCCAGCTCCTTGAGTGCATTCATGGTCGCCAACGCGCCCTCCACATCGATGAGCATGACGTTTTCGGTGATTTCCAGCTCCAGGCGACTGGCCGGCAAACGGCTCTGGATCAAGGCCTCCCTGACGTCCTCCACCACATCGCTGCGGGCAAATTGAACAGGCGACAAATTGACCGACACCATCAACGCACCGGGCCAGGTCAGGGCCGTTTCACAGGCTTCGCGCAACACCCAGCGCCCCAAAGGCACGATCAGGTCAGTCTGCTCGGCCAAAGGGATAAACTCGTCGGGGCTCAGCAGCCCCTGCTCCGGATGCTGCCAGCGCAGCAACGCTTCCACCGAGACCACTTGCTTGCCGTCCATGTTGTAGCGCGGCTGGTAATGCATCACGAACTCGTTGTTCTTGATCGCCCGGCGCAGGTCGTTTTCCAGTTGCCGACGGTGCTGGATCTGATCGTTCATGTGCGGCGCAAAGTAGCACCAGGTCTTCTTGCCATCGGATTTCGCCTGATACAGCGCTATGTCGGCACACCGGATCAGTTCATTGGGAATGTGCCCCTGACGCCGACTCAAGGCGACACCGATGCTCGCGCCGATGTGCAGCGTGTGATGCTCGTAATGAATCGGCTGCTGCAGGCTCTCAAGCAAACGCTCGCAGAACCGGTCGATTTCGGCGTGACTGTCCATGCCGTTGAGCACCAGCACGAACTCATCACCACCGAGCCGGGCGACCAGATCGATGTCCCGCGTGCACTCGCGCAATCGGGTGGCCACTTCCAGCAGCACGGCGTCGCCTGCCGGGTGACCGAGGGAATCGTTGATCGGCTTGAAGTTATCCAGATCGATCATCAACAGCACCAGCGCCGCCGAATGCTCTTTCTGCGCCAGGGCCTCGTCGAGGAAACGTGCCAGCTTGTTGCGATTCGGTAGCCCCGTCAGGGCATCGTGCAACGATAGATGCTGGATCTGGGCATGGGCGGCGACTTCATCGGTGATGTCGCTGGCCGTTCCGCGATAGCCCAGCACCGCGCCTTGGCGATGGATCGGTCGCGCCGAAACCCGGCAAATACGCTGTTGCCCCGACTGATCGCGATAGGAGCAGCGCAAATGGCTGACAGGCTGTTCTTCATTGAGCTTATGCAGCCACAGCGACAAGGGCAGCGTGTCGCAATTGAGCAGTTGCCCGATGTCCTGCCCTATCCATTGCTGATCGGAAAAACCGGTGACGGTGGCGAAACGTCCTGACAGATAAGAGATGCAATGTTTGTCGTCGATTTCCCAGATCCAGTCGGAAGCAGCCTCAGCCACGGCACGAAAACGCTCTTCACTGGCCTCCAGCGCCTGGTTCGATAAATCGAGGCTGGTGTAGCTGGCATCCACGTGCCCGGACGTGCGCAAGACATACCGGAAGAAATAAGCCGTTAACAACGCCAGCACCAGCAGCGCGCCGCCCAATGGCGGCAGCAACGACCAGAGCAACTGATGACCCGGCTGCTCAAGCCGGGAAACCAGGCTATAGCCGGTGCCCGCCAGTGCCACGGCGGGCCTGCCGGGCGAGATGGCGTTATCAGGCGCCAGGTTTAAATCATGCAAACCGTAATCGGCGCCCAGGGCGCTGAGCTTGTCAGGGCTTAATTGGTCGACGAACACCAGCACCGAGGTGCTGTGGGGATCGACCGCCGGTCTTTCGTCATTGGGGACGATCGCGGCGGCCGTCAGCAATGCCGGTTTGCCCTCGAACAGGGTGAACTGGCTGACGGGATCAATGAGACTTTCCTGACTCTGGACTGCCTGTATCAGCGTCGCCATGGATGCCGAAAGATAGGTGGTCGCCGCCTCCTGTACTTGAAGCCCGCGCACCATTGCGTATTTGGTTTGCTGATGATCGACTACGAAGACGCCATCGTAGTGATCGATGCTGAACAAGGTTTTGCCCAGGTTCTGCTCGACGTAGGCCCATTGCACATCGACCGTGCCATTCAAATGGTCGTAGGCGCTCGTCCAGTTTGCATAACTGGCGATGTAGTTTTTCGAGGCGGTGATGCGGTTTTCCAGCGCACGCTGGGTGTAGAACGTGGTCTTGGTCAGGTCTTGGGTGTCCAGCCTCCCGGCAATGTTGAACAAAGCCCACAGGGCGATCAGCACACCCAGAACAAACAACAAGCCGACGACAAACACCAGGTTGCGGGTTATCGGCGTATGACGGGGAACGGTGACGGTGGTAGCAGCGGTCATATCCATGCACTTGATCCTGTCAATCGATTGCCCGATCGGGATGCGACGCTCGCAATGCTTTTTTACCAGGGCACTCGCCGAACGTTCATTGAACATAGCAGCCATGCTGGGCCCTGGCGCCTGGATAACGCAAGCCATTGCAGCAATTGAAGAACCGTTGACACAACCATTGCTAATCGAAGACCGCTGCCCTGTAATTGCACGCCGGCCACTCGTCAACCACGCGGCACCACGCGCTCTGTCCATCACACCCACATCAGGTAACGACTCATCTCTGGAGACGCACCATGATGAGCATCAAAATGACTTCGCTGTTACTGGCTGGAGTGCTGTGCACCCTGTCCGTCGGCATTTTTGCAGCCTCAGGCGATGGCGCTGATGCGACCGGTACCCGATCGGGTTCAATCGGCGGCTCGACCATGGCGCCCAACAATTACCCTGCCCAACCCTCGAGCGACCATAACGCTAACAGCAGCAATAGTGGCTCGGACTCGTCGGGTAGCGGAAATGGTGGCAATCCCGGGAACAGCGGCTCTGGCGCGGGGGGTGGCACGGGCGCGGCGGGCGGTGGAACGGGTGGTGCGGGCGGCGGGACGGGCAGCTGGACGCGTAAAAGCAGCCGATGATCGTCGGCTGCTTTTGGGCCTGAAACGCGGAACTAGGTTGGCTTGACCGGCGGAGGATTCCACTTGCCGTTCAACACCTCGGGCTTGGGCCCATATAAACGCATGGTCAGGTTGAACCCGCCCTTCGGTGCCGGCAGCCAATTGGAGAAACACCCTCGATAGACACCTCAACGATCCGAACGCAGCAGCGCATCGACACCACCCTCCATCGACAGCACCGCCGAGCGGTTTCGCCCCGAATGCTTGGCTTGATACAGCGCCGCATCCGCACGTTCGATGAACACTTCCATGCTGTCCCGCCCCGTCGGTACAAACGAATAACAACCCAGACTGACCGTCACGAAGCCCGTGGGTGAACCGCTGTGGATGATGTTCTTGTCCATGACGCTGCGACGGATCTGCTCGGCAATCACCAGCGCGCCGTGAATGTCGGTGTCGGGCAGCAACACCGCAAACTCCTCTCCGCCGTAGCGCACGGCCAGATCGGCTTTTCGATGGCAGCACCCCTTCACCGCCCGCGCCACTTCAGCCAGGCAATGGTCCCCTGCCACGTGGCCGTAAGCGTCGTTGTAGCGCTTGAAGTAATCGATATCGAGCATGATCAGGCTCAGTGAACTCGACTGCCGGGCGCCTCGGCCGAACTCGATGTCCAGCGCGCCCTCGAACAGCCGGCGATTGCCCAGGCCGGTCAGGCTGTCGTGGGTCGCGATCAACTTCAGCGCTTCTTTTGCCTTGCGCAAATCCGCCTCGACCTGTTCGCCGACACGCACCTGATAAAGGAACATCCAACCGAACAGCCCCACACCCAACACCACCAGGGCAACGATGACTGAGGAGCGAAATGCCGTGTCGTACCAATCCTTGAGAATCGCCTCCCTGGACGAGGCGGCAGACACGACCAACGGATAAGCGTCGAGCTGACGGTAGCCATACAACCGCACAACACCATCGACCAGCGAGCTGAACATCGCGTTACCGGAAGGCGCGTTGGGCAGCAATTTCTCGAAGATCTCGCTCTTGGCCAGTGATGTGCCAATCTGCGACTCCACAAACGGCCGTCGCGCCAGCAGCGTTCCGTCGGTCAATCCCAAAAACATCGAACCGTTATCATCAATGCTGAAGCTTTTGAAGAACTGATCGAAGTACGCCATCTTGATACCGGCCAACAAGACGCCCTGGAAATTGCCATTCTTGTCGTTCAGCCGTTTGGATATCGGGATGATCCATTCGCCATTTTCCCGACTGCGAATCGCCGGCCCGATGTGCGCCAGGGAGGAGACGTTCTGCTGGTGGAACTTGAAATAATCGCGATCCCCTACACCCGGTCCGCGTGGCAGTTCGTCGAAAGAGGTAACGACCCACTGCCCCTTTTGGTCGAACAGAAATATCCCGTGCAATTGATTCAGCGCCTGCACCCGCCGGGCGAATGTTTTCTGCAAGCGTGCCTTTTGGGGCGCGCCGAAACCGTCAGCCTGAATCCAGTCGGCCAGACTGGTCAGCACCAGATCGGCTTGCATGAAGGTGTCTTCGGCCTGCTGCGCCATGGCCCGCGTCAGGTTTGATGACGCCACTTGCGCCAAGGCCAGGTCATGCCGGCGCGACTGCTCCAGTTGCAGGTACAGCAAACCGCACAGGCTCAGGCACACGACCGCAATAAACAGTACCGCTGCTTTGCGCAGAGGTAACCGTTTCAACGTGACGCCGGTGGCGTGGTGCGGATCGTGCGCAGGGATAGGCAAAAGCTCGTCCTGTAAGGGTAAGGCATGGGTAGCACCCCAAAACCCTTATTTTTTGTGAGCTTAGTCTACGGGGGGGTATGGGGCAAATGTCCTTTGGCTAGCCGCCGCATCGCACGGTGCAATTGCGCCCGAGCACTTTCTGCCCCCCCTGGCGCATTAGCACACGGTGTGCACCGACCTGTCCGAATTGCCACCGACCGAGTTGGCATTGATCAGCCGCGAGGGAGCACTGACCGGGTTGCAACAGACGTTGGTGGAGTTTTTTCGGGAGGAATCAGGAGCTGTAGGGAATCAATAAGAGGGGCTCAGCAAGCCCCATTCTCGAGGGCACCCATTTCAATAAAGCACGAACAACCTTTAGATCAACTTGTCGATCTCATCCAACGTCACTCGCGGAATGAGCTCACCCGGAATCCTTGAAGAACTGGATAAGTTGTAGACCTGAAAATCTTCATCCACGACGTACTTGGACAAGATCTCGAACGACGGCAGGATTCTCGTATAAAAATGCTGATCGAGCAGGCATGGCGACGCTAACGTGCCGACCTCTTCGTAAAAACGGCTCACCGACTGATTCAAGTCGACGCCCACTAAAAACACCTTGGTAAACCCCACGTGATAGGCAATCTGTAACGCCAGATAGGCCACAGTACGTGCATCAAAAAAACCGCGTTTAAGGTTCTTGCTGAAACCAAGGGTTCTATTACGGCCATTTCCGAGTTTGCGACTTCTGACGAGTTCTTTATCGGCCCTGAACACCAGGTCTGTCCAGGAGAGCTTGGGTGCTCGACCGAGCAAATACAGCTCGCCCTCAGGCGCTACTGTCGTATGCCAGATGTGCTCTTGCCACAGTGCAACCCGCTGACTGATGCGCATACCCTCTGAAAACAGTTCGGGTTGCTGTCGGGAAAAGCCTTGATCGGTACAGGCATAAAAGAACGGCTTGATACCTGTCCCGGAGAACATGGAAATGGCGCCGTTCATTGTGATCATCGGAACATCTGCAAACTTTTCCAGCGGAAAATCTTTAGCTGACGCCCCCGAGGCGATGATAAACACGGCACCTTTTTGGATGTTGCGGCACTCATCGAGGTCATGCACATCAAGCATACCTGTGTTGAGTGACGTTTTTTTTTGCGCAACATCCATCTTCAATTTCCTATCCCTTACATCGATGATCGGTGACTATTCGGCATTGTGATAGTTTTCAACGGGTGAGCCAACCTTTTGGCTTCGCCAACCCCGGAATCTGCGACGGAGTGCAAAGGTTGATGCAGAGCGCTTGCATCGTTGGTGCATCGATGACCTGACCGTTACATACGGATAACAAGTCCCGCTTCCTTCACGGCCATTGCCGGTTTTGCCCCGTTGCAACAGCGGAAGTTCCTGCTCGTTGCACATCCAGAACAGGCAATTCCGAAGGCAGATTCAATCCCCGCAGTACCGCGGAATCGTAGCCGTATACATCCGGTTTAAACATCACTCGACCATCGCTACTCAGGTCCACTGTCCAGTAAGCCAACAGCACCGGCACCTTGACGGGAAGCCTGATGTTTTCGGTCTTGCCATTAGCCAACTGGGCCTGTATTCCGGCGCTGTTCCAACGAACCGGGTCGTTGAACAGCAGTTCAACTAACTGCAGTGGGTTCTCCACGCGTATGCAGCCTGAACTGGTGGCTCGACGCGATTGCGCAAACAGTTCGCGATGCGGCGTGTCGTGGAGGTAAATCGAATATTCATTGGGAAACCGAATGGCCACCTGCCCGAGCGAGCCGTCCGGGCCTGCATCCTGTCGCAACGTGATACCGCGCGCATTACTCCAGTCGACGGTCGCTGGATCGAGCACATTCCCCTCTCGATCAAGCGCTCTTATCCGGTTGGCCGCAAGGTAGCCGGGATCTCTTTGAATCTTCGGCAGCATGTCTTTGACGAGGATGGTCGGCGGCACGGTCCAGGTGGGGTTGAACGTCACGTAAGTAATCTCGGATTGAAACACCGGCGTACTGCGGAACGGCTTACCGACCTGAACTCGGGAACGCCATATCGCCTTACCGTCGCGATAAAACGCCACCTTGTAACCCGCAATATCAACGATGACAAAAGTGCCCTGAAGTTTGTACAGCAACCAACGCGCACGCTCCATGTTCACCCGGACCTGGTCTATCCGCGCCTCTACGGGCACATTCAACGCCGCCAGTGTCGCGGCCCCCGCCACGCCGTCCGCCCCCAGGTATTGCTCGGCCTGATACTTTTTCACCGCCGCGGCGACGCTGTCGTCGTAATCAGTGCGTGGCTTTTTTGATGGGGCCAGATAACCACCTGCCACCAAACGTGCTCGCAACTGCGCGACAGAGGCGTCATCCATGCCTGGCTTGAGCGATTGGCCTTCGGCAATCTTCGGCCAGCCGCCCGCGTCCCGAACCTTGCGCAGTTGCGCCAGGCCCACACGCAGGCTGCGGTAAACCGCCTCTTGTGGCGGTGCTTGCGCAAAGGCGCGCGCCACGTCATGAGCATCGAGCGCGGCGAACAAGTTATTCATGTCTCCACGAGGATCGGCGCCGACGGGGTCGAAGTTCCAATGGATGTCCAGACGCGAAGGGTCAACCTTGCCGCGCCGCAATTGCAGCAGCGCGGTGACAAAGGTCCGGGTCGCCGCGATATCGAATGCCGCCCGTTGCGCCACCGTCGGCTCTGCTGCCTGCATCGATGCTCTGGCCTTCGCCAACTCATCAATATGAAAGTCCGCAGGGTCCAACCCATCGGCCTGCGTCTCGCTCAGGCTTTTCAATAACTGAATGACATCGCTGTCGTTCGCCCAAGCCGAGCGATAACCCCGATGCATGTAAAAATCCATGACCACACGACTCGGATCCACCCGTCGATAGCCACGGGAAGTGAGCAAGGGTGGAAACGATGAACTCAATGGCTCAAATGCCGCCTGAATCGTTTGAGCGACGTAATCGTCAGGTGCCGCGCCAGCTCTGCTGATGACGGCAGATACCGCCTCAATCGGCGAAGTTTCTGCAATCGCTGCGCCGCTGATCAGAAAGCCCATAAAAAAGATGCGGCTTATGACGAATAACCTTGTTAACTGCCCCATGGATAATCCTTAATCGCCCCGTATTCAACGGCTAGCACTTCTGCACACTGCTAGACTCGAAACATTAATGTGAGATTTACATATGGCGCTAGACCGCTTTGGCTTCCTCTTCACGGCCCTGCTGCTGACGTCAGTTTCAGTACCGGCAGCCTACGCCGATTCGCTTGAAGCCGCGCTGCTCAAAGCAGCACCTGACGCCAACGCCAAAGTCATCGGGCTGGCCGTACGCGCTACCCAATGCAGCTTGGCCCAAGGTAAAGCCCCTGTCCAAAGACTCGCTGTCATCGACTACTCACTGCCTTCGACCGAACAACGGTTGTGGGTGTTCGATCTGAAGAAACGCAAATTACTATTCCACGAACTGGTCGCCCACGGTCGCAACAGCGGCGAGAACATGGCGGTCAAGTTCTCCAACCAGAATGAAAGCTTTGCCACCAGTCTTGGTTTATATCGGACCCAATCGAGCTATGTCGGCCAGAATGGTTATTCCTTGCGCATGGAAGGTCTGGAGCCGGGGTTCAATGACAACGCATTAGAGCGGGCGATCGTTATTCACGGGGCGCCCTATGTCAGTCCGGTTCTTGCCCGAGCGAATGGCCGGATCGGTAGAAGCCTGGGTTGTCCGGCTGTGCGGCCGGCGATTGCGCATAAGTTGATTGATTCGATGAAAGATGGGCAGTTGTTGTTTTCTTACTATCCGGATCAGCGCTGGTTGAAGTCGTCTTCGTATATCAATTGCGGTGGCGGCACGGTGGCCGCAACGTCAACGCCTGGTACAAACCAATAAATACGGCATGAACCTGACAAAACTGTAATCCCCGCCTCAGCCTGCTGAAAGGCGCCGCCCGTTAGCCTCGTCGTCAAGCTCTCTCCACGCTGACGGACCGGGAAAACGGAATGCATTCCAACACATCAAGACGCACCTTCGTGAAGGGGCTGGCCGCGGGCGGGCTCCTCGGCGGGCTCGGGTTATGGCGCACGCCTGTCTGGGCGGTCACCAGCCCTGGCGAGCCCCAGGTTTTGGCGGGCACCGACTTCGACCTGTTCATCGGCGAAACCCCGGTCAACATCACCGGCAACCCGCGCACCGCGATGACCATCAACGGCGGTATTCCCGGCCCCCTGCTGCGCTGGCGCGAAGGTGACACGGTGACGCTGCGGGTGAAGAACACACTCAACGCCAACACCTCCATTCACTGGCACGGCATCTTGCTGCCGGCCAACATGGACGGCGTGCCGGGGCTGAGCTTTCACGGCATCGAGCCGGACGGCATGTACGTTTACCAGTTCAAGGTCCGGCAGAACGGCACTTACTGGTACCACAGCCATTCGGGTTTTCAGGAGCAGTCCGGCGTTTACGGGCCGCTGGTGATTGACGCCAAGGAACCGGAGCCGTTTCAGTACGACCGCGATTACGTGGTGATGCTGACCGACTGGACCGATGAAGATCCGGTCAGCCTGATGAAGACGCTGAAAAAACAGTCCGATTACTACAACTACAACAAGCCCACCGTGGGTGATTTCATCCACGACGTCAGTGAGAAAGGTTGGGGCTCCACGGTCGCCGACCGAAAGATGTGGGCCGAAATGAAGATGAACCCCACCGACCTGGCCGACGTCAGCGGCGCAACTTACACCTACTTGATGAACGGCCAGGCGCCGAACTCGAACTGGACGGGCGTGTTCCGGCCGGGCGAGAAGCTGCGCCTGCGCTTCATCAATGGCTCCGCCATGACCTACTTCGACGTGCGCATTCCCGGGCTGAAAATGACGGTGGTTGCTGCGGATGGCCTGCACGTCAAACCGGTGAGTGTCGATGAGTTTCGCATTGCGGTGGCGGAGACTTTCGATGTGATTGTCGAACCGACCGAAGCCGCTTACACCTTGTTCGCCCAGTCGATGGATCGGACTGGCTTTGCACGCGGCACGCTTGCCGCGAAGGCGGGTTTATCCGCGCCGGTACCGCCGCTGGACCCACGGCCGCTGGTGACCATGGATGACATGGGCATGGGCGGCATGGATCACGGCAGCATGGCGGGCATGGATCACAGCACCATGGCCATGCCCGGCATGCAGTCCCATCCCGAGACGGAAAAAGACAACCCGCTGGTGGACATGCAAGCCATGACCACCGCCCCCAAACTCGACGATCCCGGCCTCGGCCTGCGCAACAACGGCCGCCGCGTCCTGACCTATTCCGACCTGCGCAGCACCTTCGAAGACCCGGACGGTCGCGACCCGAGCCGTACCATCGAACTGCACCTCACCGGTCACATGGAGAAATTCGCCTGGTCGTTCAACGGCGTGAAGTTCTCCGACGCCGAACCTGTGCGCCTCAAATACGGCGAGCGGGTTCGGGTGGTGCTGGTCAACGACACGATGATGACCCACCCGATTCATCTGCACGGCATGTGGAGCGACCTCGAAGACGAGAACGGCGAGTTCATGGTGCGCAAACACACCATCGACATGCCGCCCGGTTCCCGACGCAGCTATCGGGTCACCGCCGACGCACTCGGCCGTTGGGCCTATCACTGCCATCTCCTGTACCACATGGAAATGGGCATGTTCCGTGAAGTGCGGGTGGAAGAATGAGGCGCCTATCCATGACCAGACTCACTCCCCTTTCTTTGGCACTCGTGACCGCGAGCCTGACACTCTCCTCGGCGATGGCAGCCACCGACGACATGCAGAACATGGATCACAGCCAGATGCCGGGCATGGACCATAGCCAGATGCCGGCCATGGACCACAGCCAAATGCAAAGCATGGACGACGGCCAGATGCAGCCCGCCGCGCCGATCGAAAGCCGCACGCCGATCCCGGCGCTGACCGATGCCGACCGCGCCGCCGTGTACGCAAGCCCGACCGGGCACAACGTGCATGACACCGCGCTCAACTACTACTTCCTCGCCGATAAACTCGAATGGCAGGACGCTGACAACGGCAGCACCCTGGCCTGGGATCTCTCCGGCTGGATCGGCGGCGACATCGATCGCCTGTGGTTGCGCTCCGAAGGCGAACGCACCAACGGCAAAACCGACGACGCCGAAATCCAGGCCCTGTGGGGGCACGCGATCTCCCCGTGGTGGGACGTGGTGACCGGCGTTCGCCAGGACTTCAAACCCGGCGACCCGCAAACCTGGGCTGCGTTCGGCGTGCAAGGCATGGCGCTGTACAACTTCGAAACCGAGGCCACCGCCTTCATCGGTGAAGGCGGCCAAACCGCCGCACGACTGGAAGGCGACTACGACATCCTGCTGACCAACCGGCTGATCCTGCAGCCGACCGCCGAACTCAACTTCTACGGCAAAAACGACCCGCAACGGGGGATCGGTTCCGGGTTATCCAACACCGAAGCCGGACTGCGACTGCGTTATGAAATCCGCCGGGAAATCGCGCCCTATATCGGCGTGACCTGGAACCGGACCTACGGCAAAACCGCCGACTACGCCAACGATGAAGGTGAGGACCGCAGCGAAGCACGCCTGGTGCTCGGTGTTCGCCTGTGGTTCTAAACGCATTAACTCAACAACCAAAAAAACAACCGCTTAAAGCGGTAAGAGGCCTTGCATGCGCATGATTAAAACTACCGCTGTTGTCATTGGACTGCTCATGAGCGCGCTCGCTCAAGCACACCCGAAACTGCTGTCCTCCACCCCGGCCGAAGGTGCGGATGGCGCGGCACCCGGCACCGTCGAACTGCACTTCTCGGAAAACCTCATGACCCAGTTCTCCGGCGCAAAATTGGTCATGACCGAAATGCCCGGCATGGCGCACTCCCCCATGCCGATGAAAGCCAAAGTCTCTGGGGGTAGCGATCCGAAAACCATGGTCATCACACCGCTTTCGCCACTGCCTGTCGGCACCTACAAAGTCGAATGGCGCGCGGTGTCATCGGACACCCACCCGATTACCGGCAACGTTACGTTCAAAGTGAAGTGATTGATGAGCGACTCGGTCAGCATTGCACTGCGCTTTGGGTTGTATGTGGATTTGATGTTGTTGTTTGGGCTGGCGCTGTTTGGACTCTATAGCCTGAAAGGACAGGAACGGATATCGGGTGCGGTATTGCCGTTTCGGTCGATGTTGGGGGGAACGGCAGTGCTGGCTGTGCTGCTTTCCATCGCCGGCATGGTGATGATGGCGAGCGCCATGAGCGGTGAGACGGACTTTGCCGAGCTGCGCCCGCATATCGAGATGATGGTGTTTGAGACGGATGTCGGGCTGGCCTGGGTCGTGCGCATTGTCGCGTTGGTTGTCGGCGGTTTGGCAGTGATGCTCAATCAACGTGCGCCCGGATTCAGCCTGCTGATCGCGTCTTTTGCCGGCGCTATCGCCTTGGCCAGCCTGGCCTGGAGCGGTCACGGAGCGATGGATGAAGGTAGCCGGCGGTATTGGCATTTCATCACCGACATCTTGCATCTGCTGGCGGCGGGGGCGTGGCTGGGTGGGTTGATCGCCTTTGCCTTGTTAGCAAGGATCAACGCACTGCAAAGCGAAGAACGCATCCGGCTGCTCGTCCGTGCTGTTAAGCGGTTTGAATGGGTGGGCGCGGTGATTGTGATCGTGATCACCGTGACGGGAATCGTGAACTACCTGTTCATTGTCGGCCCTGAACTTGACGAGGTGTTTCTCAGCACCTACGGGATTTTGCTGTTTATCAAAGTCGGGTTGTTTGCCGGAATGCTGGTGCTGGCCGCGTTGAATCGGTTTCACCTTGGGCCACTGTTGGAGCGTTCGCTGCAGGACAGGCAATACCAGGTAGCGGCGAATGCATTGCGGCGCAGTGTGGTTGTGGAGTGGGTGGCGGCGGTGTTGATTGTGGGGTTGGTGGCCTGGCTGGGGACGTTGAGTCCAGAGATGGAAATGAGCGCGGAGTAACGTAAAGGGGCACCACTTGATATGGATCAATGACAGCCTCTTGCTCGGGACTAAGCTCAAGGTCACCCCTCGGATCGAGTACGCACTATGCTCCGGTTCCGCACTCACCTACCGCTGCTGATCCGCCAAGTGCTCGCACTGTGGCCGCCCGCACGCCTGCGCTTCGTTCGCTTCAACAATTAAAACCGATCTCCGAGCGTCCGGAATACCGGACGCTCCCTTTGGCTTCGCCTCTTTAGCGCAGCTCAATTCCTGTACGTCCCTGACTCACTGGAGATTGCCATGCATACGCACTTCAAAGCACTCGTCGCCGCACTGCTCATCAGTAGCCCATTGGTTGCTCTGGCCGTCGAGGAACATCACCCCGACACACCGCCAACCGCACCGACCACCGCCACCGCCACCGCCACCGCCACCGCCACCGCCACCGCGCAAGACAAGGCCATGAGCGAGCAGATGGAAAAAATGCAGGCCGCTCACGAAAAAATGATTGCCGCCAAAACCCCGGCCGAACGCCAGGCCGCCATGCAAGAAGGCATGGCCACGATGAAGGACAGCATGGGCATGATGCACAACCATTGCCAAGGCATGGGAATGGGCAAAGGCATGTCCGGCGGCAAGGACCGCTCAGACCAGATGATGGGCATGATGATGAAAATGATGGATCAGCAGTCGAGCATGATGAAGATGCCGATGAACAACTAACGCCCTTTAAGAAGCGCTTGACCTTGCCATCGTGACAAGGTCAACCATCGATCTACTTCATCACACCACCTGCCGCTCACAATCAAAGAGGTTTACGTAATGAACAGCACTGAACTGCAAGTCGAAGGCATGAGCTGCGGGAGTTGCGTCAAACACATCAACGCCGCGTTGCAACCGCTCGCAGGAGTGGGCGAAGTGACTGTCGATCTGGCGTCCGGTCGGGTCAAGGTGACTGGAGATACCCAGAGCGATGTTCTGTTATCGGCATTGAAGGAGGCAGGGTATCCAGCAAGCGTACTGACAGAAGACAAACACGAAAGCGTAAAGAAGAAATCTGGCTGCGGCGGTTCAAGTTGCTGCTGTCACTGAGTCCACCCCGGCGAGGATGAAGTTGAGCGGAGCAGCAGAAAGTAAGTACTCTCAGCACCCTCTCCATCATGGAAGCCGGAAAACAATGAACAACCTGAAAAGCACAATGATGCTCGGTGGCCTGCTCGCTCTATCGTTTGGTGCTCAGGCAGAGCAATCGCACTTGGACAGCGTCATCCAACAGGGCCAATTGCGCGTGTGCACAACAGGCGACTATAAACCCTACACCGTCAAAGCCGAAGACGGCGAATACTCGGGCATCGACATCGCCATGGCCCGCTCGCTGGCCGACAGCCTCGGCGTCAAAGTCGAGTGGGTGCAGACCACCTGGAAAACCCTGATGCCCGACATGCTCGCGGGCAAATGCGACATCGGCGTCGGCGGCATCTCGGTGACGCTGGAACGCCAGAAAAAGGCCTTCTTCAGCACCACGCTGGACGTCGACGGCAAAATCCCGCTGGTGCGTTGCGAAGATCAGGCGCTGTACCAGACCGTCGAGCAAATCAACCAGCCTTCGGTTCGTCTGGTCGAACCGGCCGGCGGCACCAACGAAGCCTTTGTTCACGCCTTTCTACCCAAAGCGCAATTACGGCTTCACGACAACGTGACCATCTTCCAGGAGCTGTTGGACAAGAAGGCTGACGTGATGATCACTGATGCTTCGGAAGCGCTGTATCAGCAGAAACTCAAACCTGGTTTGTGCGCGGTGAACCCGAAGCAATTCATGCAATACGGCGAGAAGGCTTACTTGCTGCCGCGTGATGACATGACCTGGAAGTTGTACGTCGATCAGTGGCTGCACCTGGCCAAGGTGACAGGCAACTACCAGAAAGTTTTGGGCCAGTGGATAGCCACGCCCGAGCCCAAATAGCCGCGCTATACAGCAGTCGCCAACCCAAAGCACACGGCACATCAGGCAAAACGCAAAACGGCGGAAACACTTCCGCCGTTAATCGTCGTGCAACAACCCCGAACTGTACTCGCCGAAGCTGTTGCCGAGCGCACTGCCATGGAAATTCATCTTATTGGGGTTGTTGGTAGGCCCCGGACCAAAACCGGCAGACGGCAGGTTGGCTTCCGAATATTCGCTATGGGTGCTTGCACCCGAACAGGCGCTCAATAGCAACGCACCGGCGATCAGAGCGACTTTGAAGAGGTTCGAGATCATTTTTCAGTTTCCTGTGGGTGGGAAGCGCGGTGACCTTAAGTCGTTATCCTATGCCGCAAGACCGCAAGGAATTATGAAACTGCTGGGCGACAGCGTTGGTTCAGGTAGTGATTGCTTGAGGCAAAAAAGGGAGTTCCCCAGACAAACTGTCAAAAGAGCAACGTCCTACACGACTCTGGGAATTGTCCGTACACTTGCGCATTGCTGTGCTTTTGTCTCGAGGCCTATAGTCCACCCAACGCCAAAATGGCGTGTCGGGTTTGGCGACTCGATGGCAATTGAACTGAAACCTTCGAGCATTTTCGTAGCGTTTCGGAACGCACTTAGCTGCCTGTTTTATGGTGGCTGTGCGCGGGAGACCTTAGGGTCTGCCGGTTTCTCCATTGCCCGGTTCGCCAACCCGCGTACGGCTACCACCCATTCGTTTGGCGACGATTGAGTAGTAGTTTTCTCAAATTAATGGAGCTTCACATGAAAGAATATATGGCTTTAACCAGCAACGCCGACGACCTCCCCTCGCTGTACGTAAACACCACCCAACCGCTGCATTCACTGCTTAGCACCGCACGCTACCGAATTGGCGCGGTAACACAGATCCTGGAAAACCTCGCAATGCGCGGCGACATCACCACGGATTCGGTGATACTCAGCGACTTCGCAATGCTTTGCTGCATACCGTTGCGCGATGGATGTGATGTGCTGGATGTCGTTGCCAGACGTATGGATGCTGAACCGTCCTGACGTCACAAAGGGGCGTCCTCCTCGGACGCCCCTTCGGACTCATGGAAGCTGCCAGCAAAAAGAAGCTCCGTGTACCTCCCTATGCGGTTTGCCCGGATACCATCGATTACATCAGTTGGTCACATCCTTCGGAGGCTATGATGGCCAGCACTAAAATAACCGACAAGCCACGCAGAAAGGTCATCCATAGAGAACTGACGTTCCTGGATGTTCGAGAAGCAGTGCGTAATGGGCAGAAAGTGTTCGATACGTTTGTGATCACTGGCAGGCTTCCAATTACAAAGTAGGCCTGGATGCCGGCAGTCAAAATTGCTGCAGTCTTTCGAAAAGTAAAACACTGGAAAACAATTACCGCACAGTTCTACAACAATAAATTGTTCGGTGAACTGCCTGCCATTTTCGGTAGAGACGAGAAGCTCGACCTGAGCGACATGGGTCATATTCATCTCGCAAGTACAGAAGAGACACATAACCGCTGGAAAAAAAATCAGTCGTCAGTATTATCGAACCGCGCTTGTCGATGATCCTGACAATGACTTCTGGCTCATCTATGCCTCCGACGACTTCAGGGATGAATACCTGTTGCTCGCGGCTACAGGGCCGGATGCTCACAATCGAAAAGAATGGGGTTCGTTCCCGCGGGTGATGCGCAGCGATATCGTAGGGCCCTGGATTGTTGGAAAGCTCGACGCCCCAAATTTGGACAGCCTTTGAATTGCGCATAAAAACTGGTGATTGGCCAGTTTTTTTGCTACTGCTGCAGCCAAGCAAACTCGGAAAGATAAATCCACCTTCTTTCCTGTCCTACTTCTAAATTCGGACTAAATTAGCAGACCAAACAAGCTGAAGTATTTTCCAGACTGTGGTATTAAATCACCTCCAACTATCGATTCAACGACAAAGGAAAATGGAATTATGGGCTATCGAAACAAAACTTACGTGGCTTTTGCTAGTGAGGATATTGGCAAGTACCGCATGATGGAAGCATGGAAGGCGAATGAACACATCGACTTCGACTTTTTTGATGCACATGACCTTTTCATATCTCGCGACACCAGCAAGCCAGAAACGATAAAACGGAACCTGCGTGAGCGGATTAAAAATGCAAAACAGGTAGTTCTGTTGGGTAGCAAGGATGGAAAGAGCAAAGGTGGCGACGATGTCTCCTACTTAGCTTACGAAATCCAAATGATCATTGAACTCAAACTACCAGTGGTGGTGGTTAACCTAGATCAAGATCGGAACGTGGACAGAAACTTCATCCCCAACCCACTATTAAACGAAAACTATTATACTCTCTCGGTTTCATACCAACCAAAGATCATCCAATATGCCTTGGACAACTACGCCACTGCTTTCGCAAGTAGCGATAAAAAAGGGCCTCATTACTACACACCTGAGCACTATACGAAACTGGGGTTATAAATCAAAAGCTCAACCTAAAGGCATTAGCGACTTAAGCGTGGCTTATTTCTATAAAACGGGGATGGATTTGCTTTACCCTTAGGCAAAACAGATCCATTTCCACACAGCAAATAATAGTAAAATCAAGAAACTACAAACCTCCAGCACAACCCGCCACCCAATAATCCTTTAGAAACTTAATTTCACAAACCATTCCTGGCCGACTTTATCTCCAGAAGATTTATTTGATCTATTTTATCTTTATGTATAACGATTGTTAATTTTGCAGGATACTTGAATCTCATCTCGCTAATTCTAAATGTCCAAAGCATTATTTTAAGCAAGTCCTCATCCGAAATATTTCGATGCTCTTTTATTCTTGTTATTCCAGAACCAAAAATTGGAACAGACACACTTCTTTGAGCGTAAACCTTATTGACCTGATCCCAGAACTTTATTAAAAACCCGAGATAGTCTGGCATTGTCAAATACGCTCTATTTTTTTCATCAAATCTTGAAAACGCGGTCAAAAGATAATCTTTATAAACACATATAGTCCCTATGTCATACTTTACTTTTTTTCCAGAGGTCCTTTCGTCATTTTTACCCACCACCTCACCGTCTTCAAAACCATAACCTGCAATATGACCATCCAAAACTTCAGGAGGACACCCTAGATACTCGCTCACGAAAATCCCATTCAGCGAAGCAGTAGAAATTACTTTATCATCCACTTGGGTATCAAAGTATTCATTAAACGCAATAACCTTGAAACCCGACTGCTTAAATATATCCCCTGTCATCACTGTCACCTTGCTACCCTCAATATCCAACTCCACTTCTTTTATATTATTTGACTGAACCCATACCCCAATATATAAAACAAAAAGAAACAGCAGAAAAACAACACCCAGCAATATTTTATAGCTATTCGGGATTTCGATAAAAATCAAGAACAATGAAAAAACAGTGCTGATTGCAGATGTATATCCAAAAAATATCTTCGCAACTTTCCTATCAAAAAAACCAACCTTTTTCATACCAACCAACTCCAGAAATACTTGAATTCCACACTATACAGAATATGCGATGCACGGGAGCAAACCTTTACAAATCCACTTTAGACATATAAACACACGCTCATTTTTTTACGTTAAATAAACCCCGCATTTTATTTAGCAAAAAAACCGGAATATATTTATTTTCCACGCTGCCACATACAAAAATATATTAGCCCTTTTTTTCTCTTAGAAAAATTAAGCTGCGAGGAGGTAGAGAGCCTTCAGAACAAGGTACAGCTTTTGAAGCCGTCGCGACAAAAAAACAATCATCGAAACGGCGTCATTTAGCTAGGTGTATTTGGGTAGATATATCTCTATATTTCACTCCCTACTTGGACATACCCCGACCGCTTATAGTTAACTATCCAGCCGCGAGATGTAATTCCAATTGTTTTTCGCCTTTTATCTGTTTCATCAATGGCACTTTCAATAAGGTTGGCTTCCTCAAGATCTCTGAGGTGCGGTCTCATAGCTTGATTACTTTCAAAGCCAAACTCTTCATATTGGCTTGGCGAGATACTTCCGCCCAAAGTAGCTAATTTTTCGAATACGCCCCACGCTCTACCGCCGACGCCCGTTGTATCGTGATTGTACTGTTCAGCAAGCTCCGCCATCCATGCCTCAATGAGGGCGTATAACCCGTCCGCGTCTTTATCTATATGTTCCTTCTCAACGGCCCAGATACAAAAATCCTCGCTATATTTCATAGCATTGCGAAGGTTCCGACCGCCAATTGCATACAGGTGTGCAAATCCACGGGGACCTACGGGAATAGTTGCATCATCCACAATTTTGAAAACATTCAAGCGCTCTGTAATTAGCTCTTCGATAAACTCTTCTTTGATAGGATCAATCAGAATCGGTTCAGCGAGAACACCCTGCAAACGAGGTGAGGATGCGACACTTCTCGTGATTCCTCGCGCCCCGCACAGTACCCAACGCAAGCCCCGTACGCCAAGGACTTCATCCCTGATCCCTTCAAGCAATGCCCTTGCGCTTTTTGACGTTTGAAGAAGTTCAAGATTATCGATGGTGCATACAAAGCCGCCTGATGCGCTAGTGGGAAAGCAATTTCTTAGCCACGTAAGAACCGTGGTAACGAATCCGTCCTCACTGAACCCTGCTGAAGTGTTGCTAGCATTTCCTGACGCACCATTCACCCCCCCCAATCCAAAAACGGTAACACCACCGCCGATAGAAGAAATAATTGGCGAATTAAGCCACGCATTAATTTGTGCAACATCAGGAACATTATATCCGCGCGCCTTCAAAGACTCATTGTTATCAATGAAGGCTTGAGCGACTCTAAACAGCACTCTTCGCTTAAATGAAGCTGTACTGTCGTCTGGAGTAAGCTGGAATGGCTCCGATATAGGTAGAAGTGCCTGCTGAGATGTCCCGATTACAAAATTTTGTTTTAGTATATAGCCAGAAACCGAGACTAAACTTGTTTTTCCAACTCCATTCGGACCTTCCAAGGTCGGATGTGTGTCGGAAGATCTTAGATAAGTAAGCAGCCTCTTTAGCTCTTTATTCCGACCGACAAGCAGTCTAATGCCTTGCTCATCACCCTGAATCGGACGAGGGCTATACGGGTTATCGGAGAATCCGAGTTCGTTCCATACGCTCATGCTGGGCTCCTTCAGCCAATAGTCAGTCTCGCCTCGTAATAGTCCGGGGCCTGTCGAAGGGCTTTATACACTCATTTCCAGAAGGGCACACTGTGGGGACGCTATGACCATAGACATCCATCATTTTCGGATGCCGATGACCACCGGCTTCCTACATATCAGCTTTGAGGCTCGATTTTCGAAGTGGCCTCCTCAGCAAAAGTCTAAGTTCGCACCTTGAATTTTGCGCCACCTCTGTGAGGTGGGGAGGCCGGCCAGATGATTCTCAGACTTATTTACTCGTAGCGATCCAGTCGATTTCCTCCCATGCCGTTGCTCTGATGAACTGAACAAACGCAGCAAGACTGGCCTAAGCCCAACAACCCCAATCCTGATAAACTCCCCCACCTCCCAGCCTCACCCATCTCAGAACCGCCAATGCTCCCAATCACCGCCACACCCGCCCCGCTCTCCCGCCGCTTCTCCGTCGCCCCGATGATGGATTGGACCGATCGTCACTGCCGTTTTTTCCTGCGCCTACTCTCCAAGCACGCTCTCCTCTACACAGAAATGGTCACCACCGGCGCGTTGCTCAACGGCGATCACGACCGATTTCTGCGTCACAACGAAGCCGAACACCCGCTCGCCCTGCAACTCGGCGGCAGTGTGCCGCTGGACTTGGCCGCCTGCGCGCGAATGGCGCAGGAGCACGGTTACGACGAGGTGAATCTTAATGTTGGCTGCCCGAGTGATCGGGTGCAGAACAATATGATCGGTGCGTGCCTGATGGGGCATCCGCAGTTGGTGGCGGATTGTGTGAAGGCGATGCGCGATGCGGTGTCGATTCCGGTGACGGTGAAGCACCGCATCGGGATTAATGGACGGGACAGTTACGAGCAGTTGTGTGATTTCGTCGGTACGGTTCGGGATGCCGGGTGCACGAGTTTTACGGTGCATGCGCGGATTGCGATTCTGGAGGGGTTGTCGCCGAAGGAGAACCGTGACATTCCGCCTCTGCGTTATGACGTGGCAGCGCGGTTGAAGACGGATTTTCCGGAGTTGGAGATCATTCTCAACGGCGGGATCAAGACGCTGGAAGCCTGTCACGAGCATTTGCAGACGTTCGACGGCGTGATGTTGGGCCGTGAGGCCTATCACAACCCTTATGTGATGGCCGAGGTGGATCAGCAACTGTTCGGCAGCACGGCGCCGGTGATTAGCCGGGCGGAGGCGCTGGCGCAGTTGCGGCCTTATATAGCGGCGCATATTGATGCGGGCGGCTCGATGCACCACATCACTCGGCATGTGCTGGGGCTGGGCACCGGGTTTCCCGGGGCGCGCAAGTTTCGGCAGTTGTTGTCGGTGGATATTCATAAGGCTAAAGAGCCTTTGGTGTTGCTGGATCAGGCGGCGGAGTTGCTTGAGGGGCGTTAACGGTCGCTTGGGTTGAACCTGTGGTCTGATTTGGCATCGTATTTACCGATACCGCGCCCCGACATTCAAACAGCCGTTTTCAGGTTGTTGCCGCTGGGGCCTTCGATACGTACATGCACCCTTGAGTGGCTGTCAGCGCTCGGGTAATGTCATTAGACCCATAGGACAGAGCACGCCCATGACTTCCAAGCTGGAACAACTCAAACAAATGACCACCGTGGTTGCCGACACCGGCGACTTCGAAGCTATCGCTCGCGTTAAACCCGTGGACGCTACCACCAACCCTTCCCTGCTGCTCAAAGCGGCGGCCATTCCCGGTTATGCCGAGTTGCTGAATGCCTGCATTCACGACTGCAAGGGCGATGTGGGCCTGGCCAGCGACCGTTTTGGCGTCGCGGTAGGGCAAGAAATTCTGAAAGTGATCCCAGGCCGTATTTCCACCGAAGTGGATGCGCGCCTGTCGTTCGACACTGACGCCGTATTGAAGCGTGCGCACCGTCTGATCGACCTGTACGACAAGGCCGGCATTGGCCGTGACCGCGTGCTGATCAAGATCGCTTCCACCTGGGAAGGCATCCGCGCTGCCGAAATTCTGGAAAAAGAAGGCATCCAGACCAACCTGACGCTGCTGTTTTCGTTCGCTCAGGCTGCGGCGTGTGCTGATGCAGGGGTTTTCCTGATTTCGCCGTTCGTAGGTCGCATCTACGACTGGTACAAGAAGGCCAACGGCAACGACTACACCGGCGCGGATGATCCGGGCGTGCAGTCGGTGACACGCATCTACAACTACTACAAGGCCAATGACTACAAGACTGTGGTTATGGGCGCGAGCTTCCGCAACCTGAATCAGATCGAGCAACTGGCCGGTTGCGACCGTCTGACCATCAGCCCGGATCTGATTGATAAGCTGGCGGCGGACACTGGCAAGCTGGAACGCAAATTGGCGCCGGGTCACGCTGGTGAAGCGCGTTTGAGCTTGAATGAAGCGCAGTTCCGTTGGTTGTCCAACGAGGACGCGATGGCGACCGAGAAACTGGCTGAGGGTATTCGTCAGTTTGCTCGCGACCAGGAAAAGCTTGAGGCGTTGCTGCAAGCCAAGCTGTGATCTAGTTCAAGGCAATGCAAAAAGGGTGAACCTTGATAGGTTCGCCTTTTTTTGATGCGTTGAATTTGGGTATTGAATGGGCTTCGCACTGAAGGATGTGGGGCTTGTTATGGCGCCATCGCGAGCAAGCCCGCTCCCACAGGGGATTTGTGATGGATCGCGATAGTGTTTACGACGGAGGTTATGTGGGAGCTGGCTTGCCTGCGATAGGGCCTGTAAGGCCCACATCACTTTCAGGAGATCACTGACGTTCCAGCGCATTCACCAGATCATGAAACGCTTCACGATTGGAGTCGTTCAGGCCCATGAGGATCTTGTGCGCTTCGAGCACTTTGATCCGCACCACTTCTTCGGACTGATCCTGGTCTGGCAGGTCGGTCAGGCACTCAGGGCATGGGATCGGGCGGTCAACGATGTTGAACACTTGCTCGAAGCCCATGGACTGCAGCAGACGGGTGATGTCTTCGTGGGTGGTGACGACGGTCGGCAACAAGCCGACCTTTTGCCGCGACAGGATCGACAGCTTGGCCAGCAGGCCCAACGTGGTGCTGTCGATGCTGCGGGTTTCGGTCAGGTCGATCACGATTGCGTTGAAGTTCAACGCCGTGAAGATCCGCTCAATAGTCGCATCCAACGCCGAACACAGGGTCAGGCGAACTTCACCGACGAACTTCAGGACGAAGGTGCCATCCTGCTCGGCGAACTGGATTCTACCGGTACTCATTAAAGATTCCTGCTCAACACCAACAGGGCGATATCATCCGGCATCTCCCCTAGCGTGGCCAATCCAAATACCTGCCGCAGACCATCCAGGCTGCCGCCCGCTGCCTTGACCCGTTGGGGCAAAGCCGCTTCTTTTTCTTTGAGTGTAGGTTCTGGCAAAAGGTCCAGAATGCCATCGGACATCAGCGTCAGGCTGAACGTCGGCGGCAGCTCCAGCACGTGATCTTCGTAGGTGGCTTCATTGAAGAGGCCCACCGGCAGACCACGCCCTTCCAGATAACGAACACTGTCTGGCGTGTACAACACAGGCAACGGCAAATGACCACCGATGCTATAGGTCAACAAACCTGTCTCCTCGTCGATGACTCCACCGACCATTGTGACGTGTTTACCCAGCTTACAACTGATCAGGCCTCGGTTGATATGACCAAGGACCTCTGAAGGCTTGAATTCCGGCAATGTGCCGCTGCGCTTGGATTCGAACAGCAAGCGCGTGGTCATGAACTTCAGCAGCACGGTAACGAAGGCTGAAGAGGCGCCATGACCGGAAACGTCCGCCAGGTAGAAGGCTACCCGACGCTCGTCGACCCGAAAGTAGTCGACGAAATCACCCGACAGGTACAGCGACGGGATGATCTGGTGAGCAAACTGGAACTCGTCAATGGTCCAGGGGCTGACCGGCAGCATGTTCATCTGCACCTGGCGACCGGCGTTCTGGTCTTCCTGGAGCAGGTTCAGGCTGGCGGCGAGCTCGCGGTTGGCCTTTTCCAGCTTCTCGCGGTAGCGCTGGTTCTCCAGCAGCAGGCGCGCACGATCCAGGGCCCGGCGCACAGAGTGCTCGAGCACAGCCAGATCTTCGAGAGGCTTGATCAGGTAGTCCGCAGCGCCCAGGCGCAGGGCCTCGACCGCGTCGTTCATCACGCCGGCGCCCGAAACCACAATCACCGGGGTTTGTGGTGACAGCTCGGTGACCTGGCGAATGAGTTCGAGTCCGCCCATCTGTGGCATGCGCAGATCGCAGATGACCAAGTCGGGCTTGTCTTGCTCGAATACCTGAAGACCCTGCTGGCCATTGCTGGCCTGCAAGACGCTGAAACCACTGTCTTCCAAATAGGCGGCGAGGCTCGCGCGCACTACTTCGTCATCATCGATTATCAGCAGCGTGGCACTGGTTTTTGGCATGTGGGCAAACGGCGCCAGAATTAGGTTGGCGTAGCAGGCAGGGGCTTTGTCCCGGCTCACACTACTGGATTCGCTTTCTAGCCTCTCTACTGCACTGTTTTCGAGCATTTGCCCTACACACAGGTACACCAGAGGTGCCCTTCTAAGGCGCAGACGGTACTCCCATCCGCGGGGCGTTTCAAGCTCACGCCGATGGTCGCTTGACGTCTTTCCATTTCAAATCACCGGGAGTTATAAGAACCGGCAAAACCGTAACGTAATGGAAGGTTAAAAACCCACGAGCCAAACCGGCCAGGAAAGCCAAACGAAAGAAGGCGGCCCACTGGGCCGCCTTCTTCGTTTTACCGGTCGAGATCAAAAATCGTCTTCGACCTGGCCGTCTTTGACCTTGAATTCGCGGTTCTGCAAGTACGCATTGCGGATGAAGGTGTACTTGTCGCCGGTGATCAGCTTCTCGCTCGACAGCAGGCTGGCGCGGGTGTCGATGATGTTCAGGCCGTAGATCGAGTTACGCACGGGAATGTCGTTGATGTACGGGTACGGGCCGGTGTAGCCATCGACATACTTGGACGGCGCGTCACGCAGCGTGCTTGGACCCAACAACGGCAACATCACGTAAGGGCCGCTGCCTACACCCCAGTAGCCGAGGGTCTGACCGAAATCTTCGTCGTTGCGCTGCAGGCCCATCTTGGTGCCCACATCGAAGAAGCCCAGCAAGCCGAAGGTGGTGTTGAAGATCAAGCGTGCGGTGTCGACGCCAGCGGCGGCCGGTTTGGCCTGCAAGATATTGTTGGCAAGGTTGGTGACGTCACCGACGTTGCGGAACATATTGTGGATGCCGTCTTCAAGAAACTGCGGCGTCACGAACTGATAACCCTGGGCCAAAGGCTTCAGCGCATAGGTGTCGAGCACATCGTTGAACTTGTAGATCGGGCGGTTGATGCTTTCCCAAGGGTCGTCTTCCGAGGCTGCCTGTGCAACGAACGGAACCAGCAATACGCTGGTAAACACACAAAACTGAGCTAGATGATTGCTCCAGCGCATAGAAAAACTCCTTGGATTGTACTGGCGCGGGCACTTGGCCCAAGCGTTAAGCGGGCTAGTATAAGACGGAACAGCCGCTTTAGGCAGCACCGCGCACAAGGCAGCCTGCGGATCATTCGTGATGATTGTGAGCGATTCACATCAGTGTCACTCAACTGTCACTGTCGCGCCCTAGCCTTGAGGCTATTTCAGGGACGTTGATATGCCGCACGCCGAAACCTTGCCCCACGTTGCGCCCAGCCTGAGCGCCGTCCTGTTCGGCCTCAGTGGTTGCCTGGTGGATTTCGGTGCCCGCACACGCGCACAGGGCATCCCCTCTGCCATACACGCCGAGGCTACGCCCGGCGCACTGGATAGCCTGCGCAGCTTGCAACATCAGCAGATTCCCTGTGCCTGGCTCGATGAACTCCCCCCTGCCCTCAGCCATTCACTGGCTGCTGCCTTGCCTTCATGGATCAAACCCTCGCAACACCCTGAAACAAACAATCCATGGCCGGCACCGCATGCCTGTTGGCAAGCCCTGATGACGTTGAATGTCGAACGGCTGGAGGGTTGCGTGCTGGTCAGCGGCGAACCACGATTGCTGCAAGCGGGGCTCAATGCCGGATTGTGGACGATTGGGCTGGCGTCCTGCGGCTCACTTTGCGGCCTGGCACCCAACGAGTGGCAGGCGCTGACTCAGCAGGAGCGAGAATTCAAACGCGGCAAGGCAACGATGCAACTGTTCGGCCTGGGTGTGCATTCGGTGATCGATCACCTCGGTGAACTCGACACCTGCCTGGCCGACATCAGTCTGCGCCGGCTCAAGGGCGAAAAGCCCTGATCGAGATCATGCAGGTTGCGCGCGAGTGGATTAATCTAAAGGTCAAGCCATAGACCTTTGGCGTGCTGCTGCGGTCTATGCCAGTGCCTATCGATAAAAGGAAGAACGCCATGCCTGCCCGCGAACTGCAACAACAACTCAATACTCTGCGCGAGCAATTGGAACAGAATCCACCGCTGACCGAAGCCGAACGTGAAGACCTGCACGCACTGATGCAACAGATCGAACTGGAACTGGAGCTCGAAACCAAAACCCAGGACTCCAGCCTCGCCGACAATGTGAACCTGGCCGTTGAACGCTTCGAAATCGAACACCCGACCCTGGCTGGCACCTTGCGCAACATCGTGCAAGCCCTGGCCAACATGGGGATCTGAACCCGCCGAATACAAAAAAGCCCCGCTAGTGATAGCGGGGCTTTTTCATATCCGGGATTTGCAATGCAATCCCCTGTGGGAGCGAGCCTGCTCGCGATGGCTGAGTGTCAGTCAACATCAATGTTGAATGTGCTGGACTCATCGCGAGCAAGCCCGCTCCCACAGGGGTTCTTTACTGGCGGACCAGGCGGTGGTTTGGCAGTTGAATGGTTTCAGTGCTGCGATACGGGTTGATGTCCAACCCTCCGCGGCGCACATACCGTGCATACACCGTCAATTTCTCCGGTTTCAACAACCGTTGCAGGTCGAGAAAGATCCGCTCCACGCACTGTTCATGAAAGTCCGAGTGCTGCCGGAAGCTCACGATGTATTCCAGCAAACTCGCGTGATCCAGCGCAGCGCCACGGTATTGCACCGCCACGCTACCCCAGTCCGGCTGACTCGTAACCGGGCAATTGGATTTGAGCAAATGGCTGTGCACGCTCTCCTCCACGATGAGCGATTCATCGCAACGCAGCAGTTCCGGGCGCGGATGCTCATAGTTGCTGACGCTGATGTCCAGATCATCAATGCACATGCCCGGCAACGCCACGACGCCTTCGGCTTCGACGTCCTTCAGGCTGCGAATCCGCACGCCGACCGGTTTACCGGCAGCGGCCGACAAGTCTCTGGCCAATGTCGCTTCAAGGCTCGCGGTGTCGGCAAATGGTGTCTGGTTCAGGGAGTTGAGGTACAGCTTGAACGACTTCGATTCGATGATATTCGGCGAATCCGCCGGGATACTGAATTCGCCAATCGCCACCACTGGCTTGCCGGACGGCAACAGCCACGACAGTTCGAAGCAGTTCCAGAAATCCACGCCCTTGTACGGCAGGGTTTCAGCCGTCAGGCCCAGCTCGGCCCATTTCGCGGTGCGCGGGATCGGGAACAGCAAGGACGGCGTGTAGGTGGCGATGTATTCGCTGGATTTGCCCAGCGGCGAGTGTTCGGCTGCGGGATGCATGGCGGAAACCTGACTGAAGAATCAGCGGATTCTACCAGCCTTTGCTCCCGCCTTTGAGTGCTTACTGACTGACAGTCACCTTGCCGACCATGCCGGCCTGGTAATGACCGGGGATGTTGCAGGCGAATTCCAGGTTGGTGGCCTTGGTGAAGGTCCAGGTCAACTCAGCAGTTTTGCCCGGCTCGACGAGCACACTGTTGGGGTCGTCGTGTTTCATTCCATGCTCCATGCCGGCCATACCGGCCATGGCGCCGTGGTCCATTTCCTTCATGCCTGTAGGCATGAGCATGCCGCTCTGCTGCATCTTCATCATTTCCTGCTGATGTTTGGCGTGCATTGCCGCGTCACCGAGGTTGAATTCATGCAACAACTGACCTTTATTCACCAATACAAAACGAACCGTCTCACCGGCCTTGATATCAATCGCCTTAGGGGTGAACGACATGTCGCCCATGACGACTTCAACGCTGCGAGTCGCCTTGGCCGCCGGGGCCGGTTGGCCGAAGTCGTAGGTATGCGCCGGGGCAGCCCACGCCGGCGAGCTCAGCGCCAGCAAACACGCGGCTCGCACCAGTGATTTGCGCAAAAACATAGTCGTACTCCAACAAGATAAGGTTCAGCCTGTGGAAAACTCTAAACTGCCGCGACTGCCTGCAACCTGACAGCCAGATTACAACTTTGTCAGGTTGGCCAGTATTAACGCCGCCCACGGTATAAAGCGTCCGTTCCATTTACCTCGAGTCGCCCATGAAACTGCTGATCGTCGAAGACCAACCGAAAACTGGCCACTACTTGCGCCAAGGCCTGACCGAGGCCGGTTTCAATACTGAACTGGTGGCGGACGGCAGCGCCGGCCAGCAACTGGCGCTGTCCGGCGATTACGCGCTGTTGATTCTCGATGTGATGCTGCCCGGTCGCGATGGCTGGCAAATTCTGCAAGCGGTGCGCAGTGCCGGCCTCGACACGCCGGTACTGTTTCTGACAGCGCGCGACGCGGTGGAGGACAGGGTCCACGGCCTCGAACTGGGCGCCGACGACTACCTGGTCAAACCGTTCGCCTTCTCCGAGCTGCTGGCCCGGGTCCGCAGCCTGTTGCGCCGTGGTAACGCCACACCCCAGGAAACCACCCTGCAACTGGCGGACTTGCGCCTTGACCTGATCCGCCGTCGGGTCGAACGCAGCGGTCAGCGCATCGACCTGACGGCCAAGGAATTCGCCTTGCTGGAAATGCTCCTGCGCAGGCAAGGCGAAGTCCTGCCCAAGTCGTTGATCGCGTCCCAGGTCTGGGACATGAACTTCGACAGTGACACCAACGTCATCGAAGTGGCGATCCGTCGTTTGCGCCTGAAGATCGACGACGAATTCCCCAACAAGTTAATTCACACCGTACGCGGCATGGGTTACGTCCTTGAAGAGCGCCCCGCCTGATGCGTCGACTTTCGTTAAGCAGTCGCCTGGCGCTGCTGTTTGCGGCGTGCACCGCCGTGGTGTCGCTGTTTGCCGGGGTGTTGTTCAGTCGGGCCAGTGAAGCGCATTTCGTTGAACTCGATCAACAGTTACTGGACGGCAAGTTGATTGGGTTGCGTCGGGCACTTCATGACATTCAGTCGAGTGAAAGCGAAGTCAAACTGGCCGATGAATTGAGCCGACAGGCTGATCTGTCGCTGCGGATCACCGGCAGTGACGGCAAGCGCTGGTATGAAAGTTCGACGCGCCTGCCCCAGGAATTACCTACCCAGGCGGGTTTGTCCACGGTGAGCAGCGAAGGCACCGACTACCGCGTCCTCAACGCTCCGTTGTACCTCGACAAACCCGATTCGCCGCAGTTGACCTTGCTGCTGGACATCACCCATCACCAGCACTTTCTGCAACGCATGCAGCACCTGATCTGGTTGACAGTCGGTTTGTCGGCACTGGCCACTGCCCTGCTCGGTGCCTGGGCAGCGCGCAGTGGGTTGCGGCCGTTACGACGCATGAGTGCGGTTGCCTGCGGCGTTTCAGCGCAATCGCTCAATGCGCGCTTGCCCGAAAAGAACATGCCGCCAGAACTCGCGGAAATGGCCCACAACTTCAACGCCATGCTCGGACGCCTCGACGACTCTTTTCAGCGGCTATCGGCCTTCTCCGCCGACATCGCCCATGAATTGCGCACGCCGTTGTCGAACCTGTTGACCCACACCCAGGTCACCCTCACCCGCCCACGTCCCATGGAGGATTACCGCGAAGCACTGCACAGCAATCTCGAAGAACTGCAATGGATGGCGCAACTGGTCAACGACATGTTGTACCTGGCCAAGGCCGACCACGGGTTGTTGATGCCCAAGCGCGAACCGCTGGAGCTGGCGGAAGAAGCGGATCTGTTACTGGAGTTTTTTGCACCGTTGGCGGAGGACGCGCAGGTCAGGTTGAGTCGTGAAGGCAGTGCGCGCATGGAGGGCGATCGCAGCATGTTGCGGCGGGCGCTCTCCAATTTGCTGGATAACGCGTTGCGGTTTACGCCGGTCGAAGGCGAGGTTCGGCTGCGGATTGTTGATCAGCCCAAGGGATTGAGCCTGACGGTCGAGAACAGCGGCGACGGAATTGACAAGGCGTTGCTGCCACGATTGTTTGATCGCTTCTACCGGGCTGATCCGGCGCGCCAGGAAGGCAGTAGTGAACATGCGGGATTGGGGTTGGCGATCACTCAGTCAATCATCCGCGCCCATGGCGGGCAGATTCATTGTGAATCGGATAACGGGTGGACACGGTTTGTGATTGAGTTGCCCAAGGGGGATTGAGGCCAGCAGGTCTGGCCCCTTCGCGGGCAAGCCCGCTCCCACAGTGACCGAGTTGAATCACAATGGTGTGAACGACTCAAACCCCTGTGGGAGCGGGCTTGCCCGCGATAGCGATCTACAGGCTTACGAATACCGCAATGCAGTAGCCGGTTCGACTTTCGCCGCACGCCATGCCGGGTAAACGGTGGCGAGGAAGCTCAAGATGAACCCGGCGGAGCAGATCAACAGCACATCCGCCCCCTGCAGTTCGGAAGGCAGGTTACTGACGAAGTACACGTCTGAAGTGAAGATGTGCTGCCCGCTGACCCGCTCCATCCAACCCACCAGTTCACTGACGTTCAGCGCCGCAATCACGCCAAGCACACCACCAATCAACGTACCGACAACCCCGATCACGGTGCCCTGCACCATGAAGATCGCCATGATCTGCCGCGGCGTGGCGCCGATGGTCCGCAGGATCGCGATGTCCGCACCTTTGTCGTTCACCACCATGATCAGGGTTGCGATGATGTTGAACGCCGCCACGGCGACGATCATCAGCAACAGCAAACCGATCATGGTTTTTTCCATCTTCATCGCACTGAACAGACTGCCCTGTGTGTGAGTCCAGTCATCAGCCTTGTAAGCGGTGCCCAGGCCGCCAGCAATATCGCTGGAAACCTTCGGCGCAGCGTACAAATCCTTCACCGCCAGGCGCACGCTCTGTACCTGATTCGGCGCCCAGTGCTGCATCTGCGCGGCATCGGCCACGTGGATCAGCGCCATGGAACCATCCAGTTCGGCGCCGACCTTGAACACGCCGACCACGTTCAACCGCTGCATGCGCGGGGTGATGCCGCCCGGTGCGGTGCTGACTTCCGGCACGATCAGGGTGATCTTGTCGCCGACGTTCAAGCGGAAACGGCGCGCCGTGATCTCACCGATCACCACACCGAACTCACCCGGCTTCAAGGCATCGAGACGTCCCTGAACAATGTGCTGGGCGACGATCGACACCTTGCCTTCGAGCGCCGGATCAACACCGCTGACCTGGATCGGCTGCATCGTCCCCTTGTAGGACAGCATGCCTTCCATCTCGGTGAACGGCACAGCGGCCGTCACTTCAGGATTCTTCATGGCCGCCGCCGCGACGGGCTGCCAATCGTCGATCGGATTGACGCCAACGATAGTCGCGTGAGGCACCATGCCGAGGATGCGCGAGCTCATTTCGCGCTGGAAGCCGTTCATCACCGACAACACCACGATCATCGCCAGCACGCCCAGGGCGAGACCGATCATCGAGGTCATCGAGATGAAGGAAACAAAGCGATTGCGGCGCTTGGCGCGGGTATAGCGCGCGCCGATAAAGATCGATAACGGTCTGAACATTCGCTGGGCACCGTATAAAAATAAAAGACCCAACGTACTGTTCAGTACGTCGGGTTTCGGTCAATCAGATGGGCGTCAGGTAACCTTCCTGCAAATGCAGGACGCGATCCATCTGGCGAGCCAGGTTCATGTCGTGAGTCACCACCAGGAACGCCGTGCGCATCGAGGTGCTGAGTTCCAGCATCAAATCCTGAATGCCCTGGGCGGTGTGGGAATCGAGGTTGCCGGTCGGCTCGTCGAGCATCACCAGGCCTGGGTTGTTCACCAGGGCGCGGGCGATGGCCACACGCTGACGCTCGCCACCGGACAATTCGGCCGGTTTGTGTTCCAGGCGATGGCCCAGTCCTACCCGCTCCAGCAATGCTGTCGCACGCTGACGCGCTTGCGGGATCGCCGTCTTGCCGATCAGCAGCGGCATGCAGACGTTTTCCAGCGCGGTGAACTCAGGCAGCAAGTGGTGGAACTGGTAAACGAAACCCAGCGACCGATTGCGCAGCAAACCGCGAGCCTTTTCGTTCAGCGCCGACAGCTCTTCGCCGGCCAGCCAGACGCTGCCCTTGGTCGGTGTATCGAGGCCGCCCAGCAGGTTGAGCAAGGTACTTTTGCCCGAGCCCGAGGTCCCGACAATCGCCACGCGCTCACCCGGATGCAACTCCAGTTGCAGACCAGCCAGAACCTCTACCGACTCCGGACCTTCCTCGTAGGACTTGCCCAGGTTGCGGCAGCTCAAGATTGCTTTATCACTCATGCCCAACTCACTCATAACGTAGCGCCTCCGCAGGCTGGGTGCGCGCGGCACGCCAGGCTGGATACAGGGTGGCGAGGAAACTCAGGACCAACGCGGCGGCGCAGACCATCAACACATCCTGGCTCTGCACTTGCGACGGCAGGTAATCGATGAAGTACACGTCAGCGTTGAGGAATTTGTGCCCGATCAGCCCTTCCAGGGCCGAGATCGCGGCGCTGACGTTCAGCGCGGCGAAGATCCCGACCACGGCGCCGATCAGCGTCCCGACCACACCAATGACGGTGCCCTGCACCATGAAGATCGCCATGATCGAACCTGGCGTGGCGCCCAGGGTGCGCAGAATCGCGATGTCGCCCTTCTTGTCGTTCACCACCATCACCAGCGTGGAAATGATATTGAACGCGGCAACGGCGACGATCAGCAGCAACAGCAAACCGATCATGGCTTTTTCCATGCGGATCGCCTGATACAGATTGCCGTGGGTACGGGTCCAGTCGCGGGCATAGAAACGGTCTTCGCCAAGTTGCTGGGCGATGGTCCACGCGACGCGTGGCGCCTGGAACAGGTCGTCGAATTTCAGGCGGATGCCCTGGACCTGATCCGGTTTCCAGCGATGCAGCTTGGCCAGATCCTGCAGATTGGTGATGCCCAGGTAGCCGTCCAGCTCACCGGCGCCGACATGGAAGATGCCGACCACGGTAAAGCGTTTCATGCGCGGGAACATCCCGGCCGGGGTCACGGTGACTTCCGGCGCCACGAACGTCAGCTTGTCGCCGATCGCCGCACCCAACTTGGCCGCGGCCTTGTCACCAATGACGATGCCGAAACTGCCCGGCGCCAGGTCATCGAGTTTGCCCTGCTGCATGAAGTTATCAATGATCGAGACCTGCCGTTCCAGCGCAGGGTCGATGGCATTGAGCAGGACTTTGGACACCTTGCCGTTGTTGGTCAGCAACCCCTGCATCTGGGTAAACGGCGCAACGGCCGTCACCTGCGGGTTCTGCTTGACCTTGGCGGCCAGGCTTTGCCAGTCGCTGATCGGTTCACCGGACTCGATGGTCGCGTGGGGCACCATGCCCAGCACGCGGGTGCGCATCTCATGATCGAAGCCGTTCATGACCGACAGCACCACGATCATCACGACCACGCCGAGGGCGAGTCCGATCATCGAGGTCAGGGAAATGAACGACACAAAATGATTGCGACGCTTTGCACGGGTATAACGCGTGCCAATAAATACGAAGAGAGGTCTGAACATGTCGGGGCTTGTTCGGAGGGAAAAGGAACGTCCTTGTGGCGGGGGTCGATAACCAGCTTTACACTCAGACCACCGCCGCTACCATGGGTTCGCCATGTCGACATTAGATGAAGAAGATCGCCGCGAATACTACCGTATCGAGGACACGATCGCACTGGAAATTCGGCCCCTGTCCGCTCCCGAAGCCGCAGGCCAGGAAGTGTTGCAGGATGCTTCCCCTCTGTTCAACTTGCTCAGCGAGCTGCACCTGAGCGAATTCGAGTCACAGCACCTGTTGCGCCAGATCAGTGAGCGCGACCGCAACCTCGCTGCATTCCTGAAATCCCAGAATAAACGCATCGATTTGCTGAGCCAGGTGATCGCAATCACCGTACTCGGGCAGATCGGCGAGCCGCAGCCGGTGATCATTTCCGAAGGCGGGATCGACTTTCAGCATCCGACGCCACTTGCCACGGGCGCGCATCTGTCGGTGAAGCTGGTGCTGATGCCGCAAGCCCTCGGACTCTTGTTGCGGGCTCGCGTCACCCATTGCGATCGTAAAGGCGACGGCTACGACGTCGGTACCGAGTTCGAGTACCCGACCGATGCCCAGCGCCAATTGCTGGCCCGCTACATTTTGCAGAAGCAGGCCCAGGAACGACGTCTGGCCCGCGAACAAAACGAATCAGGCATTTAATTTAAGGAAGAACCGTGACCCTCATCTACGGCCATCGCGGCGCCAAGGGCGAAGCACCGGAAAATACGCTGACCAGTTTTCAGCAATGCCTCAAGCACGGCGTGCGCCGCTGCGAACTGGACCTGCACCTGTCCATGGACGGCGAGCTGATGGTCATCCACGACCCGACACTCAAGCGCACCACCGACCGTCGCGGCAAAGTCGTCGAGCACACGGCGGCCGAGCTGGTGACCTACGATGCGCGCAAGGGGGGCCCAGGCTGGATCAAACCGTGCCCGATTCCAACCCTGGAAGAACTGTTCGAGAAATGCGATTTCGAGCACTGGCAACTGGAAGTCAAAAGCGCTTCACGCACTCGCGCGGCGACAACCGTGCTGGCGATTCGCGAAATGGCTCAGCGTTTCGGCCTGCTCGACAAGGTGACGATCACCTCGAGTTCGCGGGAAGTATTGAAAGCCGCGCTGGACTTCGTGCCGGACGTGTCCCGCGGATTGGTGGCCGAGTACGCCTGGCTCGATCCGTTGAAGGTCGCACAAAGCTATGGCTGTGAGATTTTGGCGCTGAACTGGACCCTGTGTACGCCGGAACGCCTGCAGAAGGCGCAGCGTCAGGGGCTGCATGTGTCGGTATGGACAGTCAACGAGCCCGCACTAATGCGCAGGCTCGCCGACTTCGGCGTTGACAGCCTGATTACAGACTTTCCCGGTTTGGCCAGCGCCACGCTCGAGAATTGCTGAAATCGGTCTCCCCGGCCGGCTCAGGCCACCGGCCGGAGCCACTCAAAAAAGCCGGTTGAGGCCATCGTACGCCGCTACCCGATAGGCTTCGGCCATGGTCGGGTAGTTGAACGTCGTGTTGACGAAGTACTTCAGCGTGTTCTGTTCGCCCGGCTGGTTCATGATCGCCTGACCGATGTGAACGATCTCCGACGCCTGATAACCGAAGCAGTGAACGCCCAGCACTTCCAGGGTATCGCGGTGGAACAGGATCTTCAGCATGCCTTGCGGTTCGCCGGCAATCTGCGCACGCGCCATGCCCTTGAAGAACGCCTTGCCCACTTCATACGGCACCTTGGCCTGAGTCAGCTCCTGCTCGTTCTTGCCGATCGAGCTGATCTCCGGAATGGTGTAGATGCCGGTCGGCACGTCGTTGACGAAGCGCCAGCTTTGGTTGTCAACGATGCTGCCAGCGGCCGAACGACCCTGGTCGTGAGCAGCACTGGCCAGGCTCGGCCAACCAATCACGTCACCGGCGCCGTAGATGTTCGGTTTGCAGGTACGGTAGGCCTCGTCCACTTCGATCTGGCCACGGCTGTTGACCTTCACGCCAATGTTTTCCAGACCCAACTGATCGGTGTTGCCGGTACGGCCGTTGCACCAGAGCAAGGCATCGGCCTTGATCTTCTTGCCGGACTTGAGGTGCAGGATCACGCCGTTGTCCACGCCTTCGACGCGGTCGTAGTCTTCGTTGTGGCGAACCGTGATGTTGTTGTTGCTGAAGTGATAGCTCAGGGCCTGGGAAATTTCCGAGTCGAGGAAGCTCAGCAACTGACCGCGGTTGTCCACCAGTTCAACCAACACACCCAGACCGCTGAAGATCGACGCGTACTCGCAACCGATCACGCCGGCGCCGTAAACGATGAGTTTGCGCGGGGTGTGGCCGAGGCTGAGGATGGTGTCGCTATCGTAGATACGCGGGTGGTGGAAATCGATGTCCGCCGGACGATAAGGGCGCGAGCCGGTAGCGATGATGATGTGCTTGGCCACCAGTTTTTCGACCACGCCGTTGGCGCAGACCACTTCAATGGTTTGCTCGTCAGCGAAGCTGCCGGTGCCGAAGAACACGTCGACGCGGTTACGGGCGTAGTAGCCGGTGCGCGATGCGACTTGTTTGGAGATGACTTTTTCAGCGCTTTTCAACACGTCCGGGAACGAGAACCAGCGCGGCTCACCAATGGCCCGGAACATCGGGTTGGTGTTGAACTGCATGATCTGCCGGACCGAGTGACGCAGTGCCTTGGACGGGATGGTGCCCAGGTGGGTGCAGTTGCCGCCGACCTGGCGACGGCTATCGACCATCGCCACCTTGCGCCCTGCTTTGGCGGCGTTCATTGCCGCGCCTTCTCCCGCCGGGCCGGAACCCAGCACCACCACGTCGTAGTTGTAGACAGCCATGCATACTCCTCAGAACAGGCCGCGGCGCCCTCGGCACCTGCGGCTAAATCACGCCGATCTGCGGCGTGAAGGAACAATTTGGGGCCAGTGCAGAACCCGGACACAGTCTATATAAGCGTCAACGCCGCGCACATTAACCCTTGGTCGCGTCGTAGGCTAGTTTTGCCTGCACTACAACGCCAGTCTTTGCTGCTTGAATCGCCGCGATCACTCGGTTTTTCCGCCACTCAGGCGCTCAAAAGCCTGCGTGGTTCGTGTGACGAATCCTGTATCGGCACGAATGACAAAGAATGCACCGATGTCATGCGCTTCGGCATAGTCCCAGCCCCTTTCGGGACCCAGAATCAGCAACAGCGTCGATAAGCCATCGGCCATCAACGCTGAAGGATGAATCACCGTGACTGACGCCAGGGCATGTAGGACCGGCGCTCCGCTGCGGGCATCGAAGGTGTGGGAATAACGCCGACCGTCCTGCTCGAAATAGTTGCGGTAGTCGCCAGAAGTGGAAACGCCGTAGCCGTCGACGGCGATGATGCGCTCGGCCACTTGCTGGTCGTCGCGGGGTTCTTCCAGAGCGATGCGCCACGGTGAGCCGTCGAGCTTTTTGCCGGCAGCCTTGAGTTCGCCGGTGGCTTCGGCGAGGTAGTTGTGGATGCCCATTGCTTCGAGTTTTGCGGCAATTGTATCGACTGCGTAACCGGCGGCGATGCTGTTGAAGTCGACCTCGACCGCGGCGTCCTTGCACAATTTATCGCCGTCGATGCGCAGGTGCGCGTGACCGACACGCTGCCTGACTTCGGCGAGCGCTTCGGCAGTCGGGACTTTTTCCTTACGGCCCTGCGGGCCAAAGCCCCAGAGATTGAGCAGCGGTTCCACGGTCAGGTCGTAGGAGCCTTCGCTTTGCGAAGACAGTTGCTCGCCCACACGGATCAATTCGAGCACTGGGCCAGGCATGACCTGACAGCGGCCGGCCGGCAGTGCGTTGAAGCGTTCGATAACCGAGTCGCTGCGATAGGTCGAGAATTGTCGATCCACTTCGGCGAGGATACTTTCTACTTCAGCCTGCACCGCTTTCGGCCCGGGCGTGGAGGAATGCCTTACGTATTGAATGGAATAACGACTGCCCATGGTCGGGCCGTCGAAGCGTTCCAGGCTGTCGCCGTTGCCACAACCGGACAAAATACCGGCCAGCATCACAACCCCAGTCCACCGTCCAGTTAACAAATCTTCATCCCCCCTCAAAACCGCGCCCGCCATTATGGGCTTCAGAGCGCACGAGAGCGAGGCCTGCCAGCGCCCGTCAGTCAAACGTAAAACCTGTGGGAGCGAGCCTGCTCGCGATAGCGGTGTGTCAGCCAACATCAATGCCGATTGACCCCACGCCATCGCGAGCAGGCTCACTCCCACAGGTGCAGCGTTTCAAACAAGATGTACCAGCGTGAGTACCTACATATGTCCTCCAACACGAGCAAAGGCAAAGCGATTTTTCGCGTTGTCAGCGGTAACTTTCTCGAGATGTTCGACTTTATGGTCTACGGCTTTTACGCCACGGCCATTGCCAAGACCTTCTTCCCTGCCGATAGCGCTTTCGCCTCCCTGATGTTGTCCCTGGCCACCTTCGGGGCCGGCTTCCTGATGCGTCCATTGGGGGCGATTTTCCTCGGCGCCTATATCGACCGCCATGGTCGACGCAAAGGGCTGATCATCACCCTCGCGATGATGGCGGCCGGCACGGTACTGATTGCCTGTGTGCCGGGTTACGCCACTTTGGGCGTTGCGGCGCCGCTGATTGTGCTGTTCGGTCGTTTGCTGCAAGGGTTCTCGGCCGGGGTGGAACTGGGCGGTGTGTCGGTCTACCTCGCCGAGATTTCCACCCCGGGCCGCAAAGGCTTCTTTGTCAGTTGGCAGTCCGCCAGTCAGCAAGCGGCGGTGGTATTCGCCGGCCTGCTGGGTGTTGGCTTGAACCACTGGCTCAGCCCCGAACAAATGGGTGATTGGGGCTGGCGCGTGCCGTTCCTGATCGGCTGCATGATCGTGCCGGTGATCTTCGTGATTCGTCGTTCGCTGGAAGAGACGCCGGAATTCCAGGCGCGCAAACATCGCCCTACCCTGCGGGACATCGTTCGTTCGATTGGACAGAACTTCGGCATCGTCATCGCCGGCATGGCGTTGGTGGTGATGACCACGGTGTCGTTCTACCTGATCACCGCCTACACCCCGACCTTCGGTAAAGCCGAACTGCATCTGTCGGATCTGGATGCATTACTGGTGACGGTGTGCATTGGCCTGTCGAACTTCTTCTGGCTGCCGGTCATGGGTTCTGTTTCCGACAGGATCGGACGCAAACCCTTACTGCTGGCGGCGACGATTCTGGCGATCCTCACCGCCTACCCTGCCCTGTCATGGCTGGTAGCAAACCCGAGCTTCAGCCACTTGCTGATCGTCGAATTGTGGCTGTCGTTCCTGTATGGCTCGTATAACGGCGCCATGGTGGTGGCGCTGACCGAGATCATACCGGTGGAAGTTCGTACAACTGGATTCTCTTTGGCCTACAGCCTGGCGACTGCAACATTCGGGGGGTTTACGCCGGCGGCGTGTACGTACCTGATTCATGTGCTGGACAACAAGGCTGCGCCGGGGATCTGGCTCAGTGGCGCGGCGGTGTTGGGGCTGATTGCGACGCTGGTGTTGTTCCGTGGCAACAAGCATGAACTGCGTACTGCGCAGGCGGCTGTAGTAGGCGGCGCTCGATAGATCGCCTTCGCGAGCAAGCCCGCTCCCACAGTGGATCTGTGTACGCAGGACCAATGTGGGAGCGGGCTTGCTCGCGAAGAGGCCTATTCAGGCAACACACCTGTAACTGACAAACCACACAAACAAAAACGCCCCGACCAAAGTCGGGGCGTTTTCATGTGCAGCTAATGCTTAGCGCGGGAATGCAGGCGGGTTTACACCGGCCATGTCTTCCATCACGCGAACCACCTGGCAGCTGTAACCGAATTCGTTGTCGTACCAAACGTACAGAACAACGCGGTTGTCTTGGCTGATGGTTGCTTCAGCGTCCACTACGCCTGCGTGGCGCGAGCCAACGAAGTCGGTGGAAACCACTTCCTGCGAATTGACGTAGTCGATTTGCTTATGCAGATCGGAGTGCAGCGCCATGTAGCGCAGGTACTCGTTCATCTCTTCACGGGTGGCGGCTTTCTCAAGGTTCAGGTTGAGAATGGCCATCGACACGTTAGGCGTCGGAACGCGGATCGCGTTACCGGTCAACTTGCCGGCCAGCTCAGGCAGCGCCTTGGCAGCAGCGGTGGCAGCACCGGTCTCGGTGATCACCATGTTCAACGCGGCGCTACGGCCACGGCGATCGCCTTTGTGGAAGTTGTCGATCAGGTTCTGGTCGTTGGTGTACGAGTGAACCGTTTCAACGTGACCGTTGATGATGCCGAACTTGTCGTTGACGGCTTTGAGCACCGGCACGATGGCGTTGGTGGTGCAGGAAGCCGCGGAAACGATCTTGTCATCAGCGGTGATTTCACCGTGGTTGATGCCGTGAACGATGTTCTTCAGCTTGCCTTTGCCAGGCGCGGTCAGAACAACGCGATCGATACCCGGGCAAGCCAGGTGCTGGCCCAGGCCGTCGGCGTCACGCCATACACCGGTGTTGTCCACCAGCAGTGCGTCTTTGATGCCGTACTGGGTGTAGTCCACTTCAGTCGGGTTTTTCGCGTAGATAACCTGGATCAGGTTGCCGTTGGCGGTGATGGTGTTGTTGGCTTCATCGATGGTGATGGTGCCATTGAACGAACCGTGTACCGAATCGCGGCGCAGCAAGCTGGCGCGTTTGACCAGATCGTTTTCGGCGCCCTTGCGGACAACGATGGCGCGCAGACGCAGGCCGTCGCCACCACCGGTTTTCTCGATCAGGATGCGCGCCAGCAGACGGCCGATACGACCGAAGCCGTACAGAACAACGTCGGTGCCTTTGCGGGCGGAAACATTTTGCTGACCAACGACGTCAGCCAGTTCTTCACGGACGAACTGCTCGGCAGTGCGGCCATTGCCTTCAGCCTTGAACTTGACTGCAAGCTTGCCCAGGTCTACCGAAGCAGCGCCGAGCTTGAGCTCGCTCATTGCCTTGAGCAGCGGGAATGTTTCGTGGACGGACAATTCGCTGTCATCGGACTGGCGATGGCGAGCAAAGCGGTGAGCTTTGAGAATCGCGATGACAGACTGGTTGATCAGACTGCGGCCATAGATCGAGCTCACCACGTTGTTATTGCGGTAGAGCTGACCGATAAGCGGAATCATCGCTTCTGCGAGTGCTTCACGGTCGATCCATTCACCAAGACACTGGTCGGGCTTCTGAGTCACGGGAACCTTCCACATGTAGGGGCAGAAAAAAGGGGCTACATTATGCCGCCGAGTGCCTCCCGTAGCAATGCGCGCTTGTCGCGCGGCCAGTAACAAAATCCTCTTCAAAAAAATGACGCACGGCTCAAGCCCAATAAAACCGGGGCCTGCAAAGCAGTCATTTTTTCGGAGACATCGCTGTCTTGTCTGTAACCCTCCGTAACACTCGACCGTTTTGCCACTACATATTCAGTCATTTTTACTAAAAAACGGGCCGATTTTGTCTTTACCACTACATTTCGCCCAACCTGTGTAATAGACACATCTGCAACTGACAGGCGGCACCCGGGACCGCTACAATTACCGACTTTGTCGCAACGCTTGGAGCTCAACCTTCCGTGCCCGTTCTGCGTCTACCGCTTCTCCCTGCCGCGGCAGGTAAACAGCACTGGGGCAACCTGCCCGGTGCCGCCCTGAGCCTGGCTATTGCCGAGGCCGCCAGCGCTGCCAAGCGCTTCACCCTGCTGCTGACCGCCGACAGCCAAAGTGCCGAACGGCTGGAACAGGAGCTGAGTTTCTTCGCCCCGGATTTGCCGGTGCTGCATTTCTCGGACTGGGAAACCCTGCCCTACGATCTGTTTTCGCCGCACCAGGACATTATTTCCCAGCGAATCTCCGCCCTGTATCGGTTGCCGGAACTGAGTCATGGCGTTCTGGTCGTGCCGATCACCACGGCCCTGCATCGCTTGGCGCCGACCAAATTCCTGCTCGGCAGCAGCCTGGTGCTGGACATCGGCCAGAAGCTCGATGTCGAGCAAATGCGCACCCGGCTCGAGGCCAGCGGCTATCGCTACGTCGATACCGTCTACGAGCATGGCGAATTCACCGTGCGCGGTTCGTTGATCGACCTGTTCCCGATGGGCAGCAAACTGCCTTTCCGCATCGACCTGTTCGACGACGAAATCGAGACCCTTCGTACCTTCGATCCGGAAAACCAGCGCTCCATCGACAAGGTTGAAACGGTTCGCCTCCTGCCAGCGAGAGAGTTCCCGCTGCAAAAGGATGCGGTCACCCGCTTCAAGGCGCGCTTCCGTGAACGTTTCGATGTCGACTTCCGTCGCTGCCCGATCTTTCAGGATTTGAGCAGCGGGATTACACCGGCCGGTATCGAGTACTACTTGCCGCTGTTTTTCGATGAAACTTCCACGCTGTTCGATTATCTGCCGCAGGAAACGCAAGTGTTTTCCTTGCCGGGCATCGAGCAAGCGGCGGAAAACTTCTGGAACGACGTGCGCAATCGCTATGAAGAGCGTCGCGTCGATCCGGCCCGTCCTTTATTGCCGCCGGCCGAGTTGTTCCTGCCGGTGGAAGATTGCTTTGCGCGCCTAAAGAATTGGCCACGCGTGGTCGCCAGTCAACAGGACGTGGAAACCGGCGTCGGCCGCGAGCGCTTCCCCGCTCGGGAGCTGCCGAACCTGGCCATCGAAGCCAAGGCCACCCAACCGTTGGCGGCGCTGGCGGGTTTCCTCGACGAGTTCCCCGGTCGCGTGCTGTTTACCGCCGAATCCGCGGGCCGTCGTGAAGTACTGCTGGAGTTGCTGGAACGCCTGAAGCTGCGACCGAAAACCGTCGACAGCTGGCCGGACTTCGTCGCGAGCAAGGAGCGCCTGGCGATCACCATCGCGCCGCTCGACGAAGGCCTGGTACTCGACGACCCGGCGCTGGCGCTGGTCGCCGAAAGCCCATTGTTCGGTCAACGCGTGATGCAACGCCGTCGCCGCGAAAAACGCGCCGACGCCAACAACGACGCCGTGATCAAAAACCTCACCGAGCTGCGCGAAGGCGCGCCGGTGGTGCATATCGATCACGGCGTCGGTCGCTATCTCGGGCTGACGATCCTGGAAATCGATAGTCAGGCCGCTGAATTCCTGACCCTCGAATACGCCGAAAACGCCAAGCTTTACGTGCCGGTGGCCAACCTGCATCTGATCGCCCGATACACCGGCAGCGATGATGCCTTGGCCCCGCTGCACCGCCTCGGCTCCGAGACCTGGCAGAAAGCCAAACGCAAAGCTGCCGAACAGGTGCGCGATGTGGCGGCGGAATTACTCGACATCTATGCCCGCCGTGCCGCTCGCGAAGGTTATGCGTTCGCCGACCCGAAAGCCGATTACGCGACCTTCAGCGCCGGCTTCCCGTTCGAAGAAACACCGGACCAGCAAACCACCATCGACGCCGTGCGCACCGACATGCTCGCGCCGAAACCGATGGACCGGCTGGTCTGCGGCGACGTCGGTTTCGGCAAGACCGAAGTGGCGATGCGCGCCGCGTTCATCGCGGTACACGGCGGTCGCCAGGTAGCCATTCTGGTGCCGACCACCCTGCTCGCCCAGCAGCATTACAACAGCTTCCGCGACCGCTTCGCCGACTGGCCGGTGAGCGTGGAAGTGATGAGCCGCTTCAAGTCGACCAAGGAAGTCAACGCTGCGGTTGCGGACCTGGCCGAAGGCAAGATCGACATCGTCATCGGCACGCACAAGCTGCTGCAGGACGACGTGAAAATCAAAAACCTGGGGCTGGTGATCATCGACGAAGAGCACCGTTTCGGTGTCCGTCAGAAGGAACAGCTCAAGGCCCTGCGCAGTGAAGTCGACATTCTCACCCTGACCGCCACGCCGATTCCGCGCACGCTGAACATGGCCGTGTCGGGCATGCGCGATCTGTCGATCATCGCCACGCCGCCGGCCCGTCGCCTGTCGGTACGGACGTTCGTCATGGAGCAGAACAAGAGCACGGTCAAAGAAGCCTTGCTCCGTGAGCTGCTGCGTGGCGGTCAGGTCTACTACCTGCACAACGATGTGAAGACCATCGAGAAATGCGCCGCCGACCTCGCTGAACTGGTGCCGGAAGCACGGATCGGCATCGGCCACGGGCAGATGCGCGAACGTGATCTCGAACAAGTGATGAGCGACTTCTACCACAAGCGCTTCAACGTGCTGATCGCCTCGACCATCATCGAGACCGGCATTGACGTGCCGAGCGCCAACACCATCATCATCGAGCGTGCCGACAAGTTCGGCCTGGCGCAGCTGCACCAGTTGCGCGGCCGGGTCGGTCGCAGCCACCACCAGGCTTACGCTTATTTGCTGACGCCGCCGCGCCAGCAAATCACGCCTGACGCCGAAAAACGTCTGGAAGCGATCGCCAATACCCAGGACCTCGGCGCGGGCTTCGTGCTCGCCACCAACGACCTGGAAATCCGTGGCGCCGGTGAATTGCTCGGCGACGGGCAGAGCGGACAGATCCAGGCCGTCGGTTTCACCCTGTACATGGAAATGCTCGAGCGCGCGGTGAAGTCGATCCGCAAGGGCGAACAACCGAACCTCGATCAACCGCTCGGCGGTGGTCCGGAAGTCAATCTGCGGGTACCGGCGTTGATTCCCGAGGACTATCTGCCGGACGTACACGCCCGACTGATTCTCTACAAACGCATCGCCTCGGCCTCCGACGAGGAAGGCCTCAAGGATTTGCAGGTGGAGATGATCGATCGTTTCGGTCTGTTGCCGGAACCGACCAAGAACCTGATGCGCATTACCGCGCTGAAATTGCAGGCCGAGCTACTGGGCATCAAGAAAGTCGACGGCGGCCCGCAAGGTGGCCGAATCGAGTTCGCGACACAAACCCCGGTCGACCCGCTGACGCTGATCAAACTGATCCAGAGCCAGCCCAAACGCTACAAATTCGAAGGCGCCACGATGTTTAAGTTCCAGGTGCCGATGGAGCGCCCGGAAGAGCGCTTTAATACTGTAGAGGCGCTGTTTGAGCACCTCATTCCGAAAACTGCTTGAAGGACGCCGCATGCGCCTGTTTCGCTCACTGATCCTGTTGATGACCCTGGTTGCGCCAACGACGTTTGCCGATGACCTCTATCAGATAGAAATGATTCTGGTCCGCCAAAACGCCGTGCCCGCTATCATCAGCCGCGCCGCACCGGAAGACTGGGCGGCCGGCGCCCAACACATCAGCCCTGACAGCCTGCGCACGCCAAGCCTTAATGACGAAGTGAAAAAACTCACCGCCAGCAGCGACTACACCGTACTGCTGCACAAGGCCTGGCAACAGATGCTCGGTGAAACAACCAGCAAAATCGCGATCAGCGACGGCGCGGAACAGTTCGGCCAGTTCCCGATCGAAGGCACCCTGAGCTTGAAACTGGGACGTTTCACTGATGTAGACGCGGATTTCTGGGTTAACCAGATCGACGCCAACGGCATGGTCACCGCCAGCGAACGCATGAACCAGGAAAGCCACACCAAGAACGGCCAGCTGAACTTCCTCGACAACGGCCACTTGGGCATGTTGATCAAGATCACCTCGCTCACCGCCCCTGCGCCTCGGCCAGCCCCCGATGAAATTCCGGACTGATTGAGTCCTTATGTCAGCGACCCTGAGCAAACCCCTGGCACCTTCCTGGGTCAGCCGATTCAAGGAACAGAGCCTGGAGCGTGGCCGTCGCTACGCTTTGGAGAACCGCGTCAGGATCGTCGAGGCCGGCGACGCCACGATCATTGCCGCCTGCGAGGGCTCTGGCGGTAACGTTTACCGTCAGACCATTCGCCTGCGCGAGTCGGCCAAAGCCACTTTGCTGATGATCGATGCCACGTGCACCTGCCCGGTCCACAGCAACTGCAAACATTGCGCAGCGGTGCTCCTGAAGGTGCAGGAAACCCTCGCCTACCCAGCCGCCGCGCAAGACGCCGAGCTACTCGAGAAACTTCAAGCCGTACTGGAAAACCGTAGCCCGAAGGCCCCGCAAGTGCTGGTGGATAACGTGCAACCGGTACCTCGCTTGTGGCTGGCGAGCATCGAGTTCAGCGCCTTCGAACCGCGCAATGGCAAAATGCAGCGTTACATTCAGCATCGCGCGGCGTTGTCATTCAGCTATCTGGATGAATACGTTTCCGGGCAGAAGAACGCCGACATTCTGATTCGTCAGGAGACGCAAACGTTACGGATAAAACGCCACCCGGAAGTCGAACAGACCTACAGGGAACAGCTGCGAATCCTCGGTTTCAAGGTTGCCACCCGGCAAAGCAAGGCCTTGCCGGAAAGCGCCGGCGAACTTTTCGAAATGGTCAACGACAGCGCCTGGCTGACCTTCACCCTCAATGAACTGCCGAAGCTGCGTACCCAGGGTTGGGAGTTGCAGATCGACGAAGACTTCGGTTTCGACCTGACTGCCGTGGACGATTGGTACGCCACCGTCGAACAAGCGCCGGAGCGCGACTGGTTCGATCTGGAGCTGGGAATCATCGTCAACGGCGAGCGGCTGAGCCTGCTGCCGATCCTGCTGAACCTGATGCGCTCTCACACCGAGATCCTCAATCCGGAACGCCTTGCACGACGTCGCGACGACGAGTTGATCCTGGTGAATATTCCCAATCGACCGAACTCCGAGCACGGGCCGTTGCAAGTCGCCCTGCCCTTCGGCCGATTGAAACCGGTACTGGCGACCCTCGGCGAGTTCTACCTGCAAGGGCCCGGCGAAACGACGCTGCGCCTGAGCAAGGCCGATGCCACGCGACTGAATCCGCTGGAAGACCTGCCTTTGCTCTGGGAGGGCGGCGAGCAAATTCGCACCTTTGCCCAGCGGCTGCGGGACATCAAGGACTTCACCGCGACCGCACCGGAAGGCTTGAACGCGACCTTGCGCCCCTATCAGCTGGAAGGCTTGAGCTGGATGCAGTCGTTGCGACAACTGGAAGTCGGCGGGATTCTCGCGGACGACATGGGTCTGGGCAAAACCCTACAGACCCTGGCGCACATTCTCAGCGAGAAGAACGCCGGACGCCTCGATCGGCCGTGCATGGTGGTGATGCCCACCAGCCTGATCCCCAACTGGCTGGATGAAGCGGCGCACTTCACACCGCAACTCAAAGTGCTGGCGCTGTACGGCGCCAGTCGCAAAAAGCATTTCGACACGCTGGCCGATTACGACCTGATCCTGACCACCTATGCACTGCTGCCCAAAGACGTCGAACGTCTCGCTGCGCAGCCTTTGCACGTGTTGGTTCTGGACGAAGCGCAATACATCAAAAACCCCAACAGCAAGGCCGCCCACGCTGCCCGCGAATTGAATGCCCGTCAGCGTCTGTGCCTGAGCGGCACGCCGCTGGAAAACCACCTGGGTGAGCTGTGGTCTCTGTTCCACTTCCTGCTGCCCGGCTGGCTGGGTGACGTAAAAAGCTTCAACCGCGATTACCGCGTGCCGATCGAAAAGCGCGCCAGCGAAGTGCGACTTCAGCACCTCAACGGTCGGATAAAACCGTTCCTGCTGCGTCGAACCAAGGAACAAGTGGCCACTGAGCTGCCGCCGAAAACTGAAATCATCCATTGGGTCGAACTTAACGAAGCCCAGCGCGACGTGTACGAAACCATGCGCCTGGCGATGGACAAGAAAGTCCGCGACGAGATCACCCGCAAGGGTGTGGCGCGCAGCCAGATCATCATTCTTGAGGCGCTGCTGAAACTGCGTCAGGTTTGCTGCGATTTGCGTCTGGTCAACGATGCCACCCTGCCCACTCGCGGCAGCACGTCGGGCAAGCTCGACAGCCTGATGGAAATGCTTGAGGAATTGTTCGATGAGGGTCGGCGGATTCTGCTGTTCTCGCAGTTCACTTCAATGCTGTCGTTGATCGAAGATGAGCTGAAAAAACGCGGAGTCGATTATGCGCTGCTAACCGGGCAGACCCGCGACCGGCGCGCACCGGTCAAAGACTTCCAGAGCGGCAAGCGTCAGATCTTTCTGATCAGCTTGAAGGCCGGTGGCGTCGGCCTGAACCTGACCGAAGCCGACACGGTGATTCACTACGATCCGTGGTGGAACCCGGCGACAGAAAATCAGGCGACTGACCGGGCGTACCGCATTGGTCAGGAGAAACCGGTGTTCGTCTACAAGATGATTGCCAGGGGCACGGTGGAAGAGAAGATTCAGCATCTGCAGAAGGAAAAATCCGACTTGGCGGCTGGCGTGCTGGATGGACGCAAGACCGGGGACTGGAAGTTGCAGAGTGATGATATTGAAGCGTTGTTTGCGCCGTTGCCGGATAAACTCGAAAAATAGCGGCGACAGGTAGATCGCCTTCGCGAGCAGGCTCGCTCCCACATTAGTTTAGTTTTTCCTCCATTATTGTCGGTAAACACAGATCCAATGTGGGAGCGAGCCTGCTCGCGATGGGGTCAACTCGGGGTGACGACCGCTCAGCCTCTAAGCACCCGCACCAACGTCGACTTCACCTTCCCCATCCCGTCACGCAACGCTTGCTCGATCTCGGCCATGGTAATCACTGCCGTCGACTTGCCCGCCGCCGGGTTTACGACCAGCGCCAGACAGGCGTAATCCAGTTCCAGCTCACGAGCCAAGGCCGCTTCCGGCATCCCGGTCATGCCGACGATGTCGCATCCGTCGCGTTCCAGTCTGGCGATTTCAGCGACAGTTTCCAGCCGCGGCCCTTGAGTGCAGGCGTACACGCCATGACTGCTGTAGCCGACACCTTCGGCCGCCAGCGCCGCGATCAACTGCTGACGCAGTGGCTCGCTGTAGGGATAACTGAAGTCGATGTGTGTGACCTGTTCGAGATCATCGGCGAAATAGGTGTGTTCGCGACCGCTGGTGTAGTCGATCAGCTGATGCGGCACGCAGAAATGTCCGGTACCCATCGCGCAATGAATCCCACCCACGGCGTTGACCGCGAGAATCGCTTCGGCGCCAGCCTGCTTCAGCGCCCAGAGGTTGGCGCGGTAGTTCACCTGATGCGGCGGGAAGCGGTGAGGATGACCGTGACGCGCGAGGAACAGCACTTCCTTGCCGGCGTACTCGCCGATCTGCACTTCAGCCGAAGGCGCGCCGTAAGGGGTGTCCACAACCAGTGACTGACGAATGCTCAGGCCTTCGAGCTCAGTCAGGCCGGTGCCGCCGATAATCGCGTAAACCGTCATCACGAAAAGTCCTCAATCTATCAGTTGAGCCTCTTTGAGCGCGCCCACGGCTGTCAGCCAGCGCGGGTCTTGACGGTATTCAGTGCTGGCGTACGACTGGCCGCGCATCCGCGCGATGCGCTCGGACGGCTTGACCTTCAGACGCTGGGCGGCACTCAAGGCCAGTTCAGCGGCCGCACGATCGTTGCACACCAGGCCCATGTCGCAACCGGCCGTCAGCGCCGCTTCGATACGGCTGGCCGCATCGCCGACCACGTGGGCACCGGCCATGGACAGGTCATCGCTGAAGATCACGCCATCGAATTGCAGCTCGCCACGCAGGATGTCCTGCAACCAGCGGCGGGAGAAGCCGGCAGGCTGGGAATCGACTTGTGGATAGATCACGTGGGCCGGCATGACCGCAGCCAATTGCTTGCTCAGTCGGGTGAACGGCACCAGGTCATTGGCGCGAATTTCGTCGAGACTGCGCTCATCAACAGGGATCGCAACATGGGAATCGGCCTCGGCCCAGCCGTGACCGGGAAAGTGCTTGCCGGTGGCGGCCATGCCGGCGCTGTTCATGCCGCGAATGAAGGCTCCCGCCAGCAATGCTGCACGCTCGGGATCACCTTCAAATGAACGGGTACCGACTACGGCGCTGCGCTGGAAGTCGAGGTCCAGCACCGGAGCGAAGCTCAAATCGAGACCGACGGCCAGCACTTCAGTCGCCATGATCCAGCCGCACTGCTCGGCGAGGTACTCGGCATTCGGATTGTCAGCAATGGCGCGCATGGCTGGCAGTCGTACAAAGCCCTGACGCAAACGCTGAACCCGGCCGCCCTCCTGGTCGACGGCCAACAGCAGATCGGGGCGAATGGCGCGGATTGAGGCGCTCAACTCGCGCACCTGACGCGGGTGTTCGATATTGCGGGCGAAAATGATCAGGCCGCCCACTTCGGGCTGGCGCAACAATTGGCGATCTTCAGCCGTCAGCCAGGTACCGGCGACGTCCACCATCAACGAGCCTTGCAGGCCAGCAGTCATAGAGATTCCTTGATAACGATAAACCCGGCTCGCACGCAATCGCCGCCATGGGCTATGCCCGGCAGGTCGACGATATAAATAGGGAGCGGGTTCAGAACGAGAGTCGGCATGGGCGGCTAGCTTAGCGGATGTCAGCTGCCGCGCCCACCCGTGTGCAGTTAAACCTTGGCGGCAACCGGGGTTGATTTACTGCGCGGACGCAGCTGCGCAGTGGCCATGGCCACATCGGACACACCGGTTTCGGCGCGCATGCCCGCGGCCAGAAACGGCACCATCAGACGCATTACTTGCTCAATGGAGGTGTTGACGCCGAAGTCTGTCTCGGCAATTGCGCGCAAGGCCTTGATGCCGGACATGCTGAACGCGGCGGCGCCGAGCATGAAGTGCACACGCCAGAACAGCTCAATCGGCGGAATACGCGGTGCAGCTTCGTTGACCAACATCATGTAGCGGCGGAACACCTTGCCGTACATGTCTTCCAGATAACGCCGCAAGTGCCCTTGGCTCTGACTGAAAGCCAGGCCCAGCAAACGCATGAAAATCGACAGATCGTTGCCGCTGCGTGGTTGCACCACCAGGGCTTGCTCGACGAGGATTTCCAGCAGCTCTTCAAGCGTCGGCTTGTTCTCCGGCTTGGCTTGACGCCGCTCGAGTTCTTTATCAAGGCTTAAGCAGAACGGCCCGAGAAAGCGCGAGAAAACTGCCTGGATCAGCGCCTTCTTAGAACCGAAGTGATAGTTCACCGCCGCCAGATTGACACCCGCCTTGCTGGTGATCAGACGCAATGAGGTTTCAGCAAAACCTTTTTCCGCGAACAATTGCTCGGCAGCATCAAGAATGCGTTCAACGGTTTCCGACTGGGCCATGGCTACTCCGCCTGACAAACACTTGTTTGAAACATACGTTTCAGCCCAGGCCTTGTCAAGCCTGACGGTTCGTTTTGGGAATGGTCGGTCAGCTATTTAACCATACAACTCGCAAGCGTGAATCAGCAGGCTCATCGACCGTCTGGCGGTCGGCAAAAAAAGGAGCATTGCCAAGATCGTTCCACTGTATATAATCCCAGTCACTGTATAAAAAGACAGAGCGATCAATATGCTAAAGCTGACGCCACGCCAAGCAGAGATTCTGGCCTTCATCAAACGCTGCCTCGAAGACAACGGCTACCCACCCACCCGCGCGGAAATCGCTCAGGAACTGGGTTTCAAGTCGCCCAATGCGGCGGAAGAACACCTCAAGGCGCTGGCCCGCAAGGGTGCGATCGAGATGACGCCCGGTGCTTCCCGTGGTATTCGCATCCCCGGCTTCGAAGCCAAGGCCGACGAGTCCACCCTGCCGATCATTGGCCGAGTGGCTGCCGGTGCCCCGATCCTCGCCCAGCAGCACATCGAAGAGTCCTGCAACATCAACCCGTCGTTCTTCCATCCTCGCGCCGACTATCTACTTCGGGTTCATGGCATGAGCATGAAGGATGTGGGGATTTTCGACGGTGACCTGCTGGCAGTGCACACCACCCGCGAAGCCCGCAACGGCCAGATCGTAGTGGCGCGGATCGGTGACGAAGTGACCGTCAAGCGTTTCAAGCGCGATGGCAGCAAGGTCTGGTTGATTGCCGAAAACCCTGAATTCGCCCCTATCGAAGTGAACCTGAAAGATCAGGAACTGGTGATCGAAGGCTTGAGTGTCGGCGTCATTCGCCGCTAAAGGAGGCTTTATGCAGTTCCCACACACATCACAGCAAGCCCAACTGCCGTTGTTCGAGGCTTTCATGGTGCAGCCATTGGCGCCGATCCTGAAAGACGTGGTCGAGTCACCCTGGAGTACCGAGCCCGAAGTCTTCAGTGAGCTGTCGCTGCGTGGTGCAGCCGGGAATTGCCTGAACCTTCTTGCACCGATTCTCAGGGAACTGAGCCAAGACCAGGACGCGCGCTGGCTGACGCTGATCGCTCCGCCCGCCAGCCTGACCCAGGCCTGGTTGCGGGACGCCGGCCTTAACCGCGAACGCATCCTGCTGCTGCAACCGCGCGGCACTCAGAGCGCTCAGCAGTTGACCTGCGAGGCCTTGCGCCTGGGCCGCAGCCACACGGTGGTCAGCTGGCTCAACCCATTGAGTACAACTTCACGGCAACAGTTGATCAGCGCCGCCCGGATCGGGGACGCACAAAGCCTGAATATTCGACTGGGTTAACTGACAAATAGTGCGCGTGCTGAACAGCGCGGGGCTTCTCCAAGGATAGAGAAGCCAACCTGTAGCGATATCAACAAAAACCGACAGGCGGGATCAATGAAGAACCCGAGACGCCTCGTCCGTATTGAAATCGCCTTCAACCAAGCGTCCGGCCATCTGAACGCCGACGCTCAACATCGCCTTGGCGACTTCCACGTGCTGGCCCTGCAGGAACGCTTTGGCATCCTCGGAGAAATCCAAAGTAACCAGAGAACCCTCGTCCTCAGCCCTGCGCAGCTCGATACGGCCGTCTGGTAACTCGACAATTTCTAGAAAGGACGTTGGCATAAAGGTCTGTTCTCCACGAAAGGCGGGGATTATATAGGCATCGGCCAGGCTTCGCTCGGGATCTTGAGGAACGGTAATCAGCCAGCCGCTACAAAAAAGCTTTTTGCGAACATTCCAGACTGACCGAGCCTGTCATCCTCCACCTTTAAAAATTCGGCTTGTACTCAAATGCTGCGGAAGCCAGGGAGTCGGAAAATGGAGTGATTATCGATTTTTTGTTGAGGCAGCCATTCACAAAGGAGTTAGGAAACATCTGGATCGAGTTATTGAACACCTCTACCGCGCCATTGAAGATGGTAATGGCCGCACCGATGTTTTCTTGCTGCTCAGTGATTTCCCGCATGAAGTTGTTAACCAACTCATTGGACTTGAGCTCTGGATAAGCTTCAAATGCCACGGTCAATCCCGTCAGCAATTCCCGCGTTCCCTTTTGCACCGGCTGTAGAGCGTCCCCGTTCGCCTCTTGTGGCAGTTTGCCGATGGCCGAGCGCAGAGCCGTGATCTTTTCCAGCAGCGCACCTTCGTACTCTTTGAAGCCTGCAACCTGCTGCTCAAGCAAATCGAGCACCCGGGTTTTCTGCCGCTCATACACCAGGACATCAGCCCAGGCGCGCTGAGCCCGATTATGTCGCCCAATGATTCGGTTGTAACAGGTCCAGAAGGTAATCCCGACTACCACCGCGATAATCAATAACAACCCCATCGTCTAATACTCCATGTTTTTTAAAGGTTTCGGGGAAAGCGCGAAGTTATCGTCATGCAATTCGGCCAATCGATGGACCCACGACAGCAAGAAGTCCAGACGAGGCAAGCGAATACCCGCCTCAACTAACTGCTCAAAGGCCTGCAGATTTTGGAGCCCTTCGGTTGCGCTGGGCGCAAGCAATCCAGGATCGCTGAAACTCAGACACAGCCGCCCATGCTCCGAGAACTCCAGATTGACGTCGCTCAATTGCTGATGGAGCTGCAGTAGGTGAAGCACCGTCGCGGGCTTGGCAAAAACGGCACAGGCCATCTGGGTACTGCCTGTCAGGTGAAACGCGCTATTGAATTCGCTGGAAGCTGTATCCAGAGCCTCCTCAAGATCCACTTCCCAATGCCTGTCACCGCGCACGACCACATTCTCGACCCACGGAAAACCCAGCACCAGGTTGTACCGGTCAAACTCGCGGTCAACCGTCTTGCTTTCAACCTTGGTACCGCCTGCCCCATCTGGCACGGTGGTCTTGTAACTTTCGCGATCAACGTACTGCAAGTGCTGGCAAGTGAAAGGCAACTCATGAACCGCGCCAAGGTAAGTACCTTGAACCGATTTCAAAATCTGTCGGCTGTAGGAGCCTCGATGGAAGTCCTTGAACTCCCCACCCAAAGTCTTCAGCACTTGTACATCCGGGTTGAACGACTCCCTTAACCCATAGGTGAGCAATGAAGATTTATGGGTGATTTTTTTAGAAAGAGCGTCGATCACCCCGGACCTGTGGTCCATAACAAGCCAGCCGCCCAATAGAAAAGCGATGCCCAGCACGATAAAAGGTATGAAAAGAAGGGTGGCAGCGATCAATCCCAATCCGATATAACGGAACAGCCTGGGTGTGGCGTTATCGAACGCCAGCGGCGCACCAAAAGCCCTGAGCTGCTTTATCACCTCGAGCAGATCTGCGGTACTGGTTGCCGCTTCGACACGGGCGTCCGACTGCTCAAATAACTGACGCAGTTTTTTGTTGTGCAAAATGGAAGACATGCTTCATCCCTGAAGAGACCAACGTAACGCAGTGTCCGATGCAATTATGTGCTCAGCACTCGTTCAGGCCTTCGCGAAACCGAATCGCCAGCCCCTTGAGGTTCTGACGCCAGCTCTCCAGCTCTTCCCGGCTCAGCTCTTGAGGAGCCTCTTCTTCATCCAGGTTAACGGCCAGGATCAGCGGCTGCGTCACGTCACCCTTAGGCTTGTGCGGCGCCCGTGGCGGCTGAAACAGCGCAGCGTGGGCTGCCAGCAGTTTGGCCAGCCAGGTTTCCGAATTATTGGCCAACTCGACCATCTCGGCCATTTCCGGAATCGCGATGGCTTCAAGCACTTCGCGCGTCAGCAATAACTCGGCCCGAGGCGCATTGGCCTGAGGCAAGCGATAGAAACCGGCGATTTCATGGCACAGCCCCAGCAACGCACCGTACAGGTGAAACAAGGCCGACTCGCGTCCGGCCTGGATCAGCGCCAGGGAGTTCATCGCCCGCCCCTCTTCGGCTTTGGCGAGCGCTTCGAGCGACAGGCCGGCGAAGTAAATCTTCTGGTTGGTACGGGTATAGAGTTCGTGGGCCATGACGGCAGCCTCCACAACGAAATAATTGCTTAACGCAGGTCAGACAGTGTCGTGGATCAGCTCCGCTTCCCGCAAGCACAAAACAAAAAGGCCGCATGAAAACCCAAGGGTTGTCATGCGGCCTTTTGTGTACAGCGCCTTTTAAGCCTTGGCAGTCTTAGCCGGGCGCTTGTCTTCAACCGTCCACTTGCCGCCGTCGTAGTACGCTTTCCAGCCAGTCGGCTTACCGTCGACTTCAGTCTGTACGTACTGCTCTTTGGTTTTGCGGCTGTAACGGATCACAGCTGGCAAGCCATCCGGATCTTTCTTCGGCGCTTCGCAGAGGAAGTGGTACTTCGGATCGATCTCATCCTTGTGCGGCACAATTTCCATGACCAGCGGAGCACGCGTCTCGCGGTTTTTCGGGAATTGACTGGCCGCCAGGAACAGGCCGGAAGCACCGTCGCGCAGGATGTAGGTGTCGTTGACCTTTTCGCATTTCAGCTCAGGCATCTTCACCGGGTCCATCTTCGGCGGTGCGGCATCACCACTTTTCAGCAGTTTGCGGGTGTTCTTGCACGTCGCATTGGTGCAGCCGAAGAACTTACCGAAACGGCCGGTCTTGAGCTGCATCTCGCTGCCGCACTTGTCGCATTCCAGGCTCGGACCTTCGTAGCCTTTGATGCGATAAGTGCCCTCTTCGATTTCGTAGCCAGAGCAATCCGGGTTGTTACCGCAGATGTGCAGCTTGCGCTTCTCATCCAGCAGGTAAGCGTCCATCGCCGTGCTGCAGATCGGGCAGCGGTGCTTGCCACGCAGCACCAGCGATTCCGATTCACCCTCGTCGTCCGCCGCGATTTCGTCGCCCGGCACCAGGTTGACGGTGGCCTTGCAGCGCTCTTTCGGCGGCAGGCTGTAGCCCGAGCAACCAAGGAACACGCCAGTCGATGCCGTACGAATCTGCATCGGACGCCCGCACAATACGCACGGAATGTCAGTCATCACTGGTTGGTTGGCGCGCATGCCGCCTTCGGCGCTTTCGGCTACTTCGAGTTTCTTCTTGAAGTCGCCGTAGAACTCGTCGAGTACGTTTTTCCAGTCGCGCTCGCCCTGGGCCACGTCGTCGAGGTTCTCTTCCATGCCGGCGGTGAAGCCGTAGTCCATGAGATTGGAGAAACTCTCGGCCAGACGTTCGGTAACGATGTCGCCCATCTTTTCCGAGTAGAAACGACGGTTGTGCAGCGCTACGTAGCCACGATCCTGGATGGTCGAAATGATCGCCGCGTAGGTCGAAGGACGACCAATGCCGCGTTTTTCCATTTCTTTAACCAGGCTCGCTTCCGAGTAACGCGCCGGCGGCTTGGTGAAATGCTGGGTCGGATCAAGCTTGATCAGCTTCATCGCGTCGCCCTGAGCCATGTCCGGCAGCACGTCGTCATCGCCAGGCTTGGCGATTTGCGGCATGACGCGGGTATAACCGTCGAACTTCAGAATGCGGCCCTTGGCGCGCAACTCGAAGTCACCGGCACCGACGGTGACAGTGGTCGACAGGTATTGGGCCGGCAGCATCTGGCAAGCGAGGAACTGGCGCCAGATCAGCTCGTAGAGCCGCTCAGCATCGCGCTCCATGCCCGACAGCTTGCTTGGCTCGGTATTGGCATCGGAGGGACGAATCGCTTCGTGAGCCTCTTGTGCGCCTTCCTTGCTGCTGTAGACGTTCGGGTTTTCCGGCAGGTACTTCTTGCCGAACTCGCCTTCAATATAAGTACGCGCCATCGTCACGGCATCAACCGAAAGGTTGGTGGAGTCGGTACGCATGTAAGTGATGTAGCCGGCTTCATAAAGACGCTGGGCCATCATCATGGTTTTCTTCACGCCGAAGCCCAAGCGGTTACTCGCAGCCTGTTGCAGGGTGGACGTGATGAACGGTGCCGACGGCTTGCTGCTGGTCGGTTTGTCTTCGCGCTTGACGATGCTGTAGCTGGAAGCCTTGAGCTTCTCCAGCGCGGCCATGGCCTGAGCTTCGTTGAGCGGCTTGAAGGCTTCGCCTTTCTCGCGAGCCACGTCAAAGCGCACGGTTGCGCCCTTGGCGGTGCCGAGGTCGGCGTGAACCTCCCAGTACTCTTCCGGGTTGAACGCGCGGATTTCACGCTCACGCTCAACAACCAGCTTCACGGCAACCGATTGCACGCGACCGGCGGACAGGCCACGGGCAACCTTGGCCCACAGCAGCGGCGAAACCATGTAACCCACCACGCGATCGAGGAAACGACGCGCCTGCTGGGCGTTTACACGGTCGATGTCCAGCTCGCCCGGCTTGGAGAAGGCTTCCTGAATCGCCTTCTTGGTGATTTCGTTGAACACCACACGCTTGTAGCGGCTGTCATCACCACCGATGGCTTCGCGCAGGTGCCAGGCAATGGCTTCCCCCTCGCGATCCAAGTCGGTTGCGAGATAGATGGTGTCAGCATCTTTGGCGAGCCGGCGCAGCTCTTCGATGACCTTTTCCTTGCCCGGGAGGATCTCGTACTTGGCTTTCCAGCCATGATCGGGATCGACACCCATGCGCGAGACCAGCTGCTTGCGCGCTTTCTCTTTCGGCGTGAGCACCGGACCTTCACCCGCGGCGGCCTTGCCGCGCTTGGCGGCTGGCTCTTTGCTGGCGCTAGCCGAACCGCTGGTGGGCAGGTCTCGGATATGGCCGATACTCGACTTCACCACGTATTGGTTACCCAGATACTTGTTGATGGTCTTGGCCTTAGCCGGGGATTCCACAATGACCAGCGATTTGCCCATGGATCAGAAAATTCCTGAATTCTAGAAGTGAAAGGCGGTTGGCGCCTGACGCGGCACCGCTATATATAGTGGCTACAAGGTGAGGTCAAGCGCAGGGTTTTGCGCGCACTCAGCTTATGGCTTGGAAAAAAGGCTCGGTTCGGCTTGCACCAAAGCAAAGCGTGGCACCTGTTCGCCGTCAACCTCGACCGACTCAAGGAACATGCTCAAGGGACGCACCCAAAAGCCGTAATCGCCATACAGGGCTTGGTAGAAGACCACTTCTTCATCGGTTTCCGAATGCCGCGCAACACTGAATACGCGGTACTGCGGACCTTTGTAATGTTGGTAGAGCCCAGGTTGTATCGGCATGGTTTGGCCCTCGCTCAAATCTTTTCAAAATAAAAACAAAAATAAATTCAGAAAAACAAAAACCGGGGCACTTGGCCCCGGCTTCCTTCGACGAAACGCTTAAACGCGTTCGAAGACGGTGGAGATGCCTTGGCCGAGACCAATGCACATGGTAGCTACCCCGAAGGTGCCGCCATTTTGCTTCATCACGTTCAGCAGAGTGCCGGAGATACGCGCACCGGAGCAACCGAATGGGTGACCCAGGGCAATCGCACCGCCGTGCAGGTTAACCTTCTCGTTCATCTTGTCGAGTACTTTCAAATCTTTCAGCACTGGCAGGGCCTGTGCGGCGAAAGCTTCGTTGAGCTCGAAGAAGTCGATATCGTTAATGCCAAGACCCGCGCGCTTCAGTGCTTTTTGTGTCGCCGGTACTGGACCATAGCCCATGATTGCCGGGTCCACACCTGCCACCGCCATCGAACGAATCACCGCCATTGGCTGAATGCCCAGGTCTTGTGCACGCTGCGCCGACATCACGATCATGCACGAAGCACCATCAGTGATTTGCGACGAAGTACCGGCTGTCACGGTGCCGCCCTTAGGGTTGAACGCTGGCTTGAGAGCCGCCAGGCTTTCCAGGGTAGTTTCCGGACGAATGGTTTCGTCATAGTCGAACAGCTTCAGGAAACCGTTCTCGTCATAGCCCTGCATCGGGATGATTTCGTCTTTGAACTTGCCTTCCAGTGTCGCCTTGTGAGCGAGCTGGTGGGAGCGCACGCCGAAAGCGTCCTGCTGTTCGCGACTAATGCCGTGCATTTTACCCAGCATTTCAGCGGTCAAACCCATCATGCCCGAGGCTTTCGCCGCATACAGGGACATGTGCGGGTTCGGATCGACACCGTGCATCATGCTCACGTGACCCATATGCTCGACGCCGCCAACCACGAACACGTCACCGTTGCCGGTCATGATCGCTTGCGCGGCAGTGTGCAGAGCGCTCATCGACGAACCACACAGACGGCTGACGGTCTGGCCGGCAGCGGTGTGCGGAATCTGAGTCATCAGGGACGCCATGCGGGCGATGTTCCAGCCCTGCTCCAGGGTCTGGTTCACACAGCCCCAGATCACGTCTTCGACTTCACTCGGATCAACCTTGACGTTGCGTTCCAGCAACTTACTGATCAGGTGCGCCGACATGTCTTCAGCGCGGGTATTGCGGTGCATGCCGCCCTTGGAGCGGCCCATCGGAGTACGACCGAAGTCGACAATCACGACGTCTCTAGGATTCAAGCTCATATATTCACTCTCACTCTAGTTGGGGGCGCTTAACCGAAGAACCGCTGGCCGGTTTTGGCCATTTGGCGCAGTTTTGCGGTCGGGTGGTACAGCGCGCCCAAATCAGCGTACTGGTCAGCCAGGGCAACGAACTCTGCAACACCGATCGAATCGATGTAGCGCAGCGCACCGCCACGGAATGGAGGGAAACCAATACCGTAGACCAGACCCATGTCGGCTTCGGCAGCGGTTTCGACAATGCCGTCTTCCAGGCAACGCACGGTTTCCAGGCACAGCGGGATCATCATCCAGTTGATGATGTCTTCGTCGGTGACTTCAAGCTGTTCGAAGACAATCGGCTTGAGCACTTCCAGTACCGACGGATCGGCGACTTTCTTCTGCTTGCCGCGCTTGTCGGTCTCGTAGGCATAGAAGCCCTTGCCGTTCTTCTGGCCCAGGCGCTTGGCTTCGTAGAGCACGTCGATGGCCGAACGACGATCGTCTTTCATGCGGTCCGGGAAGCCTTCAGCCATCACGTCGCGACCGTGGTGGCCGGTGTCGATGCCGACTACGTCCATCAGGTACGCCGGGCCCATTGGCCAGCCGAATTTTTCCATGATCTTGTCGATGCGGACGAAGTCCACACCGGCGCTGACCAGTTTGGCGAAACCGCCGAAGTACGGAAACAGCACGCGGTTGACCAGGAAGCCCGGGCAGTCGTTGACGACGATCGGGTTCTTGCCCATTTTCTTGGCGTAGGCAACGGTGGTGGCAACAGCCACTTCGCTGGACTTCTCGCCACGGATCACTTCAACCAGCGGCATCATGTGCACCGGGTTGAAGAAGTGCATGCCGACGAAGTTTTCCGGACGCTTGAGGGCTTTGGCCAGCAAGGTGATGGAAATGGTCGAGGTGTTGGACGCGAGGATGGTGTCCTCTTTGACCTTGCCTTCGACTTCGGCCAGAACGGCTTGCTTGACCTTTGGGTTCTCGACAACGGCTTCGACGACCAGGTCGACGTGCCCGAAATCACCGTAGGAAAGGGTCGGACGAATGCCATTGAGCACTTCGGCCATTTTCGCCGGGGTCATGCGACCTTTATCAACGCGGCCCACCAGCAATTTGGCAGCTTCGGCCAGACCTTGCTCGATGCCGTGCTCGTTGATGTCTTTCATCAGGATCGGCGTACCTTTGGAGGCCGACTGATAAGCGATACCGCCACCCATGATGCCAGCGCCCAATACGGCAGCCTGCTTCACGTCTTTGGCGATTTCGTCGTAGGCCTTGGCCTTTTTCTTCAGCTCCTGATCGTTCAGGAACAGACCGATCAAGCTCTGTGCGGCAGAGGTCTTGGCCAGTTTGACGAAACCATTGGCTTCGACTTCCAGCGCCTTGTCGCGACCGAAGTTCGCGGCTTTCTGGATCGTTTTGATCGCTTCGACCGGTGCCGGGTAGTTCGGACCCGCTTGACCGGCCACGAAACCCTTGGCGGTTTCGAACGACATCATTTGTTCGATGGCGTTGAGCTTGAGCTTTTCGAGCTTCGGCTGACGCTTGGCCTTGTAGTCGAACTCGCCGGAGATGGCGCGCTTGATCAGCTCCAGAGCGGCTTCCTGCAGTTTCTCTGGGGCAACCACTGCGTCGACTGCGCCGACTTTCAGCGCGTCTTCAGGGCGGTTTTCCTTGCCGGCGGCAATCCATTCGATGGCGTTGTCGGCACCGATGATGCGCGGCAGGCGCACGGTACCGCCGAAGCCCGGGTAGATACCCAGCTTGACTTCCGGAAGACCGATCTTGGCCTTGGTGGACATGACACGGTAGTCCGCCGCCAGGCACATTTCCAGACCGCCACCCAGGGCGATGCCATTGATCGCGGCGACAGTCGGGACGTTGAGGTCTTCGAAATCGCTGAAAATCTTGTTGGCTTCCAGGTTGCCAGCAACAAGCTCTGCATCAGGCAGCTTGAAGTTCTCGACAAATTCGGTGATGTCGGCGCCGACGATGAACACGTCCTTGCCACTGCTGACGATCACACCCTTGATCGAAGCATCTGCCTTGATGGTGTCTACGGCCTGACGCAGTTCGTTCAGGGTTAGACGGTTGAACTTGTTGACGGACTCACCCTTGAGGTCGAATTTCAATTCGACGATGCCACTTTCAAGAGCCTTAACCGTGATGGCTTTACCTTCGTAAATCATCAACTGATCTCCACGATATGGAAGCTGAACAGTACACGTCGGACGCAAGTGAATGGTTCGGCAGGGACGTTTAACGTCAATGCTACGCCCATTCACCCGGCACACCCGCCAACGCGATAGTCGGGATTCTGTAGGAGCGGTCTGTAATACAAACGCTCAATTCATACGCCCGTTTGATTTGGGTACGTCACCTTCACGGAATTTCCGACAATTGTCAATCGCCCAAAATACGGGTTGAAACGCGACTTTCCGGTCATTTCCGTACCGCGAAGCCCTGCAACACGCGGCTGCATGTGAGGCCATTCATAGGATCAATAGTTAGAAAAGTCGCCCTAATTCGCTGCAGCCTTTGTTTAACAAGCTACGCTGGCGGGACCTTGAGGGAAAAACATCAACGCTTTTGGCGAACGCCAGCGTAATATCAGCGCCACACAGAATTACCGGCCTGCCTGGCCAACTCCAGCCCGATGATGATGTCGGGCTTTTTATTGCCTGTCTGCCAGACGTTTCGCGCCATTGCGGCGCGAAGTTTCCGTGATTTATGCCAGCGCCTTCAGCACCGCATCAATATCCTGCAAAACCGTCGCTTCGCCCTTCTCACCCCAATACAACGTGATCATCTGTTTGTCTGCTTCGACCTTGTAAACATTGTCTGGCAATTTTTCGAAATGAATCAGCAACGCAGGCTCCTCGCAGACCTCCTGCCACTGATTGACCCAGACACCCGGCGCTTTTTGCCAGTAACACCAGCACGCCGGCCGATTGCCCCGCCGTGGTCGATGGTATTGGGCGCAAGGGCTCGGCGGCTCCTTGCTCAGCCAGTGCGGCCAGTCTTGTGGCGCCAGCTGCATCGCCAATCCAATGCGTCGCGCCTCCATGCGCAGGGCCATGCGGCCGCTCTGGTGGCGCGACGGTCGCAACCATGCCAGCGGACTCAGTACCACCAACAGGATTGACACCACTATCCAGACCGTCATATCTGTACTCCCGATTCTTGATGAGCGCATTGGGTCACTTTGAAAACAATGCGCTTGAAACCAGCCATACTTACCAATATTGCAACCCTCAGGAGGAGCACCTCATGCCCTACAACCACATTCTGGTTGCTGTAGATCTAACCGAAGAGTGCGATCCTGTAATCCACCGCGCTCGCGAACTGTCGGTGAGCAACGGGGCGAAACTGTCCCTGGTGCACATTGTCGAGCCAATGGCCATGGCCTTTGGCGGCGACGTCCCCATGGACCTGTCACAACTGCAACAACAGCAGTTCGATCAGGCCAAGGAGCGCCTGGACCGGCTGATCGTGAAGTATCCGGAACTCTCCAAGGAATACAGCCACCTGACCTACGGCCAGCCACGCCAGGAGATCCACCACCTGGCCAAGGAACAAACCTGCGACCTGATCGTGGTGGGCAGCCATGGCCGACACGGCCTGGCATTGCTGCTGGGCTCGACTGCCAATGACGTGCTGCATGGTGCGCCCTGTGATGTGCTCGCGGTGCGCCTGATCAAAAGCTGATAACACGAAACGATGTGGGAGCGGGCTTGCTCGCGAAAGCGGCGTGACAGTCGACATCTTTATTGAATGTTAAGCAGCTTTCGCGAGCAAGCCCGCTCCCACAGTGAATCCATGTCGGCCAGTAGATCGCCTTCCATACGAAAAGCCCGGCGTTCATCACTGAACGCCGGGCTTTTTTATAGCAGGATCAATCAGGCATCCAGCTCGGCCCAGCGCTCGACCATTACGTCATGCTCAGCCTGCAACTGCTCCAACTGAGCGATCACTGCAGTGGTCTCGGCAGCAGGACGCTGATAGAAACCGGCATCGGCCATTTGCGCCTCAACGGTAGCGATCTGCTGCTCCATGGCTTCGATCTGGCCCGGCAACATTTCCAGCTCACGCTGCAACTTGTAGCTGAGTTTCTTCTTCGCCACCGGCGCTTCGACGACAGCAGCAACTGGCGCAGCTTCGGCCGTCACGACAGCGGAGGTCAGGTCGGCTTTGCCGGACTTGCTCTCGGTCACGCCCAGCAGGCGCGGCGAGCCGCCCTGACGCAGCCAGTCCTGATAACCACCAACGTATTCGCGAACCTTGCCTTCACCTTCGAAGACCAGGGTGCTGGTGACCACGTTGTCGAGGAATGCCCGGTCGTGGCTGACCATCAGCACGGTGCCGTTGAAGGTCAGCAATACCTCTTCCAGCAACTCGAGGGTTTCAACGTCGAGGTCGTTGGTCGGTTCATCGAGGACCAGCAGGTTCGCCGGCTTGCTAAACAGTTTCGCCAGCAACAGACGCGCGCGCTCACCACCTGACAGCGCCTTCACCGGCGTGCGGGCACGCTGCGGGCTGAACAGGAAGTCGCCGAGGTAGCTCAGCACGTGGCGGCTCTGACCATCGATATCGATGAAGTCGCGACCTTCCGCAACGTTGTCAATTACGGTCTTTTCCAGGTCCAGCTGATGGCGCAACTGGTCGAAGTAGGCCACGTCGATGCGCGTCCCCTCTTCCACGGTGCCGCTGGTTGGCTGCAGGCCGTTGAGCATCAGCTTCAACAGTGTGGTTTTGCCGGTACCGTTGGCGCCCAGCAGACCGATGCGGTCGCCGCGCTGCAGGACCATCGAGAAATCCTTGATCAGGAACGGGCCGCCCGGGTGAGCGAAGCTCACGTTCTCAAGGACCATCACCTGCTTGCCGGACTTGTCCGCAGTATCCAGCTGGATGTTGGCCTTGCCGGTGCGTTCACGACGCTCGCTACGCTCATTGCGCAGGGCTTTGAGGGCGCGGACGCGGCCTTCGTTACGGGTGCGGCGCGCCTTGATGCCCTGGCGGATCCAGACTTCTTCCTGGGCCAGTTTTTTGTCGAACAGCGCGTTGGCAGTATCTTCAGCGGCCAGCGAGGCTTCTTTGTGCACGAGGAAGCTGGCGTAGTCGCCGTTCCAGTCGATCAAACCACCGCGATCCAGTTCCAGAATGCGGGTAGCGAGGTTCTGCAGGAATGAACGGTCGTGCGTGATGAACAGCACGGCGCCCTGGAAATCCTTCAGCGCTTCTTCGAGCCAGGCAATTGCACCGATGTCCAGGTGGTTGGTCGGTTCGTCGAGCAGCAGCAGATCGGGTTCGGAAACCAGAGCCTGAGCCAGCAAAACGCGGCGACGCCAGCCGCCGGACAATTCGGCGAGGGTCTTGTCGGCTGGCAACTGCAGACGGCTCAACGTGCTGTCGACCAGTTGCTGCAAACGCCAGCCGTCACGGGCTTCGAGGTCGTGCTGGACGTGCATCAGTTTGTCCAGGTCGGCGTCGGTGACGATGTTCTGGCTGAGGTGGTGATACTGCGCGAGCAGCTCGCCGACACCGTCCAGGCCTTCAGCCACCACGTCGAACACGGTCCGCTCGTCGGCTACCGGCAATTCTTGCGGCAATTCGCCAATCTTGAGGCCGGGTGCGCGCCAAACGGAGCCGTCATCGGGCTTCTGGTCGCCCTTGACGAGCTTCATCATGCTGGACTTGCCAGTGCCATTGCGGCCGATGATGCACACCCGCTCACCACGGGCGATCTGCCAGGACACCTTGTCCAACAACGGCGTAGAGCCGAAAGCAAGGGACACATCGCTGAATTTGAGCAGGGTCATGAGCTTCTCCAAAAACCGGGCGCGCATTCTACCTGACTTGAGGCTTCAGAAGGCCGGCAATTTCACCTTCGCGACACTCTGCATGACAAATGTTGCGAACTGATGCTGACAGGCCGGCAAAGCTTTCGCCCGCTGCTGGCAAAAGGCTAAGCTACAGATAATTCAGCGCGGGCATTGCCCGCGCTTGTCATGATTTCTCTGCCCGGACGTCTCATGCGCAGTCGCCTTTTCAGTCTTTTATCCTGTTTTCTTCTTTCTGCCACTGCCGTCCAAACCGCCCAGGCGGTGGACCTGTCCACCCAGCGCCAGTATTACGATGAAGCCAAGCGTGCCCTCGCCAAGGGGGATACCGGTCCTTATTTCCGTTACAGCCAGGCCCTCCGCGATTACCCGCTGGAGCCATACCTGGCGTATGACGAACTGACCGCTCGCCTTAAAACCGCGAGCAATGCCGAAATCGAGAAATTCCTCGCCGAGCACGGTGACCTGCCCCAGGCCAACTGGATGAAACTGCGCTGGCTGCGCTGGCTGGCCGAACGCGGCGACTGGGCGACCTTCGTCAAGTACTACGACCCCAAGCTCAATTTCACCGAACTGGACTGCCTGAACGCACAGTACCAGATCGGGCATAACCAGAAAGCCGAAGGTTACGCCAACACCAATAAACTCTGGCTGACCGGAAAATCCCAACCCGACGCCTGCGATGCGCTATTCGGGCAATGGGCTGCCGAAGGCCAGTTGACCGAGCAGAAACGCTGGGAGCGCACCAAACTTGCCGCCCAGGCGCGCAACTATCCGCTGGCCATCAGCCTGGTCAACGGCCTGACTACCCTCGCCCCTCGCGGTCGCTTGCTGATTGATGTGGCGCAGAAACCCGAGCTGCTCAATCAACCGTCGCGGTTTACCCCGGCCGACGAGCCGATGTCCGACATCGTCAGCCTCGGCCTGCGCCGCCTGGCCAAACAGGATCCGGACAAGGCCATGGCCTTGCTCGACGGCTATGCCAGCAGCATGCACTTCTCGCGCGACGAAAAAGTGGCCATTGCCCGGGAAATCGGCCTGACCCTCGCCCGACGTTTCGACCCGCGCGCACTGGACGTGATGACCAAGTACGACCCCGAACTGCGCGACAACACCGTGTCGGAATGGCGCCTGCGCCTGCTGCTGCGCCTGGCTCGCTGGGACGATGCCTATCAACTGACTCGCCGTCTGCCGCAGGATCTGGCGACCACCAATCGCTGGCGCTATTGGCAGGCCCGCAGTCTGGAACTGGCGCAGCCGCAGAACCCGGAAGCGCAGACGCTGTATAAGGGCCTCGCCCGCGAGCGTGATTTTTACGGCTTCCTCGCAGCAGATCGCTCACAGTCGCCCTACTCGTTGAACAACAAACCGCTGGTGCTCAGTCAAGCGCTGATGAACAAGGTCCGCAATACCCCCGGCATACGACGCGCCCTGGAATTCCATGCTCGCGGACAGATCGTCGATGGTCGCCGCGAGTGGTACCACGTCAGCCGCCACTTCAGCCGCGACGAAATGGTCGCCCAGGCGAAACTGGCCTACGACCTGAAATGGTATTTCCCGGCGATCCGCACCATCAGTCAGGCGCAGTACTGGGACGACCTGGACATCCGTTTCCCGATGGCCCACCGCGAAACCCTGGTGCGCGAAGCCAAGGTTCGTGGCCTGCATTCGAGCTGGGTGTTCGCTATCACCCGCCAGGAAAGTGCTTTCATGGACGACGCCCGTTCCGGCGTCGGCGCCAGCGGCCTGATGCAACTGATGCCCGGCACCGCCAAGGAAACCGCGCGCAAGTTCAGCATTCCATTGGCCTCGCCGCAGCAAGTGCTCGACCCGGACAAGAACATCCAGCTAGGCGCCGCTTACCTGAGCCAGGTCCACAGCCAGTTCAACGGCAACCGCGTCCTCGCTTCCGCCGCCTACAACGCCGGCCCCGGTCGCGTGCGCCAGTGGCTGCGCGGTGCGGACCACCTGAGCTTCGATGTCTGGGTGGAAAGCATCCCGTTCGACGAAACCCGTCAGTACGTGCAAAACGTGTTGTCGTACTCGGTGATCTACGGCCAGAAGCTCAACTCACCGCAACCGTTGGTGGATTGGCATGAGCGCTACTTTGACGATCAATAATCCTGCTTTGAAGCACTGACAAAAATGCCCGCTTCGATTGATGCGGGCATTTTTTTCGCGTCCAGAACGACTATGCCGACTTGAGCCGTGCAGCAATCCGCTTGCCATGCCGGGTCAGTCGATATTTTTGAGCAGGGCTGCTTGGCGACTCGGGATTGGTCATTTCAATCAAGTTGGCAGCCAATGCGGGCCTGAGGTAGTTAGCCCGAAAGGTCGCCTTGTGAGCCAAACCGACCTCGGTCATTAAGTCGCTGATTTTAAGCGGGCCGTTAACATGAAGCGCTGAAAGCAATTTCCCTACTGGGTCGCTTACCAGGTCGCTTACCAGGTCGGTTACTGGGTCGGTTACTGATTCACTAAGAGCCGCTTCCTCAAGCGCGAGACTCAATGCTTGCAGCATAAACTCGACAAAAGGCGTCGCCTCAGCCAACTGATCGGCCGCCGACAATGCCGCGTAATAAGCATCCTGCTGATCTCGAATTACCGCTTCGACAGGCAGATATGCCAACACCGGGCGCCATTGACTGAGTATCAACGTCTGCCAAAGACGGCCCATGCGTCCATTACCATCAGCGAAGGGATGGATGAACTCGAATTCGTAATGGAAGACGCAGCTGATGATCAGCGGATGCCAATCAGAATCGCCAAGCCACGCCAACAAGTCTTCAATCAATTGCGCAAGGCGACTCGGCGGCGGGGACATATGGACCAGTTTATCGCCACGGTAAATGCCCACACCGGCTCGACGAAACTGCCCGCAGTCGTCAATCAACCCACCCATCAGCAACTCATGGGCATAAAGCAAGTCGGCTCGGCGACTCGGCTGCCACTCCGGCATGGCTTCATAAGCCGCGAAAGCGTTGCGCACTTCCTGGATTTCCCGAGGCAATCCCAACACACGCTGCCCCGCCAGAACAGCCGTCACCTGCTCGATGTTCAGGGTGTTGTTCTCGATCGCTAAAGAAGCCTGAATCGTACGAATCCGATTGCTACGACGCAGTTGAGGCGTTTGCAGGCGCTCATCCACAGCCGCCAGCTGACCAATTTGTTCACTAATCCCGGCGACCAACGCCAGCATTCTGGTGGTCAGGGTCAACGGTGGTTGATAACGGCTCATATCCTTTTCCAGGCTCGCAACTGTGGCCGACATAATGCCCGACCACGGCAGCATTCAGCAGCTCTCATTCACGCGGCCTCATGTCCATCGTTAAACTGCAACGCCGCCAACCGCGCATACAGCGCGTTGCTCGCAATCAATTCCTGATGCGTCCCCACCGCCACCAGTTTCCCTTGGTCCATCACCGCGATCCGGTCAGCATTCTTTACCGTCGCCAGCCGGTGGGCGATGACCAGCGTGGTGCGGTTTTTCATCAGGCTCGGCAGGGCTTGCTGGATCAGGTGTTCGCTCTGGGCGTCGAGGGCGCTGGTGGCTTCGTCCAGCAGCAGGATCGGCGCGTCCACCAGCAGCGCCCGGGCAATGGCCAGGCGCTGGCGTTGACCGCCGGACAAACCGAGGCCACCGTCGCCAAGGTGGGTCTGGTAGCCGTTGGGCATTTGTTCGATGAAGTCGTGGGCGTAAGCGATTTTCGCCGCTTCCTGAACCTGGGCCAGGGTGGCCGTCGGGTTGCCGTAACGGAGGTTCTCTTCGATGCTGCCAAAGAACAGCGCCGGGGATTGCGAGACCAGGGCGAAGCAGCGACGCAGGTCCAACGGATCGAGTTGAGTCAGCGGCACGCCGTCGAGCAGGATGCGTCCTTCAGCCGGGTCGTAAAAGCGCAGCAGCAAGTCATACACCGTCGACTTGCCGGCACCGGATGGCCCAACCAACGCGAGGGTTTCGCCAGCATTGATCGTCAGATTCAAACCATCGACCGCATAGCTTTCGGGACGCGATGGGTAGGAAAAGCGCACGTCTTGCAGCACCAGGTCACCTTTTACCCGTTCAGGCAAGGTCACCAGCTCAGTGGTCGGTGGCCGGATGATATTTTCCGAGCGCAGCAACTCGCCAATCCGCTCGGCGGCGCCGGCGGCACGCTGCAGTTCGCCGATGACTTCGCTCAACGTGCCGAATGCGCTGCCGACAATCAGGCTGTAAAACACAAACGCCGCCAGCTCGCCCGCGGAAATCCGCCCGGCGATGACATCCATTCCGCCGACCCAGAGCATCACCCCGACTGCGCCAAGCACCAGCACGATCACCAGGGTAATCAGCCAGGCCCGCTGGAAGATCCGCTTGCGAGCGGTGTTGAAGGCCTCCTCCACCGTTGCGGCGAAGCGCTGCTCATCCTGGACCTGATGGTTGTAGGCCTGCACGGTTTTGATCTGGCCCAGGGTTTCGGAAACATAGCTGCCGATATCGGCAATCCGGTCCTGGCTCAGGCGCGACAGGCTACGCACCCGACGGCCGAAGATCAGGATCGGCGCGATCACCAACGGCAACGCGACGACCACGATGCTGGTGAGTTTGGGGTTGGTGATAAACAACAGGACGATCCCGCCGATCACCATCAACAGATTGCGCAAAAACAGCGACAGCGAAGAGCCGATCACCGATTGCAGCAGCGTGGTGTCAGCGGTCAACCGCGACTGGATCTCGGAGCTGCGGTTGTCTTCGTAGAATCCTGGGTGCAGATAAATCAGATGATTGAACACCTGACGACGGATGTCCGCGACAACGCGTTCGCCGATCCATGAGACCAGGTAGAAACGCGCGAAGGTGCCAATCGCCAGCCCGACCACCAGCAACATAAACAAGCCGATGGACTGGTTGAGCAAATGCGGCGATTGGGTCATGAAGCCCTGATCTACCAGCAGGCGAATCCCCTGCCCCATGGATAAAGTGATGCCCGCCGTGACGATCAATGCGAGCAAGGCACCGACGGCCGGCCAGCGATAAGGCGCGATGAAACGCAGGGCCAGGCGCATGGCGCGCCGTTGGCGGGATGAGAGGATGGAGATCATTCGATGGCGCAACCAGTAGGCTTTGACGCGATCAAGCCTACACCGGTCGATGGGCTTGAACGCTGTAAATCATAATGAGTCGGGTTAAATATGACCGCAAAGACTAGGTCCTAGACGGTATTGGTCTAAAGTTCGGGTGGCAACGCAGCCATATTTCTGGTGGACTGATGTTTCCGCCGCAAAGATCGCAGGGAGTTGTCACAGCCCGGTCACGTGGCGGTTCTACAGTAAGCACACAACCTGATGAGGAGACAGGCCATGTCCTTGCAAAACAGCAGCGAAGACAAGATTGAAGTGATCCGTACACAGCCAGACCAGTCTCTGGGTTGCTCGATTATCGATAAGGATGGGCGCGAAGTACCGATCACTGAAGACATGATCCAGGACGCTTGCCGCGAACTGGAAAAGCGATTGGTCAAGCCTGCCGAACAAAAGTGATATAGCCACCGTCTTCTTGACCCGGCCTCTGATGGCCGGGTTTTTTATGGCTGCTGATCCAGAATGGAGGTGCAGCCATTCGCGAGCAAGCCCGCTCCCACAATACGACTGAGTTTAATGTGGGAGCGAGCCTGCTCGCGAAGGGGCCAACTCGATGCTCAGACAGCCGAAGCGCCCAACGCCGCCACGATCTTCTGCAACTCAGGCGAATCCCCCTCGATCCGCACCTGCAACCCATCAATCTCACGCCGCAACGGATAATGTTTGCGCAGTGAATCGAACGCCGCACGCTGTTCGTTCACATTGCCTACAAGGCTGCGGCGGAAATCCGCATCGTCGCGACGCGGGTCGTACACGCCGCGGCACAACATCGCCAGCGACCAGGCCGGATCGCTGTTAGCGTTCAAGGTCACTTGCGACAACCAGGGCGCGGGCAGCAAATCGTTCAAGTTGATCTGGGCGGCTTGTCCGAGAAAATCGCAATACGCCTGATAAATCTGCGCGGTGCCACGCTGTCTGCCGTCGAGGCTGTAACCGGCAATGTGCGGCGTCGCCAGCACGCAGAGTTCGGCCAAGGCCACATCGACCTCAGGCTCGCCTTCCCAGACATCCAGCACTGCTTGCAGGTCTTCGCGTTGCAGCAGCACTTGGCGCAGCGCGGCGTTGTCGACCACCGGGCCACGACTGGCGTTGATCAGCCAGGTGCCGGACTTGAGCTGGTTCAATCGGTTTTTATCGAACAGATGCCAGGTCGACTGGGCGCCGTGTTTCTTCAATGGCGTGTGCAGACTGATGACATCGCACTGCTCGATGATCTGCTCGAGGCTGACGTAATCGCCACCTTCTGCAGCTTGTCTTGGCGGATCGCAGACCAGCACGTTCCAGCCCAGACCTTGCAGCACCTTGACCAACCGGCCGCCCACTTCACCGACACCGACGATGCCGTAGGTGCGTTGAGCCAGGTCGACGCCTTCGATTTCGGCCAGGGTCAGCAGACTGCCGAGCACGTAGTCGACCACGCCGCGGGCGTTGCAGCCGGGTGCGCTGGACCAGGTGATGCCGGCCCGCTCAAAGTAATCCAGATCCAGGTGATCCGTGCCGATGGTGCAGGTGCCGACAAAGCGTACCTTGCTGCCTTCGAGCAACCCGCGGTTAACGTTGGTCACCGAGCGCACCAGCAGTACATCGGCCTGTTCGACGGTGGCGCGGTCAATGGAACGTCCCGGCACCCGGCGGATTTCACCGAAACCTTCGAAGAAGGCATCGAGCAGCGGGATATTTTCGTCGGCAACAATCAGCATGGCAGGCTCCTTTGGCGGATCGGCAGTGTAGGCGCAGATGGCCAGTGTGAGCCAGCAGGCATTGTCCACCTTGACATGACAGACCACTCACCCTGTGGGAGCGGGCTTGCTCGCGAAAGCGGTGTGTCAGCCAACATTTATATTTACTGCCCCCCCCTCTTCGCGAGCAAGCCCGCTCCCACAGGAGGTCGAATACCGCGCACGGGCAATTACAAATCCCTAACACAGGACTTTTCCTGACCACTGCGTCAGGGCGTAGAATGCGCCGCCTTGCGCATCAACATCTCTGGACGTTTCGCCCTTGAATTCCGTGACTGACCGCCCCGCCGCTATTTCCCTCACCCGTCCGGCCCGGGTTCGCCTGGAGCTGAAAAACCTGCTCGGCCTGGCCTTGCCGATCATGATCGCGCAACTGGCGACCACCGCCATGGGCTTCGTCGATGCGGTGATGGCGGGCCGGGTCGGGCCACGGGATCTGGCGGCGGTGGCGCTGGGCAACTCGATCTGGGTGCCGGTATTTCTGTTAATGACCGGCACGCTGCTGGCCACTACCCCGAAAGTCGCCCAGCGTTTCGGCGCCGGCACCCACCGCGAGATCGGCCCGATCGTGCGCCAGGCACTGTGGCTGGCATTGGTCGTGGGCTTGATGGCGACCGGCATGTTGTTCAGCGCCGAACCGATTCTGCACATCATGAAGGTCGATCCCGAACTGATCGGCCCGTGCATGCAATACCTGCACGGTATCGCCAGCGGTTTGCCTGCCGTTGCGTTCTACCATGTGCTGCGCTGCTTCAGTGACGGCCTGGGGCGTACGCGTCCGGCCATGGTGCTGGGTCTGTGCGGGCTGGCGCTGAACATTCCGCTGAACTACGTCTTCATCTATGGCCACTTCGGTGTGCCGGCCATGGGCGGTGTCGGTTGCGGCTGGGCCACGGCGATCGTGATGTGGGTGATGGCCCTGGGCATGGCCGGGTGGGAGCGCTGGGCGCCGGCGTATCAGTCGAGTGAGTTGTTCAGCCGTTTCGACTGGCCGCAGTCGTCGGTGATCAAACGCCTGCTGGGCATCGGCCTGCCGATCGGCATCGCGGTGTTCGCCGAATCGAGCATCTTCGCGGTGATTGCGCTGCTGATCGGCAGCCTCGGCGCGACGGTAGTGGCCGGGCATCAGATCGCGCTGAATTTCAGCTCGCTGGTGTTCATGATCCCCTACTCCCTCGGCATGGCCGTGACCGTGCGAGTTGGCCAGGCGCTCGGCCGTCAGGAACCGCGCGAGGCCCGCTTCGCCGCCGGTGTCGGCATGGGCACAGCGCTGGCCTATGCGTGCATTTCCGCGAGCATGATGCTGTTGCTGCGTGAACACATCGCAACGATCTACACGGCCGACCCGACGGTGATTCATGTCGCGGCGATGCTGATTGTGTATTCGGCGCTGTTCCAGTTTTCCGATGCGATCCAGGTGACGGCGGCCGGCGCGTTGCGCGGCTATCAGGACACGCGGGTGACAATGATCCTGACGCTGTTCGCTTACTGGGGCATTGGTTTGCCGGTGGGTTACGCGCTGGGCCTGACCGATTGGTTCGGCGCGCCAAGCGGCCCGAGCGGGCTGTGGCAGGGATTGATCGTGGGCTTGAGTTGCGCGGCGCTGATGCTGTCGATCCGCCTGACGCGCAGTGCACGCAAGCGAATCCGCATCAGCCATTCGGCGGGTTAAACGAGTTTCTTGCGGATCCAGTAGAGGTAGGTGCCTGCCTCTTCGTGCTGCGCCACCAGTTCGTGGTCGAGAAACACACAGAACTTGGGAATGTCGCGACGGGTCGACGGGTCGGTGGCGATCACCTTCAGCAGGCCGCCGGGCACCAGGTCACGGATGTGCTGGTGCAGCATCATCACCGGTTCCGGGCAGTTGAGGCCGGTGGCGTCGAGGGTGCCGTCAACCGGCGTATCAATCATTTCACTCATGATTCACTCCTGAAACTTGCCGGCATTGTCGCGCATTGCCGGGTGTTCGGTCATCTGTGGCGTTACATCGATCCCTGTGGGAGCGGGCTTGCTCGCGAAGGCGGTGGGTCAGTCGACATCAATATTGAATGTCCGTCCGCATTCGCGAGCAAGCCCGCTCCCACATTGGGCCGGGGGGCTCAGCGGGACTTGGTTTTCTTCACGTCGAGCCGGCGCAAATGGCAGGTCACTTCTTCACGGTCGTGGTACAGCTGTTTGCAGCCGATCTCGACCCGAATGCCGCGTTCCTTGAACCCGTCGGCAATGCGCTCCAGCAAGCGCTTCACTTCGGCGTAACGCTGCTTCATCGGCAGCTTGAGGTTGACCACCGCTTCGCGGCAATGCCCCTCGCCAATCCATTCTTCCAGCATCGCGGCGTTGCGCGCCGGTTTCTCGACGATGTCGCAGACCATCCAGTCCACTGGTTGCTTGGGCTTGAAGGTGAAACCGTCGGCCATCAAGTGTTGCACTAAACCAGTGTCCATCAGGCTTTCGGCCATCGGGCCGTTGTCGATCGCAGTCACCAGCATGCCGCGATTGACCAGTTGCCAGGTCCAGCCGCCAGGAGCGGCGCCAAGGTCGACGCCGGTCATGTCGCTGTGCAGGCGCTCGTCCCATTGATCGCGCGGGATGAAATGGTGCCACGCCTCTTCCAGCTTCAGCGTCGAACGGCTCGGCGCTTCACGTGGAAACTTCAGCCGCGGAATGCCCATCGGCCACATCGCCGAGTTGTTCGACTCGGCCAGGCCCATGAACACTTCCCGGCCACTTTTGAAGGTCAGCAGCAGGCGCGGCTTGTGGGCGTCTTCCACCAGTTTGCCAGCCGCCATCAGCGCCTTGCGCAGGTGGCCTTCGAACTTCTTGCAGAAGTTCGACAGCTCCTTGCCATCATTGGTGTCGACCATTTCCAGCCACAGGCTGCCGCACAGCGGGAAGTCCGCCATGTGCGCGAGGATCACGCTGATGCGGTCGGTTTCCGGCAGATCGATGAAGATCCCGCGAGCCCACTGGCGCGGGAAGATCAGATCGGCGAAACGCTGGCCACGCATCAGGCGCTCGGCGCCGTCTTCTTCGGTGCAGATGAATTCGGCGCAGGCGCTGGCGGTCTTGGCCTTGGCATAACCGGCCACGTTCAGCCGCGCGGCGTGTTCGGAAATCTCGGAACAGACTTCACTTTCGAAGCCCGGCCGGCAATGCATAAAGAGGGTGTTCATTCTTACTCCTGGGCAGATGGCGAGAAATTCAGCCACTGCGCGATGCCCAGACTTGCGTTGAAGCAAAGCCTGTCACGAAAACCGGCGCATGATAGCCGAGTTCGGAACCTTGGACTTGGCCATAGAGTCCAGTTATTAGCCTTAAGCACCAAACAGGACTAGGTTTAAGGCTCTGTCTGTCCCGTCAGTCCGTAGCCGTGCGGACCCAAAGGAGTCATTTCAATGCCGTCCCTCGATAGCCTGAAAACCCTTAAAACCTTACAAGTCGACGACAAGACCTATCACTATTTCAGCTTGCCGGATGCCGCCAAAAGCCTGGGCGACCTGGACAAGCTGCCGATGTCGTTGAAAGTGCTGCTGGAAAACCTGCTGCGCTGGGAAGATGAAAAAACCGTCACCGGCGCCGACCTCAAGGCGATTGCCGCCTGGCTCAAGGAACGTCGCTCCGACCGCGAAATTCAATACCGTCCCGCGCGGGTGTTGATGCAGGACTTTACCGGTGTTCCTGCCGTGGTCGACCTGGCCGCGATGCGTGCCGCGATGGCCAAGGCCGGCGGCGACCCGCAGCGCATCAATCCGCTCTCCCCCGTGGATCTGGTGATCGACCACTCGGTGATGGTCGATAAATACGCCAGCGCCAGCGCCTTCGAACAAAACGTCGACATCGAAATGCAGCGCAATGGCGAACGCTATGCGTTCCTGCGCTGGGGCCAAAGCGCCTTCAACAACTTCAGCGTGGTGCCGCCGGGCACCGGGATCTGCCACCAGGTGAACCTGGAATACCTGGGGCGCACGGTCTGGACCAAGGACGAGGACGGCCGCACCTACGCCTTCCCCGACACCCTGGTCGGTACCGACTCCCACACCACCATGATCAATGGCCTCGGCGTGCTCGGCTGGGGCGTCGGCGGGATTGAAGCGGAAGCGGCGATGCTCGGCCAACCGGTGTCGATGCTGATCCCGGAAGTGATCGGCTTCAAACTCACCGGCAAACTCAAGGAAGGCATCACCGCCACCGACCTGGTGCTGACCGTCACCCAGATGCTGCGCAAGAAAGGCGTGGTCGGAAAATTCGTCGAGTTCTACGGTGACGGCCTCTCCGACCTGCCGCTGGCCGACCGCGCGACCATCGCCAACATGGCCCCGGAATACGGTGCCACCTGCGGCTTTTTCCCGGTGGATGACATTACCCTGGAATACCTGCGTTTATCCGGTCGCACCAGCGAAACCGTGAAACTGGTCGAGGCCTACAGCAAAGTCCAGGGCCTGTGGCGCCTGCCGGGCCAGGAGCCGGAGTTCACCGACACGCTGGCGCTGGACATGAGCCGCGTCGAAGCCAGCCTTGCCGGGCCCAAACGCCCACAAGACCGGGTATCGCTGCCGCATGTCGCGCAAGCATTCAGTGACTTCGTCGACCTGCAATTCAAACCCACCAGCAAGGAAATCGGCCGCCTCGAAAGTGAAGGCGGCGGTGGCGTCGCGGTGGGCAATGCCGACCTGGCCGGAGAAGCCGACTACGAATACGAAGGTCAGACCTATCGATTGAAAAACGGCGCGGTAGTGATCGCGGCGATTACCTCCTGTACCAACACCTCCAACCCGAGCGTGATGATGGCCGCCGGCCTGGTGGCGAAGAAAGCCGTGGAAAAAGGCCTCAAGCGCAAACCGTGGGTCAAGAGCTCGCTGGCCCCAGGCTCGAAAGTGGTCACTGACTACTACAAGGCTGCCGGCCTGACTCAATACCTTGATGAACTGGGTTTTGCCCTGGTCGGCTACGGCTGCACCACCTGCATTGGCAACTCCGGGCCATTGTCGGAGCCGATCGAAAAAGCCATTCAGGCCGCCGACCTGACCGTCGCCTCGGTGCTTTCGGGCAACCGCAATTTCGAAGGCCGCGTGCATCCATTGGTGAAAACCAACTGGCTGGCCTCCCCACCGCTGGTCGTCGCCTATGCGCTGGCCGGGACGGTGCGCATCGACATCAGCAGCGAGCCTTTGGGTACCGACAAAGAGGGCAATCTGGTGTATCTGCGGGACATCTGGCCAAGCACCAAAGAGATCGCCGATGCGGTGAATCAGGTCAACACTGCAATGTTCCACAAAGAGTACGCCGAAGTGTTTGCCGGCGATGAGCAATGGCAGGCAATCGAAGTGCCGCAAGCGGCGACCTATGTCTGGCAGGACGATTCAACGTACATCCAGCATCCACCGTTCTTCGACGACATCGGCGGGCCGCCGCCGGTGGTCAAGGACGTCGCCGGTGCCAGAATCCTCGCGCTGCTGGGTGATTCGGTGACCACCGACCACATCTCTCCCGCCGGCAACATCAAGGCAGACAGCCCGGCAGGCCATTACTTGCGCGATAAAGGCGTAGAACCACGGGACTTCAACTCCTACGGCTCGCGACGCGGCAACCACGAAGTGATGATGCGCGGCACCTTTGCCAACATCCGCATCCGTAACGAGATGCTCGGCGGTGAAGAAGGCGGTAATACGATTTACATTCCCACCGGGGAGAGGATGCCGATCTACGATGCGGCGATGCGTTATCAAGCCTCGGGCACACCGCTAGTGGTGATTGCCGGGCAAGAATACGGCACCGGTTCGAGCCGTGATTGGGCAGCCAAGGGCACCAATCTGCTGGGAGTCAAAGCGGTCATTGCGGAAAGTTTCGAACGGATTCACCGCTCCAACCTGGTGGGCATGGGCGTGTTGCCGTTGCAGTTCAAGCTGGATCAAAACCGCAAGAGCCTGAACCTGACCGGCAAGGAGACACTGGATATCCTCGGTTTGACCGGCGTCGAACTGACGCCGCGGATGAACCTGACGCTGGTGATCACCCGTGAAGACGGCAGCCACGAGAAGGTCGAGGTGTTGTGCCGGATCGATACCTTGAATGAGGTGGAGTACTTCAAATCGGGGGGGATTTTGCATTACGTATTGCGGCAGTTGATTGCCTCGTAACAGCCTGCTGACACAGACACCGCCTTCGGGCGGTGTTTTTGTTTGGGTTGCGTACGTCCTTATAATCGCGCCTCAAAAAATATGAACAACACCGATCAAATGTGGGAGCGGGCTTGCTCGCGAAGAGGCCATAACATTTAGCATCATCGTCGACTGTTACACCGCTTTCGCGAGCAAGCCCGCTCCCACATTGACCGGGGCAACCCGCAGAATCCCGACACAAGGACTTCACATGATTGCCCTGCCATGGAACTACCTGGCCCTCCTCTCCCTCGGCTATGGTCTGGCACTGATTTACGGTCACCTCGGCTGGCTGGCCGTAATCTCCTTCGCATTGTTGCTGTTCACAGGCTTCGCCGTCCGTCAGCAAAAACTCCCCATCGCGCGCTACCTCGGTCATGGGGTGTTCTTCGTCCTGGTCCTGGCACTGGCGATGCACTGGCTTCCCGGCTTCTACAACGGTCGTGGTTTCCCCCCTCAACGATTCACCGACGATGCCGTGCCGTTTTTCATGTACCTGAATCAGGACAAACCGCTGATCGGATTCTGGCTTTTGCTGGCCTGCCCGTGGATTGTCGGCCGACATTCGCTGCGCGCTTCCATCTATGCCACCGCGCTGGCGCTGACGTTGAGTGCCGTGCTGGCCTTGGGTGGCGCGCTGTTGCTGGGCGTGATCAGTTGGGCACCGAAGTGGCCCGATCAAGCCTGGTTGTGGCTACTGAATAATCTGCTGCTGGTGACCCTGGTCGAAGAAGCACTCTTTCGCGGCTACATTCAGGGCGGTCTGACCCGGTATTTCAAAAACCTGCCCTACGGTGAAAACCTCGCCCTGATCCTCGCCTCACTGCTGTTCGGCCTGGCGCATGTGGGCGCCGGCTGGCAATGGATGTTGCTGGCGAGCCTGGCAGGTGTCGGCTATGGTCTGGCCTACCGTTTTGGTGGCTTGGGTGCGGCCATCGCCACCCATTTCGGCCTGAACCTGCTGCATTTCGGACTGTTCACCTATCCGATGCTGGCAGGCTGACGCAACGGTCGTTTTGCGACGCGCCACTGATTACTGAAAAATAATCTCAATAAATGGCTGACGATGCCGACAACCCGTCAAAGCCTTGCGGATTGAAAAAGCCATGCGTAACAACCAGCCTATTACACAACGCGAACGGACCTTCCCGACTCAGCAACGGTTGATTTCCACCACCGATGCCAAGGGCGTGATCACCTACTGCAACGACGCTTTCGTCGAAATCAGTGGGTTTTCTCGTGAAGAGCTGATCCGTGCGCCGCATAACCTGGTCCGTCACCCTGACGTCCCGGCCGCGGTATTTGCGCACATGTGGGGCACACTGAAACAAGGCTTGCCATGGATGGGCATTGTCAAGAATCGCTGCAAGACCGGTGATCACTACTGGGTTAACGCCTATGTCACGCCGGTTTTCGAAGGTAATCAGGTGGTCGGTTATGAATCGGTGCGGGTCAAACCCACTGCCGAGCAGATCCGCCGTGCCGAAGCACTCTACCAACGCATCAATCAGGGCAAGTCGGCGATTCCTTCAACGGACAAATGGCTGCCGGTGCTGCAGGACTGGCTGCCGTTCATTCTGGTCAGCCAGCTGAGCTTCATGATCGGTGCCTCGCTCAATTCCCAATGGGGTTTTGCGCTGGCCGCCGGCCTGTCGGTGCCATTGGGTCTGTTGGGGTTGAGCTGGCAACAGCGCGGTCTCAAGCGTCTGCTGCACCTGGCGGGGCAAACGACCTCCGACCCACTGATTGCACAGATGTACACCGACAGCCGCGGTGCCCAGGCGCGTCTGGAGATGTCGATCCTTAGCCAGGAAGCCCGCCTGAAAACCTGCCTGACCCGTCTGCAGGACACCGCCGAGCATCTGAGCGACCAAGCGAAACAGTCCGACACCCTGGCTCACAGCAGCTCCACCGGCCTGGAACGTCAGCGTGTCGAAACCGAGCAAGTGGCCACCGCTGTCAATCAGATGGCCGCCACCACGCAGGAAGTCGCCAGCCACGTGCAGCGCACGGCCGACGCTACACAGGAAGCCAATCGCCTGACCGGTCGCGGCCGCGACATCGCCGGGGAAACCCGCGAAGCGATCCAGCGCCTGTCGGTGGTGGTGGGTGAAACCGGGCTGACCGTGACCCAACTGGCCAAGGACAGCGACGAAATCGGTGGTGTGGTCGATGTGATCAAAGGCATCGCCGACCAGACCAACCTGCTGGCTTTGAACGCCGCCATCGAAGCGGCCCGTGCCGGTGAAATGGGTCGTGGCTTTGCAGTGGTCGCCGACGAAGTTCGCCAACTGGCGCAACGCACCAGCGAATCCACCGGGCAGATCCACGCCCTGATCGCCAAGCTCCAGCAAACCGCCAGCACGGCGGTGCAAACCATGGAGGCTGGTCATCGCCAGGCTGAAGAAGGTGTGGCGCGGGTACTGGAAGCGGACCAGGCACTGGTTGGGATCAGCGAAGCGGTGGCCAACATCACCGACATGACCACCCAGATCGCTGCGGCGACCGAAGAGCAAAGTGCAGTGGCCGAAGAAATCAGCCGCAACATCAGCAACATCTCGCACCTGGCGGATCAGACCTCGGTACAGGCGCAACACTCGGCGTTGTTGAGTGAAGAGCTGACGAAGACGGCGAATACCCAGTATTCGTTGGTGGAGCGGTTTAACCGCTGATTGATGCTGGAAACGAAGAACCCGGACGGCGAAAGCTTCCGGGTTTTTTATTGCCAATCTGAAAATGATGGCGCCTGAAAGGGCCTCTTCGCGGGCAAGCCCGCTCCCACAGTGATTGGTGGTGTTGTTCGATAATTATGGTCAACACCAAACCCTGTGGGAGCGGGCTTGCTCGCGAAGAGGCCCTGACAGGCACCACAAATATCAGAGAAGAAACTCAGCCACCTTGTTCGCCGCAGCCGCCAAATGCTGCTCATGGGTAAACCCGGACGCCTTCAATGGCTTCAAATCATGATCCCCCGCCGCCAGCCAGAACACCTCGATACTCGGTGCCAACGTGTAAGCCTCGACGGCCTCGCGATTCCCCAATGCATCCCGCTCGCCCTGAACAATCAGCGTCGGTGTCTTGAGCGCGGCCAAATGCTCGACCCGCGGCTTCTCAGGTTTCCCTACCGCATAAAACGGATATCCGAGGCATACCAACGCATCGGCCTCTAGTTCATCCGCCAACAAACTCGCCATCCGCCCGCCCATGGATTTGCCACCAATGGCCAGACGACCAGCGACATGGCGTCGCACCAGGGCATAGACCTCACGCCAGCATTCCAGCAATTTTGGGGCCGGATTGGGTGGGCGTTTACCGCCATCAACACGCCGTTGCGCCATGTACGGAAACTCGAAGCGCAGCACATTGATCCCAGATGCAGCAAGGCGCTCAGCCATGTCGCTCATCCAGCCACTGTCCATTGGCGCACCGGCACCGTGAGCGAGAATCAGCGTCGCCGATGCCGGCGTCGTGGCCGCATTCCACAACCATCCATGCTCCCGCACACACCGCGCCCATTGATCCCCGTCAATACTGGCCTTGTGCTCTTTGTCCATGCTTGCCTCGCTTTTAGTCTGCCTATAACTCCAGGCGAAGGGAGCGTCTGCCGTACGCAAACGCCTTCACTTCGGCTGAACCGTGGATGGGGAACCATGAACACTTCTATCAGTACCGCCTACAACTACAAGGTGGTCCGCCAATTCGCCATTATGACGGTGGTGTGGGGCATCGTCGGCATGGGGCTCGGGGTTTTTCTCGCGGCTCAATTGGTCTGGCCTGAACTCAACTTCAATCTGCCGTGGACCAGCTTCGGGCGCCTGCGCCCGTTGCACACCAACGCAGTGATCTTCGCCTTTGGCGGTTGCGCCCTGTTCGCCAGTTCGTTCTATTCGGTGCAACGCACCTGCCAGACCCAACTGTTTGCGCCGAAAATCGCCGCGTTCTGCTTCTGGGGCTGGCAAGTCGTGATTCTGCTGGCCGCTATCAGCCTGCCGCTGGGTTACACCAGTTCCAAGGAATACGCCGAACTGGAATGGCCGATCGACATCCTGATCACCATCGTCTGGGTCGCCTACGCCGTGGTGTTCTTCGGCACGCTGGCCAAGCGCAAGACCAAGCACATCTACGTCGGCAACTGGTTCTTCGGTGCGTTCATCATCACCGTGGCGATTCTGCACATCGTCAACAACCTTGAGCTGCCGGTGAGTTTCACCAAGTCCTACTCGGTGTACGCCGGGGCGACCGATGCCATGGTTCAGTGGTGGTACGGCCACAACGCCGTAGGCTTTTTCCTCACCGCCGGTTTCCTCGGGATGATGTACTACTTCGTGCCGAAACAGGCCGAGCGTCCGGTGTATTCCTATCGTTTGTCGATCGTGCACTTCTGGGCGCTGATCACTCTGTACATCTGGGCCGGTCCGCACCATTTGCACTACACCGCGCTGCCGGACTGGGCACAGTCGCTGGGCATGGTGATGTCGCTGATCCTGCTGGCGCCGAGCTGGGGCGGGATGATCAACGGGATGATGACGCTCTCGGGCGCCTGGCATAAATTGCGCAGCGACCCGATCCTGCGCTTCCTCGTGGTCTCGCTGGCGTTCTACGGCATGTCGACCTTCGAAGGGCCGATGATGGCCATCAAGACGGTCAACGCCCTCTCCCACTACACCGACTGGACCATCGGCCACGTTCACGCCGGCGCCCTCGGTTGGGTCGCGATGATCTCCATCGGCGCGCTGTACCACATGATCCCGAAAATCTTCGGTCGCACGCAGATGCACAGCATCGGCCTGATCAACGCGCACTTCTGGCTCGCCACCATCGGCACCGTGCTGTACATCGCTTCGATGTGGGTCAACGGCATCGCCCAGGGCCTCATGTGGCGCGCAGTCAATGAAGACGGCACGCTGACCTACTCCTTCGTCGAAACCCTGGTGGCCAGCCACCCAGGCTTCGTCGTACGTCTGGTAGGCGGTGCGATCTTCTTCAGCGGCATGTTGCTGATGGCCTACAACACCTGGCGCACCGTGCGGGCCTCGCAGCCTGCCGAAGCCGCCGCTGCCGCGCAGATCGCCTGAGGAGGCCGCCATGAAACACGAAACAATCGAGAAAAACGTCGGCCTGCTGATGTTGCTGATGGTGTTGGCCGTGAGCATCGGCGGTCTGACCCAGATCGTCCCGCTGTTCTTCCAGGACGTGACCAATAAACCGGTGGAAGGCATGAAGCCCTACACCGCGCTGCAACTGGAAGGTCGCGACATCTACATCCGCGAAGGCTGCGTCGGTTGCCATTCGCAGATGATCCGTCCGTTCCGCGCCGAGACCGAACGCTACGGCCACTACTCGGTGGCCGGTGAAAGCGTCTGGGATCACCCGTTCCTGTGGGGCTCGAAACGTACCGGTCCGGACCTGGCCCGGGTCGGCGGTCGCTACTCCGAAGATTGGCACCGCGCGCACTTGTACAACCCGCGCAACGTGGTGCCGGAATCGAAAATGCCCGGCTATCCGTGGCTGGTGGCCAATCAACTCGACAGCAGCCACACCGAAACCAAGATCAAGGCGATGCGCACCCTCGGCGTGCCGTACACCGACGACGACATCGCAGGCTCAGTGGCTTCGCTCAAGGGCAAGACCGAAATGGACGCGCTGGTCGCTTACCTGCAAGTGCTCGGCACATCCATCAAGAGCAAGAGGTGAGCCATGTCCATGCCCTTTGAAATCGTAAGCGTAATGAGCAGTGGAATGATCCGCGGCCTGGGCACGGTCGTGGTGTTCGTGGCCTTCGTCGGCCTGACGCTGTGGGTGTTCAACAGCAAGCGCAATTCGCAATTCGCCGAAGCGCGTTTGCTGCCGTTCGCCGATGAACCGCTGCCCGATGACGCCACCCAAGAACCTGAAACAAGGAGTACCCGGCCATGACCACCTTCTGGAGTACGTGGATCTGCGTACTGACCATCGGCAGCCTGATCGGCCTGACCTGGCTGCTGATCGGCACCCGCAAGGGCGAAACCAAGGGCAGCGTCGACCAGACCATGGGCCACAGCTTCGACGGCATCGAGGAGTACGACAACCCGCTGCCGCAGTGGTGGTTCATGCTGTTCGCCGGCACGCTGGTGTTCGCCGTGGGCTATCTGGTGCTTTACCCGGGCCTGGGCAACTGGAAAGGCATCCTGCCGGGTTACGAGGACGGCTGGACCGGCGTCCACGAGTGGGAAAAGGAGATGAACAAGGCCGATGCGAAGTTCGGGCCGATCTTCGCCAAATTCGCGGCGATGCCCGTAGAAGAAGTGGCCACGGACCCGCTAGCGTTGAAAATGGGCGGTCGCCTGTTTGCCTCCAATTGCGCGGTCTGCCACGGCTCGGATGCCAAGGGCGCCTTTGGCTTCCCAAACCTGGCGGACACCAGCTGGCGCTGGGGCGGCAACGCCGACACGATCAAAACCACGATCATGGGTGGTCGCATGGCCGCGATGCCGGCCTGGGGTGAAATCCTTGGTGATGCCGGCGTGAAGAACGTCGCGGCTTATGTGCGCCATGACCTGGCCGGCCTGCCGGTGCCTGACGACAGCGGTGCCGACCTGCACGCCGGACAGCAAGCGTTCAGCACGATGTGCGTAGCCTGTCACGGGGCAAACGGCCATGGGACTGAAGCCATGGGCGCGCCGAATCTGACGCAACCGGCCGGTTTTATCTACGGTACAAGCCTGGCGCAGCTGCAACAGACTATTCGTCATGGCCGCCAGGGCCATATGCCGGCGCAGAACGAAATGCTCGGCAACGATAAGGTGCAATTGCTGGCCGCTTATGTGTACAGCCTGTCACACGGCCTGAATACAGAGCGTTTGCAGGCTGAAGGCAAACACGAATAAATCTCGACCGCTCTGCTGCCGCATTCTCCCGGATGCGGCAGTTCCCTGTCCCTTTGCGACCAAGTGTCGCACCCCTCCGTTGGTCCTCCTTTCGGTTCATCAGATTCGGGTCTAAGCTTCCCCCGATGCGGACTGGCAAGAGCCGGTTCCAGGTCGACCCGACCCGATGTGTTCGACGAACCTGCTCGATGACAGGCCGCAAAGGCTGGTAGATACCGGCTGTCGTGCCAATTGCCATCTGTCACCCGATCGTTGTGTTTGAACACACCCCGTTACATCCGACCTGACCCCCTCACCATTTTCGTCTGCTGCGACATTTTGCCCTTGGGCAATTTTGTCCTTACGCGGCGCATGGAAAGGCCGCAGAATCAGCTTTTGAAAGCATTGACCCAGGTCATGGCGCGTTGCAATGACCCCCCGCTTTCTACATACTTGCGGCCGATTTTTACTCCTAATAAAACACCCAAACCGTGGAACCTTAGAATGAGCACAGCAATCAGTCCGACTGCTTATAACTATAAGGTAGTCCGCCAGTTCGCCATCATGACGGTGGTCTGGGGGATCCTTGGCATGGGGCTTGGTGTCTTCATCGCCTCACAGCTTGTATGGCCGGAATTGAACTTCGGTCTGCCGTGGACGACTTTTGGACGCTTACGCCCGTTGCACACCAACCTGGTGATTTTCGCCTTCGGTGGTTGTGCACTGTTTGCCACTTCTTATTACGTCGTGCAGCGAACCTGCCAAACGCGACTGATTTCCGACAGCCTCGCCGCCTTCACCTTTTGGGGTTGGCAAGCGGTGATCGTCGGCGCGATCGTTACCTTGCCGCTGGGTTACACCACGACCAAGGAATACGCGGAACTGGAATGGCCCCTGGCTATTCTGCTGGCCATCGTCTGGGTTACTTACGGTCTGGTGTTCTTCGGCACCATCACCAAGCGCAAAACCAAGCACATCTATGTGGGTAACTGGTTCTACGGTGCCTTCATCGTTGTGACGGCGATGCTGCACATCGTCAACCACGCTTCCCTGCCGGTCAGCTTCTTCAAGTCCTACTCGGCCTACGCCGGTGCGACTGACGCGATGATCCAGTGGTGGTATGGCCACAACGCGGTGGGTTTCTTCCTGACCACCGGCTTCCTGGGGATGATGTACTACTTCGTTCCGAAGCAGGCCGAGCGTCCGATCTACTCCTATCGTCTGTCGATCGTGCACTTCTGGGCGCTGATCACCCTGTACATCTGGGCCGGTCCGCACCACCTGCACTACACCGCGCTGCCGGATTGGGCTCAGTCCCTGGGCATGGCGATGTCGATCATCCTGCTGGCACCCAGCTGGGGCGGCATGATCAACGGCATGATGACCCTGTCGGGGGCCTGGCATAAGCTGCGCACCGACCCGATCCTGCGCTTCCTCGTTGTGTCGCTGGCCTTCTACGGCATGTCGACCTTCGAAGGCCCGATGATGGCCATCAAGACCGTCAACTCGCTGTCTCACTACACCGACTGGACCATCGGCCACGTACACGCCGGTGCCTTGGGCTGGGTAGCGATGATCTCGATCGGCGCCATCTACCACATGATCCCGAAACTGTTCGGTCGTGTGCAGATGCACAGCATCGGCCTGATCAACACGCACTTCTGGCTCGCGACCATCGGTACCGTGCTGTACATCGCCTCGATGTGGGTCAACGGCATTACCCAGGGTCTGATGTGGCGTGCAATCAACGACGACGGCACCCTCACCTACTCGTTCGTCGAAGCGCTGCAAGCCAGCCATCCTGGTTTCATCGTTCGCGCCCTGGGCGGTGCGTTCTTCGCCAGCGGCATGCTGTTCATGGCCTACAACGTATGGCGTACCGTACGTGCCTCGAACCCGGCTGAAGCCAAAGCTGCTGAACAGATTGCTGTAGTTGGAGCTCACTGATGAAGCATGAAGCAGTCGAGAAGAACATTGGCCTGCTGGCCTTCTTCATGGTTATCGCCGTCAGCATCGGCGGCCTGACCCAGATCGTTCCGCTGTTTTTCCAGGACGTCACCAACAAGCCGGTCGAAGGCATGAAGCCTCGCACCGCCCTTGAACTGGAAGGCCGCGACATCTACATCGCCAACGGTTGTGTCGGCTGCCACTCGCAGATGATCCGCCCGTTCCGTGCTGAAACCGAACGTTACGGCCACTACTCGGTCGCCGGTGAAAGCGTCTGGGACCACCCGTTCCTGTGGGGTTCCAAGCGTACCGGTCCGGACCTGGCCCGTGTTGGCGGTCGTTACTCCGATGACTGGCAGCGTGCGCACTTGTACAACCCGCGCAACGTCGTGCCTGAGTCGAAAATGCCGGCCTACCCGTTCCTCGTGGAAAACAAGCTCGACGGCAAAGACACCGCCAAGAAAATGGAAGTCTTGCGCACGCTCGGCGTCCCTTACACCGACGAAGACATCGCCGGCGCCAAGGATGCTGTGAAGGGCAAAACCGAAATGGACGCGCTGGTGGCCTATCTGCAAGGCCTGGGCACCATCATCAAAAGCAAACGGTGATTTAGATGGATATCGGGATGATTCGTGGCCTGGGCACCGTTGTTGTGATGGTGGCCTTCATCGGTCTGGCGTTGTGGGTATTCAGCCCCAAGCGCAAGTCGGAGTTTGAAGACGCGACCTTGCTGCCTTTCGCGGATGATCCCGAAGCCATCAAGCACGTCGAGCAAGCTTCTAGGAGTAACAAAGAATGACTACGTTCTGGAGTCTGTACGTCACAGTCCTCAGTCTCGGCACGATCTTCGCCCTGACCTGGCTGCTGCTGTCCACCCGCAAGGGCCAGCGCAGCGAAGCCACCGAAGAAACGGTTGGCCACTCCTTCGACGGGATCGAGGAGTACGACAACCCACTGCCAAAATGGTGGTTCATGCTGTTCGTGGGCACCATCATCTTCGCCCTGGGCTACCTGGTGCTGTACCCGGGCCTGGGTAACTGGAAAGGCCTGCTGCCGGGGTACAACTACCTCGATAACGAGAAGCAGACCGCGTTCGCCAACGGCCAGAGCGGCTGGACCGGCGTTCACGAGTGGGAAAAGGAAATGGCCAAGTCGGACGCCAAGTTCGGCCCGATCTTCGCCAAGTTCGCTTCCATGCCGATTGAGGAAGTCGCCAAGGACCCGCAAGCCCTGAAGATGGGTGGCCGCCTGTTCGCCTCAAACTGCTCGGTCTGCCACGGTTCCGATGCCAAGGGCGCCTACGGTTTCCCTAACCTGACCGACGCCGACTGGCGCTGGGGCGGCGAAGCGCAAACCATTAAGACCACCATCATGGGCGGTCGTCACGCTGTGATGCCGGCCTGGGCAGAAGTGATCGGCGAGCAAGGCGTTGCGAACGTTGCTGCGTTCGTACTGACCAACCTCGATGGCCGCAAACTGCCGGAAGGCACCAAGGCTGACCCGGTAGCCGGGCAGAAGCTGTTCGCTGCCAACTGCGTGGCGTGCCACGGTCCGGAAGGCAAAGGTACGCCAGCCATGGGCGCGCCTAACCTGACCCACCCGGCAGCGTTCATCTACGGTTCGAGCTTCGCTCAACTGCAGCAGACCATCCGATACGGCCGTCAGGGCCAGATGCCTGCGCAAGAACAGCTGCAAGGCAACGACAAGGTTCACCTGCTGGCCGCTTACGTCTACAGCCTCTCTCACGGTGAGAAAGCGCCAGTGGCGGACGCCCAGTAAGGCAAACGCCTGACCGCAACACTAAACGGCCCCGCCAATGAGAATTGACGGGGCCGTTTTCATTTCACGACCGGTTCGACTTAACGCTTGACCGGAATAGTTGCCTCAAGCTTCCGGCTAGGCCAGTTGTTGCCCGTCACGCGGTAGACCATCAACTTGTCCCTTTCCTTGGTGAAGCTCGCAATCAGGTACGTTTGCTGCGAAGCCGCCCCGCTCAGAAACACAGGCACGTCGCCAAACTCGCTGGAGGCGCTTGTGTATTGGCCATGAAACCAGTGGTAGTGCCCGGCAAACACCGCGGTCACCTTGTAATCCTTGATCATCTTTCTGAAGCGACTCAATTGCTCGTCACTGCCACCCCACCTGGGTTTATGCATATTCAGGATTATGACCTGGCCTTTTTCACGTGCATCCTTCAAATCCTTTTCCAACCAATCAAGTGCGTCCGTCAGGTAATAGCCCTTCGGCACAAGCCAGTCATAAGCGGTAAAACTGACCGAGTAAGTAGGCTCATTATTCAGCTGTACTAAATGAACATCTCCAAAGTTCTTGGAATAAGCCAGACTGCCATCAACACGTTTCTTTACGGTGCCGTCCTCCACGAGTTGAATATCAATACTGTCAGCCCTGCCCTCTTGACCGGTATAGCGAGCCAAAAAGTCTTCAACACTCCCTGCGGCACAAGTGTTGAAAAGACAGTCATCAATATTATTTTCATAGTCGTGATTACCCAACCCATAGTCATACTGACCGAGCAACTTGCTGTCCAGAATCGGCTTGACCACTGAACGCTGCCAACCATGACCATAGGCAGTAATATCACCATTGATCATTACCGGCACTCGCGCGGCGCCGCCAAAGTTCTGCCTGAAATTGGCAATGTCATTGTATTGAGTTTCAATCAGCCACTTGGAACGCGAATCACGCTCCGAGTCGGTCTGGGCTTCACCGGCATCGGTTTTCTCAGTCCACGGATATTGCGGATCAGAGGTAAACACCATGTCACCTGGAGATACTGCTGTTGCATGTGCAAAAGGCGCCATAACAGCAAAGGCCAGGCACGCCAAAAGTCCACTTGAAGTTGATACGCTCATAGAATTCCATTTCCGATAATATTATTAATTTTGCGATAGACAATCTATCCGACTGCAAACATATAGAAAACTTCAAACTCACACAAACACTAAACACCCGACAACTAATTAAGCATGTTTCAAACCAACAACTAACACACCTACAAACTCTTTCAAGCTCGGCTATATAAGCGCTGCAGAAGATAATAATAACAAGATTAAAACACCAGACTCCCAACAGCCATCGAATCACCCGCTTACCCTCAGGCAGGCCGAAACAGTCGGACAGTGTGTAGAAGGCAGGATGCGAAAAACCGTCCATACTTCACAAGTCAATTGATCTGCATCACGTTTTGTTACATCTGCTACACCATTCATGATTTTTCCCCAACGCGACCAAAGGTCGCACCCTTACGCTAGAGCTACAGGCGTATCATTGCGCCACTGCAACACCTCTTTTTGACCGCGGTCGGCATGTACTGACCGGGGCATTTTTCCACTGCCGTGGGATGCAATGATGAGCAATCAGATTCCGGTACACGACGTCACACCGCCTGCCAAGAACGCAAACAACAGCGTCGACCTTTACGCCTCTCGAGAAAAAATCTACACGCGCGCCTTCACCGGTCTGTTCCGCAACCTGCGGATGATGGGCGGTGCCGGGCTGTTTCTGCTGTATTTCGGCACGGTCTGGCTGAGCTGGGGCGGCCATCAGGCCGTCTGGTGGAACCTGCCGGAACGCAAATTCTTCATCTTTGGTGCAACCTTTTGGCCGCAGGACTTCATCCTGCTCTCGGGAATCCTGATCGTCAGCGCCTTCGGCCTGTTCTTCATTACCGTGTACGCCGGGCGGGTCTGGTGCGGCTATACCTGCCCGCAAAGTGTCTGGACGTGGATTTTCATGTGGTGCGAGAAGGTCACCGAAGGCGACCGCAACCAGCGCATCAAGCTCGACAAAGCGCCCATGAGCGCCAACAAATTCCTGCGCAAACTCAGCAAACACTCGATGTGGCTGTTGATCGGCTTTGTGACCGGCATGACCTTCGTCGGTTACTTCTCGCCGATCCGCGAGCTGACCATCGACTTCTTCACCGGCGAAGCCGACGGCTGGTCGTATTTCTGGGTCGGCTTTTTCACCCTCGCCACCTACGGCAATGCCGGCTGGTTGCGCGAACAGGTGTGCATTTACATGTGTCCGTACGCACGCTTCCAGAGCGTGATGTTCGATAAAGACACCCTGATCGTTTCCTACGACCCGCGTCGTGGTGAAAGCCGCGGCCCGCGCAAGAAAGGCGCCGACTACAAGGCCATGGGCCTGGGTGACTGCATCGACTGCACCATGTGCGTCCAGGTCTGCCCGACCGGTATCGACATCCGCGACGGCCTGCAAATCGAATGCATCGGCTGTGCGGCCTGCATCGATGCCTGCGACAGCATCATGGACAAGATGGACTACCCGCGCGGCCTGATCAGCTACACCACCGAGCACAACCTGTCCGGGCAAAAAACCCATAAACTGCGCCCGCGCCTGATCGGCTATGCGCTGGTGCTGCTGACAATGATGGGATTGCTGGCGGGCGCGTTCTTCATGCGCTCACTGGTCGGATTCGACGTCAGCAAGGACCGCGTGCTGTACCGCGAGAACGCCGAAGGCCGGATCGAAAACGTCTACAGCCTGAAGATCATGAACAAAGACCAACGCGACCACACCTACGTGCTCGAAGCCGCTGGCCTGCCGGACCTCAAGCTGCAAGGCAAGCGCGAAATCAAAGTTGCCGCCGGGGAGATTTTCAGCCAGCCGGTTGAATTGTCCATCGCACCGGAAAAACTGCCGTCTAGCACCAACGAGGTGAAATTCATCCTCAAGGATGCCGACGACGACAGCATTCACGTTGAAGCCAAGAGCCGGTTCATCGGCCCACAAATTCGTTGAGAGAAGTGATCATGCCCGCAGCAAATGCCGCCAGCCCTTGGTACAAGCACCTTTGGCCGTGGATCATCATCGCCATCCTGGCGTGCTCCGTGACCTTGACCTTGTCCATGGTGACGATCGCGGTGAACAACCCGGACAACCTGGTCAACGACAACTATTACGAGGCCGGCAAAGGCATTAACCGCTCCCTCGACCGTGAGTTGCTGGCGCAGACCCTGCTGCTGCGCGCGAGCGTTCATCTGGACGACGTGACCGGTGAAGTCGACCTGCGCCTGAGCGGCAACAGCCAACCGAAAACCCTGGAACTGAACCTGATCTCGCCGACTCAGCCGGAGAAGGATCGCAAGATCACCCTGGCACGCAGCGAAACCGAACAGGGCCGCTACATTGGCCAGTTGAACGACAAAGTCGACGGTCGCCGCTTTGTAGAACTGCTGGGCGTACAGGATGACAAGACCTGGCGCATGTTCGAAGAAGAACAGGTCAGCCATGACAAGGATCTGCTGCTGGGTGACGAACCGCTGCAAGGCGCCGAAGACCTGAAGAAGTAAGCCTCACCCTGATCGTTCCCACGCTCTGCGTGGGAACGCAGCCAGGGACGCTCCGCGTCCCAGCCGAAGCGGACGCGGAGCGTCCGGGGAGGCATTCCCACGCAGAGCGTGGGAACGATCATCGGACAACGCCTCATGACCACTCCACTCCCCTGCTACCACTGCGCCCTGCCCGTCCCAGCCGGCAGCCGCTTCACCGCTGCCGTCCTCGGTGAAACCCGCGAGTTCTGCTGCCCGGGTTGCCAGGCCGTGGCCGAAGCCATCGTGGCCGGCGGACTGGAAACCTATTACCAGCATCGCAGCGAGTCATCGGCCAACCCCGAAGCGCTGCCGGTGCAGTTGGTGGACGAACTGGCGCTGTACGACCGCGCCGACGTGCAAGCCCCCTTCGTTCGCCACGAAGGCGAACTGGCCGAAACCACCCTGTTGATGGAAGGCATCAGTTGCGCCGCCTGCGGCTGGTTGATCGAGAAACACCTGCGCGGCTTGCCAGCGGTGGCCGAAGCGCGCCTGAACCTGTCCAACCATCGCCTGCATGTGCGTTGGGCCGATGCGCAACTGCCGCTGAGCCAGGTTCTCAGCGAATTGCGCCATATCGGTTACGCCGCGCACCCCTATCAGGCCGACCGCGCCAGCGAACAACTGGCCAGCGAAAACCGCCTGGCCCTGCGCCAACTCGGCGTGGCCGGGCTACTGTGGTTCCAGGCGATGATGGCGACCATGGCCACCTGGCCGGAATTCAACATCGACCTCAGCCCCGAATTGCACACCATCCTGCGTTGGGTCGCGCTGTTCCTCACCACCCCGATCGTGTTCTACAGCTGCGCGCCCTTCTTCAAAGGCGCCATGCGCGACTTGCGCACCCGCCACCTGACCATGGACGTCTCGGTGTCGCTGGCCATTGGCAGCGCCTACATCGCCGGGATCTGGACCTCGATCACCGGCGTTGGTGAACTGTATTTCGATGCGGTCGGCATGTTCGCGCTGTTCCTGCTGGCCGGGCGTTATCTGGAACGTCGCGCCCGCGAACGCACCGCCGCCGCCACCGCACAGCTTGTAAACCTGCTGCCCGCCTCGTGCTTGCGCCTGAGTGCCGACGGCCAGAGCGAGCGGATCCTGCTCAGCGAACTGCGTGTCGGCGATCAGGTGCTGGTGCATCCCGGCGCGATCCTCCCGGCTGACGGCAAGATCCTCGACGGCCAGTCGAGCATCGACGAATCCCTGCTCACCGGCGAATACCTGCCACAGCCGCGCATGCCGGGGGATGCCGTCACCGCCGGCACCCTGAACGTCGAAGGCGCGCTGACCGTGGAAGTCCTGGCGCTGGGTCAAGACACCCGACTGTCCGCCATCGTCCGCCTGCTGGACCGCGCCCAGGCCGAGAAGCCGCGACTGGCGGAAATTGCTGATCGCGCCGCGCAGTGGTTCCTGCTGCTGTCGCTGATTGCCGCGGCCGTCATCGGCCTGATCTGGTGGGAACTGGATTCGTCGCGGGCCTTCTGGATTGTGTTGGCGATGCTCGTTGCGACGTGCCCGTGCGCCTTGTCCCTGGCCACACCGACCGCCCTCACCGCCGCCACCGGCACCCTGCACAAACTTGGTTTGCTGCTGACTCGCGGCCATGTGCTGGAAGGCCTCAATCAGATCGACACGGTGATTTTCGACAAGACCGGCACGTTGACGGAAGGTCGCCTGGCCTTGCGTTCGATTCGCCCGCTCGGCGCGCTCAACAGCGATCAATGCCTGAGCCTCGCCGCTGCACTGGAAAACCGTTCCGAACATCCGATCGCCCGGGCGTTTGGCCGGGCACCGCTGGCCGCCGAAGAAGTCCACAGCACGCCGGGACTCGGCCTCGAAGGGTTGGTCGGTGAACAACGCCTGCGCATCGGCCAACCGGGTTTTGTCTGTGAACTCAGTGGCGCTGCCGTGCCATCGATGCCGGATGAAGCTGGCCAATGGTTGCTGCTCGGTAACAGCCAGGGGCCATTGGCATGGTTTGTTCTCGACGACCGTCTGCGTGCCGACGCACCTGCCCTGCTCGCCGCCTGCAAGGCTCGCGGCTGGCGCACACTGCTGCTGTCCGGCGACAGCTCGCCGATGGTCGCCAGTGTCGCTGCGGAACTGGGCATCGATGAAGCCCGAGGCGGCTTGCGTCCGGACGATAAATTGCAGGTCTTGCAACAGCTGCACAAGGAAGGCCGCAAGGTGTTGATGCTCGGTGACGGGGTCAACGACGTGCCCGTGCTGGCCGCCGCCGACATCAGCGTGGCCATGGGGTCGGCCACCGATCTGGCGAAAACCAGTGCTGACGCGGTATTGCTGTCGAACCGCCTCGACGCACTGGTCCAAGCCTTCAGCCTGGCGCGGCGCACCCGCCGGGTAATCATCGAGAACCTGCTGTGGGCCGGGCTGTACAATGGCCTCATGTTGCCGTTCGCCGCCCTCGGCTGGATCACTCCGGTATGGGCCGCGGTTGGCATGTCCATCAGTTCGTTGACCGTGGTGCTGAACGCCCTGCGCCTGACTCGCATGCCCAACACGCCTGCGGTCAGCGCCACGCCAGAAACCCGTCCGCTGCCGGCCTGAGCCGCGCGGGCATGGAGTCCAGATGCCAGCTCTCTACGTGATGATCCCAGCCGCGCTGCTGATCGTGGCCATCGCCATTTACATCTTTTTCTGGGCAGTCGACAGCGGTCAGTACGACGACCTCGACGGCCCGGCCCACAGCATCCTGTTTGACGACCAGGACCCGAACCACAAGGCCGCGGTCGACGAAGCCAGCGGTCATCCGGTCAAACCGGACGACAAGGCGCCACCCCATGCTTGAGTTGGCACCGCTGCTGGTGTCTGCGGTGATCCTCGGTCTGCTCGGCGGCGGTCATTGCCTGGGCATGTGCGGCGGCTTGATGGGCGCGTTGACCCTGGCGATTCCCAAGGAGCAACGCAGCCGGCGTTTTCGACTGCTGCTGGCCTACAACCTGGGACGAATTCTCAGCTATGCAACGGCAGGCCTGCTGATCGGTCTGGCCGGGTGGGCGGTGGCCAACAGCCCGGCGGCGATGTTCATGCGCGTCATCGCCGGTTTGCTGCTGGTCGCCATGGGCCTGTACCTCGCCGGTTGGTGGAGCGGCCTGACCCGCATCGAAAGCCTCGGTCGCGGCCTGTGGCGGCACATTCAGCCCGTGGCCAACAAACTGCTGCCGGTGTCGAGCGTCCCCCGCGCATTGCTGCTGGGCGCGCTCTGGGGCTGGCTGCCGTGCGGGTTGGTTTACAGCACCCTGCTGTGGTCGGCGAGCCAGGGCAATGCGCTGGACAGTGCACTTTTGATGCTTGCGTTCGGGCTCGGCACCTGGCCGGTCTTGCTCGCCACGGGGTTGGCGGCTGAGCGGGTCACGGCGCTGTTGCGCAAACGTAGCGTGCGGATGACGGGCGGATTACTGGTGATCCTGTTCGGCATCTGGACCTTGCCGGGGCCGCATCAGCACTGGCTGATGGGCCACTAGATCGGCGGCGCGCCCATCGCGAGCAGGCTCGCTCCCACATTGAAATGCATTCCCCTGTGGGAGCGGGCTTGCTCGCGAAGAGGCCCGCACCGACAACACAAATCCTGACCGTTGACGCAAATCAAGATGCCCCACCGCCGCGCCCCCTAGACTCGCTGACACTGCCAGCCTATCCGGGGGAATGCCCGCATGATGCTCGACGCCATTCGTTGGGACACCGATCTGATCCGCCGTTACGACCTGGCGGGGCCGCGCTACACCTCCTACCCGACCGCGGTGCAATTCGACGGTCAGGTCGGCACGTTCGACCTGTTCCACGCCCTGCGTGACAGCCGTAAAGCCCTGCGCCCGTTATCGCTGTATGTGCACGTGCCGTTCTGCGCGAACATTTGCTACTACTGCGCCTGCAATAAAGTCATCACCAAGGACCGCGGCCGGGCCCAGCCCTATTTGCAGCGCCTTGAGCAGGAAATCCAGCTGATCGCCTGCCACCTCGACCCCGCGCAGAAGGTCGAGCAACTGCATTTCGGTGGCGGCACCCCGACCTTTCTCAGTCACGATGAACTGCGCCAGTTGATGGCCCAGTTACGCAAGAACTTCAACTTGCTGGACGACGATTCCGGCGACTACGGCATCGAAATCGACCCTCGCGAAGCTGACTGGTCGACCATGGGCCTGCTCCGTGAACTGGGTTTCAACCGGGTCAGTATCGGCCTGCAAGACCTCGATCCGGCAGTGCAACGGGCAGTCAATCGCCTGCAAAGCCTGGAAGAAACCCGCGCGGTGATCGACGCTGCCCGCACACTTCAGTTTCGCTCGATCAACATTGACCTGATCTATGGCTTGCCGAGGCAAACACCCGAGAGTTTCGCCCGCACGGTTGATGAAGTGATCAACCTGCAACCGGACCGCCTCTCGGTGTTCAACTACGCGCACCTGCCGGAACGCTTCATGTCGCAACGGCGCATCAACAGCGACGAGCTGCCGACACCGGCGCAAAAACTGGAAATGCTCCAGGGCACCATCGAGCAGCTGACCAAGGCCGGTTACCGCTACATCGGCATGGACCACTTCGCGCTGCCCGACGATGAACTGGCGATTGCCCAGGAAGAATCGACCCTGCAACGCAACTTCCAGGGCTACACCACCCACGGTCATTGCGACCTGATTGGCCTGGGCGTGTCAGCCATCAGCCAGATCGGCGACCTGTATTGCCAGAACAACAGCGACCTGAATCAGTACCAGAACACGCTGGCCAGCTCGCAGCTGGCCACCAGCCGGGGCCTGCTGTGCAACGCCGATGACCGCCTGCGACGTGCGGTCATCCAGCAACTGATCTGCACGTTCAGCCTGGAGTTTGCCGCGATCGAACACGCCTTCAACATCGACTTTCAGGGTTACTTCGGCGAACTCTGGCCACAGTTGCAGGGAATGGCCGATGACGGTCTGATCGAACTGGATAACCAACGGATCACCGTATTGCCCGCCGGACGATTGCTGGTGCGCTCGGTGTGCATGGTGTTCGACGCGTACCTGGAACAGCACAATCGCCAGCGGTTTTCACGGGTGATCTAGCCATCACCTCACTGGCCGGTCAGCGAAACGCTGACTTTACGACCCTGCGACAAAATCGCCGCGTGCCTGAATGTCCTCCCGTGGGTTACCCTTACGGCTTATGTGTGTTTTTTCCCACAAGGATTGAAGAAATGTCCGAGCCAGTAAAGCTGCGCGCTCATAGTCAGGCCCATTGCAAGGATTGCAGCCTGGCCCCTCTCTGTTTGCCACTTTCCTTGAATCTGGAAGACATGGAAGCGCTGGACGAAATCGTTAAACGTGGTCGCCCGCTGAAAAAGGGCGAATTCCTGTTCCGCCAGGGCGACACCTTCGATTCCGTTTATGCAGTACGCTCTGGCGCCCTGAAGACCTTCAGCCTGAGCGATGGCGGCGAAGAACAACTCACCGGCTTCCACCTGCCCAGCGAACTGGTCGGCCTGTCGGGCATGGACACCGAAAAACACCCGGTCTCGGCGCAAGCCATGGAAACCACGTCGGTGTGTGAAATCCCTTTCGAACGCCTCGACGAACTGGCGCTGCAACTGCCGCAACTGCGCCGTCAGTTGATGCGTGTGATGAGTCGCGAGATTCGCGACGATCAGCAAATGATGTTGCTGCTGTCGAAGAAAACCGCCGACGAGCGCATCGCCACGTTCCTGGTCAACCTGTCGGCCCGTTTCCGCGCCCGGGGTTTCTCGGCCAACCAGTTCCGCCTGAGCATGTCGCGCAACGAAATCGGCAATTACCTGGGCCTGGCGGTGGAAACCGTGTCCCGGGTGTTCACGCGCTTCCAGCAAAACGAACTGATTGCGGCTGAAGGCAAGGAAATCCACATCCTCGACCCGATCCAGCTCTGCGCCCTGGCCGGCGGCTCGCTGGACGGCTGATTTCGGCGATGGCGGCTGAGCGAAACGGTTCAGCCGCCGTTATACTGCGTCGTTTGCAGCCTGCCAGGACACCTCGACGATGGTCTTCGACTCCTTCGACATCAAATCCCTGATCCGCCCTGTGATCGACTTTCCCAAGCCGGGCGTGATCTTTCGCGACATTACCCCGCTGTTCCAGTCGCCCACGGCCCTGCGCCTGGTGATGGACAGTTTCGCCCATCGTTATGTCGAGGCCGACTTCACCCACATCGGCGCGATGGACGCCCGTGGTTTTCTGATCGGTTCGATCCTGGCCTATCAGTTGAACAAGCCGCTGGTGCTGTTCCGCAAGCAAGGCAAACTGCCGGCCGACGTGCTGGCCGAGGGTTATGCGACCGAATACGGCGAAGCCTTCCTCGAAGTCCACGCCGACAGCCTGTGCGAGGGTGATTCGGTGGTGATGTTCGATGACCTGATCGCCACGGGCGGAACGCTGATTGCCGCGGCGAACCTGGTTCGACGCATGGGCGCGCGGGTTCATGAAGCGGCGGCGATCATTGATTTGCCGGAGCTGGGTGGGTCGCAGCGTTTGGAAGATATGGGGATTCCGACGTTTTGCCTGACGCAGTTTGCGTTGAGCGATAAATAAAGCAGCGCCTGGACTGACGCCTTCGCAAGCAAGCCCGCTCCCACATTGGCTCACTGTCAGACACAAGATTTGTGTACGCAGGAGATCCTATGTGGGAGCGGGCTTGCTCGCGAAGGCGTCAGCCGCAACACCGCAAAAACTCAAAGTCCCATCTGCTTACTGATGATCTCGTTCATCACTTCCCGCGTCCCCCCGCCGATCGACAAAATCCGGTTATCGCGATACAGCCGCTCCACCAGGCTCTCGCGCATATAACCGAGACCACCCAAAATCTGCACCGCATCCGTAGTAATCCGGTCAGCCGTGTCAGTCGCAAAATTCTTGGCCATGGAAATCTCCTTGATCACACTCTGCCCCGCCGCCATTTTCTCCGCCTGGCGGTAAGTGAATTCCCGTGACACCTCCAGCGCCGTGGCCATTTCGGCAAGGCGATGCTTGAGCACCTGAAACTTGCCGATGGGTTTACCGAAGGCTTCACGCTGGTGAGCCCATTTCAGGCTTTCTTCCAGCGCCAGTTGTGCGGTCATGTTGGCCATTAGCGCCAGCGCCAGGCGTTCGCTCTGGAAGTTGCCCATGATGCAGGCGAAGCCCATGTTTTCGGCACCGATCAGATTTCCTGCCGGCACCCGGCAATCGTCGAAGAACAGTTCGGCCGTGTCCGACGCCCACCAACCCATTTTCTTCAACTGACGGCCAACGGTGAAACCGGGCGTGCCCTTCTCGATCAAAAGCAAGCTGATACCAGCAAAACCCGGCGCACCGGTGCGCACCGCGACAGTGTAGAAATCCGCGCGGACGCCGCTGGTGATAAAGGTTTTGCTGCCGCTGACCCGGTAGAACTCGCCGTCACGCACGGCGCGGGTTTGCAGGTTGGCAACGTCGGAGCCACCACTGGGCTCGGTCACGGCCAGGGCGCTGATTTTCTCGCCGGCGAGTACCTGAGGCACAACGCGATTGCGGACTTCGGGCCTGGCCCACTTGAGGATCGGCGGCAGGCTGATGTCCAGCGAGCCGAGCCCCGCCACCAAACCGCCGGAGCCGCAGCGCATCAGTTCTTCGCTGGCGGCGACCTTGGCGAACAGATCACCTTCATGGCTGCCACCCAGGGCTTCGGGGTAACCGATCCCCAGAATCCCCGCCGCACCGGCCTTGAGGTAGAGCTCGCGGGGAAAGCTTTCGGCTTCTTCCCACTGGTCGATGTCCGGCAAGATCTCGCGTTCGACGAAACGTCTGACGCTGTCGCGGACCATTTGGTGGCTGGGGTCGAAGTATTCCTGAAAGGCAGGCATCGGCGAGCTCCACTGAAGGTTCAGCGAAGTTAACCGAGCGCTTGCTTGGTTTTCAACAGGATTGTGTGAATCAGGGAGACCGAAGCGCGCCCTTCGCGAGCAAGCCCGCTCCCACAGGGGTTTTGTGAACACCACAAATCCAATGTGGAAGCGAGCCTGCTCGCGATGGCGTCAATTCAGACACTACAAAACGATCGGCTTACGCCCGGCAAACGAATGCGCCAACGTCCCGCCATCCACCAATTCCAGCTCGCCACCCAATGGCACACCGTGGGCAATGCGCGAGGCGATCAGGCCTTTGTTGTTGAGCAACTGGGCAATGTAATGCGCTGTCGCCTCACCCTCCACGGTCGGGTTGGTCGCCAGAATGACTTCAGTGAACGTGCCCGCCTCTTCGATCCGCGCCAGCAGTTGCGGAATACCGATGGCCTCAGGCCCGAGTCCGTCGAGTGGCGACAGATGGCCCTTGAGCACAAAGTAGCGACCACGGAAGCCGGTCTGCTCCACCGCGTAGACGTCCATCGGCCCTTCCACCACGCAGAGCAAGGTGTCGTCGCGACGGGTATCGGCGCATTGCGGGCAGAGGTCGTCTTCGGTCAGCGTGCGGCACAACCGGCAGTGACCCACCCCTTCCATGGCCTGGCTCAGTGCCGAGGCCAATCGTGAGCCGCCGCTGCGATCACGCTCGAGCAGCTGCAACGCCATGCGTTGGGCAGTTTTCTGACCCACACCTGGCAAAATTCGCAGGGCGTCGATCAGTTGGCGAATCAAAGGGCTGAAGCTCATGGGGAAAAGTCCGACAAAACAACGAGACGCGGTTTATACCCGCGCCTCTGTTTAGCGTCAATTACTCAGTCCTGGGCGACCCGCACGACCAGTTTGCCGAAGTTGCGCCCTTCCAGCAGACCGATGAACGCTTCAGGTGCCTGCTCCAGGCCATCGACCACGTCTTCGCGGAACTTCACCTTGCCGTCGCGCACCCACGGCGCCATGGCGCTGACGAATTCCGGCTGACGATCACCGTAGTCGTCGAACACGATGAAACCCTGGATTCGCACGCGCTTGGTCAGCAGCGTGCGCTGCAATTGCGGCAGTCGATCCGGGCCGGCGGGAGCTTCGCGAGCGTTGTAGGACGCGATCAGACCGCAGAGTGGAATTCGCGCCTTGGGATTGAGCAGCGGCAGCACGGCATCGAACACCTTGCCGCCGACGTTTTCGTAATAGATGTCGATGCCCTCGGAGCACGCCTTGGCCAATTCATCGGCGAAATTCGGGCTCTTGTGGTCGATGCAGGCATCAAAACCCAACTCATCGACCACATAACGGCACTTGTCCACGCCACCGGCCACGCCGACCACGCGCAAGCCCTTGATCTTCGCTACCTGACCGACCACCGACCCCACCGCGCCGGATGCAGCCGCCACCACCAGGGTTTCGCCGGCCTTGGGCTGGCCGATGTCCATCAGGCCCATATACGCGGTCATGCCGGGCATGCCCAACACGCCCAGCGCCATTGACGGGCTCGGCAGCCCGGACGGTACCGGAATAATGTCGCGACCATCGCTGAGGCTGTGGCTCTGCCAACCGGTAGAACCGACCACCAGATCACCTTCCTGAAACTTCGGATTCAGCGAGCGCTCGACCCGGCTGACAGCGCCACCGGTCATCACCTCACCGATCTCAACCGGTGCGGCGTAGGACGGCGCGTCGCTCATGCGTCCGCGCATGTAGGGATCGAGTGACAGGTAAAGGGTCTTGAGCAGCACCTGACCGTCGGCCAGGTCCGGCAGTGCAACGCGCTCCAGGCGAAAATTCTCCGGCGTCGGCGCGCCTGCCGGGCGGGACGCCAGGACGATACGTTGGTTGAGGGTCAATGCTTGTGGCATGTGAGCGTCTCCTTTGATCGATGAATTTGGCGGTATAGGGAGCAGACCTTAATGGCGATAGCGCGTTCGATGTTTCTGGTCAGATCGTTCCCACGCTCTGCGTGGGAATGCAGCCCGGGACGCTCCGCGTCCCAAAGCGGACGCAGAGCGTCCATTGAGGCATTCCCACGCAGAGCATGGGAACGATCAGTGTGTGCCAGAAACAAAAATGCCAGGCGCGATGCCTGGCATTTTTTTGTAGCCCATCCGAAGCGCTTTGGCGAATCAGAATGGCAGTTTCATACCCGGTGGCAGTTGCATGCCAGCGGTCATGCCGGACATTTTGTCCTGGCTGTTGGCTTCGATCTTGCGCACGGCATCGTTGACGGCGGCGGCGAACACGGCCTCCAGCATCTCTTTGTCGTCTTCGCTCAAGCCTTCGACCAGGCTTGGATCGATGGTCACGCGCTTGACGTCGTGACGACCGGTCATCACCACGGTGACCATATCGCCACCGGCTTTACCGGTGACTTCGGCGTTGGCCAGTTCTTCCTGCATCTTGGCCATTTTTTCCTGCATCTGCTGTGCCTGCTTCATCAGGCCGGCCATGCCACCTTTCATCATGGGAATCACCTCAAAAGTACTTGGATAAATACAGCGCCCGGCCCTTTCGGCCGAACACCTTCAGTTATTAGCCCTGAGTGACCAGGGTCTCGACAGGTTCAATAGTATCGTTACGGACCACCGCACCGAACTGCTGCATCATTTGCTGGATGAACGGATCACCGTGGATCGACTCTTCGGCCTCGCGCTGACGGTTCGCACGGCGGCGGGATGCAGCCTGGGCCGGGGTTTCCTGCTCGGGCTTGATCAGCTCCATGCGCAGGGTCAGCGTCCGCCCGTGAAACTGGTTCAACGCATCGTTCAGCCGACGCTGTTGAGTCGCGTTGAACAACGCGCTGTGGGCCGGGTCCAGGTGCATCAGCCAATTGTCACCCTCGACGGCGATCAGCGTGCAGTTGGCGGCGATGCTGCCGGTCATGCCGGAGATCGGCAGTTTCGGGAACAACTCCAGCCATTGCGCCGCCAAACCGGTGGCCGGCATGGCGGCCGGTTCAGGTTCGGCTTCCGGTGCTGGCTCGGCGGTGTGCTCGCTGGCCAGTTCGTCGAGGTAGCTGTAGGCCGATTCGATATCTGGCTCGATGTAGTCCTCGTCCAGCGGCGGCTCGTCGTCCAGGTCCATGCCCGGCGTCGCGGCATCGACGTCGGCTACCGACGGCTCCGGAATCGGCGCAGCGGCCCACTCCGGCGCATCAGGGACCACGCTGTCTGGCGTTGGCATAGGCATCGGCGCCAATTCGGGTTGCTCGCTGGCAGTTTCCAGCACCGGTTCGACAGCAGGTTGCTGAACGACTTCGGGTTCTATCGGATCGTTCCAGGGCAGATCGACAACGACTTCGACCGCTGCTGCTTCAACGACAGGCTCAGGCGCAACGACGGGCGCGACCGGCTCAGGCTCGGGCGCTTGCACTGGAGCAACCACCGTCGCAACCGGCACAGGCGCAACGGGTGCAACTGCCGCAGCGACTACTGGCGCAACAACGGGCGCGGCAGCCACTGAATTTGCGGAATCAACTGTGGCCTGGCTGATCCCCACTGTCTTTAGCGGTTGCCTCGGCGCGTCCGTGGTGTCTGCCGGGCGGAACGCGAGCATTCGCAGCAGGACCATTTCGAAACCACCGCGCGGGTCTGGCGCCAGCGGCAAGTCGCGGCGACCGATCAGGCCCATCTGGTAATAGAACTGCACGTCTTCGGCCGGTAAGGCCTGGGCCAGTGCCAGCACCCGGTCACGGTCGCCATGACCGTTGTCGACGCCTTCAGGCAGGGCCTGGGCGATGGCGACACGGTGCAGCACGTTGAGAATTTCCGAGAGCACACCGTTCCAGTCCGGGCCTTGTTCAGCCAAATGACGGACGGCTTCGAGCAAGGCCTTGGCGTCGCCTTCGATCAGCGCATGCAGCACGTCGTAGACCTGACCGTGATCGAGCGTGCCGAGCATCGCCCGCACGTCGGCAGCCATGACTTTGCCTTCACCGAAGGCAATCGCCTGGTCGGTCAGGCTCATGGCGTCGCGCATCGAACCGTCGGCAGCACGGCCCAGTAGCCACAGTGCGTCGTCTTCGAACGGCACGTTCTCGACACCCAGCACGTGGGTCAAATGCTCGACCACACGCTCCGGCGTCATGTTCTTCAGAGAGAACTGCAGGCACCGCGAAAGAATCGTTGCAGGAAGTTTCTGCGGATCGGTGGTCGCCAGGATGAACTTGACGTAGGGCGGCGGCTCTTCAAGGGTTTTCAACAGCGCATTGAAGGAATGGCTGGAGAGCATGTGCACTTCGTCGATCAGGTAGACCTTGAAGCGCCCACGGCTCGGCGCGTACTGCACGTTGTCGAGCAGTTCGCGGGTGTCTTCGACCTTGGTACGGCTCGCGGCGTCGATCTCGATCAGGTCGACAAAACGACCTTCATCGATCTCGCGGCATACCGAGCACTCGCCGCAAGGCGTTGAAGTGATACCTGTTTCACAGTTCAGGCACTTGGCGATGATCCGCGCGATGGTGGTCTTGCCGACCCCGCGGGTACCGGTAAACAGATAGGCGTGGTGCAGCCGCTGGCTGTCCAAGGCATTGATCAGAGCCTTGAGCACATGGGTCTGGCCGACCATTTCGCGGAACGAGCGCGGACGCCATTTACGTGCAAGAACCTGATAACTCATCGAAAACCGTCGCAACGAAGGAACAGAAGCAGCTAATGCTATCGGAGCAAGACCAAAATTGCATCCGGTGCGCTCGTCTAATCTGGCTAAGATGGTCTTTGGGGGCTTTTATCGGCTCGGGTTTTATCAGCACCGGAGCGTTTATGCGGCTGGCCTTGGGGGCACTGCTGTTGATCAGCCTGAATGTCGCTGGCGCCGAGCCGCCATTGCGCTTCGTGGTGCCCGACAGTTGGGCGATGCCGATGGTGCAACTGGACCGCGGCCACCCCACCCAAGGCATCCTGCACGACGTGATGGTCAGCCTCGCGACCCAGGTCGGTGTGCCGGCCGAATTTCACGTGCTGCCTCGCACACGGGTGCAAAACGCCATGGAACATGGCGAGGTCGATATCCGCTGCTATGCGGCGCAGTCCTGGCAGCCGAATCAGTCCGGGGACTACATCTGGAGCATTCCACTGTGGTTTCAGCGCGACATGCTGATCAGCCGGCCAGATCCGCTGACCTCAGTGATACTTGCGGACTTGTCGCGACAACCCATCGGCACGGTACTCGGCTACAGCTACCCGCCCCTGCAACCGCTGTTTGACGCCGACCGACTGCATCGCGAAGACGCGCGCAATCAGGAGCAGGTGCTGGAAAAACTGCTGGCCGGACGCTATCACTACGCCGTAAGCAATCAATGGACGCTGGATTGGTTCAATCAGCGCCTGCTGCCTGGCCAACAACTGCAAGGCGTGGCGGTTTTGCAGGAACAGAGTGTCGGTTGTTATGTGCGCAATGATCCCAAGGTGCCCGTGCAGCGCATTTTGCGCACCTTGGTGCGAATGAAAATGTCTGGGGAAATCGACGACATCATTCGGCTCTATATAGGTTCCGAGCCAAGCACACCCTAAGCGATTCCTCTGATCAACACCGGCCCCATGTGGGAGCGAGCCTGCTCGCGATAGCGGTATGTCAGTCCCCATCAATGTTGAATGTCAGACCGCTATCGCGAGCAGGCTCGCTCCCACATGGGGCCGGTGTTGATCACAAACTTCAGCCTGCTTGATCCAGCGCCTGCCATTGCACTGGCGCGACAAATCCCGCAACCCAACCCGGTACTTCTGCGGACGGCATCGGCCGGGCAATGAAACAGCCTTGAGCAACTTCGCAGCCCAGGCTCAGCAGCAATTCACCGTGCTCGATACTTTCCAGCCCTTCGGCGATCACCTGCCGGCCAAAGGCCCGAGCCAAGCCAATGACCGCCATGGTCAGGGCCAGATCATCACGATCATTAATGATGTCGCGCACGAACGACTTGTCGATCTTGATGGTTTGGGTTTGCAATCGCTTGAGGTTGCTCAGGGACGAATAACCGGTGCCAAAGCCCCCCAGTGAAAACTGCACCCCCAGCGCCTGACAGGCCTGTAAACAGGCGCTGACGTGCCGAATATTCTCAATCGCCACCGACTCGACGATTTCCAGATCGAGCATCTGCGGAGCCACCTGGGCATGCCGGGCGAGCACGTGTTTGAGCCGGCCGACAAAATCCGCGCGCTGGAAATGTCGTGCCGCAATATTAATGCTGACTGGCCAGCCCAGCCCCGCTTGCTGCCAATGGTGCAACTGCGACAGGACCTGATCCATTACCCACTCACCGATATCGATGATCAGGTCCGTTTCTTCCACCAGCGGAAAAAACTCCCGGGCCGGCATCATGCCGTGTTGCGGATGCTCCCAACGCAACAACGCCTCGAAGCCGACAACCTCCCCGCGACGCATGTTCACCTTGGGCTGGAAATGCACACGCAATTCACCGGCAGCCAGCGCCTGGCGCACTCGTTCGACCGTCTGGTGAGTGGCCTTGACCTCCTGATCCCGGGACACGTCGAACACATGAAAGCGATTGCGACCGCGTTGTTTCGCCACGTACATGGCCTGATCGGCATGACGCAGCAGGGTTTCGGCATCTTCATTGTCGAGGGGGAACAGGGTGACGCCGATACTGGCAAACACATTGACGCCCTTGCCATGCAGCGAGTACGGCGCCGAAATAGCGCCGAGCACCCGGTTCAACGCCGCACGCAGTTCCGGCAGATCCCGCACGTATCGCAACACCAGCACAAACTCGTCACCGGCCAGCCGCGCCACCACATCTTCGCCGCGAACAATGGTGCGCAAACGCTTGGCCACCTCGACCAATAGCTGATCGCCACTGGCATGCCCGTAGCCATCATTGACCGCTTTGAAGCCGTCAAGATCGAGCATGCACACCGCCAGCGGGATGTTTTCGTGACGGGAGAACTCCAGCGCCTGATCCAGCAAATCCGAGAGGAACGCGCGATTTGGTAGCCCGGTCAGCACGTCATGCCCCACCCGCCATTGCAGTGAATGCAGCAATTGGTGTTTTTCGCTGATGTCGAAACGAATCGAAAGGTAACGATCAACCCGCCCGGTAGCGTCATCGAGCACCGGCACCATGGTGCTGTCGACCCAATACAGGCTGCCGTCCTTGGCGCGATTGCAAATCTCGCCTTTCCAGACCTTGCCCAAGGCGATGGTGCGCCACATAGCCGCGAAGAAATCGGTGGAGTGCAGACCCGAGTTGAGGAGACGATGGTTCTGCCCGAGCAGTTCTTCGCGGCTATAGCCGGACACGGTACAGAACTGATCGTTGACGTGGGTGATCCGGCCGCTCAGATCAGTCTCGGAAAAAATCGCGGCGGCATCCACGGCCCTGCGGTATTTCTCATCCATGAGTCAGGCTCGCTGTGGCTAGCGGTGATACCGCTCGACCAGTGCAGGATGCCCGGAAGAGATGTTTTTATAGGTAATGCGCAGCAACACGTTATCACTCCATGAACAGCGGTTGATGGCCTCCTGACAGCTGAGATCAACTAACCTTAAAGGCCGCAAATACCCATTTTGAGCGGCGATTCTACGAAACGCATCACATTTTGCAAAGCAAGGTGATGGATCATGCAGTTGTCTAATGCAAAAATCTATCGTTAAGTTCTTGATTCTAAATGGGAATTAAGCGATGCAAATTTCAAGTTTGGGTGCGGCCATTCGGCGCTACCGCAAGGTCGCTGGGCTTACTCAGGCTGAACTCGGTGAAAAAACCGGTTTTGACCCCAAAACCATCAGCCGCTTCGAAACCGGCACCTACACCCCCAGCGTGGAAGCCTTGTTCCTGTTTGCCGATGTGTTGGGTGTAAAGCTGAAAGCCTTTTTCGCAGATTTAGGCGATGAAGATGAACAGCGGGCGTATCTGTTCGGTGTCATACATAAAGCCACCCCGAAGGATCTGGGAAAGCTAATTGCAGCGGTTGACCAGGCCTTGTCCAAGCCTTAGAGCCAGAAATAAAAAAGGAGGCCGAGCTGTCGCATTCGACAGCTCGGCCTCCTTTTATGTGTTCGCCCTGAAAACCGGAAACGAAAAAACACCACCTGGACAAGATCCCTGGCAGAGCAACACGTATGTAATTTTTTAGACAGATAACGAGAGAGAGGACTCGCGGTGCGTTATGGAGGCAACCCCACCAGCCACACCCCGGCACACAATGTTCCCGCTGTGGCTGCTTCCTTCCGGATCTGACCAGGTTCACGGGTAATCGTTGCGGGGGGACCGATGGGATCACCATAACGACGTTCACCTGACGGCGAACGGCGCCATTGTACCTATCTGAGACGAAGTTACAACCGTTCGATCCAGATTAAAAATATGAATCAGGTCAAGGACATGCACAGGGAGCGAAATACCACTGTCCATAGCAGTTGCTACAAGTCCTGCAACACCTCATCCGCCCGGCCGCCCTCTTGCTGGATCACCAGGTGGATGAAGTGCAGCTTGGCGATTACTGCCGGCGGCAGGACGAACGGATAGAAATCCGGCTGCCCCATGCTGCGCGACAACTCATTCAGCATGCCGGCCAGTTCGATCCACGCATTGACGAACGACAGGAACGCCTCGCCGCCGGGATGCTGTGGATCGTAGAGGGTGCTTGGGGGAAACGGCTGATAGTCGAAGTCCATCTCCCGGGCACTCATTCCGAACCCCAACGCCGTATCCACTGCATCCATCATGTGCAAGTAGTGAGCCCAGGTTTCGGCCCAATCCTCCCACGGGTGCATGGTCGCGTAGGCGCTGACGTAATGTTGCTGCCAGTCAAGCGGTGCGCCTTGCTCGTAATGCCGTTCGAGAGCGTCGGAGTAGCTGGCGCGTTCGTCGCCGAACAGGCCGCGGAACGGCTCCAGCCATTGGCTGTTGGCGACCAACCGATCCCAGTAGTAATGCCCGACCTCATGCCGAAAATGCCCGAGCAATGTGCGATAAGGTTCGTGCATCTGCACCCGAATCTGCTCGCGATGAGCGTCGTCGGCTTCCTTGATATCGAGGGTGATCAAACCGTTGGCGTGACCAGTAGTTGGTGGCTTGCCTTCAAGGTCGACACCAATGAAATCGAAAGCCAGCCCCGTCGCTTCATTCACGGTTTTTGGAATCACCTGCAAACCCAGGCTGACCAACTGTGCGACCAGTCGCCGCTTGGCTGTTTCGACCTTGCGCCAGCGTTCGTGGTTTTCGGCAATCGACAGGTCGGGGATGGTGTGGTTCAGGCTACAGGCGATGCATAACGCATCGTGGTCATTGGCGGGCAACAGCCAATTGCACGCGGCCGGGGAATCGAGGTTGGCGCAGCGGCGAAAGACACCCGCTTCGGGATCGGCGTCGAGCAACCAGGTATCAGCCTGCACGCCGGGCTGCAGCGACGACAGGCGGCTCTGCTCCGGCTGATAACCCAACGCCGCGGAACACGCCAGGCACTGGCTGTTGCGAAAAAACAGCGACTGCCCGCAACGGCACTGCCAGACCTTGCTGTTGCGCGAGCTTTCGCCGATGAAGGGCGTGGCGATGCGCGCACTGAGCTGTTCGAAGAAGCGGTACATGACGATCTCTCCCTGAGGCTTGCCAAGACTAGATCATTCCCGCGCCTTGATCGTTCCCGCGATCAACACTCCTGTGTGCATTGCTTTTGTGGCGAGGGGATTTATCCCCGTTGGGTTGCGAAGCAACCCCAGATCAGGCGACCCCGGATTAATCAGGTATACCGCGTGCGCCGAGTTTGCGACGACTGCGTCGCCGAACGGGGATAAATCCCCTCACCACAGGTTCAGTGTCAGACCGGGATGCCGTTCTTCTTCAGGAACTCGACAAACGCCTCTTCATCCAGAACCTTCAATCCCAGCTCATTAGCCTTCGTCAACTTGGAACCTGCACCCGGCCCGGCCACCACGCAATGAGTCTTGGCCGACACCGAGCCCGCCACCTTGGCACCGAGGCTTTCAAGTTTGTCCTTGGCGATGTCGCGGCTCATCAACTCCAGCGAACCGGTCAGCACCCAGGTCTGCCCGGCCAGCGGCAAGCCTTCAACGACTTTCTTCTCGCTCTGCCAGTGCATGCCGAAATCGCGCAGCTGTTTCTCGGCGGCTTCGGCAATCTGGCGATTTTGCGCAACCGCAAAGAACTCCCGAACCGAAGTGGCCTGTTTTTCCGGCAGCGCCTGGCGCATATCCAGCCAGTCGGCGCTGAAAACACCTTCAAGCGAACCAAACTTGTCCGCCAGCTTCTGCGCCCCACCCGGCCCGACCGAAGGGATGTGCAGCTTGTCGAGGAAACCACCCAGCGTAGTGCTGGCGGCAAACTCGGCGCCCAGTTCACCCTGATCCTGAATTTGCATGCCGTGCTTGAGCAGATCCTTGATCACCTGCTGGTTATGCGCATCTTCGAAGAAGCTGTGAATCTCATGAGCCACTTCCAGGCCCACGTCCGGCAAGTACGTGAGCACTTGCGGCAAGGCTTGCTGAACCCGCTCCAGCGAGCCGAGAGAACGCGCCAGCACCTTGGCCGTCTCTTCGCCGACATCGGGAATCCCGAGAGCGTAGATGAAGCGCGCCAGGCTCGGTTGCTTGCTGTCTTCGATGGCGCTGAGCAAGTTCTTGCTCGACAACTCGGCAAAGCCTTCCAGATCGACAATCTGTTCGAACGTCAGCGCGTACAAATCAGCCGGCGAATTCACCAGCCCTTCGTCCACCAGTTGCTCGACGCTCTTCTCGCCCAGGCCTTCGATGTCCATGGCGCGACGGGAGACGAAGTGAATGATGGCCTGCTTGAGTTGCGCACCGCAGGCCAGACGACCGACGCAGCGGTACACCGCGCCTTCGCTGACGGTCTCACGACCTTTACTGCGTTTGACCAGTTGCGTGCGCTCGACATGCGAGCCGCAGACCGGGCATTTCTCGGGAATCTGTACCGGCCGAGCGTTGTCCGGACGGCGCTCGATGACCACTTGCACCACCTGCGGAATGACATCGCCAGCGCGGCGAATGATTACCGTATCGCCAATCATCAGGCCCAGACGCGCCACTTCGTCCATGTTGTGCAATGTCGCGTTGGCCACAGTCACACCGGCGACCTTGACCGGTTTCAAGCGCGCCACCGGCGTCACTGCACCGGTACGACCGACCTGGAATTCCACATCGAGCAATTCAGTGAGTTCTTCCATCGCCGGGAATTTGTGCGCGATCGCCCAGCGCGGTTCACGAGCACGAAAGCCCAGCTCACGCTGAGAGGCAATGCTGTTGACCTTGAACACCACGCCGTCGATTTCGTAGGGCAGCGAATTTCGGCGCTCACCGATGTCGCGGTAGTAATCCAGGCATTCAGCAATGCCGTGAGCCAGTTTCAACTCATGACTGATCGGCATGCCCCAAGCCTTGAGCTGCTTGAGATTGCCGATGTGCGTATCAGCAATATCGGCCGAAATCTGGCCGATGCCGTAGCAGCAAAATTCCAACGGACGGTTGGCGGTGATCTTCGAATCGAGCTGGCGCAAACTGCCCGCCGCCGCGTTGCGCGGGTTGGCGAAGGTCTTGCCGCCGACTTCCAGCTGCGTGGCGTTGAGGCGTTCGAAACCGGCCTTGGACATGAACACTTCGCCGCGTACTTCCAGGGTCGCTGGCCAGCCCGTACCGTGCAACTTGAGCGGAATGTTGCGCACGGTACGGACGTTGACGCTGATGTCTTCGCCAGTGGTGCCGTCGCCGCGAGTCGCGCCGCGCACCAGCACGCCGTCCAGATACAACAAGCTGACCGCCAGGCCATCGAGTTTGGGTTCACAACTGTATTCCACCGCCGCGCCGCTGCCGAACAAGTCGCCAACCGGCAGGTCGAGACCTTCGGTTACCCGGCGATCGAACTCGCGCATGTCGGTTTCTTCGAAGGCGTTGCCGAGGCTGAGCATCGGCACTTCGTGACGCACCTGTGTGAACGCCGACAGCGCCGCACTGCCGACGCGCTGGGTTGGCGAGTCGCTGGTGATCAGTTCGGGATGGGCCGCTTCGAGGGCCTTGAGTTCGTGGAACAACCGATCGTATTCGGCATCCGGAATGCTCGGCTCGTCCAGCACGTGGTAGCGATAGTTGTGCTGATCGAGTTCAGCGCGCAGCTCTAGAATGCGGTTTTTGGCGGCGGTCATGGGTGTTCTCTCATAAAGCAAAAGAGCAGCCGAGGCTGCTCAATCTGTTAGTGCGGCACAAACTCATTGTAGGAGCACGGCTTGCCGGCGATGGCGTCCTTGAGATCGTCATCGCGAGCAAGCTCGGCTCCTACAGGGTTTGGTGATCCTGTAGGAGCTGGCACAGCTTGCGATGTTTTGACCTTAGCGTTTCTGGGTCAGGGCGCGACGTTCGAATTCAACGATGCGCTGACGGTAATGCTCAATCGTCTGGGCAGTCAGTACGCTGCGCTGATCGTCTTTCAGTTCGCCGTTCAACTCCTGGGACAGTTTGCGCGCCGCAGCCACCATCACGTCGAAGGCTTGCTTCGGATGACGCGGGCCTGGCAGACCGAGGAAGAAGCTCACTGCCGGTGTGCTGAAGTGGTCGATGTCGTCCAGATCGAAGACGCCCGGCTTGACCGCATTGGCCATCGAGAACAGGACTTCGCCATTGCCGGCCATGCTTTCGTGGCGGTGGAAGATGTCCATCTCGCCAAAACGCAGACCGCTTTCCAGAATGTTCTGCAACAGCGCCGGGCCTTTGAAGCCGGCGGCATCGCGGCAGATCACGCTGATCACCAGCACTTCTTCGGCTTGCGGTTGTTCTTTGTCGCTGGCCGAACTCGAAGCCTTGGTGTCGTCCGGGAAATCGTCGTCCCGGCTGCTGAAGCTCGGGCCGCCGTCCAGATCCAGACTCAGGTTCATGTCGCCTTGCGAAGGCTCGCCATGGCCACGCTTGCCGCGCTTGGAACCCGACTCACGCGGCTCACGAGCAGGCATGCTCACCGACGGCAGATCGTGCTCGTCCAGTTGCGGCTCTTTATGCGTATCCAGCACACGGGGCGGGCCCAACAGCTCAGCGCTGGTGTCCTCGTCCGGTAAATTGGACAAACTTCGGTCGAGACGGAATTTCAGTTTCCCCTTGCCGCCGCGCATGCGACGCCAGCCATCAAAAAGAATACCGGCAATGACAATAATGCCGATGACGATCAGCCACTCGCGCAGACCGATTTCCATGTAATCCCGTGCCTCTATAAAAAATGCTGAAAAATAAGAGGTTTACAACTCGTAAACCGCTTTAAAACGTGGCGCCAACTCTATGTTCTGACAGGCGTTTTGCCCACGTATACGAAAAATTGACATTAAACTAGCACGACCAAAGGCAACTTTACACCGTCTGTCACAACGGCTTGCGCGAATATGTCGATTGGCCAGCAAGTCAAGGGAGGTAAATAAGTCCTACAACTCAAAAATACCTCTCCTACAAGCGCCGACTCAGGCATCCACCATCGCCATCGCCTCCTCGACATCCACTGCCACCAGACGCGAACAACCCGGCTCGTGCATCGTCACCCCCATCAATTGCTCGGCCATTTCCATGGCGATCTTGTTGTGGGTGATATAGATGAACTGCACCGTCTGCGACATCTCTTTGACCAGCCGTGCGTAGCGTCCAACGTTAGCGTCATCCAATGGCGCGTCAACCTCATCGAGCATGCAGAACGGCGCCGGATTCAACTTGAAGATGGCAAAAACCAGAGCCAAGGCAGTCAGGGCTTTTTCGCCACCGGAGAGCAAATGGATGGTGCTGTTCTTCTTTCCTGGCGGCTGCGCCATGATCGTTACCCCTGTATCGAGTAGATCTTCGCCCGTCAGTTCCAAATAGGCGCGTCCTCCACCGAAAACTTTTGGGAAAAGGGCCTGTAAACCGCCATTGATCTGATCAAAGGTATCTTTGAAGCGGTTTCGGGTTTCCTTGTCGATCTTGCGAATCACGTTCTCGAGCGTATCCAGCGCTTCCACCAGATCGTCGTTCTGCGCATCCAGATAACGTTTACGCTCGGATTGTTGCTGGTATTCGTCAATGGCCGCCAGGTTGATCGCACCCAGACGCTGAATCCGCGCGGCAATGCGTTCGAGTTCTTCTTCGGCGTCTTTCTCGTTGGCGTCGGCCACCAGGGTGGCGAGTACGCCGTGGAGATCATAGCCGTCTTCCAGCAACTGATCTTCCAAGGTCTTGCGGCGCACGGTCAGGGCCTGCCATTCCATGCGCTGGGTTTCCATCTGCCCCCGAATCAACTGCGATTGCTGCTCGGCCTGGTTGCGACGTTTTTCCGCATCACGCAATTCACGGTCAGCGTCTTCCAGAGCGATCTGCGCCGTCTTGAGTTCTTCGTCGACGGTCATGCGTTTGTCGAGCAGCTCTTCGAGTTTGAGGCGCAACTCTTCCAGCGGCGCCTCGCCCTCCTCCAGATTGAGGCTGAGCTGTTCGCGTTTCTCGGTCAGGCGCTCGGATTGCATTTCCAGACGTTCCAGCGCCTGACGCGTGGAGTCGTGTTGCGCCTTGAGCGAACCCAGACGCACCGCCAGTTGATGCGCGTGATCCTTGTGCTGCCGGGCTTCCTGCCGCACCCGATCAAGTCGCTCGCGCAAGCTGTCGCGCTGGGCCAGCAGCAGCTCGCGCTGCTCGGTGTCCAGCGCCATGCTGTCGAGGGCTTCCTGCAATTGCAGACGCGCCTCGCCGATATTCTCGTGTTCCAGAGCGCGTTGCTCAGCCAATTCGGTGAGCTCTTCGTCCAGGCGTGTGCGGCGCAGGGTCAGTTGTTCGGCCTTGGCTTTGCCGGCGGACAACTGGGCTTTCAACTCACCTTGCTGACGCGCTTCGTCTTGCAGCAGACGGCGCAGATGTTCGCGACCGTTTTCCTGCTGACGCTGCTGCGCCCTGAGATTCTGAAGATGGGTTTCCAGGGTTTCAACTGTGGCTTCGCGCTCTTCGCGTTCGAGGCCCAGTCGCTGGATTTCCTGACCGCGAGCGAGCACGCCGCTTTCCGCTTCGCTGGCGCGACGTACGCGTAAAAAGTGCCGACCAACCCAGTAACCATCACGGCTGATCAGACTCTGGCCGGCGGTCAATTGATTACGCAGGGCCAAGGCCTGTTCGAGGCTGTCGACCGGTTTAACCTGCCCCAGCCATGGCGCCAGATCAATCTGCGCTTCAACTTTATCGAGCAAGCTGCCGGGCACGCGCACACCATCGGTGGCCGGACTGAGTAAACGTAAATCGCCTTGGGCAAACCCGGCCAGATCGAAATCGCCGAAGTCATCTACCAACACCGCTTGCAGATCGGCGCCGAGCACGGTTTCCACCGCCAGCTCCCAACCGGCTTCGACTTTCAGGCCTTCAGCCAGTCGCGGACGGTCGGCCAAATGTTGTTCGCGCAGCCATTCAGCGGTGCCGGTGCCGGGATCGAGTGCGGCTTGCTGCAAGGCTTCAAGGGAGGCGAGGCGACCGTTCAGACGCTGCAAATCACCTTGGGCCTGTTGCTGCGCCGTCAGCGCGTGCTGCAATTCCTGACGCAGTTGTTCAAGCTTTTCGACCTGAGCTTGTTCACTGGTCTGCAAATCCTCAAGCGTCGCTTCGGATTCAGCGAGCTGCTCGCTGAGCTCCATGATCGCCGCGTCTTCCGGGTCCGCCGAAAGCAACGTGCGCTCTTCGCCGAGACGCTTCTGACGATCAGCCAGGCGCTCCATGCTGGTTTCCAGCTGCTGGATGCGCGACTGCTGAACTTCGGATTGGCGACGCGGTTCGGCGGCCGTCAGGTTGAAGGTGTCCCATTGCTCTTGCCAGGCGTGCATGGTGGTTTCGGATTCTTCCAGCGCGGCGGCAGCCTCTTCGGCGGCGGCGCTGGTGACTTCCTGTTCGGGGGTGAGCATGTCCAGCTCTTCGCCCAGCGTCAGCAGCAAGGTGCGGTCGTGGCCCAGGTGAGACTCGGTTTCCAGACGCGCACGCTCGGCTTCTTTCAGATCGTCCTGCAGCTGACGTAGGCGTTGCTGACCATGCTGGATGCTCTGCTCGACCCGGGCGATGTCGCCGCCGACCGAATAGAAGCGCCCCTGCACCAGATTGAAGCGTTCGGACAGGTCGTGGTGCCCGTCCCGCAAGCGTTCGATAGCCGCATCGGCGTTGCGCTGTTCGGCCACCAGCGCTTCAAAGGTGACTTCCTGATTGCCGATGATCGCTTCGCGCTGACCGACCTGTTCATTCAACGCCTGCCAGCGCAGGGCCGACAGTTGGGCCTTGAGCTGACGCTCCTCGCCCTTGAATTCCTGATACTTCTTGGCGGCCTCGGCCTGGCGGTACAAGCGTTCAAGCTGACGCTCGAGTTCTTCGCGCAGGTCGGTCAGGCGGGCCAGGTTTTCGTGGGTGCGGCGAATGCGGTTTTCAGTCTCGCGCCGGCGCTCTTTGTACTTGGAGATGCCCGCCGCTTCTTCAATGAAGTTGCGCAGGTCTTCAGGCTTTGACTCGATCAGCTTGGAGATCATCCCCTGCTCGATAATCGAGTAGCTGCGCGGGCCCAGGCCGGTGCCGAGGAAGATATCCGTGATATCGCGGCGGCGGCATTTGGTGCCGTTGAGGTAGTAAGTGGTCTGGCTGTCGCGGGTCACTTTGCGGCGAATGGAAATTTCCGCGTAGGCCGCGTATTCGCCAAGCAGGGTGCCGTCGGAGTTATCGAACACCAGTTCGATGCTGGCCTGGCTCACCGGTTTACGGCTGGTCGAGCCGTTGAAGATGACGTCGGTCATCGACTCGCCGCGCAGGTTCTTGGCCGAACTCTCGCCCATCACCCAGCGGACGGCGTCGATGATGTTCGACTTGCCGCAACCATTGGGCCCGACCACCGCCGCCATGTTACTGGGGAAGTTCACCGTGGTCGGGTCGACGAAGGATTTGAACCCCGCCAGCTTGATGCACTTTAGCCGCACGCTCAGGCGTCCGTCAGGGCAGAAACCACCAGATCACTGCTGCGCTGGGCATACGCCGTCAGCACAATGCGGATCTGCGGAAAATCACGGGCCAGCACGGCGGCGAGCAAGCGTTCGAACAATTCGAGGAACTCGCTCATCGAGGCCTTGCGCTGTTCCAGAGCGAGGAAATACGCGCGGCTCATGGCCGGCTGCAGATTCTCGACGGTTTCCTGCAAGTACGGGTTGTTGGCGAACGGGTACGCGGCGCGCATCACACTGAAGCTGTCGTCGACAAAGGTGCGAATGTCCTGGCGCTCGTAGCTGGCGGTCAGGCGCTGCTGGATTTGTACGAACGGCGCCATGTCGGCCTGGACTTTCCAGCCACTGGCCACGGCATTGCCCAGCAGGATGTAAAGCTCGCTCATCAGCGTGCACAGGCTCTGGACCTTGTGGACCGTGAGCTCGGTCACATGGGCGCCACGTCGCGGCAGGATCGCGATCAGGTGGCGGCGCTCGAGGATCAGCAAGGCTTCACGGACCGAACCGCGGCTGACATTGAGGGCCAGCGTGACCTTCTGTTCCTGGATGCGCTCCCCGGGCTTCATTTCGCCACGAATGATGCGTTCGGCGAGGTGGTGAGCAATTTGCTCGGCGAGGCTGTCCGGCGCCTTGAACGTCATGGTTGTCCCTTCAAACTCTTCGATCTGCACAAGCGGCGCAGTGTAGCGCACATAAAGGGTCATGGCGGAGTGCCCACTCAGCGGTTTTTGGCACGAATCCAGCAAAAAGCAGGCTATCCCGAGAGGGTCAATAATGAAGGAACGAGTCGTTGATCGACAAAATGCTATTTCCTGACCTTTAAGTCAGAAAATCATTGACCGCAAAGTCAGACCTGATAAATTCGGTTCAAGTCGGTTAACAACAATAATGAGTCTGCGAGGCCTTCCGTGATCCAGTTTTTACTTAACCAGGAACTCCGTAGCGAGCACGCCCTGGACCCAAACCTGACCGTGCTCAATTATCTGCGCGACCATGTGGGCAAACCCGGCACCAAAGAAGGCTGCGCCAGCGGTGACTGCGGCGCCTGCACTGTGGTGGTTGGCGAGCTGCAAACGGATGACGATGGCCGCGAACACATTCGCTATCGCAGCCTCAACTCGTGCCTGACGTTCGTTTCGTCACTGCACGGCAAACAATTGATCAGTGTCGAAGACCTCAAGCACCAAGGCGAACTGCACAGCGTGCAGAAAGCCATGGTCGAGTGCCACGGCTCGCAATGCGGTTTCTGCACACCCGGCTTCGTCATGTCGCTGTTCGCGCTGCAAAAGAACAGCGATCAACCGGATGCTCATAAAGCTCACGAAGCGCTGGCCGGCAACCTCTGCCGTTGCACCGGCTATCGGCCGATTCTGGCTGCCGCCGAACAATCCTGCTGCGGCAAGCAAACGGACCAGTTCGACGCCCGTGAAGCCGACACCATCGCTCGCCTGAAGGCCATCGCCCCTACCGATATCGGCGAACTCAACAGTGGCGACAAGCGCTGCCTGGTGCCGCTGACCGTTGCCGATCTGGCTGACCTCTATGACGCTTATCCACAGGCTCGCCTGCTGGCCGGCGGCACGGACCTGGCGCTGGAAGTCACGCAGTTCCACCGCACCCTGCCGGTGATGATCTACGTCGGCAACGTCGCCGAGATGAAGCGCATCGAGCGTTTCGACGATCGCCTGGAAATCGGCGCCGCCACCGCCCTCTCCGATTGCTACGAGGCCTTGAAAGCCGAGTACCCGGACTTCGGCGAATTGCTGCAACGCTTTGCTTCCCTGCAGATCCGCAACCAGGGCACCCTCGGCGGCAACATCGGCAATGCCTCGCCGATCGGTGACTCCCCGCCCCTGTTGATTGCACTCGGTGCGCAGATCGTTTTGTGCAAAGGCGAAACCCGCCGCACGATGGCGCTGGAAGATTACTTCATCGATTACCGGGTCACCGCGCGTCAGGAAAGCGAGTTCATCGAAAAGATCATCGTGCCGCGTGCCAGCGCCGAACAACTGTTCCGCGCCTACAAAGTTTCCAAGCGTCTGGACGATGACATTTCCGCCGTCTGCGCCGCGTTCAACCTGCGCATCGACAACGGCGTGATCGCCGACGCTCGCGTCGCCTTCGGCGGCATGGCCGCAATCCCGAAACGCGCCAAGGCCTGCGAAGCCGTATTGCTCGGTGCCACCTGGAACAACGACACCGTCGAACGTGCCTGCGCCGCACTGGCCGAAGATTTCACGCCACTCTCGGACTTCCGCGCCAGCAAGGAATACCGCCTGCTCAGCGCCCAGAACCTGCTGCGTAAATACTTCATCGAACTGCAAACACCGCACATCGAGACTCGGGTGACCGCTTATGTCTAATCATCACGCTGTAGAGAAGACCCAAGCCGAATTGGCTGAACTGTTCGCCAAGGACCTGACCACCGGTGTCGGCCGCAGCGTCAAGCACGACAGCGCCGCCAAGCATGTGTCCGGTGAAGCGCAGTACATCGACGACCGGCTGGAATTTCCGAACCAGTTGCATGTTTATGCACGCTTGTCGGACCGCGCTCACGCGAAAATCATCAGCATCGACACCCAGCCTTGCTACGCCTTCGAAGGCGTACGCATCGCCATTACCCACGAAGACGTGCCGGGCCTGAAAGACATCGGCCCGTTGCTGCCGGGTGATCCGCTGCTGGCCATCGACGACGTGCAATTCGTCGGTCAACCGGTGCTCGCTGTTGCGGCGAAGGATCTGGAAACCGCGCGTAAAGCCGCGATGGCCGCGATCATCGAATACGAAGATCTGGAGCCAGTACTGGACGTGGTTGAAGCGCTGCGCAAACGCCACTTTGTGCTCGACAGCCACACCCATCAGCGCGGTGATTCGGCCGGCGCCCTGGCCACCGCCGAACATCGTATCCAGGGCACGCTGCACATCGGCGGCCAGGAACACTTCTATCTGGAAACCCAGATCTCTTCGGTGATGCCGACTGAAGACGGCGGCATGATCGTCTACTGCTCGACGCAGAACCCCACCGAAGTGCAGAAGCTCGTCGCCGAAGTGCTCGATGTGTCGATGAACAAAATCGTCGTCGACATGCGCCGCATGGGCGGTGGTTTCGGCGGCAAGGAAACCCAGGCCGCGAGCCCGGCGTGCCTGTGCGCAGTAATCGCGCACCTCACCGGCCAGCCGACCAAAATGCGCCTGCCGCGCGTCGAAGACATGCTGATGACCGGCAAGCGTCACCCGTTCTACATCGAATACGACGTGGGCTTCGACAGCACCGGCCGGCTGCACGGCATTGCCCTGGAACTGGCCGGTAACTGCGGTTGTTCGCCGGACCTCTCGGCGTCGATTGTCGACCGTGCGATGTTCCACGCCGACAACTCGTACTACCTCGGCGATGCAACCATCAACGGTCATCGCTGCAAAACCAACACCGCGTCGAACACCGCTTACCGTGGTTTCGGTGGCCCGCAAGGCATGGTCGCTATTGAAGAAGTGATGGACGCCATCGCCCGCCATCTGGCCCTTGATCCGCTGGCGGTGCGCAAGGCCAACTACTACGGCAAGACCGAGCGCAACGTCACCCATTACTACCAGACCGTCGAGCACAACATGCTCGAGGAAATGACCGCCGAACTGGAAGAAAGCAGCCAGTACGCCGAACGCCGCGAAGCGATTCGTCGCTACAACGCCAACAGCCCGATCCTGAAAAAAGGCCTGGCGTTGACCCCGGTGAAATTCGGTATTTCCTTCACCGCCAGCTTCCTCAACCAGGCCGGCGCGCTGATCCACGTCTACACCGATGGCAGCATCCACCTGAACCATGGCGGCACCGAAATGGGTCAGGGTTTGAATACCAAAGTCGCGCAGGTCGTGGCTGAAGTGTTCCAGGTGGAAATGGACCGCGTGCAGATCACCGCGACCAACACCGACAAGGTGCCAAACACTTCGCCGACCGCCGCTTCCAGTGGCGCCGACCTTAACGGTAAAGCCGCACAGAACGCGGCGGAGATCATCAAAAAACGCTTGGTTGAATTTGCCGCGCGGCAATACAAAGTCAGCGAAGAAGACGTGGAATTCCACAACGGTCATGTACGCGTTCGCGATCACATCCTGACCTTCGAAGCGCTGGTCCAGCAGGCGTATTTCGCCCAGGTTTCGCTGTCGAGCACCGGGTTCTACAAGACCCCGAAAATCTTCTACGACCGCAGCCAGGCACGGGGCCGGCCATTCTATTACTACGCCTTCGGCGCAGCGTGCTGCGAGGTGATCATCGACACCCTCACCGGCGAGTACAAAATGCTGCGCACCGACATCCTCCATGACGTCGGCGACTCACTGAACCCGGCGATCGACATCGGCCAGGTCGAAGGTGGTTTCATCCAGGGCATGGGGTGGCTGACCATGGAAGAACTGGTGTGGAACAACAAGGGCAAACTGATGACCAACGGCCCGGCCAGCTACAAGATCCCGGCGGTGGCGGACATGCCGCTGGACCTGCGGGTGAAGCTGGTGGAAAACCGTAAAAACCCGGAAGACACGGTGTTCCACTCCAAGGCAGTGGGCGAGCCGCCATTCATGCTCGGCATCGCTGCGTGGTGTGCGATCAAGGACGCCGTGGCCAGTCTGGGCGACTACAAGCATCAACCGAAAATCGATGCGCCGGCGACGCCGGAGCGGGTGTTGTGGGGTTGTGAGCAGATGCGGCAGTTGAAGGTGGCGAAGGCGGCTGAAACCGAAGTTGAGTTGGCTTCGCTTTAAGACCGAGTCGCGGCCTTCGCGAGCAAGCCCGCTCCCACAAGGATTGCATCGTACCTGTGGGAGCGGGCTTGCTCGCGAAGAGGCCGGAACAGACAACAGAAATGTTGAGGTGAATATGTACAACTGGATCGACGCCCTCGCCGACCTGCAAACCCGGGGCGAACCCTGTGTGTTGGTGACCATCATCGAAGAGCTCGGCTCGACGCCGCGTAATGCCGGTTCGAAGATGGTCATCAGCGCCAATCAGACCTTCGACACCATCGGTGGCGGGCATCTGGAATACAAGGCCATGCAAATCGGCCGTGAGATGCTGGCCAGCGGTAAGCAGGACACGCACCTTGAGCGCTTCAGCCTCGGCGCCAGCCTGGGTCAGTGCTGCGGCGGCGTGACAGTGTTGCTGTTCGAACCGATGGGCCAGGTCCAGGCTCAGATCGCCGTATTCGGTGCCGGCCACGTCGGCCGGGCGCTGGTGCCGCTGCTCGCCAGCCTGCCCTGCCGGGTGCGCTGGATCGATTCGCGAGAAGCCGAATTCCCGGAACAGATCCCCCACGGCGTACGCAAAATCGTCGCCGAAGAACCGGTGGACGAAATCGATGACCTGCCCGCCGGCAGCTACTGCATCGTCATGACCCACAATCACCAACTCGACCTCGAACTCACCGCCGCGATCCTCAAGCGCAACGACTTCGCCTACTTCGGCCTGATCGGTTCGAAGACCAAACGGGTGAAATTCGAACACCGCTTGCGTGACCGAGGTTTCGACAGCGCCGTGCTGCAACGCATGCGCTGCCCGATGGGCATCGGCGAAGTCAAAGGCAAGTTGCCAGTGGAAATCGCCATCTCCATCGCCGGCGAAATCATCGCCACCTATAACGCCAATTTCGGCCAGCACACCGCCAGCGCCGGATCATCGATCGCCAAACTGCTGCCTGCCTCACGCCGCAGCCACGCTTCGAACTAAAAAGCCACGAATTGAGAACAACAATGCCTCTGACTCGCAAAGCCTACCGCGCCGCCATTCTGCACAGCATCGCCGACCCCGCCGAAGTGGGCATCGAAGCCTCGTATGAGTATTTCGAAGATGGCTTGCTGGTGGTCGATAACGGCCAGATCAGCGCCCTTGGTCACGCCAGCGACTTGCTGCCGACCCTGCCGGCCGATATCGAAATCAGCCATTATCAGGACGCGCTGATCACCCCGGGTTTCATCGACACCCACATTCACTTGCCGCAAACCGGCATGGTCGGCGCCTACGGCGAGCAGCTGCTGGACTGGCTCAACACCTACACCTTCCCGTGCGAAAGCCAGTTCGCCGACAAGGCTCACGCTGACCAAGTCGCGGACATTTTCATCAAGGAACTGCTGCGCAATGGCACCACCACCGCGCTGGTGTTCGGCAGCGTGCATCCGCAGTCGGTGAACTCGTTCTTTGAAGCCGCCGAACAGCTGGACCTGCGGATGATCGCCGGCAAAGTGATGATGGACCGCAACGCGCCGGACTACCTGACCGACACCGCCGAATCCAGCTACGTCGAAAGCAAGGCGCTGATCGAGCGCTGGCACGGCAAGGGTCGCCTGCACTACGCGGTCACCCCGCGCTTCGCCCCGACCAGCACCCCGGAACAGCTGACCCTCGCCGGCCAGTTACTCAGCGAATTCCCAGACCTGTACATGCAGACCCACATCAGCGAAAACCTCAAGGAAATCGAGTGGGTCAAGGAACTGTTCCCGGAGCGCAAGGGCTACCTGGACGTTTACGACCACTACAAACTGCTCGGCGAACGTTCGGTATTCGCCCATGGCGTGCACCTGTGCGATGAGGAGTGCGCGCGACTGGCGGAAACCGGCTCGGCGATCGCCTTCTGCCCGACGTCGAACTTCTTCCTCGGCAGCGGCCTGTTCAACCTGCCGATGGCCGAGAAGCACAAGTTGAATGTCGGCATCGGTACGGACGTCGGTGGCGGCACCAGTTTCTCGCTGCTGCAAACGTTGAACGAAGCGTACAAGGTCATGCAGCTGCAAGGTGCGCGACTGAGCCCGTTCAAATCGCTGTACCTGGCCACGCTCGGTGGCGCTCGCGCGCTGCGCCTGGAAGACAAGATCGGCACCCTGCAACCGGGCACTGATGCGGACTTCCTGGTACTGGACTACAACGCCACACCGCTGCTGAGCTATCGCTTGAAGCAGGCCAATAACATTGCCGAGACGTTGTTTGTGTTGATGACGCTGGGGGATGACCGGACGGTGTTGCAGACCTATGCGGCGGGAAATCAGGTGCATCAGCGCTAGTTTTCTTCGGGCATAAAAAATCCCCCGTGCTCTTCAGTCCGGGGGATTTTTTATGCCTGTCATATCGCCTTCGCGAGCAAGCCCGCTCCCACATTGATCTGCGTACACAAATCAAATGTGGGAGCGGGCTTGCTCGCGAAGGGCGCGCCTCGGTGTGTCAGAGTTTCGCAGCTGGCCGCCCTGGCTTCTTGGTCTGCAACAAATGCGAGAACACCGCATGCAAATCATCCGACGCGCTTTCTTCGTCCAGGTTGAGTTTGCTGTCGATGTGATCCATGTGATGCATCATCAGGTCCACCGCCAGCTCAGCGTTGCGCGCTTCGATGGCGTCGATCAGCTGGGTGTGCTCGTCGTAGGAACAGTGGGAGCGATTGCCGCTTTCATACTGGGCAATGATCAACGAAGTCTGGGACACCAGGCTGCGCTGGAAGCTGATCAGCGGCGCATTTTTCGCCGCTTCGGCCAGCTTCAAGTGAAACTCGCCCGACAGACGAATACCGGCGCCGCGATCGCCCCGGGAGAAGCTGTCGCGCTCGTCGTTGACCATCTGGCGCAACTCGGCAATCTGCTCGGCAGTGGCGTGCTGCACCGCCAACTCAGTGATCGCACGCTCCACCAGACGCCGGGCCATGAACACCTGGCGAGCCTCTTCGACACTCGGGCTGGCCACGACAGCGCCACGATTCGGCCGCAACAGCACGACGCCTTCATGGGCCAGGCGCGACAGCGCGCGGCGAATGATGGTGCGACTGACCCCGAAAATTTCCCCCAGCGCTTCTTCGCTCAACTTGGTACCGGGCGCCAGACGCTGTTCGAGGATGGCCTCGAAAATATGCGCGTAGACGATATCGTCCTGGGTACCGCTGCGGCCGGCTTTGCCTGCTCGCGGTTGTTTCTTGAGGGGTTGCAACTGTTCGTTCATGGGCACTCGAGTCGGAAGAACTGCGGCGAATTGACCGTGACTGTAATACGGCACAGTGGGTCGCTGGCAAGTATCGCGTAAAAAACACTGCGATTGTACACAATGGACAGTGGCAACACGACTGTACGGCTGTTTGTCACTTCCGCTGTATTGCAACGACTGGTTACTTTTGAGTTTAGGCTTGAACGCAGAATCCGCCGCTTGAACACAATCCCCCTGTGGGAGCGGGCTTGCTCGCGAAAGCGGTGTGTCAGTCGACATCTGCTTCTACAGACTCACCGCTTTCGCGAGCAAGCCCGCTCCCACAATGGTTCTATGTTGTGGCGGACATCTTCATCTGTATAAGGAACACCGCCGTCATGAACGACGCCACGCACACGCAGATCCGCCCTTTTGCCGATACGTCGCCTTCTGCGATCGTCGCCGGCTTCATCGCGATGATGACCGGTTACACCAGCTCGCTGGTGCTGATGTTCCAGGCCGGGCAAGCGGCGGGTCTGACCAGCGCGCAGATTTCCTCGTGGATCTGGGCGATCTCGATTGGCATGGCGGTGTGTTCGATTGGCCTGTCTCTGCGTTACCGCACGCCGATCACCATCGCCTGGTCGACACCCGGCGCGGCGTTGCTGATCACCAGTCTGGGCGGCGTGACCTACGGCGAAGCCATCGGCGCCTACATTACCTGCGCGGTGCTGGTGACGATTTGTGGCCTGACCGGCAGCTTCGAACGGCTGGTGAAAAAGATTCCGGCGTCATTGGCCGCTGCCCTGCTGGCGGGGATTCTGTTCAAGATCGGCAGCGAAATTTTCGTCGCCGCGCAGCATCGCACTGCGCTGGTGTTGGGCATGTTCTTCACTTATCTGGTGGTCAAACGTCTGTCGCCGCGTTATGCCGTACTGGCCGCGCTGTTGATCGGGACGGCGCTGTCAGGGCTCATGGGCCTGCTGGACTTCAGCGGTTTTCATCTGGAAGTGGCGACGCCGGTCTGGACCACGCCGCACTTCTCCCTCGCCGCGACCATCAGCATCGGCATTCCGCTGTTTGTCGTGGCAATGACCTCACAGAACATGCCCGGCATCGCCGTGCTGCGCGCCGACGGTTACACCGTGCCGGCATCGCCGCTGATTACCACCACTGGCATCGCTTCGTTACTGCTGGCGCCGTTCGGTTCCCACGGGATCAACCTGGCGGCCATCAGCGCGGCGATTTGCACCGGGCCGCATGCCCATGAGGATCGCAACAAGCGCTACACGGCGGCCGTTTGGTGCGGGATCTTCTACGGGATTGCCGGGGTGTTCGGCGCGACACTGGCGGCGCTGTTTGCCGCATTACCGAAAGAATTGGTGCTGTCGATTGCGGCACTGGCGCTGTTCGGCTCGATCATCAATGGCTTGAGCATCGCCATGAATGAAGTGAAGGAACGTGAAGCGGCGCTGATTACCTTTATGGTCACGGCGTCGGGGCTGACGCTGTTTTCCATCGGTTCGGCGTTCTGGGGGATTGTGGCGGGGGTTCTAACGATGGTGATTCTGAATTGGCGCAAGGCCCTGTAGGAGCGGGGGGACGCCCAGTCCTTGCCCGCGATGGCGATCTCAGGTGCGCCATCGCGGGCAAGGACTGGGCGTCCCCCCGCTCCGACAAAAAGCAGGCATAAAAAAACGGCGACCCTTGGGCCGCCGTTTTTTACAACATCAAACTACCGGATTGATCGGCTTTTCCGGGTACCAGACGTCGATCAGCGGGCTGACGGTTGCTTCAGTCAGTTCGCTGCGGCCTTTGAGCCAGGCTTCAACAGCGGCACGCTGCTCTTCGGACACCGAGCCACGCTTCTGCAGGCAAACCAGACCGAAGTCGTCGCCGCCAACATAGCCCAGACCGTTGGCTTCCATGGCTTCTTTCAGGAACGCGTCGAGGAAAGCATCAATGGCTTCATCAGCCAAATCTTCTTTGAAATCCAGGTTCAGTTCGAAACCCAGCTCTTGAAATTCATCGACGCACAGTTTTTTGCGCAGACGCTGGGAACGGTTAGTCGCCATTGGAACAATCCTCATAAGTAATAACGGGCGGCACTTTAGCAGTTTAAGGCGCCGAATGCCCGTCTCTCTGGGTTGCAAGCCCTACCGTCGGTAAAAAATAGCGGATTAGAAGGCCAGGGCACGGCACAAGCCACTACACCTTGGGGCATAATGCCGACACTTTCATGACCACTGAGGGAATTTATCTGTATGCCCTCGTCTTTTTCCCCCTCGGCTGTAGGGTTTTATTTCACATGATCAAATCTTTGCGTCCATTGTTACTGGCCGGTTTTCTGCTCCCACTGGCCTTCTCCGTTTCCGCCGCCTCAATCAACACCGCGCTGTCGCCCAACGTTGAAAAGGCCCTCAAGGCCAGCAAGATGCAGGACAACGCCCTGTCGCTGGTGATGATCCCACTCAACGGCCCTGGCACCCCGACGATTTTCAATGCTGACGTTTCTGTCAATCCGGCCTCGACCATGAAACTGGTCACCACGTACGCGGCGCTGGAAATGCTCGGCCCGAACCACCAGTGGAAAACCGAGTTCTACACCGATGGCACGCTCAGCGGCGGCATCCTCAACGGTAACCTCTACCTCAAGGGTGGCGGCGATCCGAAGCTGAACATGGAAAAACTCTGGTTACTGATGCGTGACCTGCGCGCCAATGGTGTGACGCAAATCACCGGCGATCTGGTGCTGGACCGCAATTTCTTCGTACAACCGCAATTGCCGCAGTTCAACGACGACGGCAATGACGATAACAAGCCGTTCCTGGTCAAACCTGACGCGCTGATGGTCAACCTCAAGGCCTTGCGCTTTGTGGCACGCAACGACAACGGCCGGGTGCTGGTGTCGGTGGAACCGCCGATTGCCACCATTCGCATCGAAAACCAGGTCAAAGCCGTCAACTCCAAGCAATGCACCGGTGGCGTGCGTTACAACCCGGTGACCCAGGCCGATGGCAGCGTGACCGTGACGGTCGGCGGCCAGTTGGGCGAAGGCTGCAGTTCCCAGACTTACCTGTCGCTGCTCGACCACGCGACCTACACCGCAGGCGCTGTGCGAGCGATCTGGAAGGAACTGGGCGGCAGCATTCAGGGCGTGGACCGTTTGGCGCCAACCCCTAAAGATGCCAAGGTCCTGGCTCGGGCCTTCTCGCCGGACCTGGCGGAAATCATCCGCGACATCAACAAATACAGTAACAACACCATGGCCCAGCAGCTGTTCCTGAGCCTGGGTGCGCAGTTCCGCACCGAGGCCGACGGTGACGATGCCAAGGCTGCACAGCGTGTGGTGCGTCAGTGGCTGGCGAAGAAAGGCATCACCGCACCGCACCTGGTGATGGAAAACGGTTCAGGCCTGTCCCGTGCGGAACGGGTGAGTGCGCGTGAAATGGCCGGCATGCTGCAAGCGGCCTGGAAAAGCCCGTATTCGGCCGAGTTCATCAGTTCGATGCCGATTGCCGGCACCGACGGCACCATGCGCAAACGCCTGAAGACCACGGCGATGCGCGGTGAAGCCCACATCAAGACCGGCACCCTGAATACGGTGCGGGCGATTGCCGGTTTCAGCCGCGACATCAACGGCAATACCTGGGCGGTAGTGGCGATCCTCAACGACAAGGCACCGTTTGGCGCGTCGTCGGTGCTGGATCAGGTGCTGCTGGACCTGTATCGCCAGCCGAAACTGCCGGAAACGGCTTCGGTGCTCTAACCCGATCTACAAACCACAGATCCAATTGTGGGAGGCGGGCTTGCTCGCGAAGACGGTGTGACAGTCGACATCAATGTTGACTGACACACCGTCTTCGCGAGCAAGCCCGCTCCCACAGGGGTAAGCCCGCAGCTCTAGTTCATCTCTCCTTCTACCCGATCCCGTCCGGCCTGCTTCGCCGCATACACCCCCGAATCCGCCCGCAGCAGCAGCGCATCGGCGCCCTCCCCGACTCGCCAGCTGGCAATCCCGAAACTGGCAGTCACTGTCCCGACGCCTTCGATCGGCGAACTGCGCAACCCTTGCCATAGCTGCAAGGCCAGGACATGGGCATGCTCGCCGCTGATGTCCGGGCAAAGCACCATGAACTCCTCGCCACCCAGGCGACAGAACACGTCGGTGCGCCGCAGCCGAAGGCCGATGCGTTCGCACACAATCTGCAACACCCGATCGCCGACTGCGTGGCCATGCTGGTCATTGATGCGTTTGAAGTGGTCGATATCGAGCATGATCACCGACAGTTCGCCGCCACCGCGTTCGACCCGGGCCATTTCGGTGGTCAGGCGTTCCTGGAAATAGCGGCGATTGTGGATCCCGGTCAGGGAGTCGGTGATCGATAGCGCCCGCAGTTCTTCTTCCACCCGTTTCAAGTCGGAGATGTCCGAGACATAGCCGTGCCAGAGCACGCCGCCACCGGGCAATTCCTCCGGTGTCGCCTCGCCACGAACCCAACGCAGGCCGCGCAGGGGCAGCTGCACGCGGTATTCTTCGCGCCAAGGGCTGAGGGTTTCCGCCGACGCCCGGATCGAAGCGCGGACCCGGGTGGTGTCCTGCGGATGAATTCGCGTGAAAATCGCTTCGGCGTTGAACAACAGGACATCCGGTTCAAGTTCGTAGATCTCGCGAATACCGTCGCTGGCGTAGATCACACTGAAGCGCCCATCGAACTCCATCTTGAATTGGTAGATCCCGCCGGGCACATGGGCGCTGAGTTTCTTCAACAACAGGTCGCGTGCCGCCAGGGCCTCGTGGACCCGCTTGCGTTCAGTGATGTCGATACAGATCGCCAGGTGCCCGACCCACAAACCTTGCTCGTCGAGGACCGGGGTCGCCAGCATGTTCACCGTCAAATGGCTGCCGTCGCTGCGCAGCAGCGTCCATTCCCGCGCTTCGTGACCGCCCCCCTCATCACCCTCGACCAACATCGCCTGGCAGGTCGGAATCGGTTTGCCATAGCGCGCGCTCAACTCCGCCGAACGTGCCAGGAGCTCTCGGGGCAGGTGCAGGTTTTCCAGGGTCATGTGGCCCACCACCTCGGTGCTGGTGTAGCCAAGCATTTGCTCGGCACCGGCATTAAAGGTGCGGATAACCCCGCGAAGGTCAGTGGCGATGATCGCCACCTGGGTCGCGGCATTCAGCACTCCACGCAACTGGCCATGGGTGCCGCGCAACTCCTGCTCGCGGGCGCGCAGTTCCTGGGTCCGTTGCTCGACCATTTTCAGCGCCCGTTGACGCTGACTGACCAGCACATAAAGCAAGGCACTGAGCAACAGACTGAGCAAACCGCCCAGCACCACCAGGGTGTTCACCGATGAATGATTGGCTTTCAGGAAGGCATCGCTGGGCTGAATGTCGACTTGATAGTCATGGTCGGCAAGCCTTAACAGCCGGGTCGCGGCCAACTCACTGGGGGCTGGGGGGTTAGGGGACTCATAAAGCACTTCGTGCTGATCGTCTGTGGATAAGTCGAGGATGCGCACCGAAAGATAGTCACGGCCAGCCTCTGGCAGCCCGTCCGCCAGCAACTGATGCATGCTGATCACCGCCATGACATAACCGAACGGTTTCACCCCCGCTGTACCCGGACCATTGCGCAGCAACACCGGTGCGACCAGCAGCACGCCGCGCGCATAGGCCGGTTCGATATTGACCAGATGCATCGGCTGCGATACCGCCATGCCGCCATGCTGATCGGCCCGTTCAAGGGTGGCGCGACGCAAGGGTTGAGCCCACAAGTCATAGCCCAGCGGCGAGCCGAGTTTGCTTTGGGTCTGGCTATACAGCACCGCCACATACTCATCCCGTTCAGCCGCCAGTTGCAGTTGGCCGTCGGCATTGAGTTCACGCAGGGTGAAGTCGGGTAAACCCTCTGCACGCACCTGGCGTTCAAATTCCGCCCGTTCAGCACCGGTTACCCGCTTGGCGAAGGAATAGGCCTGAGTCCGGTGCAGCAACGGTTGGGTGTAACCGTCGAACTCCGCGCGGGAGACCGAATCGGAATTGGTAAAGAACCGGCGCAGGCCATCGAGGCGCTGCTCCTGATCTTCGAAGCGTTCTTCGATACGGCTGTAACGCTCACTGGCCAGCAGTTGGAAGCGTTGCCGTAATTGTTGGTGAAACAGATTCAGCGTCGACCATGCCAGCAATCCCGTGAGAATCCCGCCGACGATCAATACCAGCAGCGCGACCAGCCAGGCCGAGACATCTTCGCTGATAAAACCCAGGATCTTGGGGCGCACGGCGTGCAACGACATAAACGCAACTCAAAACGCCAGGTGCGGGAAAGCCCATTGGCCATGCGTTGAGTTATAGCTATTAGCCATCAATTTGACCAGCACAGAAAGAAGCCAAGAGCCTTTAAAAATCAAGGCTCTGTGGATCCAATCCCTGCAAATGTCAACGCGCCGTGATTTTCCAGGCGCGGTGGATTTTGCCATTACGGGCGAAATCCGGATCGATGGTCTGGGCGGTGATTTCCTCGACCGCATAACGCTCGGTGAGGTTTTCCTCGAGCTGGAACTTGCGGAAGTTGTTGGAGAAGTACAACACGCCGCCCGGGGCCAGACGCGCCATGGCCAGGTCGATCAATTGCACCTGGTCACGCTGCACGTCGAAGATCCCTTCCATGCGCTTGGAGTTGGAGAACGTCGGCGGATCGATGAAGATCAGGTCGTATTCATCACGGCAGGCATCGAGCCAGGCCATCACGTCGCCCTGCTCCAGACGGTTCTTCTCGGAGAAACCGTTTAGCGACAGGTTGCGACGCGCCCAGTCCAGATAGGTTTTCGACAGGTCGACGCTGGTGGTGCTGCGCGCGCCGCCCTTGGCTGCGTGAACACTGGCGGTTGCGGTGTAGCTATACAGGTTGAGGAAGCGCTTGCCGGCGGCCTCTTTCTGAATCCGCATGCGCATTGGCCGGTGATCGAGGAACAGCCCGGTGTCGAGGTAATCCGTGAGGTTCACCAGCAGCTTCACGCCGCCTTCGTTGACCTCGACGAACTTGCCCTGTGCCGCTTGGCGTTCGTACTGTTTGGTGCCGCTCTGACGCTCGCGACGCTTGACCACCACGCGGCTCTTGTCGATGTTCAGGGCCTGCGGAATGGCAGCCAGGGCATCGAACATGCGCGCTGAGGCTTTTTCCGGATCGATGGATTTCGGCGCGGCGTATTCCTGGACGTGGACCCAATCCTGATACAGGTCGATGGCCATCGAGTATTCCGGCATGTCGGCATCGTAGACGCGGTAGCAGTCGATGCCTTCACGCTTGACCCATTTGCCCAGGGCCTTGAGGTTCTTTTGCAGACGGTTGGCAAACATCTGCCCACCTTCGCTCAAGCGCGGCTGCTCGATCACCACTGGCGCCGGTTTGATCGGGTTGCCGTTCTTGTTGTACTTCTCGTACTTGCCCGGTGCCACGTCGTTGTCTGCGACTTCGACTTCGGCTTGCTCGCGCTCGACCTGACGCTGTTCCGGAGTGCGACGTTCGCCAGTGACGAACTGGTCTGGCGTGACTTTGATCAGCAGCAACTTGCACGGCAACGCGCCGTTCCAGAACGAATACTGTTTGTGGCTGCGGATGCCCATGCGCTTGCCCAGGTCCGGGGCGCCGGTGAATACCGCAGCTTCCCAGTTCAAGCAGGCCTGACGCAGACGTTCGCCGAGGTTCTGGTAGAGATAGAGCAAGCTCGCTTCATCACCCAGACGCTCACCGTACGGTGGGTTGCAGATCACCAGGCCTTTCTGGTTCTGGTCCGGACGTGGCTCAAACGTCCCGACTTCGCCCTGGTAGATCTTGATCCACTCGCTCAGGCCGGCACGTTCAACGTTGTTGCGGCCCGGTTGAATCAGGCGCGGATCGGCTTCGTAACCGCGAATCCACAGGGGTGGCTTGGCCAGACCGGCCGCGCAACGCTCAGTGGCTTCTTCGTGAAGCTTTTTCCACAGGGCCGGGACGTGACCGAGCCAGGCGGTGAAGCCCCACTGCTCGCGACGCAGGTTCGGCGCCATGTCGGCGGCGATCATCGCGGCTTCGACGAGGAACGTACCGACACCGCACATCGGGTCAGCCAGCGCGCCGCCATCGGCCGCAATGCGTGGCCAGCCGGAACGGATCAGGATCGCGGCCGCGAGGTTTTCCTTCAGCGGCGCCGCGCCCTGCTGCAAGCGATAGCCGCGCTGGTGCAGGCTGTGGCCGGAGAGGTCGAGGGACAGGATCGCTTCGCCGCGGTCCAGGCGCAGGTGAATGCGCAGGTCCGGGTTGAGCTTGTCGATGGATGGACGGTCGCCCTGTGGTGTGCGCAGTTTGTCGACGATGGCGTCCTTGACCTTCAAGGCGCCGAAGTGGGTGTTGTCGATACCCGAGCCGTGACCGCTGAACTCAACGGCCAGGGTGCCATCGTTGAGCATGTGGTCTTGCCACTCGATATCCAGCACGCCGTGGTACAGGTCTTCGGCGTCCTTCATCGGGAAACGCTTGAGCACCAGCAGCACCCGGTTCGCCAAACGCGACCACAGGCACAGGCGATAAGCGGTTTCCATGGTGGCCATGCCGCGCACGGCAGAGGTGTGCTCACGCGCTTCCTCAAGGCCAAGCCCGACGGCTTCCTCGATGAGCAGGCCTTCAAGGCCTTTGGGGCAAGTGAGGAAGATTTCGAATTGATCGGACATTGGAATTTCAGAGCCTTTAGCTAAGTGAACCGGCAACGCATTGCCGGCCCGGTTTTCAATCAGGCGCTTTTCTAAAAGAGCGCCCGCGTGGCACGAAGGTGTGCCGTCCCACCCCTGCAAGCTCGGGTTAAAAGAGCTTAGATGCAAAGACAGATAAAAAAGTTGATGCAACAAATGTCATAAGTCGACCCTTCGTCGAATAATGCCCCACCGCAACGCGAGCCATTCTCAGCAAAGGATTAACCCCATCATGCAGCGCGGGGCTGATCATACCGGGGTTTGGCCAATAAACACGGGCAAACATCGTGTTACTTATGGCCATACCATCTTTATCGTTACGTCCTTATGACAAAACGATCATTCCCTCGATGTGACGCATTGGTTAGAACTCAACACAGGTTGACGCCGCAATGACGTCAACACCTTGGCTCGCGACGCCGGCAGCGAGCCCCAACGGCAGGAGTTTTTCTGCCAGACCTCAATTGAGGTCGACGCGATAAATACAGTCAACAAGTGAGGGCAACACCCTATGAGAAGACTTAAGCGTGATCCGTTGGAAAGAGCATTTTTGCGCGGATATCAATATGGCGTTGGTGGCAAATCCCGTGAGCTTTGCCCATTTACTCTACCGTCGGTACGCCAAGCCTGGATTAACGGCTGGCGAGAAGGACGCGGCGACAACTGGGACGGTATGACCGGCACTGCGGGAATCCATAGACTCAACGAACTTCACGCCGTCGGCTAATACAGGGCACACACTCCGACACGACAATCTGAATACGTAACGACTTACCACGCACGCCCCATCCGGGCGGCGGGCTTCGGCCCAGGGGCTCCTTCGAGGAGCCCTTTTTTATGCCTGCCAAAACCCAATCTCGACCTGCACACCAATCAACTGTGGGAGCGGGCTTGCTCGCGAATGCGGTGTGTCAGTCGACATCAAAGCTGAATGACACACCGCCTTCGCGAGCAAGCCCGCTCCCACAGGGTTTAGCGCAGGGCTGCTATCGCGTCGACGGATTCACGAATCAGCGCCGGGCCTTTGTAGATGAAGCCGGAATAGAGCTGCACCAGGCTGGCACCCGCAGCGATTTTCTCAGCCGCGTGCTTGCCTTCGGTGATGCCGCCCACGGCGATGATCGGCAAGCGACCGGCCAACTCGGCCGCCAGCACCTTCACGGTGTGGGTGCTCTTGTCGCGAACCGGTGCGCCGGACAGACCGCCCGCCTCGTCACCATGCTCCATGCCTTCTACGCCAACGCGGCTCAAGGTGGTGTTGGTGGCGATTACCGCGTCCATCCCGGTTTCGATCAGCGCTTGCGCGACCTGAGCGGTTTCTTCGTCGGTCATGTCCGGCGCAATCTTGATCGCCAGCGGTACGTGTTTGCCGTGGCGCAGCGCCAGTTCTGCGCGGCGCGTCGCCAGGTCGGCCAACAACTGCTTCAGCGAATCGCCGAATTGCAGGCTGCGCAGGCCTGGGGTGTTCGGCGAGCTGACGTTGACTGTCACGTAGCTGGCGTGGGCGTAGACCTTGTCCAGGCAGATCAGGTAGTCATCGACCGCCCGTTCAACCGGGGTATCGAAGTTTTTGCCGATATTGATGCCCAGCACGCCCTTGAACCTGGCTGCCGCCACTCGAGCCAGCAGGTGATCGACGCCGAGGTTGTTGAACCCCATGCGGTTGATGATCGCCTCGGCATCCGGCAGACGGAAAATGCGTGGCTTCGGGTTGCCCGGCTGCGGGCGCGGGGTGATGGTGCCGATTTCGACAAACCCAAAACCCAGTTGCGCAAAACCGTCGATGGCCGCGCCGTTCTTGTCCAGACCAGCCGCCAGCCCCACCGGGTTCGGGAAGTCGAGGCCCATGACGGTCACCGGCAATTTCGCCGGTGCCTTACACAGCAAGCCGTTGAGGCCCAAACGCCCGCCCGCGCCGATCAGGTCCAGGGACAGATCGTGGGAGGTTTCCGGGGAAAGTTTGAACAACAGCTGACGGGCCAGGGTGTACATGGGCGGGTTTGACTCTGGGCTACGAAAAGTGGCGGCGATTATAGCCGGGCATCGGGGTTGCAGGCGAGGCGCGCGACAAAATCAGCGAGCGATGGCATATGCCTTGCACCGTCACTGACATCAGCACTCATGCCAACGGCGGGATGAGTCGAAAGACAAAGGCGTCGTCACTTGGCCTTGCCCTGGCAAGCAGCCCGGTCCGGCGCTTTTTTATGGAAGGTGTTTACTGATGATTGAAGTTCCAGCCAACCCTCTGGCCTGGGTCAACGGCAGCGATGCCCCGGAAAAGACCGAAATCAACCTCGGCTTCATGGCCCTGAGCGACTGCGCCTCGGTAGTGGTCGCGGCCACTCAGGGCTTCGCCCAACCTTATGGCCTGACCCTGAACCTCAAGCGCCAGTCGTCCTGGGCCAACCTGCGGGACAAACTGGTCAGTGGCGAACTCGACGCCGCCCACAGCCTGTACGGTTTGATCTACGCCGTGCATTTGGGCATCGGCGGTGTCGCGTCGACCGACATGGCAGTGCTCATGGGCCTGAATCAGAATGGCCAGAGCATCAACCTCTCCCATGGCTTGCAAGCGCTGGACGTGACCAGTCCTGAAGCACTGGAGCGGCACGTGCACCAAAGTCGCCCAAAACTCACCTTCGCCCAGACATTTCCTACGGGCACCCACGCCATGTGGCTGTATTACTGGCTCGCGAGTCAGGGCATCCACCCGTTGCAGGACGTCGACAGCGTGGTGGTGCCGCCGCCGCAAATGGTCGCGCACCTGCAAGCCGGGCGCATCGACGGCTTCTGCGTCGGCGAGCCATGGTCCGCCAGCGCGGTGCAGCAGAACCTGGGGTTCACGATGGCCACCACCCAGACCATCTGGCCCGATCACCCGGAAAAAGTCCTCGGCTGCACCCGCGCCTTTGTCGAGCAATACCCCAACACCGCACGGGCGCTGGTGATGGCGATTCTGGAGGCCAGCCGCTTCATCGAAGAAAGCACCGAGAATCGCCTCAGCACCGCGAAGCTGTTGAGTGCCTCGCAATACCTCGACGCACCGCTCGACTGCATCGAACCGCGATTGCTCGGTGACTACGCCGATGGCCTGGGTCATCGCTGGCAAGACCCGCACGCGCTGCGCTTCCATGGTGATGGCGAGGTCAATCTGCCATATCTGTCCGATGGCATGTGGTTCATGACCCAGTTCCGCCGCTGGGGTTTGTTGCGCGACGACCCGGACTACCTGGGCGTGGCCCGTCAGGTCCAGCAACTAGACTTGTATCGAGAGGCCGCCACCGCTGTAGGTGTGACCGCGAGTGATCAGCCAATGCGCAGCAGCCAGTTGATCGACGGCAAGGTCTGGGATGGCCTGGACCCCGCCGGCTATGCCCGCAGTTTCAAGCTTCACGCCATGAGCGACAGCTCGCCCCTTCTCGCCAGCCGCTGACAGGAGACTACGAATATGTTGCGTATCCTGCTGATCAACGACACCGCGAAGAAAGTCGGTCGCCTGAAGGCGGCCCTGACCGAAGCCGGGTTCGAGGTAATCGACGAGTCGGGCCTGACCATCGACCTGCCCGCGCGCGTCGAAACGGTGCGTCCGGACGTGATTTTGATCGATACCGAGTCACCGAGCCGCGATGTGATGGAGCAAGTGGTGCTGGTGAGCCGCGACCAACCGCGGCCGATCGTGATGTTTACCGATGAACATGACCCCGATGTGATGCGTCAGGCGATCAAGTCCGGCGTCAGCGCCTACATCGTCGAAGGCATCCACGCACAGCGCTTGCAGCCGATTCTCGACGTGGCCATGGCGCGTTTTGAAAGCGACCAGGCCCTGCGCGCCCAACTCAACGCCCGTGACCAGCAACTGGCCGAGCGCAAGCGCATCGAGCTGGCCAAAGGGCTGCTGATGAAAATGAAGGACTGCAACGAGGAAGAGGCCTACACCCTGATGCGCCGCCAGGCCATGAGCCGGCAGCAGAAGCTGATACAGGTGGCGGAGCAGATCATTGCCATGAGTGAGCTGCTCGGCTGAAGCCTTGTGGTGAATGATCGATCGCCTTCGCGAGCAAGCCCGCTCCCACACTTGATTTGTGTCGAACTTCAATGTTGTGAACGACACAACTTCCCTGTGGGAGCGGGCTTGCTCGCGAATGGCCGCGACTCGGTCTCCCTTGTTGGCACAGATCTCGCAAAGTAATCACTACAGGTAACCAACGGCGGTTGCCCCACCTACGACAAAGACGTCGCTCACCTCATTTGCCCTTTGGCGAATCCGGTGGCGGCGTTTTTTTGTTTTGGCCCCACAGACCGGGGCCGGTGGTGCGGCCGATGCGGCGCCCCACCTGCAAGCTCATGACTCCTTCTCGAGACTCCTAACAGCTGAGGTGCGCGATGAATTCAAGCTTCTGGAAATCTGGCCATACCCCGACATTGTTCGCGGCCTTCCTCTATTTCGACCTGAGTTTCATGGTCTGGTACCTGCTCGGCCCACTGGCGGTGCAGATCGCCGCCGACCTGCACCTGACCACCCAACAGCGCGGGCTGGTGGTGGCCACGCCGATTCTGGCCGGGGCGGTATTGCGCTTTGTAATGGGCTTGCTGGCTGATCGCCTGTCGCCAAAAACCGCCGGGCTGATTGGCCAGGTGATCGTCATCTGCGCCCTGTTCGGTGCCTGGAAACTCGGCATCCACAGTTACGAACAAGCGTTGGTGCTGGGCCTGTTCCTTGGCATGGCTGGCGCATCCTTCGCCGTCGCCCTGCCGCTGGCCTCGCAATGGTATCCACCCCAGCACCAAGGCAAAGCCATGGGCATCGCCGGTGCCGGTAACTCGGGCACCGTGCTCGCTGCACTGATCGCCCCGGTGCTGGCCGCGGCATTTGGCTGGAGCAACGTGTTCGGCTTCGCCCTGATCCCGCTGATTCTGACCATCATCGTCTTCGCCTGGCTGGCCAAAAACTCGCCTGAGCGGCCAAAAGCCAAGTCCGTGTCCGACTACTTCAAGGCCTTGGGCGACCGCGACAGCTGGTGGTTCATGTTTTTCTACAGCGTGACCTTCGGCGGCTTCATCGGCCTGGCCAGCGCCCTGCCCGGCTATTTCAACGACCAATATGGCCTCAGCCCGGTAACCGCCGGTTACTACACCGCCGCCTGCGTGTTCGGCGGCAGTTTGATGCGTCCGTTGGGCGGCGCTCTGGCCGACCGCTTCGGTGGCATTCGCACTCTGTTGGGGATGTACTCGGTGGCGGCGGTCTGCATCGCAGCGGTGGGTTTCAATCTGCCGAGTTCCTACGCGGCATTGGCACTTTTCGTCTGCACCATGCTCGGTTTGGGTGCAGGTAATGGCGCTGTTTTCCAATTGGTGCCGCAGCGTTTTCGTCGAGAGATCGGTGTGATGACCGGTTTGATCGGCATGGCCGGCGGTATTGGTGGATTTGCACTGGCAGCGGGCATGGGCGCGATCAAGCAAAGCACCGGCAGCTATCAACTGGCCTTGTGGTTGTTCGCCAGCCTTGGCGTTCTGGCCTGGTTCGGTCTGCATGGTGTGAAACGTCGCTGGAGAACCACTTGGGGTTCGGCAGCCGTGACCGCTGCACGGGTCTGAAGCCTCAATGAGCCTGCAACTGAGTTTTGCCGAAGCGAGCGCCATCGGCCCTCGCGAGGAGAATCAGGACGCCCTGCGCCTGGTGACTCCAGCCCCGGCGCTGGCGGCGAGCAAGGGTTACCTGTTCGCCATCGCCGATGGCGTCAGCCAATGCGCCGATGGTGGTCTCGCCGCCCGCTCGACGTTGCAGGCTCTTGCGCTGGATTACTACGCCACGCCGGAAACCTGGGGCGTCGCGCAGGCATTGGATCGCCTGCTACTGGCACAAAACCGCTGGTTGCAGGCCAATGGCGGTGGGCAACCGTTGCTCACCACCGTCAGTGCTTTGGTCATGCGCGGTAGGCGGTTTACCTTGGCCCATGTCGGCGATTGCCGGGTTTATCGCTGGCACGCCGACACCTTGCAACGGGTCAGCGAGGATCACGTCTGGGACCAGCCGGGCATGCAGCATGTGCTCAAACGGGCACTTGGGCTCGATCAGCATCTGGTGCTGGATTTTCTCGATGGCGAACTGCGGTTGAACGAAAGTTTCGTACTGCTCAGCGACGGCATTTGGGCCGTGCTGGGCGACACCGCGATTGCGGCAATTCTGCGCGATCAACCGGATTTGAACAGCGCTGCGCAGACCTTGGTCAGTGCGGCGCATCTGGCCGGCAGCCAGGACAACGCCAGCGCCTTGTTGGTGCGGGTCGATGCCCTCGGTGAAACGAGCATCGGCGATGCGTTGATTCATTTGCAGCAATGGCCGCTGCCGCCAGCGCTGAAACCGGGTCAGACCTTCGAGGGTTGGCAGGTTGAAGGAATACTCGGCCAGAGCCAGCAGTCGCTGCTCTATCGGGTGCGCGATGGACAACAACAGCCTTGGCTACTGAAAACCTTGCCGGGCGCGTTGCGTGATGATCACCTCGCAGGGCAGGCGTTGCTGTCGGAAGAATGGTTTCTCAAGCGCGTGGCCGGGCGGCATTTCCCTGAAGTCCATGCCGCCAGTCAGCGCCAGCATTTGTACTACGTGATGCGGGAATATTCCGGATCTACCTTGGCGGAGCTGCACGCCGATGTCGGACCGCTGCCTCTGCCCCAATGGCAAGATCTGGCCGAACGCCTGCTGCGCGCCGTTGGCATGCTGCATCGACGGCAGATTCTCCATCGCGATATCAAACCGGAGAACCTGCTGCTGGGAGACGACGGAGAATTGCGCCTGCTGGACTTCGGCCTCGCCTACTGCCCTGGCCTGTCCGAAGATCAGCCTTCTGCCTTGCCTGGAACACCCAGCTATATCGCGCCCGAAGCCTTTCGCGGGGAAGCGCCGACTCCGCAACAGGACTTATATGCCGTCGGCGTGACCTTGTATTTCCTGCTCACCGGGCATTATCCCTACGGCGAAATCGAAGCCTTCCAGCGCCCACGGTTCGGGGTTCCGGTCAGCGCCAGTCGCTATCGACCCGACCTGCCGGAATGGATTGCACAAAGTCTGGAGCACGCCGTGGCGGCGGATCCGGATCAACGCTTTGAAACGGCGGAAGAATGGTTGCTGCTGCTGGAACAGGGCGAGCGACGCAGTTTGAGCGTGCGCCCCAGACCGTTGCTGGAACGAGAGCCGTTGAAGGTCTGGCGGACCTTGGCGCTGGTGTCGTTGCTGGTGAACCTGGTGCTGCTGGTTTTGTTGTTTCATGGTTGAGTTTTTCACTGCACCCAAAAGATCAAAAGATCGCAGCCTGCGCCAGCTCCTACGGGTGCCCACGATCTCCTGCAGGAGCTGCCGTAGGCTGCGATCTTTTGACTTTTCTGCTTCAAAACCGGGCATAGCGCATTGAACCGGTGCACAAAAACACCCTCCGCCCATGACGAAAGCCCATAAATTCTGCATTTGCGAGAGTTGGCACAACCACTGCATTACCTTTCTCAACAGACATAAAGCCCAGCCTTCAACGATGAAGGATGCGCTGCCCGAGAGAACGGGACCAGGACAAAGGCGTCCTCGCTAGGCAACTAGCGGGACGCCTTTTTTTGTTTGCGCAAATTTTGTCGAGCAAGACCTGAAAGCCCTGATGAGGCGGGTCCGAGCTCCCCGGAGAACCTGATGAAAAAATTAAAACTGGTGATGATCGGCAACGGCATGGCCGGGGTTCGCACCCTCGAAGAGCTGCTCAAGCTGAGCAATGAGCTGTACGACATCACGGTCTTCGGCGCCGAACCTCATACCAACTACAACCGCATTCTGCTCTCGCCCGTACTGGCCGGCGAACAGACCTTCGAAGAGATCGTGCTGAACGATCTGGATTGGTACCTGGAAAACAACATCAAGCTGCTGCTCAACCGCAAAGTGGTAGAGATCGACCGGGTCAAACGCCGGGTGATCGCCGAAGACGGCACCGAGGCCGAATACGACCGCCTGCTGATTGCCACCGGCTCGACGCCGTTCATCCTGCCGATCCCTGGCAATACCTTGCAGGGCGTGATCGGCTACCGCGACATTGCCGACACCCAGGCAATGATCGACACCGCCAAGACCCACAAGCACGCCGTGGTCATCGGCGGCGGCCTGCTGGGTCTTGAAGCCGCCAACGGCCTGATGCTGCGCGGCATGCACGTCACCGTGGTGCACATCGGTGAATGGCTGCTGGAACGGCAACTGGACAAAACCAGCGGCCAGTTGCTGCAAACCGCCCTGGAAGCCCGTGGCCTGCACTTTCGTCTTTGCGAGCAAACCCAGGCTCTGCACGACGCCGGCAATGGCCGGGTCGGCTCGGTTGAGTTCAAGAATGGCGAAATCATCCCCGCCGACCTGGTAGTGATGGCCGCCGGTATTCGACCCAACACCGAACTTGCGGAAAAATCCGGCATCCCCTGCAACCGCGGGATTTTGGTCAACGACACGATGCAAACCTACGACCCTCGGGTCTACGCCATCGGCGAATGCGCCAGCCACCGCGGCATCGCTTACGGCCTGGTGGCGCCGCTGTTCGAACAGGCCAAGGTCTGCGCCAACCACCTCGCCCAATTGGGCTTTGCCACCTACAAAGGCTCGGTGACGTCGACCAAATTGAAGGTCACCGGCATCGACCTGTTCTCCGCCGGCGACTTTATGGGCGGCGAAGGCACCGAAACCATCACCCTCTCCGACCCGATCGGTGGGGTCTACAAAAAACTGGTGATCAAGGATGACGTGCTGGTCGGGGCCTGTCTGTACGGCGATACGGCAGACGGCGGCTGGTATTTCCGGCAGATCCGTGAGAATCACGCCATCGACGAGATCCGCGATCACCTGATGTTTGGTGAAAACGCCTTGGGCGACGTAGGACATCAAGGCCAGGACAAAGCCATGAGCATGGCCGACACCGCCGAAGTCTGCGGCTGCAACGGCGTGTGCAAAGGCACCATCGTCAAGGCGATTCAGGAGCACGGGCTGTTCAGCGTCGACGACGTCAAGAAACACACCAAGGCTGCCAGCTCCTGCGGCTCCTGCGCAGGGTTGGTGGAACAGATCCTGATCAACACCGTGGGTGGCGCAGCAGACGTCAAACCGAAAAGCGAGAAAGCCATCTGCGGTTGCAGTGACCTCAACCACGGGCAAATCCGCCAGGCCATCCGCGACCAGCACCTGCTGACCATCGCCGGCACCCTGAGCTACCTGAACTGGCGCACCCCGAACGGTTGCGCCACGTGCCGCCCGGCGCTCAACTACTACCTGATTTCCACTTGGCCGGGCGAAGCCAAGGATGATCCACAATCGCGCCTGATCAACGAACGGGCCCACGCCAACATTCAGAAAGACGGCACTTACTCTGTAGTCCCACGGATGTGGGGCGGTGTGACCAATCCTTCGGAACTGCGGCGCATTGCCGACGTGGCCGACAAATACAACGTGCCGATGGTCAAGGTGACCGGCGGCCAGCGTATCGATTTGCTGGGGATCAAGAAGCAGGACCTGCCAGGCGTCTGGAAGGATCTCGACATGCCGTCCGGCCACGCCTACGGCAAATCCATTCGCACCGTGAAGACCTGCGTCGGCAGCGAGTTCTGCCGCTTCGGTACGCAGAACTCCACGCAACTGGGCATCGAGCTTGAGCACGACCTGTTCAACATGTGGTCGCCGCACAAAGTGAAACTGGCCGTCTCCGGCTGCCCACGCAACTGCTCGGAAGCGGGCATCAAGGACGTCGGAATTATCGGCGTGGACTCGGGCTGGGAGATGTACATCGGCGGCAACGGCGGGATCAAAACCGAAGTCGCGGAATTCTTCGTCAAGCTCAAGACCGCCGAAGAAGTGCGTGAATACAACGGCGCTTTCCTGCAGCTCTATCGCGAAGAAGCGTTCTACCTCGAACGCACCGTGCACTACCTGCAACGGGTCGGCATGGAACACATCAAGAAAGCCGTGCTGGAAGACCCGCAGCGGCGCAAAGCGCTCAACGATCGCCTGCAATTCTCCTTGTCGTTCGAACAGGACCCGTGGAAGGAACGCCTGGAGCAACCGCTGTTGAAGAAAGAATTCGACGTCATCACGGTGAAGAATCTGGAGGTGCCGGTATGAACTGGCTGGATATCTGCGCACTGGAAGAAATCAATGCCCTAGGCTCGCGGATCATTGCCGGCCCGAAAGGCGATATCGCGATTTTTCGTACCAGCGACGATGAGGTTTTCGCCCTCGATGACCGCTGCCCGCACAAGGGCGGGCCACTGTCCCAAGGTTTGATCTACGGCAAACGAGTCGCCTGCCCGCTGCACAACTGGCAGATCGACCTTGAGACTGGCGAAGCCCAGGCCCCGGACATCGGTTGTGCTCACCACCATTCAGCACGGGTCGAGAATGGTCGGGTGTTGCTGGCCCTGCGGGAAGCAAGCTGATGAACCAGATCACCGCTTCCACCTGCTGCTATTGCGGGGTCGGCTGTGGCGTGCTGATCGAGCATGACGGCGAGCGCATTCTCGGCGTCAGCGGCGATCCGGCCCACCCGGCCAACTTCGGCAAACTGTGCAGCAAAGGCTCTACCTTGCACCTCACCGGCGACCTCGCAGCCAGGGCGCTGTATCCCGAACTGCGCCTGGGCAAAGGCCTCGCCCGTAGCCGCACCGACTGGGACACCGCCCTCGATCACGCCGCCAGCGTTTTTGCCGAGACCATTGCCGAACACGGCCCGGACAGCGTGGCGTTCTACATTTCCGGGCAATTGCTGACCGAGGATTACTACGCCTTCAACAAACTGGCGCGAGCGCTGGTGGGCACCAACAACATCGACAGCAATTCGCGCCTGTGCATGTCGTCGGCCGTGGTCGGTTACAAGCGCAGCCTGGGCGCCGACGCCCCCCCGTGCAGCTACGAAGACCTGGAATTGAGCGACTGCGTGATGATCGTCGGCAGTAACATGGCCTACGCCCACCCGATACTTTTCCGTCGCCTGGAGGAAGCAAAATCCCGCCGGCCGCAGATGAAAGTCATCGTCATCGACCCACGTCGTACCGACACCTGCGATCTGGCTGACCTGCACCTGGCGATTCTGCCGGGCACCGATGTCGCCTTGTTCCATGGAATTTTGCACCTGTTGCTGTGGGAAGACTGGGTCGACCGCGACTTCATCAAGGCCCACACCGAAGGCTTGGCCGAACTGAAGAACCTGGTGCGCGATTACACGCCGCAGATGGTTTCGCAGCTCTGCGGGATCAGCGTCGAGCAACTGCAGCAATGCGCCGAATGGGTTGGCACTTCACCGAGCTTCCTGTCGCTGTGGTGCATGGGCTTGAACCAGTCCACCGCCGGCAGCGCGAAAAACAGCGCACTGATCAACCTGCACCTGGCCACCGGGCAAATCGGCCGCCCCGGCGCAGGACCTTTCTCCCTGACCGGTCAGCCGAATGCCATGGGTGGCCGCGAAACCGGCAGCCTGTCGAACCTGCTGCCAGGCCATCGCGAGGCTGCCAATGCCGAACATCGCGCAGAAGTGGCGGCGTATTGGGGCGTGGATCAACTGCCTGCAAACACCGGGCTCACCGCTATCGAATTGTTTGAGCAGGTGCGCAGCGGAAAAATCAAGGCACTGTGGATCGCCTGCACCAACCCCGCGCAATCAATGCCGGATCAAACCGCCGTGCGCGCAGCACTGCAAGCCTGCCCGTTCGTGGTGTTGCAGGAGGCCTTCCGCACCACCGAAACCGCAGCCTTCGCCGACCTGCTGCTGCCTGCCGCCAGTTGGGGCGAAAAGGACGGCACGGTGACCAACTCTGAACGGCGCATTTCCCACGTTCGCCGAGCCATCGTCGCGCCCGGCGAAGCCCGCCCGGACTGGGCGATTACGGTGGATTTCGCACAGCGCCTGGAGAAATATCTGCGTCCCGGGCAAAGCAGCCTGTTTGCCATTGAAAACCCCGCGCAGGTCTTCGACGAGTACAAGCAATTGACCCGCGGGCGTGATCTGGACTTGTCCGGCATCAGTCATGCACTGATCGACCGCCTCGGTCCGCAGCAATGGCCCTTCCCCACTGGCGCCAGCGAAGGCACAGCCCGGCTGTACCTGGACGGAATTTTCCCGACGGCCAGTGGACGTGCGCAATTCGTGGCCGACCCGTATCGCGCCGCCAAGGAACAACGCGACGCGCGCTTCCCGCTGACCCTGATCACCGGCCGCCTGCGGGACCAATGGCACGGCATGAGCCGCACCGGCACCGCCGCGCAGTTGTTCGGCCACGTCAGCGAAGCCGTGTTGAGTTTGCACCCCGATGAACTGCGTCGGCATCGGCTGCAATCGGGCGACCTGGTCAGCCTGAAAAGTCGCCGTGGCGAAGTGATTGTCGCCGTTGGAGGCGACGACAGCGTGCGACCCGGTCAGGCCTTTCTGCCCATGCATTGGGGTGACCGCTTCCTCAAGGGTGGCGTCAATGCGCTCACCCAACCGGCTTTCGATCCTTTGTCGAAACAACCCGAACTCAAACACAGCGGCGTGCGTCTCGAACCTGTGAATCTCCCATGGCAGCTATTCGCCCTGATCGAAGGCGATGTTCAACAGAATTTTGAGACGCTACGACCGCTCTGTGAGGCGTTTTCCTACGTCAGCCTCAGCCTCGCTGGTCGTGAACGCCCCGCGCTGCTGATACGCGCTGCCAGCGCCGTCGCGCCCGACCCGCAACTGCTGCGTGATATCGATCAATGCCTGGGACTCAACGATGGCCCGGTTTTGGCCTACGACGACCCACGGCGCTCCATCGGTAAACGGGTGCGGATCGAGAACGGCCGGATCACCGCGATTCGCCTGGCCGGTGAAACCCTTGCCCAACACTGGCTGCAAAGCCTGTGGCTGGAAGGTCGCGCTGACGAACAACTGCGGCGCTGGTTACTGGCACCGCTGAGCGCACCGCCGGGCAACAGCAGTACGCCGGCCATCGGTAGCAAAACCCTGTGCAACTGCAAAAACGTCAGCCAAAGCGCGGTCTGCGCCGGCATTAACCGCGGTCTGGACCTGCAGGGTTTGAAACAAGAATTGGGCTGCGGCACGCAATGCGGCTCCTGCGTCCCGGAAATCAAGCGTTTGCTGGCCGCCACTGCGCAGCCGGTCGCCGTCACCTCGTGAGGAAAACACTATGAGCGCAAAAGTCTGGCTGGTGGGTGCGGGTCCTGGCGATCCGGAATTGTTGACCCTCAAGGCCGTTCGAGCGTTGAGCGAAGCGGATGTGGTGCTGATCGATGACCTGGTCAACGACGCGGTGCTGGAGCATTGCCCGCAGGCACGGATTATTCCCGTGGGCAAGCGCGGCGGCTGTCGCTCCACACCTCAGGCATTCATTCATCGCCTGATGCTGCGTTATGCCCGCCACGGAAAATGCGTGGTGCGCCTCAAGGGCGGTGATCCGTGCATTTTTGGCCGGGGCGGCGAAGAGGCGCAGTGGCTGCGTGAACAGGGGGTCGAAGTGGAACTGGTCAACGGCATCACCGCCGGGCTGGCCGGCGCAACGCAATGCGATATTCCGTTGACCCTGCGGGGTGTTGCGCGTGGCGTGACGCTGGTCACCGCCCACACTCAGGATGGCAGCAGCCTGAACTGGCAAGCCCTGGCCCAAGGTGGTACGACGCTGGTGGTGTATATGGGTGTCGCAAAACTGAGCGAGATTCGCGAGCAACTGCTCGCCGGAGGAATGGCGGCGGATACACCGGTGGCAATGATTGAAAACGCTTCCCTGCCACACCAACGGGAATGTCGGAGCGATCTGACTGCGATGGAAGAAGATGCCTACGCCTTTGAGTTGAAAAGCCCGGCCATCCTGGTGATCGGAGCGGTCGCGGCCTGCAAAGAAAGTCAAAAAATCGCAGCCTGCGGCAGCCCCTACACAGCTTCTGCGTTCAACCTGTAGCTGCCGAAGGTTCGGGCCGCGTTTCGGACGATCTTTTCACCGCAACGCAAATCTCCCGCTAAAACCCAAATCGCAGACAAAGAAAAGCCCGGCCTAAGCCGGGCTTTTCAGAGCTGCAAGCTAATTACTTAGCTGGAGCTTCAACCTGCGCTTCTACGCGACGGTTTACAGCGCGACCAGCTTCAGTTTTGTTGTCAGCAACTGGGCGGGATTCGCCGTAGCCAACAGACTGAACGCGGGACGATTCAACACCGTACTGGTTGGTCAGAACTTGCTTAACGGCGTTTGCACGACGCTCGGACAGTTTCTGGTTGTAAGCGTCAGGACCGACGGAGTCAGTGTGACCTTCAACAGTAGTAGTGGTGGATGGGTACTGCTTCATGAAGTCAGCGAGGTTTTTGATGTCGCCGTAGCTGTTAGGCTTGACTACCGACTTGTCGAAGTCGAACTTCACGTCCAGCTCAACACGAACAACTTCAGCAACTGCTGGGCAGCCATCAGCGTCAACAGTTACGTTGGCTGGGGTGTCCGGGCACTTGTCAACGTTGTCGCAAACGCCATCGTTGTCGCTGTCGGAGCAGACTTCAGCTGGTGCTGGAACTGGAGCAGCAGCAGGCTTGGAGCCGCCACCGAAGTTCACACCGATACCGACGCTTGGAGCCCACTCGGTGTCGCCCTGGTCGATGTTGTATTGAGCTTCAACGCCAGCACGGGCGTAGAAGTTATCGGTGAAGTACAGCTTGGCACCGCCGCCAACGTTGGCGAAGGTGGAACGGTTACGACCGCCACCGCCGTTCTGGCCAATGCTCTGGTCCGAGAAACCGGCAGAAACGTATGGACGGATCATGTCGCCTGGGTTGTTGAAGTGGTACAGAGCGTCCAGAGCGGTATCAGCGCCCTTAACGTTACGACCGTCATCGGAACGCACGTTGTGCACTTCGTCGTAAGCCAGACGCAGTTCAACGTCGTCGGTGATGAAGTAGCCTACGGAAGCGCCAAACAGGTTGCCATTGTTTTTGAAGTCACGATCGCTGTCGTACTGTTCTTTCTTGGCGAAGCCTTCGATTTCAACTGCGCCTTGGCCTTGTGCCAGTGCGCCGAACGTAGTGGCGGCAATCAAAGAACCAATGGCCAAGCCCAAGGTGTTTTTCAGTTTCATCCGTTAAATCCCCATCTGGTGATTGTGAAGCAGTCCCGCAAACCGGGGGACAACTCGGCGGCAAGTCTATCAGAACTTGCCTACACGTAAGAGATATTTGCGCCGAACTAAGTTTCAGCAATGCCTGCAAATTTCTCACGCAATTTATCTAGAGCACGTTTGTAACGCATTTTTGTCGCACTCAAACCCATGTGCATGATATCCGCGATCTCTTGAAATTCCAGCTCTGCGACAAATCGTAGCACCAGAATTTCACGGTCAATCGGGTTCACATACACTAACCAGCGATCAAGTCCACCCTTGTCCTCAGGTTTCGGCGCCTTTTCTTCAGACGCTTCCTCGAGGGGGTCCAGACTCAAAGCATCCATCAAACGACGCTTTCGCCGTTCTTTCCGATACTGCGTGATGCACTCGTTGTACGTGATGCTGTATAGCCACGTCTTGAACTTCGATTTGCCCTCGAAGTTCTTCAGGCCATACAGCACCTTCAACATCACTTCCTGACAGACATCGTCTGCGTCGCGATCGTTCCCAAGATACCGCGCACAGACGTTAAATAATGTTCGCTGGTAACGCCGCATCAGTTCTTCATAAGCGCGCGTTACGTGAAACAGCTCGGTATGCGAGCGCGCGACCAACTCCTCATCAGAGAGCTCGCGGGGGTCGTAGCGCGTGGACAGCGATTGAGCTTTATTCAAAACAAGTCGGGCCGACAGTCAGGTCAATGTCCGCCGCAACCCTTTTCAGGGTATTTTTGCGGCGGCATACATTAGCAGGGTTTGCCGGGTTAGCGGCTACTCACATGCTGTTCCAGGAGAATCCGATTGGAAAGAGAGACTAGCTCCCCCTCATCGGTCAGCAATGTGGTTTTAACCGTGCCGATCTCTTCGATCTGACCTTCGACCTCGCCAACACGCACTTGTTGCCCAACCTGATACAACTCCCGCACATAGATTCCCGCAAGAATCTGACCGGCAATTTCCCGGCTTCCCAATCCCATGGCCAGCGCAACCGCCAGACCAACGGTAATCAAAACTATCACAATCACGTGGTTGAGCAGGTCAGTCTTGACCTCCAACTGGCTGATTGCGACCGAAATACTGATGATAATCACCAGGCCCTGGGCAATTCTCCCCAAGCCCGCAGCATAATCCAGCCCGACACCCTCTGCTGCACCTCGCACCAGCCCATTGGCCAATTGCGCGAGTAAAACACCCACCAGCAGCACCAGCGCGGCGCCAAATACTTTCGGCACATACAGCGCAAGCATATCAAGCGTAGCCGAAACTCGCTCAAGCCCAAGGGATTCTGCGGCAGAAACCAGGAAAATCAGCAGAACGAACCAATAGACAATCTTGCCAATCAAGGTCGAGATAGGCACTTGAAGGCCGGCCCGGGACAGCAATTTGGTCAGTCCGGTGCCGCCCATCAGGCGATCGAGCCCCAGCTTGGCGAGCAACTTAGACAGCAAAGTGTCCAAAAGTTTCGCAACGACGAAACCCAACAGCAGCACAACCAGTGCGCCGAACAGGTTCGGGATGAAATTTGCAACCTTGGTCCATAACGCAGTCATTGCAGTGACGAGGCTCTGAGTCCAGAGATCAAGTTCCATATTCAATCAGCCTTATCAGCAGTGCGAACGGTAGGTTTACGGTGACGGGAAACCGGAGCGACATGGGCCGATCCGTTATTCAGGGCGATCATCAACGCGGGCAGCCAACGGCCCAGCAGGCTGAACAGATCACCGGCGCCGACCTGGCGGTTGGCGGTTTTCAGTACACGCCCAAGGCACGCATCGTCGTCCCGGGTGGACGGTGATGCCTTGAGCATGTCACGCAAAGACTGTTCAAACGGATCGTGCATACGCACCTCTCGTGATATCTGTGAAAGACGCGGTCAAATTTGCTCGGGTCACATCGCTCATCCTCAGACCCAGCGCAAACGTCGGAATAACCACCACTGCCCCAGCGCCACCGAGACCATCATCAGGCACGCGATCAGGAAGCCATAGGGGCTTGCAGAGAACGGAATCCCGCCGACATTGATGCCCAGAAGCCCCGTCAGAAAACTCATCGGCAAAAAGATCCCGGTGATGATCCCGAAGCGGTACATCGTGCGATTCATTCGCACGCTTAAACGTCTGTCTTCGGCCTCGAGGACCAACCCCACCCGCTCCCGGGTCAATTCCAGCTCCTCCAGATATCGGGTCAGGCTGTTGTTCAATTCGTTCCAGTAATCGCCATCATCTTCGACAAACCAAGGCAGTTTTATCCGTGTCAGCTGACCGAAAATGTCCCGTTGCGGAGCGAGAAAGCGCTTCAACGCAGCAGCCCTTCGCCGGATCTGTAAAACGGCTCCGTGCTCGGGTGTATACCGTTCGTCGGCATCCAGCTTTTCTTCTTCCTCATCGACGACTTCCGAGAGGCAGCTAACCAGATCCTGCACCTTGTGGGTGAGGTATTGCGCCATATAAAGGATGAGTTCTGACGCCGTTTTCGGTCCTTTGCCTTCGGCGAGCTGCAGCAGCAACTCATCCGTGGCGCGCAACGGACGCAAACGCAGGGAAATGACCCGCTGGGCCGACGCGAAGATCCGCACCGAGACCATGTCTTCCGGCTCGGCGCCCGGGTTCAGGTTGACCCCACGCAAAAATAGCAGCAGTTCGCTGTCCGAAAGCTGTACAAGACGCGGACGGGTGTTTTCTTCAAGTAAAAGATCACAGCTGAATTCGCTCAGACCGCTGGATTTTCGCAACCAGGTCTGGGTTTGCGGGTGACTGCGATCCCAGTGCAGCCACAGGCTTTCTTGGGCCTGCAGCTGCAAGTCATCGAGTTCAGTCCGGGCTATCGAACGCGCACTGCCTTTACCGTCCAGCACCAGGGCATGCACCAGCCCCCACTGCGCGTTTTCTTCCTCGAACATCCTCACCCCTTTGTTGGTGCAGCGCTTATTCAGGCATTTTCAGCGGGCTTGGCGAAATGATCACGCCGTTATTGTCCGCATAGATGTAGTGGCCCGGGTGGAACGTCACACCGGCAAAAGTGACCGCAACGTTGAGATCGCCGAGCCCGCGCCGGTCGGATTTCCTCGGGTGGCTGGCCAGGGCCTGAACGCCCAGATCGGTCTGCGCGATGATATCTACGTCGCGGATGCAACCGTAGATCACCAGCCCTTCCCAGCCGTTTTTAGCGGCTTTCTCGGCCAACATGTCACCCAGCAACGCATGACGCAGGGAACCGCCGCCGTCGACCACCAGCACCTTGCCATTCCCCTTCAGCTCGACCTGCTCCTTGACTCGCGAATTGTCTTCGAAACATTTGATGGTCACGATTTCGCCACCGAAAGAATCACGGCCGCCGAAATTGTTGAACATCGGCTCCAGCACCTGCACCAGCTCCGGATAGGCGTCGCAAAGGTCAGGCGTGATGTAATGGTTCATCGAGAAACTCCTGTAGAGAGGAAGACAATCGAGGATGTCGCAAAGTGACCAGAAAAGCTCAATGCGTCATATCTTAGCCGCAAGCCGAACGGAGCGAAATGCCCTTGTTAGAGCATCAGGCTCATACCGCCGCAGCCAGACCCGGTTTTCCACCCAGCAATGGCGTTTGCTGATCTGCCAACCAGCGCGCCACCAGCGGCCAGACTTCAGTCTGCGCAGACTTGCTGACGAGCATCTCTACATGACCGAAATTATCGCCAAAGCCCTGCTCGCGACCCAGGCTGATGAATTGCTTATGCTCGGAACCCACCTGATCGAACAGCTTGCGACAAGCCCAGGTTGGGTCCTGATGGTCACCGGCGGCACTCACGGCCAATACCGGTAACTGAACGTCGGCCAATCCGGCCCACCAATCCTTGTCGGCATCGCCAAAGCGCCCGAACAGGCCATACCAGCGCATGCTTTCCAGGGCCAGGCCAATGGGCTCATCCTCCGGGCCGCGCTTGAGCCGTGAACCGGACAACTGGGCAAAGCGTTTAAGAATGAAACGCCCGCTCCACTCCACCGGGGGAATTTTCAACGGCCAATAGGTGCGGCTGATTTGAGTGCCGAAAAACGCTGCGGAAGCCACTACCGGCTCGCCGATGTACTCACCACCCAATGCCGCTGCCAGGGTAATCCCGCCCAGCGAGTGACCGATCCAGTGCGGGATCTGGCCGCTCTGCTCGCGCACGAACGCGCCAATGGCCGGCAAATCGTAACGGGCGTAGTCGGCAACACGGTTCTTGCGGTAGTTCTGGTTACGCTGGGACAGGCCGTGTCCACGCATTTCGGGAATCCATACATCGAATCCCAGACGCGTCAGGTAGGCGCCCAGTCCAAGCCCCTTCGGGGAAAACCAGAACCGGCGATTGGAAAAGCTGCCGTGAAGCAAAATAACCGGAACGCCACGCGCGTCTGAGCCATCCGCCATGCCCAGGCGCGTCACGGCCAGTTCGACGGTGCCGTCAGGGCTGTTGCCGGGTTTCAGACGATAGACGTCTTCGCTCAGATCGCCGCGCCGCTCGGCGCTGATCAGGGCGACAGGAAATAGGTTGCTGCTGCTTTGCATAATGCTCTTGCACAAAAAAGGGCGGCATCCAGAGGAGCCCGCCCTACTTCAATCTCAGAAAACGACTACCCCCTGTAGGAGCACAGCTTGCTGGCGATGGCGATTTTGTAGACGCCATCGCGGGCAAGCCTTGCTCCTACAGTGAGCGGCCCTTTCACTCACACCATCAAGCCGGAGCCTGACCTTCAGCCAGGAAGAACCAGGTTTCCAGTACGGAATCGGGGTTCAACGAAACGCTTTCGATGCCCTGCTCCATCAGCCATTTGGCCAGATCAGGGTGGTCCGAAGGACCCTGACCGCAAATGCCGATGTACTTGCCAGCCTTGTTGCAGGCCTGAATCGCGTTGGCCAACAGCTTCTTGACCGCCGGATTACGCTCGTCAAACAGGTGCGCGATGATCCCGGAGTCACGGTCCAGGCCCAGGGTCAGCTGGGTCAGGTCGTTGGAACCGATGGAGAAGCCGTCGAAGAACTCGAGGAATTCTTCAGCGAGGATCGCGTTGGACGGCAGTTCGCACATCATGATGATGCGCAGACCGTTTTCGCCGCGCTTCAGACCGTTCTCCGCCAACAGGTCGATGACCTGGCTGGCTTCGCCGAGGGTACGGACGAACGGCACCATGATTTCGACGTTGGTCAGACCCATCTCGTTGCGCACACGCTTGAGGGCGCGGCATTCGAGTTCGAAGCAGTCACGGAACGATTCGCTGATGTAACGCGAAGCGCCACGGAAGCCCAGCATCGGGTTTTCTTCTTCCGGCTCGTAGAGCTTGCCACCGATCAGGTTCGCGTATTCGTTGGACTTGAAGTCCGACAGACGCACGATGACCTTTTTCGGGGTGAACGCAGCAGCCAGGGTGCTGATGCCTTCAACCAGCTTCTCGACATAGAAACCGACTGGGTCGTCATAGCCGGCAATGCGTTTGTCGACGCTGTCCTTGATGTCCTGCGGCAACCCTGCGTAGTTCAGCAGCGCTTTCGGGTGAACACCGATCATGCGGTTGATGATGAACTCCAGACGGGCCAGGCCCACACCGGCGTTCGGCAGTTGCGCGAAGTCGAAGGCGCGATCCGGGTTGCCGACGTTCATCATGATCTTGAACGGCAGATCAGGCATGGCATCGACGGAGTTTTTCTTGATGTCGAAGCCCAGTTCGCCTTCGAAGATGTAACCGGTGTCGCCTTCAGCGCAGGAAACGGTCACACCCTGGCCTTCTATCAACAGCTGGGTGGCGTTGCCGCAACCGACCACGGCGGGGATGCCCAGCTCGCGAGCGATGATCGCCGCGTGGCAAGTACGGCCGCCACGGTTGGTGACAATGGCGCTGGCGCGCTTCATGACCGGTTCCCAGTCCGGGTCGGTCATGTCGGAGACCAGAACGTCGCCTGGCTGGACTTTGTCCATCTCGGACACGTCCTTGATGATGCGGACCTTGCCGGCGCCGATGCGCTGGCCGATGGCGCGACCTTCAACCAGCACCGTGCCGGTTTCTTTCAACAGGTAACGTTCCATGACGTTGGCCTGGGTGCGGCTCTTCACGGTTTCAGGACGGGCCTGAACGATGTAGAGCTTGCCGTCGTCGCCGTCTTTGGCCCATTCGATATCCATCGGGCACTTGTAGTGCTTCTCGATGATCATCGCTTGCTTGGCCAGTTCGCTGACTTCGGCGTCGGTCAGGCAGAAACGTGCGCGATCAGCCTTGTCGACGTCGATGGTCTTGACCGATTTACCGGCCGTGGCGACTTCGCCGTAGATCATCTTGATGGCTTTGCTGCCCAGGTTGCGACGCAGGATGGCCGGACGACCGGCTGCCAGCGTACCTTTGTGGACGTAGAACTCATCCGGGTTCACCGCGCCTTGTACGACGGTTTCACCCAGGCCGTAGGCGCCGGTGATGAACACCACGTCACGGAAGCCCGATTCGGTATCGAGGGTGAACATCACGCCGGCGGTGCCGGTTTCGGAGCGGACCATGCGCTGCACGCCAGCCGACAGGGCAACCAGCTTGTGGTCGAAGCCCTGGTGGACGCGGTAGGAAATCGCGCGGTCGTTGAACAGCGAAGCGAACACCTCTTTGGCGGCGCGAATAACGTTTTCGACACCACGGATGTTCAGGAAGGTTTCCTGCTGACCGGCAAAGGAAGCGTCCGGCAGGTCTTCGGCGGTAGCGGAAGAGCGCACGGCCACGGCCATGTCAGGGTTGCCGGCCGACAGCGTGGCGAACGCGGTGCGGATTTCGGCGTTGAGCTTCTCGGGGAACTCGGCTTCCATGATCCATTGACGGATCTGGGCGCCAGTCTTGGCCAGGGCATTGACATCATCGACGTCCAGGGCGTCGAGGGCGGCATGGATCTGATCGTTCAGGCCGCTCAGCTCGAGAAAATCACGATAAGCCTGAGCTGTCGTGGCGAAGCCACCGGGCACCGATACACCGGCACCTGCAAGGTTACTGATCATCTCGCCCAGGGATGCGTTCTTGCCCCCTACGTGCTCTACATCATGGACGCCGAGCTTATCGAGGGAAACTACGTACTCTACCAAGGTGATCTCTCCACTAACTGTGTTGGAAAAGCTCAGAAGCCGGCTGCTCTATGGAGCGTTTGCCAGCTGTATGGCCTGGACCTGGAAAATAAGTGAGAATGCAGGCCACTGGCGGCCGGCAAATCGCGCCTATCATATCCAAGATTCGTTACTAGCTTAAGGCCCAAGGTGCAAATGAAACGATCTGCTTTCTTTATCTCCGATGGTACCGGCATTACCGCCGAAACCCTGGGTCAAAGCCTCCTGGCGCAGTTCGAAAACATTACCTTCAGCAAATTCACGAAGCCGTACATCGACAACGCGGATAAAGCGCGGCTCATGGTACAACAAATCAACAAAGCCGCTGAAAACGATGGTTTTCGGCCGATCATCTTCGACACCATTGTCAACCAGGACATCCGTGAGATCCTCGCAACGTCCAATGGTTTCATGATCGACATTTTCTCGACCTTTCTGGCGCCTCTTGAACAGGAATTGACCGAGCATTCTTCCTACACCGTCGGCAAGTCCCACTCGATTGGCAGCAACTCCAATTACATGGAGCGGATCGAGGCGGTGAACTTCGCCCTCGACAACGACGACGGTGCGCGCACGCATTATTACGACAAGGCGGACCTGATTCTAGTGGGCGTGTCGCGTTGTGGTAAGACGCCGACGTGCCTGTACATGGCCATGCAATTTGGCATCCGCGCGGCCAACTATCCGCTGACCGAAGACGACATGGAACGCCTGCAATTGCCAGCAACCCTGCGTGCCCATCAGCACAAACTGTTCGGCCTGACCATCGACCCGGACCGCCTCACCGCGATCCGCAACGAGCGCAAGCCCAACAGCCGCTATTCGAGCTACGCCCAGTGCGAATTCGAAGTGCGTGAGGTGGAGAATCTGTTCCGTCGCGAGAACATTCCGCACATCAATTCCACGCATTTTTCGGTGGAAGAGATTTCGGCGAAGATTCTGGTGGAGAAAGGCGTGGAGCGGCGGTTCAAGTAGTTCTTTAGCGCCTGTCAGGCCGCCTTCGCGAGCAAGCCCGCTCCCACATTTGACCGAGTCGCGGCAAACGTACGCGGTCAAATGTGGGAGCGGGCTTGCTCGCGAAGAACGATTACACGGTCTCAGCCAATGCCCCCGCCAACGCTTCAAACCCTTGAAGCAACAACCGATCATCCCCCGTCGAATGACACACACTCGCCCTGATGAACTGCGGCACCGCCCCATGTCCGACCGCAAACGCCTCAGCAGTCGCCACCCGGTAATTATTCTCCTTGAGCTCCTCAGCAATCTGCGAGGCCCGCCACGGCTCGGGCACTTCGATCCAGAAGTGCGGGCTATGGGAATGGGTTTTATACGCCAAGCCTTCCAGCACACCACTGACCAACGTCTTGCGCCGACCGATCTCGGCAATCTGCTGGCTCAACAACTGCTCGGCCATGCCGTTTTCTATCCACAGACTCGCCACCTCCAGCGACAGCGGGCTGGCCATCCAGCACGTCCCGCGCACGGCTGCGCTCAAACGTCCGATCAACGGTTGCGGCGCATGCAGGTAACCGACCCGCAAACCCGCCGAAACCGCCTTGCTCAGGCTGCCGATCAGCACCGAGCGCTCCGGGGCGAAATGGCTCAAGGGTAACGGTCGCTGTTGAGCCAATACCGCGTGGGCTTCGTCTTCAAAGATCAACAGATTGTGCTGCCGACAGATCTCTGTAATCGCCTCGCGCCGTGCGACGGACATCACTGCAGCCGTAGGATTCTGGATCGTCGGTGTGCAATACAGCGCCGACACACGATGGTTGCGGCAAACCTCCTCCAGGGCATTGGGCATCAGCCCTTCATCATCCATCCCGACACCGATCAGTTTTATCCCGAGCTGGCGTGCGACGCTGATCAACCCCGGGTAGGTCAGGTGCTCTGTCACCAACGTATCACCCGCCTTGAGCAACCCCATCAAGGCACACAACAGACCGTGCTGGCCGCCGTTCACGCAAACGATCTGCTCGGCGTTCGGGACAAATTCTTTATGCCTGAGCCAGTGCGCCCCTGCCGCACGATAGCGTGGCAAACCGACATCGACGGTGTAACCGCTGATGTGTTGCAACGCCTCAGGATCAAGGGACAACGCTTGCAGGCTCTGACTCAAAAAAAGCGCTTCCTGCCCCGGAATCGGTTGATTGCGGCTCATGTCGAAAAACGCCTGCGGCTCATCGCTGACATTGCGAAAGCCGCCGTCCCGCGGCCGTTCCATCCCACGCTGACGCACATAGGTGCCGTCTCCTACGCGAGCGACCACCAATCCCACACGTTCGAGCTCACCGTAAGCGCGGCTGACGGTACCGATGGTCACACCGAGGCTATCCGCCAGCAGCCGATGAGGCGGCAATTTGCAGCCGGGCTCGATCAGCCCTTCAGCAATGCCTTTTTCGATCGCGTCGGCGAGGCGTTTGTATTTCACCCCCAGACCGTTCGCCAGGCCGTCGCGCAGGATTGACACCATGGCAATACTTGTTTTGACAGTCATTCCAGCCCCGAATAGCGTGCTTGAAACAGGTTCAATCAGGGATAGACCTTTTGCAGAAGGAGGTCAATTCCGAACATAAAAGGAGTCCGATCATGTCCATAGCCATCAGCGCACCTTCACGTACTGCTAAACCCTGGCTGGCCGCCCTGATCACCAGCGTGTTGTTCCTGATCGTGTGCCTGAGCTGGGGCACCACGTGGCTCGGGATCAAGATTGCCGTTGAAAGCGTGCCGCCGCTGACCGCTGCCGGCCTGCGGTTCCTCATCGCCTTCCCGCTCTTTCTCGGCTTCGCCCTGATACGTCGTGAGCCGCTGCTGTTTCCCAAGGAAAGCCGTTGGTTTTTTGTCTTTGTCACGCTGTCGTATTTCAGCCTGCCGTACTACTTGCTCAACTACGGCGAGATGCACGTGTCATCGGGTCTGACGGCGCTGTTGTTCAGCTGCATGCCGGTGTTCATCCTGTTGTTTTGCGCGCTGTTTCTGCGGGAGAAAATCTACCCCTCGCAAGTGCTGGGCATTGCCATCGGTTTCGGCAGCCTGTTCATGATCATCCGCAGCCAGGGGCTGCATCTTGACCATGCTGAAATGTTCGGGGTGTTGGCGATCCTCTGCGCGGCGGTGATGCATGCGCTGTGTTACGTGGTGACTAAAAAACACGGTACGGCGATCAGCGTGATCACCTACAACACGCTGCCAATCGGCATCGCCGGGCTGATGCTGTTTGTCGCCGGATTGAGTGTCGAAGCACCGGAGTTCAATAGCATCACCGCGCGTTCGTGGAGCGCCCTGCTCTATCTGGGGCTGGTGGCGTCGGTGGGCGGGTTTATCGTTTACTTTTTGCTGCTCAAGCGGCTGAGCCCGATCATTCTGTCGTTTGTGTTCATCATTTTTCCGGTGTTCGCAGTGATCATCGGCGCCTGGTACGAGGGGCAAACCGTGTCCCGGGAACTGATGATGTACTCGGCGATTTTGCTGACGGGGTTTGCGATCACCAAATTGCCTGTGGAGAAGTGGCTCATCGGCAAAAAAACAAACCCCTAGGCGACGGTCAGATCACAAACAAATCCACAAACCTGTTCACCGGTGTGGCTTCAAGCTTCGCCTGATCCTTGCACAACGCAAAGATCTCAGCGCTGCGCTGGGCGTTGAAGCGCGTCGCCAGGTTCGCCTTGAACTTGTCTTCCAGCAGCGCAATGCCGTCGGAGCGGCGACGGCGATGGCCGATCGGGTACTCCACCAACACGTTTTCGGTGCTGGAGCCGTCCTTGAAGAACACCTGTATCGCATTGGCGATGGAGCGTTTGTCGGCCTCCAGGTATTCGCGGGTGTAGCGCGGGTCTTCGACGATAACCATTTTCTCGCGCAGCACGTCGATGATCGGATGCGCTGCGTGGAAGTCGTCTTCGTACTGCTCGGCCACCAGATTGCCGAACGCCAGCGGCACGGCTGTCATGTACTGAATGCAATGGTCACGGTCCGCCGCATTGGCCAGCGGGCCGACCTTGGAGATGATGCGGATTGCCGATTCGTGGGTAGTGATGACGATTTTGTCGATTTCGTGCAGGCGATTTCTGACTTGCGGATGCAACGTCACGGCCGCTTCGCACGCCGTTTGCGCATGGAACTCGGCCGGAAAGCTGATCTTGAACAGCACGTTTTCCATCACGTAGCTGCCGTACTTCCGGGAGAAGCTGAACGCGCGTTTGTCTTCGGGCTTGAGCGCCAGGTCGTTGTTGGTGTGACTGAACAGCACATCGTAGAAGCCCCATTGTTTCGCGGTCAGTACGCCAGGGATGCCCATTTCGCCACGCATGGCGATGTCCGCCAGACGCACGCCACGGCTGGACGCGTCGCCGGCCGCCCAGGATTTACGCGATCCGGCATTCGGCGCATGACGGTAAGTGCGCAGCGCCTGACCGTCGGCGAACGCATGGGACAACGCCGACAACAACTGCTCACGATTGGCGCCCATCAGCTTGGCGGTGACCGCGGTCGAGGCGACTTTCACCAGGATGACGTGATCCAGGCCTACACGATTGAAGGAGTTTTCCAACGCGATCACGCCCTGGATTTCGTGAGCCATGATCATGGCGTCGAGCACCGCGCGAACGGTCAGCGGCGCGTCGCCATTGGCCAGGCGTTTTTGCGACAAGTGATCGGCCACCGCGAGAATGCCGCCGAGGTTATCGGACGGATGGCCCCACTCCGCGGCGAGCCAGGTGTCGTTGTAGTCGAGCCAGCGCACGATGCAGCCGATGTCCCACGCCGCCTTGACCGGGTCGAGGCGATAACTGGTACCGGGGACACGCGCGCCAAACGGGACGACGGTGCCTTCCACCATGGGGCCGAGGTGTTTGGTGCATTCGGGGAAGCGCAGGGCCAGCAGGCCGCAACCCAACGTGTCCATCAGGCAGTTGCGTGCGGTGTCGAGGGCTTCGGCGGACTGGATCTTGAAATTGAGGACGTAGTCGGCAATGTCCTGCAGGACCGTGTCGTAGTCGGGGCGGTTGTTCTGGTCGACGTTGGTGCTCATGTTCGATTCACTCTTGAAGTGGTTCGTTAATGGGACCTCGGTTCAGGGGCAATCTTGGTTGGTTACACCGTTCTTATTTGGTAATGCAATCAAACTGTGGGAGCGGGCTTGCTCGCGAAGACGGCGGCACATCCGACATCAATGCAAGCTGACACACCGCTTTCGCGAGCAAGCCCGCTCCCACAGTGGTTTGGCGTGTTTTAGAACGAATCGCCCGGCACGCGGACAAACCCTTCCATCAACACCCGCGCACTGCGGCTCATGATGGCTTTGTTCACGGTCCACTCGCCGTTCACCAGGCTGGCTTCAGCCCCCACACGCAAGGTGCCGGACGGATGCCCAAAGCGCACGGCATTGCGTTCGACACCACCCGCGGCAAGGTTCACCAGCGTGCCGGAAATCGCCGCCGCCGTACCGATCGCCACGGCCGCCGTGCCCATCATCGCGTGGTGCAATTTGCCCATGGACAGCGCCCGCACCAGCAGATCGACATCAGCCGCCGCAATCGCTTTGCCACTCGAAGCGACGTAGTCCGCAGGCTTGGCCACAAAGGCAACCTTGGGCGTGTGCTGACGCTTGGCCGCTTCGTCCAGATCCTTGATCAGGCCCATGCGCAATGCGCCGTAAGCCCGAATGGTTTCAAACATCAGCAACGCTTTTGGGTCGCTGTTGATCGCGCTTTGCAGCTCGGTGCCGGTGTAACCGATGTCTTCGGCATTGACGAAAATCGTCGGAATACCGGCATTGATCATGGTCGCCTTGAAGGTTCCGACGCCAGGCACTTCGAGGTCATCCACCAGGTTACCGGTAGGAAACATCGAACCGCCGCCGCCCTCTTCTTCCGCTGCAGGGTCCATGAATTCGACCTGCACTTCAGCCGCCGGAAAGGTCACGCCGTCGAGTTCGAAATCACCTGTTTCCTGCACTTCACCATTGGTGATCGGCACGTGGGCGATGATGGTCTTGCCGATGTTGGCCTGCCACACGCGAACCACGGCAACGCCGTTGTGCGGGATGCGGCTGGCGTCCACCAAACCATTGCTGATGGCAAACGAACCGACCGCCGCCGACAGGTTGCCGCAGTTGCCACTCCAATCGACGAAAGGCTTGTCGATGGACACCTGACCAAACAGATAGTCGACGTCGTGATCGGCCTTGATGCTTTTGGACAGGATCACGGTTTTGCTGGTGCTGGAGGTCGCGCCGCCCATGCCGTCGATTTGCTTGTCGTACGGGTCAGGACTGCCGATCACGCGCAGCAACAAGGCATCGCGCGCCGGGCCTGGAACCTGTGCTGCTTCAGGCAGGTCTTTCAGGCTGAAGAACACGCCTTTGCTGGTGCCGCCGCGCATGTAGGTGGCGGCGATTTTAATTTGAGGTGCGTGAGCCATGATGTTCCTTTTAGGATCGAGCGAGGCCGCGTGGCCCCGCCCGAACTTATCGTGTTAAACGGCAACCGCCGATTCTTCGAGGAAGTCCTGAGCGAAGCGTTGCAGCACGCCGCCGGCCTCATAGATCGACACTTCTTCGGCGGTGTCGAGGCGGCAGGTCACCGGCACTTCGACGCGTTCGCCGTTCTTACGGTTGATCACCAGCGTCAGCTCGGCACGCGGGGTGCGCTCACCGATCACGTCGTAGGTTTCGCTGCCATCGATGCCCAATGTCTTGCGGTCGGTGCCCGGTTTGAATTCCAGCGGCAACACGCCCATGCCCACCAGGTTGGTGCGGTGAATGCGCTCGAAGCCTTCGGCTGCAATCGCTTCCACACCCGCCAGACGCACGCCTTTGGCTGCCCAGTCGCGGGACGAACCCTGACCGTAGTCGGCGCCGGCGATGATGATCAGCGGCTGCTTGCGTTCCATGTAGGTTTCGATGGCTTCCCACATGCGCATCACTTTGCCTTCCGGCTCGACGCGAGCCAGCGAACCCTGTTTGACCTTGCCGTTTTCCTGAACCATTTCATTGAACAGTTTCGGGTTGGCGAAGGTGGCGCGTTGCGCGGTCAAGTGGTCACCGCGGTGCGTTGCGTAAGAGTTGAAGTCCTCTTCCGGCAAGCCCATTTTCGCCAGGTATTCGCCGGCGGCGCTGTCGAGCATGATCGCGTTTGAAGGCGACAGGTGATCGGTGGTGATGTTGTCCGGCAGCACCGCCAGCGGGCGCATGCCCTTGAGCGGACGAGCACCGGCCAGCGCGCCTTCCCAGTACGGCGGACGGCGGATGTAGGTGCTCATCTCGCGCCAGTCGTACAGCGGCGTCACTTTCGGACCGGTGTCTTCGTGGATGGCGAACATCGGAATGTAGACCTGACGGAATTGCTCCGGCTTGACCGATGCTTTCACCACCGCGTCGATTTCTTCGTCGCTCGGCCAGATGTCTTTGAGGCGGACTTCCTTGCCGTCGACCACACCCAGCACATCTTTTTCGATGTCGAAACGGATGGTGCCGGCAATGGCGTAAGCCACGACCAATGGCGGCGAAGCAAGGAACGCATTCTTGGCGTACGGGTGGATCCGGCCATCGAAGTTGCGGTTGCCGGACAGCACAGCGGTGGCGTACAGGTCGCGGTCGATGATCTCTTGCTGAATCACCGGATCCAGCGCGCCGGACATGCCGTTGCAGGTGGTGCAAGCGAAGGCCACGATGCCGAAACCGAGTTGCTCCAGTTCGGTGGTCAGGCCGGCTTCGTCCAGGTACAGCGCCACGGTTTTCGAACCCGGCGCCAGGGACGATTTGACCCACGGTTTGCGGGTCAATCCGAGCTTGTTGGCATTGCGCGCCAGCAGGCCGGCGGCGATGACGTTGCGCGGGTTGCTGGTGTTGGTGCAACTGGTGATGGCGGCGATGATTACCGCGCCATCCGGCATCTGACCGGGCACTTCGGTCCACTGACCGGAGATACCTTGGGCGGCGAGGTCCGAGGTCGCAACGCGTGCGTGCGGGTTGCTCGGGCCGGCCATGTTGCGCACTACCGAGGACAGGTCAAAGCTCAACCCACGCTCGTATTGCGCATTCTTCAAGCTGTCAGCCCACAGGCCTGTGGTCTTGGCATAGTTCTCGACCAACTGCACCTGCTCGTCTTCACGGCCGGTGAGTTTCAGGTAGTCGATGGTCTGCTGATCGATGTAGAACATCGCGGCGGTGGCGCCATATTCCGGGGCCATGTTGGAAATGGTCGCACGGTCGCCAAGCGTCAACGCGGAGGCGCCTTCGCCGAAGAACTCCAGCCATGCGCCAACGACTTTTTGCTGACGCAGGAACTCGGTCAGCGCCAGCACCATGTCGGTGGCGGTGATGCCCGGTTGCAGTTTGCCGGTCAATTCAACGCCGACGCTTTCCGGCAGACGCATCCACGACGCGCGGCCGAGCATCACGCTTTCCGCTTCCAGGCCGCCGACACCGATGGCGATCACGCCCAGTGCATCGACGTGCGGAGTGTGGCTGTCGGTGCCGACGCACGTGTCGGGGAACGCCACGCCGTCGCGCACCTGGATCACCGGAGACATTTTCTCCAGATTGATCTGGTGCATGATGCCGTTGCCCGGCGGGATCACATCAACGTTCTTGAAGGCTTTTTTGGTCCAGTTGATGAAGTGGAAACGGTCTTCGTTGCGACGGTCTTCGATGGCGCGGTTCTTCTCGAACGCCTCCGGATCGAAGCCACCGCGCTCGACGGCCAGGGAGTGATCGACGATCAATTGCGTCGGCACCACCGGGTTCACTTGCGCAGGGTCGCCACCTTGCAAAGCGATGGCGTCACGCAGGCCGGCGAGGTCGACCAGCGCGGTCTGGCCGAGAATGTCGTGGCACACCACGCGGGCCGGGAACCATGGGAAGTCGAGGTCGCGTTTGCGCTCGATGAATTGCTTCAGGGATTCGGTGAGCGTGGCCGGGTCGCAGCGACGCACCAGGTTTTCCGCCAGCACGCGGGAGGTGTACGGCAGAGTGTCGTAGGCGCCGGGCTGGATGGCTTCGACAGCCGCGCGGACGTCGAAGTAATCCAGATGGCTGCCGGGCAGCGGTTTACGGAATTCAGTATTCATCGTCAGGACTCGGTCACGGTGATTTCAAAAGGTGGGACCTGGCATTTGAATTGAGACCGGTGCCCTGTAGGAGCCGAGCTTGCTCGCGATAGCGGTATATCAGTCGACATCGATGTTGAATGTCAGACCGTCATCGCGAGCAAGCTCGGCTCCTACAGGTTCCCGGTTCAGCCGGCCCACACCATTCAGCGTTGTTCGATTGGCACGAACTTGCGCTGTTCGACGCCGACGTACTCGGCGCTCGGGCGGATGATGCGGTTGTTGGCACGTTGTTCGAACACGTGCGCCGCCCAGCCGGTCAGGCGCGAGCAGACGAAAATCGGGGTGAACAACTTGGTCGGGATGCCCATGAAGTGGTACGTCGACGCATGGTAGAAGTCGGCGTTCGGGAACAGTTTCTTCTGCTCCCACATGGTTGCGTCGATGGCTTCGGAAACCGGGAACAACACGGTGTCGCCCACTTCCTCGGCGAGTTTTTTCGACCAGCCCTTGATCACCTCATTGCGCGGATCGTTGTCCTTATAGATCGCGTGACCGAAGCCCATGATCTTGTCCTTGCGCGCAAGCATGCCGAGGGTGCCTTCGACGGCCTCTTGCGGCGAGCTGAAGCGCTCGATCATTTCCATCGCCGCTTCGTTGGCGCCGCCATGCAGCGGACCGCGCAGCGAGCCGATGGCCGCCGTGATGCACGAATACATGTCCGACAGGGTCGAGGCGCAAACCCGCGCGGTGAACGTCGAGGCGTTGAACTCGTGCTCAGCGTAGAGGATCAGCGAAACGTTCATCACTTTGACGTGCAACTCGCTCGGCTTCTTGTCGTGCAGCAGGTGCAGGAAATGGCCGCCGATGGATTGTTCGTCGCTCACGCAGCTGATGCGTTTGCCGTCATGGCTGAAGCGATACCAGTAGCACATGATCGCCGGGAACGCGGCGAGCAAACGGTCAGTCACGTCGTGTTGTTCGCAGAAGTCTTTCTCCGGTTCGATGTTGCCCAGGAACGAGCAACCGGTGCGCATCACGTCCATCGGGTGGGCGTCGGCGGGGATGCGTTCCAGCACTTCTTTCAGCGCTTGCGGCAGGTCGCGCAGCTTGCCCAGTTTGCTGATGTAAGCGGCGAGCTGGGTTTGGGTCGGCAGTTCACCGTAAAGCAGCAGGTAGGCCACTTCTTCGAACTGTGCGTCAGCCGCCAGTTCGCGAACGTCGTAGCCACGATAGGTCAGGCCTGCGCCCGACTGGCCCACGGTGGACAGTGCGGTTTGCCCGGCAACCTGGCCACGGAGCCCGGCGCCACTGAGTACTTTTGCTTCGGCCATTGCTGTCTCCAGTTTTTCTTGAATTTGTTAGGGAAACTTGTAGGAGCGAGCCTGCTCGCGAAGGTGGACGGAACACCTCGGTGCATTAAGGACACCGCGTTATCGTTGGCGTCCATCGCGAGCAGGCTCGCTCCTACAATTACTTCTTCGCGGCAAACAACGCATCGAGCTTCTGCTCGAAGGTGTGATAGTCGATGCGATCGTAAAGCTCCATGCGCGTCTGCATGGTGTCGATCACGTTCTGTTGCGTGCCGTCGCGGCGGATCGCGGTGTAGACGTTTTCGGCGGCTTTGTTCATCGCGCGGAACGCCGACAGCGGGTACAGCACCAGCGACACATCGGCGGCGGCAAGCTGCTCGGTGGTGTACAGCGGCGTCGCGCCGAATTCGGTGATGTTGGCCAGGATCGGCGCTTTCACGCGGCTGGCGAACAGCTTGTACATGTCCAGTTCGGTGATGGCTTCCGGGAAAATCATGTCGGCGCCGGCCTCGATGCACGCGGCGGCGCGATCCAAAGCGGATTCCAGACCTTCCACTGCGAGGGCGTCGGTACGGGCCATGATCACGAAGCTGTCATCGGTGCGCGCATCAACAGCTGCCTTGATGCGATCGACCATTTCCTGCAGGGACACGATCTCTTTATTAGGACGGTGACCGCAGCGCTTGGCGCCCACCTGGTCTTCGATGTGAATTGCCGCCGCGCCGAACTTGATCATCGACTTGACGGTGCGCGCAACGTTGAACGCCGAGGAGCCGAAACCGGTGTCGACGTCCACCAACAGCGGCAGGTCGCAAACGTCAGTGATGCGGCGCACGTCGGTCAGCACGTCATCCAGGCCGGTGATGCCCAGGTCCGGCACGCCGAGGGAGCCGGCAGCCACCCCGCCACCCGACAGATAAATAGCCTTGAAACCGGCGCGCTTGGCCAGCAGCGCGTGATTGGCGTTGATCGCGCCGACCACTTGCAGCGGATGTTCGCTGGCGACCGCATCGCGGAATCGCTGGCCTGGAGTGCTCTTGTTGGAACTCATGACTCACCTCGTTCAGTGGCTGTCTGGTTGGCGCCGTCCTGGTAATGACGAGCGATATTGCGTTTGGAGGCGCCGATGTGGCGGCGCATCAACAACTCGGCCAGCTCACCGTCACGGTCGGCGATGGCGTCGAGAATTCGGTGGTGTTCGGCAAAGGCCTGACGCGGACGATTGGGCGTGGTGGAAAACTGGATGCGGTACATGCGCACCAGTTGATAGAGCTCGCCGCAGAGCATCTGCGTCAGGGTGCGGTTGCCGCTGCCCTGGATAATTCGGTAATGGAAGTCGAAATCGCCTTCCTGCTGGTAGTAGCCGACACCCGCCTGAAACGCCGCATCGCGCTCATGGGTTTCGAGGACCCGGCGCAGTTCGTCGATTTCTTCGAGCGTCATGCGTTCGGCCGCCAGACGGCAGGCCATGCCTTCGAGGGATTCGCGGATTTCGTAGAGTTCCAGCAGCTCGGCATGGCTCAACGAAACCACCCGCGCCCCGACGTGCGGCACGCGAACCAGCAGGCGCTGGCCTTCCAGACGGTGGATCGCCTCACGCAACGGCCCGCGGCTGATGCCATAGGTGCGCGCCAGTTCCGGCTCGGAGATCTTGCTGCCCGGGGCGATCTCGCCCTTGACGATGGCCGCCTGAATGCGCCGGAAGACGTTCTCGGAAAGTGTCTCTGAATCGTCTTGGGCAATGACCGGGGGATCGAGTTGATCCAGCATATTGTCGACACCTTGTAAGCGGATGCCGCAAAAACTAGCGAATACAGGCCGAATAGTCAAAGATAAAATCGGTATTGTCGACAATCGTCTAATAACCGGCCGCACCATAACAAAGCAGCACAGCGGTTTATAGCCGCCCGCCAGCGCTGGCGCCATAAAACCACCGTGCTAGAATGCCGGCCGCATTTGTTTGTGACATCTGCACTGCCTGTCATAAACAGTTGATAGGCATACGAGGGAGCTTGCGCAGCGATGCCAGGGTCTTGAATAGAAGTACGGACCGCTGCGCACCAGGATTTATGAGACTCAAGCCCTTCCCCACCTTCCTTTATCTTCTTTGTCTGCCCGGTTTCGCCGCGGCGGGGGAAAAGACTGTCTACGGCCTCAACGAGTACGCCTCCCTGGACGGCATCAACCTGGAAGTCGCCGCCAAACTCGACACCGGGGCGAAAACCGCTTCCCTGAGTGCCCGTGACATCAAACGTTTCAAACGCAATGGCGAATCCTGGGTGCGCTTCTATCTGGCCATCGACGCTGCGCATTCGCATCCGATCGAACGGCCACTGGCCCGCGTCAGCAAGATCAAGCGCAGGGCCGGCGACTACGACCCGGAAGAAGGCAAGAAGTACACCGCCCGTCCGGTGATCGAGCTGAATATCTGCATGGGTTCGGCTTTACGCAGTATCGAAGTGAACTTGACCGACCGCAGCGCCTTCCAATACCCGCTCCTGATCGGCTCCGAAGCGCTGAAACGCTTCGATGCGCTGGTCGACCCCAGTCTTAAATACGCTGCTGGCAAACCCGCCTGCGCCACCGACGCTCATACCGCAGAGTAATTCCAATGCGCTCTCTTACCCTTCACCTGAAATTCCTGATCGCCATCCTGGTGGTGCTGGGTATTTCAGTCACGGCCTATCAGATCTTCGTGCTCGGCATCCCCGTGACCGAAGACGCCACCGACGACTTGTGGAACATCGACGCCAAAGTCGAGTTCGTCGCCAGTACCAAGGACCCGGTCAAGATCCAGATGTTCGTGCCACCGCTGAGCCGCGATTACGTCAGCCTCAACGAGAGCTTCATTTCCAATAACTACGGCGTGGCCGTGAACCGTGCCGACGGCAACCGCAAAGTCACCTGGTCGGCACGTCGGGCCAAAGGCAATCAAACGCTTTATTACCGCCTGGTGCTGACCAAGCGCTACACCGGTGAAAAATCCAAGGTCAAAGGGCCGACCTTCCGTGACAGCATCGCCGTCGAAGGTGCGGAAAAAATCGCCGCCGAAGCCCTGCTCGCACCGATCCGCCAACACTCGGCCGACGTCGAAACCTTCATCGGCGAAGCCATCAAACGTGTCAACAATCTCAACGACGACAATGTGAAGCTGTTGCTGGGCGGCGATCCGTCCCCCGGGCACAAGGCGAAAATCGTCGAGCTGGTGCTGTCCATCGCGCACGTGCCAGTAGAAAAGGTCCACACCATTCGTCTGGTGGCCGACCAACCGCAAACACCGGAACTGTGGTTGCGCAGTTTCAACGGCACCGACTGGCTGTACTTCAACCCGGAAACCGGTGAACAGGGCCTGCCGACCGATCGCCTGTTGTGGTGGACCGGCGACGACAACCTGATCACCGTCGATGGCGGCAAGAAGGCCAACGTGACCTTCAGCCTGAACAACAGCGAAATGAACGCGATTCGCCTGGCCAAGCTGACCGACGAAAACACCGACGCCAACTTCCTCGAATACTCGCTGTACGGCCTGCCGCTGGAAACCCAGCAGACCTTCATGATCATGGTGATGATCCCGATCGGTGTACTGGTGATCCTGATCCTGCGCAACCTGATCGGCATTCAGACCCTCGGCACCTTTACCCCGGTGCTGATCGCCCTGGCGTTCAGGGAAACCCAGCTCGGCTTCGGTATCGTGCTGTTTACGATCATCACGGCGCTGGGCCTGACGTTGCGCTCCTACCTTGAACACTTGAAGCTGCAAATGTTGCCGAGGCTGTCGGTGGTGCTGACTTTCGTGGTGGTGCTGATCGCGGCGATCAGCCTCTTCAGCCATAAACTCGGTCTGGAACGCGGGTTGTCGGTGGCGTTGTTCCCCATGGTGATTCTGACCATGACCATCGAACGCCTGTCGATTACCTGGGAAGAACGTGGTTCCGGCCATGCCATGAAGGTGGCGATCGGTACGCTGTTCGCCGCGTCGCTGGCGCACCTGATCATGAGCGTTCCGGAGCTGGTCTACTTCGTGTTCACCTTCCCGGCGATCCTGTTGATCCTGGTGGGGTTCATGCTGGCCATGGGGCGTTATCGCGGCTACCGCCTGACCGAACTGGTGCGTTTCAAGGCCTTCCTGAAGAAGGCTGACGCCTGATGTTCGGCTTCTGGAAAACCTGGAAGGCCCTGGAAGCCCGGGGCATTATGGGGATCAATCGGCGTAACGCGGACTACGTGCTCAAGTACAACAAGCGCAGTCTGTACCCGATTGTCGATGACAAGATCATCACCAAGGAACGCGCCATCGCCGCCGGCATTCATGTGCCGGAACTGTATGGCGTGATTTCCACCGAGAAAGAAATCGACAACCTTGACGACATCATCGGCAGGCGCAACGACTTCGTGATCAAACCGGCCCAGGGCGCGGGCGGTGACGGCATCATTGTGGTTGCCGACCGGTTCGAGGGGCGCTATCGCACAGTCTCCGGCAAGATCATGGACCATGAGGAACTCGAGCACCATGTCTCGAGCATCCTCACCGGCCTGTATTCCCTGGGCGGGCACCGCGACCGCGCGCTGATCGAATACCGGGTGATCCCGGATCAGATTTTCAAAAGCATCAGCTATGAAGGCGTGCCGGACATCCGCATCATCGTGCTCATGGGTTACCCGGTGATGGCCATGCTGCGCTTGCCGACGCGCCAGTCCGGTGGCAAGGCCAACCTGCACCAGGGCGCCATCGGCGTCGGTGTCGACCTCGCGACCGGGCAGACGTTGCGCGGGACCTGGCTGAACAACATCATCACCAAACATCCGGACACCACCAACGCAGTGGACGGCGTGCAACTGCCCTACTGGGACGGTTTCATGAAACTTGCCGCCAGCTGCTATGAGCTGTGCGGGCTGGGTTACATCGGTGTCGACATGGTGCTGGACCAGGAAAAAGGGCCGCTGATTCTTGAGCTCAACGCCCGGCCTGGGCTGAACATTCAGATTGCCAATGATTGCGGGCTGACGTTGCGCACCCACGCGGTTGAAGCGCGGCTGGAGGAGTTGAAGGCTCGCGGGGTTGTTGAGACGGTGCGGGAACGGGTTGAGTTTGTTCAGGAAATGTTTGGGCATATTCCGGCGGTTGAGGGCTGACTTGTGGTGAGGGGATTTATCCCCGTTGGACTGCGCAGCAGGCCTGATTTTGGGGCCGCTCGCTGCCCAACGGGGTTGTGCGGCATTCCGATAAATCCCCTCACCACAGGTCTCTCTCACCCATCGCCCCCAATCTACCAATCCCCGACATCCCCTCTAGGAGCAATTCCCCGAGAAGACTACAATCGCCACCCCCGCCTCGATGGCTGATCTGCCCCGCCCATGTTGACCTGTTCCGTACACCCGCTCCCCTATTGCGCCAACCCCGCCGAGTACTTCGCGGCGATTCGTCATGCCCCCGGTGCCGTGCTGCTCGACAGTGGCCGGCCGAGTGCCGAGCGTGGACGTTATGACCTGCTCAGTGCCTGGCCGCTGGAGCAAATAGCAGTATTGCCTGACGAAAGTGGCAGCGATTTCCTGCAACGCCTTCGCGACAATCTGAAACGACTCGGTGAAGCGACGGTGCCTGTTGACCTGCCCTTCGCTGGCGGCCTCATCGGTTACCTGAGCTACGACTTCGGTCGGCATCTGGAAAACCTGCCGAGTCAGGCGCAGGACGATCTGCAATTGCCCGACGCACGTTTCGGGCTGTATGACTGGGCACTGATCAGCGATCACCAACTGAGTACAAGTCAGCTGGTATTCCACCCGTCGCTAATCGACAGCGAACGTCAGCGTCTGATCACGCTATTCAGTGAGCCCACGGCTGAAGCAGTCGAGCCTTTCAAGTTGAAAGCCCCGATGAAAGCCGACCTGAGCGCTGACGAGTATCGCCACGCGCTGGAACGCATTCAGCAGTACATCCAGGCCGGCGACTGTTACCAGGTCAATTTCGCCCAGCGTTTCCGCGCTCAGTGCCAGGGCGATCCATGGACCGCGTATTGCGCGCTGCGGGCGGCGTGCCCGACGCCGTTTTCCGGTTTTCAGAGCCTGCCCGACGGCGGTGCAGTGTTGAGCCTGTCGCCAGAACGCTTTGTAAAAGTCAGCGAACGCCATGTGGAAACCCGCCCGATCAAAGGCACCCGCCCTCGCGGACTGACCGCTGCCGAAGATGCGGCAAACGCCGCCGAACTGCTGGCCAGCCCCAAGGACCGCGCGGAAAACCTGATGATCGTCGACCTGCTGCGCAATGACCTCGGCCGTACTTGCCGTATCGGGTCGGTGCGGGTGCCGGAGTTGTTCAGCCTGGAAAGCTACCCGAACGTGCATCACCTGGTGAGCAGCGTGACCGGAGAACTGGCGGATGACCGGGACGCCTTGGACCTGATCGCTGGCAGCTTCCCTGGCGGCTCGATTACCGGTGCACCAAAAATTCGCGCGATGCAGATTATTGACGAGCTGGAACCGACCCGGCGCGGGTTGTACTGCGGTTCGCTGCTGTATCTGGATGTGCGTGGCGAGATGGACAGTTCGATCGCGATTCGCAGCTTGTTGGTGAAAGATGGGCAGGTGTGTTGCTGGGGCGGTGGCGGGATCGTCGCTGATTCCGAGTGGCAGGCCGAGTATCAGGAATCGATTACCAAGGTGAAGGTGTTGCTCGATACCCTGCAAAACCTTTGATCGTTCCCACGCTCCGCGTGGGAATGCAGCCCAGGACGCTCCGCGTCCCAAAGCGGACGCAGAGCGTCCATTGAGGCATTCCCACGCAGAGCGTGGGAACGATCAGTTAGCACAGTTACAAACTCAAGGCCCGGTTCGAAGCCTTGATGAATTCCTGCTTCAGCTCCTCAAAGCTGTGCACCGCCGGGAACTGCGGAAACTCGCGTATCACATTGTCCGGCGCATGGAACAGAATCCCCGCATCCGCCTCACCCAACATCGTGGTGTCGTTGTAGGAATCCCCCGCCGCGATCACCCGGTAGTAAAGGCTCTTGAACGCCAAAACCGACTGACGCTTGGGATCTTTCTGACGCAATTGATAGCTCGTCACCCGACCGGAATCGTCAGTAATCAGACGATGGCAGAGCAAGGTCGGGAAACCCAGTTGACGCATCAACGGCTGAGAAAACTCGTAGAACGTATCCGACAGAATCACCACCTGAAAGCGCTCGCGCAGCCAGTTGACGAACTCAATGGCGCCGTCCAGAGGCTGGAGCGTGGCGATCACTTCCTGGATGTCGGTAAGTTTCAAGCCGTGCTCGTCGAGAATCCGCAGACGCTGCTTCATCAGCACGTCGTAGTCGGGGATGTCCCGGGTGGTAGCCCTCAGAGACTCGATCCCGGTTTTTTCGGCGAAGGCGATCCAGATTTCCGGAACCAGTACACCTTCAAGATCCAGACAGGCTATTTCCACAAGACACTCCCATTTGTATTGATTATTGAGTCGAGCGAGCAAAAGGACTGCCGAACTCTAGCGACTCAGGCAAGCCTGCGCAACGCAGAGGGCGCGCCAGGTGCCGTAGGTTTTTGTTACCATCAGGGCCATATAGAGCGCCCAGCGCCACCGACCTGTAGGAAGCCGCCCTGATGAGCCCAACGTTCGACGTCGTGGAACTCGCCACGACCTATGCCAACAAATCCGCCCAGGACATCCTGAAACTCGCGTTCGCCGAGTTTGGCGATGACCTGTGGATATCTTTCAGCGGCGCCGAAGACGTGGTGCTGGTAGACATGGCCTGGAAGCTGAACAAGAACGTCAAAGTGTTCAGCCTCGACACTGGCCGCTTGCACCCCGAGACCTACCGCTTCATCGATCAAGTGCGCGAGCACTACAAGATCGACATCGAACTGGTGTCGCCGGACTACACCAAGCTCGAACCTTTCGTGAAGGAAAAAGGCCTGTTCAGTTTCTACAAGGACGGCCATGGCGAATGCTGCGGCATCCGCAAGATCGAGCCGCTACGTCGCAAGCTCTCGGGAGTGACCGCCTGGGCCACCGGCCAGCGTCGGGATCAGAGCCCTGGCACTCGCAGCGCCGTCGCGGTGCTGGAGATCGACACCGCGTTCTCCACCCCGGAACGCACCCTGTACAAATTCAACCCGCTGGCACAAATGACCAGTGAAGAGATCTGGGGCTATATCCGCATGCTGGAGCTGCCGTACAACAGCCTGCACGAACGCGGGTTCATCAGCATCGGCTGCGAGCCCTGCACTCGTCCGGTGTTGCCGAACCAGCACGAGCGCGAAGGTCGTTGGTGGTGGGAAGAAGCGACGCAGAAAGAATGCGGGCTGCATGCGGGCAATATCATCAGCAAATCCAAGGAATAACCTCCCGGTCTTGTCAGATCCAAATGTGGGAGCGGGCTTGGTCCGGGCGGCGTTCCGACGAAGGCGGACTGACATTCAACATAGATGTCGAATGTGAAAGCCTCTTCGCGAGCAAGCCCGCTCCCACATTTGACCTGCGGCGTTCACAAATCCCCTGTGGGAGCGGGCTTGCTCGCGAAGGCCGCAACTTGGTCTCAAGCCTGGCTCAAACCGCACTAAACCGCTGCCCCAACCCCTGCTCCGCAAACTGCTCAATGATGAAATCCACAAACGCCCGGGTCTTGCCCGGCAGCAGTTTGTGTTCAGCGTAATAAATGGAAATGTTGCCATCGTCGACAAACCAGTCCGGCAGCACCCGCTGCAAGGTCCCGGCCTCCAGGTAGCCCACGGCAAACGGCATGCTCACCAGCGCAATGCCCAACCCTTGGGCGGCCGTGGCGCAGGCCGCCTCCGAATCGCTCATGGTCATCCGCGCCTTGAGCGTCAGCGGGCTGTGTTGCTGGGTGTGACTGGTCAATTGCCAGGAACGCACACGACCTGTCTGTGGCGATCGAATCAGGATGCCATCGTGATGTTTGAGATCATCGGGCTCGGCAATCGCCTCACGCCCTGCAAGATAGTCGGCTGACGCGACCAACACCCGATGGGCGGGGGTCAGCTTGCGCGCCACCACCCCCTGCGGCAGCTCGAATCCGCCACCAATCGCCGCATCGAAACCCTGAGCGATCAGATCGACCTGACGGTTATCGAAATGCCAGTCCGGGTTGATCGCCGGAAAACGCCGCAGAAACTCCCCAAGCAACGGAACGACATACAACCGCCCAAACACCGTGCCCATGCTGACCTTCAACGTCCCCGCCGGCAGCCCCTCGGCGCTGGCCAGATTGGCCACGGCATTCTGGATCGTGTGAAGACTGGAACTCACTTCGCCGAGAAACCGATGACCCGCTTCGGTGAGCGTCAGGCTGCGAGTGCTGCGCTGAAACAGCCGCACACCCACCCTCGCCTCAAGCTTGGCGACGCTCTTGCCCACCGCCGCCGGGGTCAGGCTCAGGCGGCGCGCGGCTTCGGCGAAGCTGCCGACCTCGGCACTGCGCACGAAGCATTCGATACTGCTGAAGGTTTCCATAAGCGCCACTATAAACTTTTGGTTTACACAGACTATCGCAATTACTGTCTACACAGCCGGTAATCCTGAATCGATACTAGGCTCCATCAACCCAGGCATCTCGCCTCGGGACTTTGGAGATCGATATGACTACTCAGAACCTCAGCGGCAAAGTGGCTTTGATTCAAGGTGGATCCCGCGGTATCGGCGCCGCCATTGTCAAACGCCTGGCCGCTGAAGGCGCGACAGTCGCCTTCACCTACGTCAGCTCCACGGCCAAAGCCGAAGAATTGCAAAACAGCATCACCGGTAACGGCGGCAAAGCCCTCGCCATCAAGGCTGACAGCGCCGACGCCGAGGCCATTCGCAACGCCGTGACCGCCACCGTAAAAGCCTTTGGTCGCCTGGACATTCTGGTCAACAACGCAGGCGTTCTGGCCATCGCACCGCTGGAGGATTTTAAACTCGAAGACTTCGACCAGACTCTGGCCATCAACGTACGCAGCGTGTTCATCGCCACCCAGGCCGCCGCCAAACACATGACCGAAGGCGGTCGCATCATCAACATCGGCAGCACCAACGCCGACCGCATGCCCTTCGCCGGTGGTGGCCCGTACGCCATGAGCAAGTCCGCGCTGGTCGGTCTGACCAAAGGCCTGGCGCGCGACCTCGGCCCGCGCGGCATCACCATCAACAACGTGCAACCGGGCCCGGTCGACACTGACATGAACCCGGCCAGTGGTGACTTCGCCGAAAGCCTGATCCCGTTGATGGCGGTGGGTCGTTACGGCAAAGCGGAAGAAATCGCCAGCTTCGTCGCCTACCTCGTCGGTCCCGAAGCCGGCTACATCACTGGTGCCAGCCTGACCATCGACGGTGGTTTCGGCGCCTGATGACTTAAACGCAATCTAAAAAATGTGGGAGCGGCGGTGCGACGATTCGACTTGCTCGCGAAGGCGTTGTGTCAGCCGACATTAATGTTGGCTGATACTCCCTCTTCGCGAGCAAGTCGAATCGTCGCACCGCCGCTCCCACACTTTCTGCATCAAGCCCATTCGAGCGCCGGCAAACCGCAAGCGCTTGGTTTGAACGCTTTCAGCGTACGAAGGATGCCGTCGGCGTGTGCGTATTTCTCGTCAGCCATCGCCGCATCCGGGATCGCAATCGCGGTCATTCCTGCCGCTTTCGCCGCCGTGACACCGAACGGCGAATCCTCGAACACCAGGCAATCGCCGGGCGCGACACCCAGGCGCCGCGCCGCCGTGAGGAAGATGTCTGGCGCCGGTTTAGCCGCGCCGACTTCCGGATCGTCAGCCGTCACGATGAAATCGAACAGCGCAAACCAATCGCGGTGCAAGGTGGTTTTCTGTCCGAACGACTGACGCGAAGAGCTGGTGCCCACCGCGATCGGAATGTTGTTGGCCTTCAAGTGCCGAACCAGCTCCTGCGCGCCAGGCATTGCCAGCGCCGTAGGAAAACGCTCGCGCATCAGCGGTTCGCGGATCACCAGGAACTCTTCGGCAGTAATCGGCAGGTCCAGCGCCTCGACCACATAACGCGCCAGATCACCCGCGCCACGACCGATGATGTTCTGCTTGACGCTCCAGTCGAAGACCCGACCGTAACGCGCGGCAATAATGGACGTGACTTCGGTGTAAATGCCCTCGGTATCCAGTAACAAGCCGTCCATATCAAAAATCACGGCCTTGATCGGGCCGAATTCATTCAGCGGTGCATTCATCGCATCTGATCCGTTTTCTAATGACATCCCAGAGGCGGCTCAGGTACGGCCGGGTCCGCGATCGATTAAAGGATTCAGCAGCATAGCGAGCGCGGCGGGCATAGGGCAACGGCCAATGCCTGATCGATAGTAAAACCTGCGCCGACATGCTCTTCGTCATTTAGCGATTTCCCCTACACCAAACACTTACTTTCCCGACTTCTTTTCCCGCCGATCCCCCGCAAAGTCTCGCGCTCTGAATTGATCCGCGCGAGGGACTGCGAATGTTCATACTTGACAACCTCCTGGCCTTGAACAACACCATCGGGCTGCTGGTGGTCGCCGCCATGGACCCTGAGCAGCCGAATGTCGAAACGGTATTGAGTGATTTTCGACTGTGCCTGAACGACTACGACGCCTGGGCTGAAAGTTTCTGGACCGGCAAGGCCCTGGATGTCGAGCAAGTATTCAAGGTCGGCAACGAAGTCCGTCTAAGCGCGCCGAAGCATTCCACCACGCCAGTCAGCTCGACAGTCGCCGCATGCCCGGCCAACGGTCCGTTGACCCTGGTGCATATGTTTGAGGCTGCGCGCTTCGTACCGATCGGCAATACGCCGGTGATGCTTGAACCTTTGCTTTCCGACGTGGCGGGTGAGCAGACATTTGGCGAGCCGATCTACGACGAGATCGGCCCCAGCGGCATCCAGGAAATCCCCGATTGCCCGCGCGGCCAGCGTTATCGCATCACCTTCTTTCCCGATGTATCCGCTGATCACGTCAAAGCACTTTACGCCTCCTATCAGGGCGTCATCGGCGAGCTGGAAGGTTGGTTGCGCAACGAGTGGACGACCGAGTTCGAACCGGCGTGGGCCGGGTTCTCCCAGGCCGGTTTCATCAAGCGCTACGGCATGCTGCAACAGGCCGACTGGCGCGGCTTCGAGAACTCGCTGAACGGTTTGTGGGATGACGTGAAACAGATTTACGCCCTGATCGCTGACCTGCAGGCCAACAGCGAAAAACTCCTTGAATACCTGACCCGATCCGAGCTTGAAACGCTGCTGAATGCTTCGGCGGAGTCCATCGCCAACGTGTTGCTGATGCTGAGCGACGAGCCGTTGATGTTCATTCATCTCGCGGCGTTCACCAGCTGGCTGAGGATGCTGCCGCCGCAGTACATCGCCGAGGTCGTGGCGGAAATTCGTACGCAGATATTGATCAGTTTCCTGCTCATGTGCCTTACCGGTCCTGCAGGACTGGAGTTGCGCCTGAGTGAGAAGGTGCTGTCCAGGATCAAGTCCCCGCAGACCCGCCAATGGCTGGCGGCCGCCAGTTTGCGATTGGCTGGGCTCACCGCCAAGTCCGACCTGACAGCCCACGCTGGCGTGCTCAAACCGCTGATGGTCAATGCCCGGAAGGCACCGATCAATCCTGCGCCCGCCGTGTCGCTGCAAATCACCACGGGTGTTGCGCCGGTTCTGTCGGTGAAGAATCCGCTGTCCATTGCTCGCGACAAGTCTGAAGCCATGACCAGGATGGGCAGGCAGGAACATCGCGACGATGCCCCGGATCAAGCGAAAAACCCCAACGGTGACAGCGCCGATTGCGGACCGTTGACCTGTACCCATGGCTGTCCGGTATCGATGGTCACGGGCGAGGAACTGCTGACGCTGACCGACGGTTCACTTGACGGGATTTTGCCGTTCGACTTCACCCGGCTCTATCGCACCAGTGCCGCTGAAATCGATTGCGGGCTCGGGTTTGGCTGGAGTCATTCTCTGTCTCATCGACTGGAAATCGATGGCGATACCGTCATCTGGATTGACCACGAAAACCGCCGTACAACCTTTCCGTTACCGAATATCGAGTGCCCGACGATTCACAACAGCCTGTCGCGGGCGGCGATTTATCTGGGCGATGAACCCGAAGAACTGATCCTCGCCCTGGCTGGAGAAAAAGCACGGTTTTTCCACTTTCGTGCAGGACGTCTGACAGCGATCAGCGATGCCTATGGCAATCAGCTGACGGTGCAGCGGGACATTTCTGACAGGATCAAGCGCCTCGACAACGGCGCCGGGCGTTCCCTTCTGTTGCGCTATGAGCGCCGGCACATGGTCGCCGTCGAGTATCAGCGTTTTCAGCCGGCCGACACCCTGGAAGACGCCTGGTGTACTGAGCAGACGCTGGTTTCCTATCGCTACGACGCTCGTCATCGCTTGATCGAGGCGACCAATGCCGCTGGCGAAAGCGAACGTTACGACTACGACGATCAGCACGTCATCCTGCAACGGCAGTTGGCCGGTGGGGCGAGTTTCTTCTGGGAGTGGGAACGGTCCGGCAAGGCGGCTCGATGCATCAGGCATTGGGCGTCGTTTGCGCAGATGGACGCGCGTTATATCTGGGATGACGAGGGCAGCGTCACCGTTCAGAACATCGATGGAAGCGAAGAGGTTTACGTCCACGACGACCGGGCACGGCTGGTGCGCAAGGTCGAACTGGACGGCGGCGAGCACCTCAAGGCCTACGACGACAACGGTCGGTTGCTTGCCGAGCAGGATCCACTCGGCGCCGTCACCGAATACCGTTACGACGAAGTCGGACGGCTGATCGCGCTGATTCCGCCGGACGACGAACCGACGGCCTACGCGTATCGCAACGGTTTCCTGCATGCGCGGTACCACGGCCAAGCGGTGTGGAAATATCAACGCAATGCGCAAGGCGACGTCACCGAAGCGACCGATCCCGACGGTCAGGTCACCCACTATCACTACGACGACAAAGGGCAACTGCTGTCGATCCGTTCCCCGGACACCAGCCGGCATGTGTTCGTCTGGAACGCCTTGGGGCAACTGCTCGAAGAGACCTTGCCGGACGGTGGCCAGCGGCGGTTTTCCTACGATGCATTGGGGCGGCAGATTACCCGTCAGGACGAACACGGTGCCGTTACCCAGTACCAATGGGATGCCGTTGGCCGACTGATCCAGACCACGCTTCCTACCGGCGCCAGCCGCGCCTTTAGCTACAACGCCTACGGCAAGATCACCGCCGAACGCGATGAGCTGGGTCGTATCACCCGTTACGAATACCTCGATGACCTGCACCTGGTCAGCCGCCGCCTCAATCCCGACGGCACCCAGCTGAAATACCGCTACGACAACGCCCAGCTGCTGCTCACGGAAATCGAAAACGAATCCGGTGAAAAATATCGCCTGGACTACACGGCCAATGGCTTGATCCGACAGGAAACCGGCTTCGACGGCCAACGCACGGCGTACGCCTACGACCTCAATGGCCAGCTGCTGGTGAAAACCGAGTTTGGCGAGGACGGCTCGCAGCTGGTGACGGCGTATGAGCGGGACTCGGCCGGACGCCTGTTGGTCAAGACGCTGCCCGACGGCATCCAGGTTGAATACCGCTACGACAGCCTCGGCCGACTGATCGGCGTCGACGACGGCCATGACCATCCGCTGGAGTTCGAATACGACCCGCAGGATCGGCTGATCACCGAGCATCAGGGCTGGGGCACGTTGCGTTATGGCTACGACGCCTGCGGTCAACTGAACCATCTGCGCCTGCCGGACGGCAGCAAACTCGATTACCACCACGCCAAGGGCGGCGCGCTGACGGCGATCGACCTCAACGGTGCGCGACTGACATCGCATACGTTCTTCGCCGGGCGCGAACTAAATCGCCAACAAGGCCTGTTGCTCAGCGATTATCAGTATGACGACCAGGGCCGCCTCAAAGCCCACGCTGTCAGCCAACAGCAACAACCGCTGTATCGCCGTGACTATGCCTACAGCGCCAACGGCAATCTCGACAGCCTCGCCGACACCCGTCACGGCCAGCGCCATTACCAATACGACCCGCTCAACCGCCTGATCCGCGTCCGTCACACCCGCGATCAACAACCGGAAAGCTTCGCCCACGACCCGGCGGGCAACCTGCTGATGCAGGACCGCCCCGGCGCCGCGACCGTCAAAGGCAACCGCCTGCTGATGCAAGGCGACCGCCATTACGACTACGACGCCTTCGGCAACCTGATCCGTGAGCGCCGCGGCACCGCGCAAAAACTCGTCACCGAATACCGCTACGACTGCCAGCACCGCTTGGTCGGCGTTACGACCCCGGACGGCCGCAGCGCCAGCTACCGCTACGACGCCTTCGGCCGCCGCATCAGCAAAACCGTCGACAGCAAAACCACCGAGTTCTTCTGGCAAGGCGACCACCTCATCGCCGAAAGCAGCCGCGAACACTACCGCAGCTACCTCTACGAACCCCGCAGCTTCCGCCCATTGGCCATGCTCGACGGCAAAGGCCCACGCAAGGCCTGCCCGTTCTACTACCAACTCGATCACCTGGGTACGCCGCAAGAACTCACCGACTACAGCGGCGACATCATCTGGGCTGCCCGATACACAGCCTATGGCCGCCTGACTCGCCTCAACCGCGACACCCATCAGGTGCTTGATCAGCCATTGAGGTTTCAGGGGCAGTACTTCGATGCGGAGACTGGCCTGCATTACAACCGGCATCGCTACTACAATCCGGATGTTGGACGGTATCTGACACCGGATCCGAGCAAGTTGGCGGGCGGGTTAAACGGGTATCAGTACACGCGGAACCCTGCGGGGTGGGTTGATCCGCTGGGGTTGAGTGAGTGTCCGGGTGGGGATGGGTGTAAGCGGCCGGCGTTTGGGGATGAGGATCCGACTTGGAAGATTAAGGTTGATGAGGGGCAAGCTCAACTCCCATCATATCCAGAGGAATTATATTTATATCGGGGAGACCATCGTCACCCAGATGAGATATTTGAACAAGGATTTAAAACCAAGGGCGACAGCAATGACTTGCTGCTCCATTCCCTAGATAGCAATAAGCCTCCGAGCAATTTTGTAAGCACTACCCCAGTAAGAGAGGTTGGAATCGATTTCGCGACAAGATTCAACATGAGAAGCGGTTTTTTGTACACCATACGGATGATACCTGGGCGAGATCTGGCGTCGGAGCTTGGAAAAAAATATAAGTTTGGTAGCGAGCGAGAGTTAGCAATTCAAGGCGGAGTCAAAAGAGAAGATATTTTAGGCGCAACCCCTATTGGTGCTAACGGTCGCCCATCTGGTCACACCACCTTAAATCCCAACAGGAAATAGAATGTGGACAGCGTAAAGATTTTGATAATCAAAAATGGCAAGCGTCAATCCGCTGAGCTTCTCTGTGACTCCGAAAATCTAAGCATCACTTTTGTTATGGCAGATGGTTATCGAAATTCGTACTTTGGCGACGATTTTTACAAATGCCTAGGTCATGTCAGGGAAGACCATCGTGACGTAACTTTTTTGTGTAAAGGAGCAAAAATAAACGTACACCCCTCTACTATGTCCTCACAGATGTCGTTAGGTGTAAAAGCATATGAACTAACACTTGGAAAACAAGCATTTAGAAGCGATTTAGTAAGTATCTTTGATTATGAGGAAAACAATCTGACAAACGAACCTGAGGTTCAGGAAGAGTTTTTCATGCGATGGGTTGAATCTGATATCTCCGACGAGTAGCTAGGGTAAAGATAAAGTATCTGGAAAAAGCCCAGTTCTAACTGGGCTAATCTTCCGGTGGAATTCGGACTTAACTACCCGAACCACTCGTACTCCCACCAGCACCACCCGTACCTCCTCCCGCAGTCCCAGAACTCCCCCCCCTCCCGCTTCCACTCATCCCAGAACTACCGGATCCTCCAGACCCACTCCCAGAACCACTCCCCATCGAACCTCCACCACTCATCGCCCCACTTCCCGCCTCCGGGCTGGTGCTACTTCCATTTGCATCACCACCATTCCCACTCTCAATGGTGCCAGGCGGCAACGCATTCCCATCCGAGGAGCCCGCATTCATTTCGGAGTACGGCGGCATCCCGCCCTTATCCACAGGTGCATCGTTGCCGGAGGACTCGGCAAACGCCGACATTGAGCCGGCCGACAACACGCCGATCACCGTCAGGGCCGTCAATTTTGACCTGATCATGGTGTATCTCCTTTAAAAGGTGCGTACCTGATTTCTGGCAGTCATCGCTTTTTAAAGGTGCCGCACATTCGACGAGTGGCGCTACGCCACAGCGTATGTTCAGCTCGGTTCGTTTGAGCCGTCTTCACCGGCAATGTCCGGGTCGTCAGGGAGAGCTTCCACATCCCCACGCTTCACTTCATCAGACGGCAACTGCTCTACAGCGGTGTCGTCATCAGGCGGACGCTGATCACGACTCAGGGGATCGGTCGGTGAAGGCAGCGGATATTCGGGGGTATCGTCGAAGTCGGAGTCTTTCGGATCAGCGTTCATAAGGCACCTCTCGTGGGGCCTGAAAAGCAGGCCCTGAAGTTTTGAGGTTTGTGCCCTGCATTGCGTTCGATCAGAGAGACGATCGGTCGAATCCGTCGCACAGCAGGCTCAATCTTCGTCTTCGTCTTCGTCTTCGTCCTCTTCCTCTTCCTCGTCTTCGAACTCGATATTTCCGACGTCGCCCGCCTCATCGGAATCATTGAGCGGCACTGTTGCGTCATCCATCAGTGAGCCTGGATCTTCGTTTCCTGGATCGTTAATGAACGGAAGCCCGCTCGGGCCTTTTTCTTCCTTGCCTTCGGTTTCAGGAGTCATGGCATGCCTCTTAACATTCTGGGGTGTATGAAGTTCGAGGTGGCCCACGACCAAACGTTCCAGAGTCCTGCTCCAGAAATGAAAAACCCGGCGCGGGGCCGGGTTTCTGATGTAGGTCGATGTCGAATCAGTGATTCTTGTGCTTGTTTTTATGCTTATGGTTGTAGCCGTTACCGGAGTGCGAACCGCCGCTATCGTTACCCAAGTTGTTGCCTACCGCCCCACCTGCCGCGCCGCCCAGGCCTGCGCCAATGGTCGAACCGGTCTTGCCACCCAGGCTATTGCCGATCACCGAGCCACCGGCCGACCCCAAACCACCACCAATAGCCGCTTCTGTACGACTGCCTTTGTTCGCGCCGACCGCGCTACCTGCCGCGCCGCCTACACCGGCGCCAACCGCAGCGCCCGTGCTGCCGCCCATTTGCTGGCCGACCACGTTACCTAGCGCACCGCCAATACCACCGCCAACTGCAGCGGTGCCGTCTCCGGCGGCCATTGCACCTTGAGCGACCAAAAGTCCCAGAACCAACGTGGACAATGTCAAACGCATGATATGAACCTCTAAATTCCGTATCGGGGGTAAGAGAACGCGTTACGGATGGCGTGAGTCTAGCTTTTTCATCACACCAGCGCTGATCGTTGGACAGCTATAAATTCGAAGAGCGCGAAAGAAGAAACATCCAGATACAAAAAGCCCGGCATCAAGCCGGGCTTTTTGAGCTGATCGATCAGGATCAGTGACGCTTGTGACCTTTGGCCAGGTTGCTGCCCACGCCGCCGCCCAATGCGCCGCCCAAGCCTGCGCCAATGGTGGAACCGGTCTTGCCGCCCAGGCTATTGCCGATCACCGAACCGCCGGCCGCGCCGATACCACCACCAATGGCGGCTTTAGTACGGCTGCCTTTGCGTGCTGCAACAGCACTGCCTGCCGCGCCTGCTACACCCGCACCAATCGCTGCACCGGTGCTGCCGCCCATGCTCTGGCCGACCACATTACCTAGCGCGCCACCCAAACCACCACCGATGGCGGCAGTGCCATCACCCGCAGCCATCGCACCTTGAGCAACCAAAAGCCCCAGAACCAAAGCAGGCAGTGTTAAACGCATGACAAGAACCTCAAAAAAAAGGGGTAACCGAAAGGGGCGAGATTGAATGCTTTTGAGGAGACAAAGTCCAGACACGCACGGGTACAACCTCGCATTAGGCGACGGTTGGACAGCGTTTTTAGAAAAGGTTTTATGACAGGCAAAAAAAAGCCCGCTGGGGAACGGGCCAGGTACTGCTTTCTAACGGATGAGTTGAGCCTACGTAGGCAGGCGTGAAAAGTTTGTGAAAAAAATTACCCACGGTGGGTTTTATATCTGTAGTCAAAATCCCAACTACCTTGTGGAAATAAAAACCCCGCTCAATGGCGGGGGGACTGTCCGGTTAACGGTTACTTCCTGGAAGGCGCCGTCACCCTCCTCGGCAAGAAATTCGCCTTTTCGGTCCGGGGCACCTTGGATTTCACTTTGGCGACTTGAGCCCGGTCTTCACCAAAGCCCGACACATACTCCGCTTGACCACACTGCACGCAATTGTTGATCGGAAACTCAGACCCGTCGTCTTCGATATACGAATCAGCCATACTTCTCCCCTCTCAAAAATAGGTCGACACCGGCAAGCCGTATGCCTGGAAAAATATCGACCTTCAACGCTTTTGAGACTAGTCAGTCAGTACTGGACTTGTAGTTCAGATTATTGCATCCCCGACGAACGGCTTCGTGACCCACTCACCTCAACTTGACCGCCGTCCCGGTCACGAACACCACCACAATCCCGCCCTTCCCGGCCGGCATGCTGATCTCATAATCAAGCCCCACCACCGCATCAGCCTGAAGTGCCCGCGCCCGTTCCTTCAACTCGTCGGTTGCCTGAATCAGTGCTTCCTTCAACGCCCGTTTAATGATCACCACCACAACCCACACCATCGAAGGCCAACAAATCACCGCCTATCTGGACATCGTCAGTGCTGAGTCGGTGCAGGGGGGCAACGTTATCCGCGATATGTTCGCCGGGATGCGGGATTTTTTCGGTGGGCGCTCTTCTTCATAGTCCGGGGATAATTACTCAAGGCAACCCAAACGGGGTGCCAATGGAATCCACCGTGAAATAGGCGTCCTGCTCAGCACCCAAACGGCTCCAGATCCGCTAGCTGCCGTCTTCAAAACACACGGTGCGATGGGGGTGGCGAACCGACCATCCAGCCTAGTTTTACGGGGCCGCTGACTATGGCATCGGGGAAAGTCTTGGTCGTAGATGCGGCGGCGAATAAGGAGACGGTACTCATCAACACAGCGGTGAGGGAAATAGCTATGCGGCGGGAAGCGGCGCGAGGGTGGGACATAGTGTCGATTCCATTCGAGGGCTTGGGCAGTCCAACAGGTTAAAGCAGCTTGACCAGCACAGTTGTGACAGTGGCCACCGTGCCAATCAACCCAGTCGCCACAGCCACCGGATACCAAAAAGTTTCACGGGTCATCTTCCCGGCCTCGGCATTCAGCTTGCGCTGCTCAGCCATCAGCTTGACGATCTCCACATGAACCTTTTCCAGTTCTGCCTGTTCCATGGTGAGTTCCTGCATTACGTGCGTTCGTCCTTCCAGATAATGGGCCGCGTCATTGCCTTGCCCGTTGATCCATTGTGCCCCCTAAAGGCGCAAAGCGAATACCCCTTACGAAACGGCTCGTGCCAGTTGCTGAACCCCATGAAAGCCCCCAACTATCTGGCTTTCCAGCATTACGTCCCACATACCTATCACTCGTCCTACATGAATTTCGGAAGTGCCTTCGCCGATGAGCGTGGATCAATAACATTGCCTTCCAAAAAATCCAGACGCCAGAAACCACAAAACCCCTGACTTCTTTCGAAATCAGGGGTTTTGGTTACATCGAATTTGGCGGTGAAGGAGAGATTCGAACTCTCGATACAATTTCTTGTATACACACTTTCCAGGCGTGCTCCTTAAGCCACTCGGACACTTCACCGTATCTCGTCAAACAAGTTCTGTCTGTCGAGGCGCGCTAATGTAGTCGAAAGCTTTTCCGATGGCAAACTTTTTTTGCAGAATTTTCATGCGCTTAGCGTTTCAGTCGTTCGAGCAGGTTCCAGTCCATGGCAAACCCGCCAATCTCCGGCTTCGCGTCCTCCTCTATATAGAGGGGAATGCGCGGCTGACGTGGCGGGCGACGCTTGCCGGGCGGGAAAAGGGTGACTGGGCGGTCAGTCACGGCGCTTTACCTGGCCTGCGGCGGTGAGTAACGTCTGCGCTACTTTATTGAAAGGAATAGCGTCATGAGTGAGTTGATTTCCTACCATCTCGAAGACGGTATCGCGACCCTGACCTTGAGCAATGGCAAGGTCAATGCCATCTCTCCGGACGTGATTGTTGCGTTTAACGCCGCGCTGGATCAGGCAGTGACTGATCGTGCGGTGGTGATCATTACCGGTACGCCCGGGATGCTGTCGGGCGGTTATGACTTGAAGGTGATGACCTCCGGCCCTAAAGAAGCCGTGGCGCTGGTGACTGCCGGTTCGACGCTGGCCCGCCGCCTGTTGTCTCACCCGTTCCCGGTGATCGTCGCGTGCCCTGGGCATGCGGTGGCCAAGGGCGCGTTCCTGTTGTTGTCGGTGGATTACCGCATTGGTGTCGACGGCCCGTTCACCATTGGTTTGAACGAAGTGCAGATCGGCATGACCATGCACCACGCCGGTATCGAGCTGGCCCGTGACCGTCTGCGCAAGTCGGCGTTCCACCGCGCGGTGATCAACGCTGAGATGTTTAATCCGCAAAGTGCCGTGGATGCCGGGTTCTTCGATCTGGTGGTTTCGGCCGAAGAGTTGCAAGGCGCGGCGCTGGCGGCGGCTCGTCAGTTGAAGAAGATCAACATGATCGCGCACAAGAACACCAAGCTCAAAGTGCGCAAGGCGCTGCTGGAGAGGCTGGACAACGCGATTATCGAGGATCAGGATTTTTTGGTTTAAACCCAAACGTCCCGCACCGAAAAGCCCGACCGTCGTGTCGGGCTTTTTCTTATGCGCTCCGTTAAATAGCCTACAACCGCTCTAGATCGCATCTGACCCATAAGTCGGAAACATGCGCTCAAACATCGCCTATCTCCCACCTCTATAGCGGCAATTGCCGAAAACAGTGCACATCCGTACACTGCGCCACCTTTTGTCCCGGTGGGGCCTGTAAATGCTGTTTGTGTTTCGTATGTTATTGATGGGCCTGCACTTTATTCTGGCCGGTGTGCTTGGAGTGACTCTTGGCCTGTGCCGACCGTTCAACCCGGATAACAGCCGTTTGTGCGCGCGTCTTTATGCATGGCCGGCGATGTGCATTTTGCGTCTGCGGGTGAAGTCTGACGTCGGACCGCTGATGGATAAACCCGACAGCTGCGTGATCATCGCCAATCACCAGTCCAACTACGATCTGTTTGTGTTCGGCAACGTGGTGCCTCGCCGCACCGTGTGTATCGGCAAGAAGAGTCTGAAGTGGGTGCCGCTGTTTGGTCAGTTGTTCTGGCTGGCGGGCAATGTGCTGATCGATCGCGGCAATGCGCAGAAAGCGCGCCAGTCGATGCTGACCACTACCCACACGTTACAGAATGAAGACACTTCGATTTGGGTCTTCCCGGAAGGCACGCGCAACCTGGGCGAAGAGTTGCTGCCGTTCAAGAAAGGCGCCTTTCAAATGGCCATTGCCGCCGGGGTACCGATTGTTCCGGTGTGTGTCAGCAGTTACGTTAAACACATGCGATTGAACCGTTGGCGCAGTGGGAAGATTCTGATCCGCTCGTTACCGGCGATTCCTACGGCTGGATTGAGCCTGGATGACATGCCGCTGCTGATTGCCCAGTGCCGCGAACAGATGCGCGAGTGCATCGCTTCGATGGATCGGCAACTGCAAGCCGCGTAAAAGAAACCCGCCTTGTGCGGGTTTTCTTTTGCCTGCGAGCTTTTGCCTACGAACTCCGCAGATTTCACTGACTCTCAAGCAGTAGACAGGGCTAAGCTGGAGACTGCCTGCCACTGCCATCTTTGCTAATAGAAAGCTGCCAATAAGAAGTGAATCACTATCATGGGTAGAGTTGTTGCTGCTGCGGTTTATAGCGCTGGTAAGAAAGTCACCAATATCACCCTCGATGAAGGCGCTGCCTGGGCTGCAAAGCCTGGCCACTTTGTCTGGATCGGCCTTGAAGAGCCGAACGCCCAGGAGCTGTTCAATCTGCAACGCCAGTTCAACCTGCACGAACTGGCCATTGAAGACGCCCTGGAAAAACACAGTCGGCCGAAACTGGAAACCTTCGGCGATGCACTGTTCATTGTCACGTATTCGCCGATCCGGAATGAAGGAAAACTGGAGTTCATCGAGACTCATATCTTTGCCGGCAAGGGCTACATCATTACCGCACGCAACGGTCACTCGGCGTCCTACGCCCATGTCCGACAGCGCTGTGAGGCGCGTCCGCTGTTGCTGGAGCATGGGGAAGATTTCGTACTCTATGCCATCCTCGACTTCGTGATCGAAAACTACCAGCCCATGGGTGAAGCGATCCATACAGAGATCGATGAGCTGGAACGCAACGTCATGTGCAGTTCTCTGAACGAGCGCGACATTCAAAAACTCCATAGTCTGCGCCGGGATGTCTTGCGTTTGCGTCGTTATGCGGCGCCGATGGTAGAGATTGGTGAGGAATTGCAAAAGCTCAACTTTCCGTTCATCGACAAGAACATGCGCCCGTACTTTCGCGATGTGCAAATCCACGTGACGCGGCAGATGGAAGACCTGACGACCCTGGCGGACATTGCCAGCCAGACTATTGAAGTTGGGGTGTTGCTGGAAGCCTCACGCCAAAGCGTGGTGCAGCGCAAGTTTGCGGCGTGGGCGGCGATTCTCGCCTTCCCGACGGCAGTGGCCGGGATATACGGGATGAACTTTCAGGATATGCCGGAGTTGAGTTGGCATTACGGTTATTTCGGGGTGCTGGGGGTTATTGCGGTGGGGTGCGTAAGTTTGTGGGCGAGTTTCAAGAAATCGGGGTGGTTGTAGCCATTACCGAGGTGCCTGTGACATTCGCGAGCAAGCCCGCTCCCACAGTGGATCTCCAGTGTTGTAGAGATCATTGTGGGAGCGGCGGTGCGACGATTCGACTTGCTCGCGAAGCTTTTATCTTTTAAACCGACTCGGATGCAGGCTTGTGCGCCACAAACCGCATCATCCACTCCGCAACGGTAGTGCCGTGATGCTCGTGCTCAAGGCTCGCCATACCTTTCGAATAAATCTGCTCGCCCAGCGCTTCCTGACGAATATCCAACAGCGCGCGCGAGTAATCGTGAATGAACTCCGGATGCCCCTGGAAGCACAGCACCTGATCGTTGATGTGGTACGCGGCGAACGGGCAGAAATCGCTGGAAGCGATGACCGTGGCGTTTTCCGGGAGCGCGGTGACCTGGTCCTGATGGCTGATCAACAAGGTCAGTTCTTCTCTCACCGGGCTCATCCACGGCGCCTTGGCGGCGAGTTTGTACTTGTGGGTGCCGACGCCCCAGCCTTGGGGCGCACGTTCGCTCTTGCCGCCCAGCAGCAGCGCCAGCAGTTGATGGCCGAAGCACACGCCCAGCAATTTGTCGCCGCGCTCGTAGCGGGTCAGCAGGTAAGCCTTGAGGGTTTCAATCCACGGGTCGGTGCCGAAGGAATCGGCCTTGCTGCCGGTGACCAGATAGGCATCGAATGTCAGCTCATCGCCGGGATACTCGCCCTGCATCACGTTGTACACCGTGAACTCGGCAGCAATGGGTTGCTGCGAAAACAGACGCTGGAACATCTGCCCGTAACCCTGATATTCATCGACCAGTTCCGGACGCAGGATGTCGGTTTCCAGAATGCAGATGCGTAACGACATAAAAAATACCTGACACATGATGGGAATAATGCACACCCCAGAGCCTGCCTTGAAACACAGTGGCAAGGCAAGCCCCGGAATGCGTCACCCGTCCCCTAGAACGCCTCCCCTTTAGCCGCTTTCTCCAGCAATAGCGCAGGGGGGGCGAATCGCTCGCCATACTGCTCCGCCAGGTACTGGGCGCGGGCGACGAAATCTTTCACGCCATACTGGTTGATGAACTGCAGCGCGCCGCCGGTCCAGGCGGCGAAGCCGATTCCGAAGATCGAGCCGACGTTGGCGTCCGCCGTCGAGGTCAACACCCCCTCCTCCATACAGCGCACGGTTTCGATGGCTTGCACGAACAGCAGCCGATCGCGCACGTCCTTCGGCGAAATCTGCCCGTCAGCCTTCTCGAAAAGGCTTTTCAGCTCTGGCCACAGATGCTTCTGCCCACGGGTCGGATAATCATAGAAACCACCACCAGCAGCCTTGCCCGGACGCTTGTATTCCTGGAGCAGCAAGTCAATCACGGCGAATGCCGGGTGCTCAATCAGTGGTTTCCCTTCTGCTCGCAGGTCTTTGGCAGTTTGCTGGCGGATATGGCTCATCAAGCTGAGGGAAACTTCGTCGGAGATCGCCAGAGGTCCGATTGGCATGCCGGCCTTGCGCGCTTCGGTCTCAATCATCGGCGCGCTCACGCCTTCGCCCAGCATGGCGATGCCTTCGTTGGTGAATGTGCCGAACACCCGCGAGGTGAAGAAACCGCGACTGTCGTTGACCACAATCGGCGTTTTCTTGATTTGCAGGACGAAATCGAACCCGCGAGCCAGGGTTTCATTGCTGGTGTGGGCGCCTTTGATGATTTCCACCAAGGGCATTTTCTCCACGGGGCTGAAGAAATGCAGGCCGATGAACTTGCTCTGATCCGGCACGGCGGCAGCGAGGCCGCTGATGGGCAAGGTCGACGTGTTGGAAGCAATCACCGCATCCGGGCCAACGACTTTTTGCGCCGCCGAAGAGACGCTGGCTTTCAGTTCGCGATCTTCAAACACCGCTTCAATGATCAGATCACAACCGGCCAGGTCGGCGTCGCTTTCAGTGGGATGAATTCGCGCCAGCGTTGCATCGCGCTGATCGGCACTCAATTGGCCACGCGCAACCTTCTTGTCCAGTAGAGCCGCCGAATGAGCCTTGCCCTTCTGTGCGGCCGCAAGATTGATGTCCTTGAGCACCACGTCGATGCCGGCCGATGCGCTGACAAAGGCGATTCCGGCGCCCATCATGCCTGCGCCCAGCACGCCCACGCGACGCGTCACGTAGGGTGCAAAGCCTTGGGGCCGCGAGCTGCCGGCATTGATTTCGTTGAGCTGGAACCAGAACGTGCCGATCAGGTTTTTCGACACTTGGCCGGTGGTCAATTCGGTGAAGTAACGGGTTTCGATCAAGTGCGCGGTGTCGAAATCCACCTGAGCACCTTCCACCGCGGCGCAGAGGATTTTTTCTGGCGCGGGCAGACAGCCCTGGGTTTTGCTGCGCAGGATCGACGGCGCGATGGCCAGCATTTGCGCGACTTTCGGGTTCGACGGCGTACCACCGGGAATCTGATAACCCTTCACGTCCCAGCGCTGCACAACCGAAGGGTGGGCGATAATCCAGGTGCGCGCCTTGGCCAGCAATTCATCACGATCCGCCGCCAACTCATCAATCAAACCTGCCCGCAACGCCTGCTGCGGCCGGACTTTCTTGCCCTCGAGCAAATAGGGCAAGGCTTTTTCAATACCGAGCATCCGCACCATGCGCACCACCCCGCCGCCGCCCGGCAGCAGGCCGAGGGTCACTTCCGGCAGGCCGAGTTGCACCGAAGAATCGTCCAGCGCAACCCGGTGATGGCACGCAAGGCAGATTTCCCAACCGCCGCCCAACGCCGCGCCGTTGATCGCGGCGACCACCGGTTTACCGAGGGTTTCGAGGGTGCGCAGCTGCCCTTTGAGTGTCAGCACCATGTCGTAAAAGGCTTTGGCTTCAGGCTTGCCGACCTTGATCAGTTCATTGAGGTCGCCGCCGGCGAAAAAGGTTTTCTTGGCCGAGGTGATGATCACGCCGGCGAGGGTGTCTTTGTCGGCAACCAGTCTGGCGACACACGCGGCCATGGCTTCGCGGTAGACCGCGTTCATGGTGTTGGCACTCTGGCCCGGCATGTCGATGGTCAGGACGACGATCTGGTCCTGACCTTTTTCGTAACGGATGGCTTCGGTCATGAAAGGGTTTCCTTGAAGTCGGTCGGGGCTCAGAGGCGTTCGATGATGGTGGCGATGCCCATGCCGCCGCCGACACACAGCGTCGCGAGGCCATAGCGCAGGCGCCGGGTTTCCAGTTCATCGAGCAACGTGCCGAGGATCGCGCAGCCAGTGGCGCCCAGCGGGTGACCCAAGGCAATGGAGCCGCCGTTGACGTTGACCTTGTCCAGGTCGATCGCCATGTCCCTGATGAATTTCAGCACCACCGAGGCAAACGCTTCGTTGACCTCGAACAGGTCGATGTCTTCAACCCGTAGCCCGGCCTTGGCCAGTGCCTTGCGGGTGGCCGGCGCGGGGCCGGTGAGCATGATGGTTGGGTCGGTGCTGGTGACGGCGGTGGCGACGATCCGCGCCCGCGGTTGCAAACCCAGCGCCCGGCCCTTCGCTTCGGAACCAATCAGCATCAGCGCCGCGCCATCGACGATCCCGGAACTGTTACCCGCCGTGTGCACGTGGTTGATCCGCTCGACATGGCTGTAGACCCGAAGCGCCGTGGCATCGAAGCCCATTTGCCCGATCATCTCGAAGCTCGGTTTGAGCTGGCCCAAGCCTTCCATGGTCGATCCGGCGCGGATGAATTCATCGTGATCGAGCAGGATGATGCCGTTCTGGTCCTGCACTGGTACCAGCGATTTGTAGAACGAACCGTCGGCCCTTGCCCGCGCAGCTTTTTGCTGGGAGTGCAGCGCATAGGCATCGACGTCTTGACGGCTGAAGCCTTCCAGCGTGGCGATCAGGTCAGCGCCCACACCTTGAGGGGCGAAATGGCTATGAAAACTGGTTTCCGGGTCGTGTGCCCAGGCGCCGCCATCGCTGCCCATCGGCACGCGGGACATGGATTCAACGCCGCCGACCACCACCAGGTCTTCGAAGCCGGAACGCACCTTCATCGCGCCGAGGTTCACCGCCTCCAGCCCCGAGGCGCAAAAGCGGTTGATCTGCAAACCCGCCACGCTGACGTCCCAATCCGCCACCTGGGTCGCGGCTTTGGCGATGTCGGAACCCTGATCGCCGACAGGCGTCACGCAGCCAAGTACCACATCGTCGACCTGACTGGTATCGAGAGACGTGCGCTGTTGCAGCGCCGTGAGCAGCCCGGCCACCAGGTTCACCGGTTTGACGCTGTGCAAGGCACCATTGGCCTTGCCTTTGCCGCGGGGCGTGCGTAACGCGTCGAAAATCAAAGCTTGGGTCATGACGTTCTCGAACCTGGGCAGGGAGTAAATTCACAGTCTCCACCTTAGGCCGAGCAGCCCCGGATTCAATGACCGCAGTGCTCACAGACGTTGACGGTCACGCTCAGACGGACGGTAGGCAACCACCGGATTAACCGATTCAGGACCCCAAGCTGTCTAGCAAACGGGCGCCCAAGAAGCTGGCAATAGGCCTCATGCCTTTTTAAGAGCAATTTATGTGAAGTCCATACGAAATGGATCTAAACCAAGCGTGACGCGGGCTCTAAGGTGAACTTGTACGAAGTTGTCGTTGGGTTTTGCCGAGGCGCTCGTCAAACAGGAAGTGCAACGCTCTGCCGTCATGGAGAAATGCAGGCAGGCATCAGGAAATAACAATAAAGGCGGTCAAGCCATGTTCAAACAATCGAAAGTACGTCAAGCCGGGCTCATTCTTTTCGCCACTACGCTGTTGTTGATTTTGCCGAACCTGACCAAGGTGATCGGCTAGTCGGTCAATAAAAAATACGGCGCCAGGTTTTGGTATCGCCCTCTAAAAATGTGTCCGGCTCGCTACCCGGGTCAGCGTGAGTGTGCCAACCTTTGCGGCACTTCCACGACATGGACGGCGATCATTTGAAAACGCTCATTTTGTTCGGGGCCTTGCTGCTCAGCACGCCTCTGTCTGCCGCACAGCTGAACCTTGAGCTGGGCGCGAGCAATCGCACCTGGCAAACCGAGGAGTTGCTCAAGCATCCTCAGGTGCAGACCCTCACTGTCAGCAACGACGTTTCCTACAAACGGGACATGAGCTATCGCGCTGTTCCGTTGGCTGCGTTGTTGACGGGCATCAAACCTGAAGACCACTTACAAGCGGTAGCCCTGGATGGTTTTGCCGCAGAACTGTCAGCCGCACCGTTGCTCAACACCCAGGGCGCGCGCGCATGGCTGGCGATTGAAGAACCCGCCAAGCCGTGGCCACCGCTGTCGGAAGGCAAACCCGGCGCCGGGCCGTTCTATCTGGTCTGGACCGATCCGCAAGCGGGCGACATCAGCCCCGAACAATGGCCCTTTCAAGTCGCGAGCATCAAGCGCATGGCGCCGGTGGCCGAGCGCTTCCCTGCCCTGCGGCCCGATCCGGCATTGAAGGCTGACGACCCGGTGAACAAGGGCTTTGCGCTGTTTCAGAAGAATTGCCTGGCATGTCACCGATTGAACGGCGCCGGGGATGCGCAATTTGGGCCGGACCTGAACATTCCGTTTAACCCGACCGAATACTTCGGCGCGGACTTCCTCAAGCGCTACATTCGTGATCCGCAGAGCTTGCGCCAGTGGCCACAGGCGAAGATGCCCGGGTTCTCGGCGACAGTGTTGCCGGATGGGGATCTGGAGAGGCTGGTGGGGTATTTGAAGCACATGGCTGGGCGCAAGGTTAAACCCTAGCCTTGTGCTGCCTGGGTTGGCCTCTTCGCGAGCAAGCCCGCCCCCACACTGGATCTGTGTCGCTCACAGTCAAATGTGGGAGCGGGCTTGCTCGCGAAGAGGTATCCCCGATTATTGCTGCTGGACGGAGATAACCGGCATCGGCGTCGGCGAAACAAACACCTTCGCATGCATCTGCTCGCAACCACCGCCACGCCGCATGCCACGCACCGGGCAGGCATCCAGGTAATCCAGGCCCACCGCCAGTTTCAGATGACGCTCGGGCCGCGCCAATTCATTGGTCACGTCGAAGCTGTACCAGGCGTCATCGAGCCAGGCTTCCGCCCAGGCGTGACTGGCCAGGTGTTCGCTGTTCTCGCTGTACAAATAGCCCGACACATAACGCGACGGAATGCCCAGGCTGCGAGCGCAGGCGAGAAAAGCGTGGGTGTGGTCCTGACAGACGCCCGAACGCCCGGCGAAGGCCTGGGCGGCGCTGGTGTCCACTTCGGTGGAACCCGGCGTGTAGGTCATGTGCTGGTTCAGGCCATGCATCAAGTCGATCAGCGCCGTGCGATCCCGGCGTTGCTTGCACTCCTTCTCGGCGAACGCACGCAGGGCTTCGTCGGCTTCGGTCAAGCGCGTGAAGCGCAGGAACGGCAGTGCCGACTGGCTTTCATGCTCCGCCTCGCGCAATTCGTCGATGTCCACCTGGCCCCGGGCGCCGATGATGATCGCCTCGTGGGGCTCGTCCAGGGTCAGCACGTGCAGGATGTTGCCGAACGGATCGAGTTGCGCGCGCACCGGGCGCGGCAAGTCGAGCTGCCAGCTGAGCACGTGCTGGCGCTCGCTGTCGTGGGGGGTCAGTCGCAGGTACTGGATGCTCGCCCGCACCTGATCTTCGTAGTGATAGGTGGTCTCGTGGCTAATGGAAAGTCTCATGCAGCCTCCAGGTAGGAACTGTGTATGGCGTTACCCAACTGGCGCACCAGCGGGATGAACTCGGTCAGCCAGGCGTGCAGGCCTTCGTCGAGAATTTCGGTGATGCCGGTGTAGCGCAGGCGTGCGTCGATTTCCGCTGCCAGGCGTTGCGCGGGACGGCCGTTGGCCCCCGGCAGCTGGGCGAGGATCTGGTCGATTTCTTCGGTGCAGGCGCGCAATGAACGCGGCACGTCAGCACGCAGCAACAGCAACTCGGCCACATGCCGGGCGCCGGGCGCATCGCGGTAGATCTCGGTGTAGGCCTCGAACGAGGACAACGCCCGCAGCAAAGCACTCCACTGGTAATACGCGTGAGCGGTGCCATCGCTGACCGCCTCTGCCTGATCGCCAGCCATTTCGTAGCGGGCGTCGAGCAGGCGCAGCGTGTTGTCGGCCCTTTCGATAAACGTCCCCAGACGAATAAAGCGGAACGCATCGTTACGCATGATCGTGCCGTAGGACGCGCCGCGAAACAGGTGGGAACGTTCCTTGATCCACTCGCAGAAACGGCTCATGCCGTAGCGACTCAGGCCCTGATCGGCAATCCCGCGGATTTCCAGCCAGGTGGCATTGATGTTTTCCCACATGTCGGCGGTGATTCGCCCACGTACCGCATGGGCGCTGGCCCGCGCGGCGCCGAGGCAGCTGTAAATGCTCGCCGGGTTGGCCGCGTCCAGGGCGAAGAAATGCAGCAGCCGCTCAGCGTGCAATTCGCCGTGGCGCTCCAGGTAATCGTCCAGGGTGCCGGTGATCAGCAACGGCATGGCGAGTTCATGCAGGCCGTCACCACGACCATCCTGCGGCATCAGCGACAGCGAATAACTGATGTCGAGCATCCGTGCGAGGTTTTCCGCCCGCTCCAGGTAACGCGACATCCAATACAAATCCGAGGCAGTTCTACTTAACATGGCAGGCTTCCTTCAATCCTCGACCACCCAGGTGTCCTTGGTTCCACCGCCCTGGGATGAATTCACCACCAGGGAGCCTTCGCGCAGGGCAACACGGGTCAAACCGCCGGGCACAACCCGGGTTTCGCGGCCAGACAATACAAACGGACGCAGGTCGATGTGGCGTGGAGCAATGCCGTTTTCGACAAAGGTCGGACAGGTCGACAGGGACAACGTCGGTTGCGCGATGTACGCATGGGGCTTGGCTTTGATCCGCGCGCGGAAAGACTCGATTTCCGCCGCCGTCGCCGCCGGCCCGACCAGCATTCCGTAACCGCCGGAGCCCTGGGTTTCCTTGACCACCAGTTCCGGAAGATTGGCCAGTACGTGGGACAATTCGGAGGGATTACGACACTGCCACGTCGGCACATTCTTCAGAATCGGCTCTTCATCCAGGTAGAAACGGATCATGTCCGTCACGAATGGATACACCGACTTGTCGTCCGCGACCCCGGTGCCGATGGCATTGGCCAGCACCACGTTGCCGGAGCGATACGACGACAGCAGCCCAGGAACGCCGAGCATCGAGTCCGGGTTAAACGCCAGCGGATCGAGGAACGCATCGTCGAGGCGACGGTAGATCACGTCGACGGCTTTCGGCCCGTCCGTGGTGCGCATGAACACCTTGTCATCCCGCACGAACAGGTCCGCGCCTTCCACCAGTTCAACGCCCATTTCCCGCGCCAGAAACGCATGTTCAAAGAACGCGCTGTTGAAACGACCCGGCGTCAGTACCACCACGCTCGGGTTATCAATCGGGCTGGAGCTTTTCAGGGTGTCAAGCAACAGGTTCGGATAGTGGTCGATAGGAGCAATGCGCTGGGCCGCGAACAACTCGGGGAACAACCGCATCATCATCTTGCGGTCTTCGAGCATGTAGCTCACGCCGCTCGGTGTACGAAGATTGTCTTCGAGCACGTAGTACGTGCCGTCGCCATCGCGCACCAGATCGACACCGGAGATGTGGGAATAGATATCGCGGTGCAGATTCAGCCCTTGCATCGCCAACTGGTATTGCTCGTTGGCCAGCACTTGCTCGGCCGGAATGATGCCGGCCTTTATGATGCGCTGCTCGTGATAGAGGTCGGCGAGGAACATGTTCAACGCCTTGACCCGCTGAATGCAGCCGCGCTCGACGACTCGCCATTCACTGGCGGGGATGCTGCGGGGGATGGTGTCGAAGGGAATCAGGCGCTCTGTCCCTTGCTCATCACCATAGAGCGTGAATGTAATCCCGGCGCGATGAAATAACAGATCGGCCTCGCGTCGCCGTTGTGCCAAAAGCTCGTCAGGCGTTTCGGCCAGCCAACGGGCAAACTCCCGATAATGCGGGCGGACCTGGCCGCCGGCATCGTACATCTCATCAAAATAGGTGCGGATCATGCCGTACTCCTTGTCACCCGGACATCTGGGCTTCGCAAAGCCCGTGCCATCGGCATAAACGCTTTGATATCAATCAGTTGGATAATCACATTGCACGCACCGCACCAATCCTGTGCGGTAAATGCCCCCACCTGATCGCCCCCGCTTCATTGCGAAGCAATGTTGTCGCCTATCACCAGCATAGCCAGAGTTGATTTCACTGCCCGAGAGTCGCTGCGGATAATCCGCGCATTCGCTGAAAATCTTGACGAACTTCCCTTTAGCCGCCTGTTCAGGCGGTTTTTTTTGCGTCGGATTCTTGTTTCAGGGTTTTGCCAGGTGCGTTTTCTGCCCCACGAAAACGAAAACGGCCAACCCGAAGGTCAGCCGTTGCTGAGTGTTGTCACTGTTCATAAGCTATGCGAGTCGCCCTCGTACCTCCTGCTTGACGCCCCATCCTTCGATGATGCCGCCCAAAGGCTCGACCACCGCCTCGAAATCCTGCTCAAAATCGCCAATGCCGTCATAAGTGGCGTACATCACTTTGCTCAGTTCCAGGTACCACGCGCCGTCATCGCGCACGCTGATTTGTGCATTCAAGGATTCACCACAGTAATGCCCTGCCGCCCTGCGCGCCCGCTCCTCGTCCGGAAAAATGGCGTAGAACTCGATGGGATGGAATCGTGAAAAGTCGAAGCCGCCTTCTTTCATGCGGCGCAACACGCTGGTGCTGATGTCTTCTTGATAGGCTGTGCTCATGAAACGTCCCCCTCAGACTGATGGATAGACTTTCCGTATTCCCGGCACTCGCAACCGAATGGGGCGAGCGATGCGGCAACAACGTTGCCGGTGGGAAGCAAGCATGTAGCTGACAAGACCAGACCTTAGCGATCCGTTCGCTGATCTCGGTTGCAGAGTAGCCTCAAGATAGAGCCACTGCCAAGGTCTGGTTAGAAATGTGACAGGAGATGTTCAGATTGGCGTGATGCTGAGGATTTCAATGCTGTTCTGGGTCTTCAGACTTTTGACAGTCGGATCATCGGCCCGCCCTTCCAGATCGTTGAGGTCCAGTTCGGCAGCCACAGGCAGGCACCGGGCGCGAATGAGCTTCGCGGCTTGCTCGTTGTTCGGGCATTCATCGCTCTCGAACACCTCGTCAACTTGTTCACCGTGATCATCAACGAAAGTGACTTTCCACTTTTGCATCAGGTGCCTCCTCGATAAAACCCATGGATGGGCTTACATGTATCTCGACATTCTTCCCCGGCCAATCGTTCAACCGGACCTTCTACTTCTATAAGTGAAGCATGAAAAAAGGGCCGTCTGCGGTGTGTTTTCACACAACCTGAGAGGGCCCTTTCTGGCTTGCTCGATATCAGTCGTTGCTAGGCTTGTTCACAGCTTGCAAGACGTATTGCGGCAAGGCGAACGCGCCGATGTGGATTTCCGGGTTGTAGTAGCGGGTGATGATGCCGCTGCCGGCGAAGCGCTGCTGCAGGGTTTCGCGGGACAACTTGCGATAAGCGGTATTGGTCGCGCCCCAGGCGAAGGTCATGGCGCCGCCGATGTAGGTCGGCACGGCCGCCTGATAGAAGTGCCAGTCCGGGAACAGGCTACGCAAGCGTCCGGCGGTGGTTTTGACTTCTTCGATTTGCATGAATGGCGTGCCGTTCTGGGTCACCAGGATGCCGCCTTCGTTCAGGCAGCGACGGCAGGCCTGGTAGAAGTTTTCCGAAAACAGCACTTCGCCCGGGCCGATCGGGTCGGTGGAATCGGAAATGATCACGTCGAATTTTTCGCCGGTGGTGGCGACGAAACGCATGCCGTCGTCGATCACCAGGTTCAGGCGTGGATCAGCGAACGCCCCCTTGGAGTGGTTCGGCAGGAATTTCTTGCACATGTCGACCACGGTGCCGTCGATCTCGACCATGGTGATGTGCTCGATGCTGCGGTGCTTGGCCACTTCACGCAGCATGCCACCGTCACCGCCACCGATGATCAGCACGCGCTTGGCGGTGCCATGCGCCAGGATCGGCACGTGGGTCAACATCTCGTGGTAGATGAATTCGTCGGCTTCAGTGGTCTGGATCACGCCGTCCAGCGCCATGACGCGGCCCATGCGTGGGTTTTCGAAAATCACCAGATGCTGGTGTTCGGTACGCACTTCGTGCAGCAGTTTTTCCATGCGAAAACGCTGGCCGTAACCTTCGTAGAGGGTTTCCAGGTACTCGCTGGTCGGGGTGTCGCTCATGGGAAGTGCTCCGATGAATGCGGATGGCAAGACGCGAATACTACGTCGCAGCACATGACAGGTCGAACCTTCGTCTGTCAGGTAGGCATGGAACAGTGTGGGAGCGAGCCTGCTCGCGATAAACGATAACGCGGTTTACAGGGAAACCGCGGCGTCTGCATCGCGAGCAGGCTCGCTCCCACAGGGGAAAGGTGTCGGCTTTGGGTGCGTATTCAGATCCGGACGTTTCCTCGAGGCCCGGCGATGGCCCAGATGATCAGGCCCAGCACCGGCAGCAGCAGGATCAGCAGCACCCAGATGATTTTCATCCCTGTGTCGGCACCACTTTTGAGCACGTTGATGATTGCCCAGATATCCAGGGCAAGAATAATCAGGCCAATCAGACCATTGAACGTGGAACCCATGGTGTCGCTCCCTAAGAGTGGTTTGCACTCTTAGGATAGCCGGGCCTTGCGAGGGTTCCGTTTTTTAAACGTGGACGGCGATTTTGAGGGCTTCCAGCGAGGGTGCGGCAGCGATGCCGACTTTGGCGCACAACTCGAGCACGCGCGGCACGTCGTTGCCGTAGACCAGCACCACTTGCAGTTCGTCGTCGAGCAACTGACTGAAGTTCATCAGCGTGTAACCACCGTTTTCCTTGTTCATGCTGCCCATCTGCACCTGAATGCGATTGAGCGCGGTCAGGGCTTCAGTCTTGGCCAGTTGCTTGGGCTTGATATTGAAATCAACCCCGGGACCGAACGAGGAAACGATCTGGGCGAACAGGTCCACATAGGTGTCGGCCTGGAACAGCACGGTCTCCGGAAGACTGCCGACGACGACCCACTCGCCCAGCGGAATCGGGAATGTTTCGTCGTAGTTGATATCCGGATTGGCCGTCAGAAAAGCCTCGGGATCGGCGTAGGCCTGGGCCGCTTCGTCAGCGACTTTCAGGATTTCGTCATCGCTCATGCACCCGGAGCTTATTTTGCTGATGAGTTCGACGAGTGCGGCTTTCATGGGGCGGAATCCTGTAGCGAGGGAATTTTGAAGGCGCGAAGGATAGCGCATTACGCCCCGCAATTCCTGTGCGCGAGCATGGCCGGGATTGTTGACGCACATCAAGATCCAGCCCCCTGAGTAGCGGCACAATACTGGCACCTTGCCGAAACTGTTTCCGCTATCAGAGAAGACCTCCATGGGTGCCTGGCTTAGCAATATCTCGCTGAAATACAAATTCTGGGCGGTCAACGCCGTCGCCTTCGTCACCACCTTGCTGCTGGTGTTGTACGCCGTACAGCTCGAACAACAGGCCCGCAGCCATGCTTACCAGGCATCGGCACAAGCCCAGGCGCGACTGCTCAGCGCCTGGCCCGCCGGGCAACCGCTCCCCAAAGCCGATAACGTGCTGACGTTCAGTCGCGGGCAAGCACCGTTGCTGAACGGGCAGCCGGTACTGGAACTGGCCGATACCAACGGCTGGGTCGCAATCAATGCCATGCCGCTGTTCGGCGACAATCCGTTGATGGGCGCGGAAGTGTTTACGCGCACAGATGGCAATCAGGTCGCGGTGATTGCCCAAGGCCCGAGCCTGGCGCAGGTATTTGGCGAGCGTTTTCCCAACTACGCCGTGGCGGTGGCGATCTTGATGCTGGCGATGCTTGGCGCTTCGCAATTGTTGATCCGCTTCCTGCTCAGCCAGCTCAATACCCTGAAGGACGTGATGCTCCACGTCGAGAAAACCGGTGACCTGTCGGCACGCGTGCCGCTGGCCTGCACCGACGAAGTCGGGCAGATGGCCAATGCCTTCAACGCCATGCAGGCCGGTTACCAGCGAGTGGTCAATACCGTCGCCAGCACCGCCCGGCAACTGGATGTCGGCGCAGCGCGGCTGGCGTCGAGCATGAACGAGGTGCGTCACGGTATGCTCGGCCAGCAAAGCGAAACCGATCAGGCCGCCACGGCGATCAACGAAATGACCGCCACGGTCTATCACATTGCCCAGCACGCTGGCGCTACCCGCGACCTCTCGCAAACCGCCGACACCCTGGCCGGCAGCGGGCAGGAAGTGGTCAGTCGGGTGCAGAAGTCGATTGCCGGCCTGTCCAGCGGGGTGCAACAGACTGCCGAGATGATTCAGCGTCTGGCCGAGGACAGTCAGAAGATCAACGGCGTGGTCAGTGTGATTCACAGCATCGCCGAGCAGACCAATCTGCTGGCGCTGAACGCAGCGATTGAAGCGGCCCGTGCCGGTGAAATGGGTCGCGGGTTTGCGGTGGTCGCCGATGAAGTGCGTAACCTGGCCAAACGTGTCCAGACCTCCACTGACGAAATCACGATCATGGTTTCCGCGTTGCAGGCCGGGACTCGGGACGCGGTGGATTTCATGCAGGAAAGCTCGTTCAAGGCCGACGATTGCGTGCAGCAGGCTCAGGAGGCCGGTGCAGCATTGGCAGAAATCACCAGCGCCGTGGCACAGATGCGCGAAAGCAACACGCAGATCGCGGTGGCGGCCGAGCAGCAGAGTCACGTGGCCGAAGAGATGAATCGGGCGGTGGTGAGCATTCGGGATGTGACCGAGAACACCGTGCAGCAGACCGTGGATTCGGCGACTACCAGCAATGAGCTGGCAGCGTTGGCGGGGGAATTGAGCAAGGCAATCGGTCAGCTCAAGCTGTAAGGGCCCCTTCGCGAGCAAGCCCGCTCCCACAGGTGATCTTCAGTGGCCATTAATTTTTGGTACAACAGAGATCCACTGTGGGAGCGGGCTTGCTCGCGAAGGCGTCAGCCCGGTCACCATCAAATCCGAACATGGACACCTATCACTCCAATAGCCAGCCTTGATTCGCCGACGGGTTTGCCCCGGCCTATTCTTTGTTCAAGAGCCTCAACGAACCAAGGATTACCATCATGGGCAAACGTCACCCCAACCTCCCCGCCTGGCAATGGCGAGCGTACCCGAACAATCATCAGCACCCGACCAATCTGGTGCTGCACCTGATTGCCGTGCCGCTGTTCATCGTGGCGTTTCTGCTGATTGTCTCGGGAGTGTTCGGTCTGAGCTTCACCAATATCGCGATTGGCGTCATCGGCCTGCTCGCCGCCCTCGGCCTGCAACGCCACGGTCACACCTTGGAAGCGCAAGCCTCCGAGCCGTTCAGCGATCGCAAAGATGCCGTGTCACGCTTGCTGGTCGAGCAGTTTCTGACCTTCCCACGGTTCTTCCTGAGCGGCGGCTGGTGGCGCGCCTGGCGTGAGCGCCACCGTCGTCACTGATCAGGCGAAAATCGTCACCGTCTGCCGGCTCATGGCAACCAACTGACCGTCCGCGTTCCACAATTTCGCGGCCGCATGACCGTAGCCGTCAGCGGCATGTTCGATTTCAACCAGGTATTTGCACCAGTCCAGCGTGCTCAGTTCAAGCAACGGCTGGACGAATTCGATGGTCCAGGTCAGCGTGCTGCCCATTGCCGGTTTTTTCAGGTGCGGCAACAGCGCCGGTGGCCAGGCATCGACCAGCGCCAGGATATGCGACTCGCTGACCGCTTCTTCCTTCACGTCCCCACGCAAGCGCACCCAGCCGCCCATCTCGCGGGATTTGTTGCCGGTGAACGGCAGACCGCCGACGCTCCAGCGCATCGCCAGATGACGCATGAATTCCGGGGTCACGCCTTTGACGTAAGGCAATTCCTGGCAGTCGTCCCAGTGCTTCATCTCGGGTGCCGGTTCGGCGATCACCGCCACTTCCGACGGCCGCGAGGCGCCGAAGCTGCCCTGGACCAACGTCACCACCTGGCCCTTCTGCATCGCCCGCCCCAGCACCTGGCTGACCGCCTTGCCTTCGCGCAACACATCGACTTCAAAGCTGACCGGCACTTCAGGCTCGACCGGGCCGACAAAGGTAATCGCCAGCGAACGCACCGGACGATCCGCCGGGACTTTTGCGCGCATGGCTTCGTACTGCAAGGCGGCCACCAGGCCACCGAAACTGGCGCGCCCCTGAGCCCATTCGGCCGGGATAGACAGCTCCAGCGGCTGGCTGCGGACAGCGTCGAGCAGATCGGAAAAGCGCATGGAAACCTCAGAGCGGGAAAAGGATGAAGGAATCTTAACCAGCCCGCGAGGATGGCACAGCGCTTATTCCAGCCAAAAGCACTGACAGATGAGCCGCACTTGGCTTGAACACAATCAATGTGGGAGCGGGCTTGCTCGCGAAAGCGGTCTGTCAGTCACATCTGTTTTGGATGTGCCGCCGTCTTCGCGAGCAAGCCCGCTCCCACAGGGCATCGGTAGTGTTTCAGGATTTGAAACAGTCAGCGCTGAGTTTGTCGAGGACTTGGTCGGCACGGCCTTCGGCCTTGGCCATGGCGGTTTTCCAGGCCGCGACGCAGGGCTGCAAATCGGTTTCCTGCTCGGCCATGGCCAGCCATTGCAAGCAATCGTGCCAATCGCCCAAGGCACCTTGCGCGGACTTCAAGCGCGGCATCGCCGCTTTCGGCAATCGATCCAGTTCGGGATAAGCTTCGATGCCATAGCGCACACGTTTGATCAGCAGGCGCAAACGGTGGCGATCATGTGCCGGATCGTGCAGGGCTTTGTCGAGTTTTTTCCACTGCTTGGCCAACCGTTTTTCGATGCGCTGGCGCAAGCCCTTGAGCAAGTCCTGACGCTGGGAGGCCCGCAGAAAACGCGGAAAGGCGTCGAGGATCATCAGCAACTGCGCCACTTCAGGGCTCGTCGCGACCGCCGGGTAAGCCTCGGCCATCTGCGCCATACGCCGATGGGCCGCCTGGGGTTGATCATGCTCGAGCAGGTACGCCGCCAGCACTTCGCGATCGCGCAACGGCGTGGTCAAGTCGCCGACCCGGGACGCCGCCGCTTCCAGCTGTTCGACCCCGGGCAAGCCGCGCAATGGCCGCAGCAAACTGCGCAAACGGCGAACCGTGGTGCGCAGATCATGCAGCGCTTCAGGGTCGGTGCGGGCACTCAAGCGTGCCTGACAGGCCAGCAAACGGACTTCCAGGCCCAGGACATGAGCCACCAACCGGTTAATCATGGGGGTTTACTCCGTAAACAGCTGCAAGCCGCCAGCCGAAATCCGGGGCGACTGACCTATTGCTTGCAGCTTAGAGCTTAGAGCGGCTTTCAGCGCCCTGCGCGCGATTCACGAATATAAAAACGCGCCTTCTCGGCCTTCCTGGAGCAACCCTCATAGGCTTCGAATTGCTGCTGGGTCTTGGCGCCGGTCAGCAATGACAGCGCCTTGGAGTAGCTGACGGTCCCGGCAAAGCCCTCGACTTTGGCCAGGTCCAGCTCATGCCAGGCGGCGTCGAGTTGGCTACCGCAGCTGTCACGGTAAGCGGTTTTACCGGCACAACCGGCGAGTGCCAAGGCAATCAACGGCACACAGATCCAGACTTTCATCACTCACACCTCAAAGATAGGTAAACATGCATGCAGGTAAGACGGTCTGGCGCGTGAAAAGTGCCTTGGCCCCGCCTTGGAAACTCTAGCGCTCGCGAGAATACCCATTCGCCTTCCCTGAGTGTCAAAAAACGACGCACTGGCCGCGCCGAACGACCATAGCGATTGAAGCTTGCCCCTCGATGGGTGCATTGTTGAACCTTGTCAGACGAGGGCGATTCATGAAAAAGCGTGTCGCACTGGTGCTGGGCTCAGGTGGGGCCCGGGGCTACGCCCATATTGGGGTCATTGAAGAGATCGAACGGCGTGGCTACGACATCGCCTGCATCGCCGGATGTTCCATGGGCGCAGTGGTGGGCGGGATCTATGCCGCTGGCAAACTCAACGATTATCGCAACTGGATCGAAAGCCTGGATTACCTCGACGTCTTGCGTCTGGTGGACGTCAGTTTTCGTCTGGGCGCAATTCGCGGGGAAAAGGTTTTCGGGCAGATACGCAAGATCGTCGGCGAGATCAATATCGAAGACTTGCGCATCCCCTACACGGCCGTGGCCACCGACCTGACCAACCAACAGGAAATCTGGTTTCAGGAAGGCTGCCTGCACCAGGCCATGCGCGCTTCGGCGGCGATTCCCAGCCTGTTCACCCCGGTGATGCAGGGCAACCGCATGCTGGTGGACGGCGGCATCCTCAACCCTTTACCGATCGTGCCGGTGGTGTCGAGTCATTGCGACCTGATCATCGCGGTCAACCTCAACTCCACCAACCAGCGCCACTATCAACTGCCGGTGATCCAGCGCCCGGCAGCGTTCAAGACCCGCTTCGACAGCCTGATCAGCTCGCTCGGTTCAAAACTGCCCTTCCGCCGTAAACAGGCGGAACAGTTGCTGCTGCTGGAAAAGGAAGCGTTGATGGCAGAAGCGGCCGAGATCAACCCGTGGATCGAATCCGCCGAACCCGAAGCCCAGCAACCGGCTGCCGCCCCTGAACGCGACGGTGCGCCGAAGTCCGCTACCGGCTCGTTCATCATCGACAACGTCGGACCGGCGTCTTTGCTGGACCTGATCAACCAGAGTTTCGAGGTGATGCAAACCTCATTGGCGCAGTACAAGATCGCCGGATATCCGCCGGATATTTTGATCAACGTGCCAAAGCGAGTGTGCCGGTTTTTCGAGTTTTACAAGGCACCTGAGCTGATCGCGCTGGGGCGGGAGATTGCGCGGGATACGTTGGATCGGTATGAGAATGAGCGGGATTCCTGAGGTTCTCGAGTGAGTTTCACGGCCTCTTCGCGAGCAAGCCCGCTCCCACATTTTGACCGTATCCAACAGGAGGACTCGGTCAAAATGTGGGAGCGGGCTTGCTCGCGAAGGCGTCAGATCAGTCAACACAAAACTAAAGACTGCCTTCACTCAACAGCCGATACCCAACCCCAGCCTCGGTGACGATAAACCGCGGCTGAGTCGGATCATCCGCCAGTTTCTGGCGCAGGTGCCCGACCACAATCCGCAAATAGTGAGTGTCCTCGGTATGGGTCGGCCCCCAGATATCCTTGAGCAGTTGCTGCTGGGTGATGACCCGCCCCGGATGCCGCGCCAGTTGCGCCAGCACCGCGTATTCCTTGCGGGTCAGCGCGACTTCGGTGCTGTCGAGCAACACCCGGCGATACGCCAGATCCACGGTCAACGGGCCGAACGTCAATGCCGCTTGTTGAGCTTCTCCCGCCGGAGCCTGACGCAACAACGCACGCACCCGGGCCAGGAACTCCTGAATGCCAAACGGCTTGGTCACGTAGTCGTTGGCGCCGTTGTCGAGCGCTTCGACTTTCTGCCCTTCACTGGCGCGCACCGAGAGCACCAGCACCGGCACCGTCGACCACTCGCGAAACTCGCGCAGCACTTGCTGGCCGTCCATGTCCGGCAGACCGAGGTCGAGCACCAGCAAGTCCGGTTTATTCAGCGCAGCCTGGGCCAGGCCTTCAGTGCCGGTGCCGGCTTCCAGCACTTTGTAGCCCTGGGAAACAAGGCTGATGCGCAGGAATTTGCGGATCTGCGGTTCGTCGTCGATGACCAAAATGGTCGCGGTCTGGCTCATGAATTCACATCAACACAAAGAAGTGGCAAGAGAGTAGCGCAAGCGCGATCAGGCTTCACTTTCGGCTCTTAATTTTCAAAGGCTGGCTGAGCCTGCAACGGCAGGTGCAAGGTGATGCAGGTGCCTCGGCCTTCAATGCCATCGGCGACGCTGATCCGCCCGCCGTGAGCACCGACCATGCCCTGACAGATCGCCAGCCCCAGCCCGGTGCCTTGCCCGCCACGATCACCGCGCGCGGCGGTGTAGAACATGTCGAAAATCTTCGCCCGTTCTTCCTGCGGAATCCCCGGACCTTCATCGCTCACCGAAAAAAACAGTTCGCTGTCATCGGCCCCGGCGCGCAATTGCAGGCGACCGTTAGGCGGTGAAAACCGCGCGGCGTTTTCCAGCACGTTGACCAGCGCCTGTTCGATCAGCGCGGCGTGGACGTACAGCAACGGCAACTCTGGCGGCACTTCGGTGGTCACTTGCAATGGCGCCAGCACGGCGCGCAGACGATTGAGCGAACTGCCGACGATGTCGGCCGGCGACACCCAGTCCCGCGCCAGCTTCAGGGCGCCGTGCCCGAGGCGGGTCATGTCCAGCAGGTTCTGGATGTAGCGATCGAGGCGCTCGGCTTCATCGCGAGTGCCTTCAAGCAGTTCGCGGCGATCCTCCAGCGGGATCGCCTCACCGAGGGCCAACAGGCTGTCGATGCTGCCGCGCATGGAGGTCAACGGCGTGCGCAAATCGTGGGACACCGAGGCCAGCAAGGCACTGCGCAGTTGCTCGGTTTCGCCATGCAGCCGGGCGGCTTCCAGGTCTTCGGCCAATTGCGCCCGGGCCAGCGCCTGGGCCAGCGGCTGGCTCAGCGCGGTCAACAAACGCCGACGCTGACCGCTCAAGGTCTGGCCCTCTTTGGCACACACACCGAGCAGTGCCAGCGGCCCGTCTTCCACCGACAACGGCCACCACCACCAACGCCCGAACGGCAGCGTGCCGGTGCCCGCGCCGGCCGGTTGATCGTGTTGCCAGGCCCAATCGGCGGCAGCGCGCTCGGCTTCGGAAAACTCCAGCGGGCCACCGGTTTCGACTTTCCAGCCGCCCTGGCCGTCTCGATTGAGCAGGCACAGTTGCAGATCGCTCCAGCCATCAAGGTGCTGGGCCGCTGCGCTGACCACCGCCTGGCGGTCGGTGGCGGCGGTGAGTTTGCGCGACAGGTCGAGCAGTTCGGTGGTCTCTTCCTGGGTGTCGCGCAGCGCCTGCAATTGCCGCCGTTGCCGGGCCGCGAGGTTACCGGTGAGCGCCGCCATCAGCAGGAAGAACAGCAAGGTCAGCACGTCTTCTTCGCGTTGGATGGCGAACGAGAAATTCGGCGGGATGAACAGAAAGTCATAGGTCAGAAACGACAGCGCCGCACAAGCCAGCGCCGGGCCCAGGCTGCTGCGCACCGCCACCAGCAACACCGCGGCGAGGAACACCAGCGAGATATTGGGCAGCGGCAAGACACTTGCCACGGCCCAGGCCAATGCGGTGGCAAGCACTGTCGCCACCAGCGCCAGCGCGTAGTCGAACCACACCAGTGCCTGCGCCGAACGCTGGCGCGGCTGATGTTGTTCGTGATCGCTGTCGAGGACGTTGATTTCCAGCCCGCGCGCATCGCGCAGCAACCGTGACGCCAGACCGCCGCCGAACAACCGTCGACGCAAACGCTGCCGGGACTGACCGACCAACACCAGACTCGCGCGGCGTTCGGCGGCATGCTGGATCAGGGTTTTCGCCACCTCGCCGGCGCGCAGCAGCACCACTTCGCCGCCGAGGCGTTCGGCCAATTGCTGGGCACTTTGCAGGCGCAGCCGCGACTGCTCGTCACGCACACTGCCGTTGTCCACATGCACCAGGCTCCAAGGCAAATGCCGACGCTGGGCGACGCGACTGGCGTGACGCACCAGACGCTCAGCCTGTGCATCGCCATCGACGCCGACCAACAGGCGACCGCGTACCGCTGGCGCCGCTTGGCCGAGCTGGCGATAGCCCTGGGCCAAATCATCATCGACCTGAGCGGCGGCGGTTTGCATCGCCAGTTCACGCAGGGCTGTGAGGTTGGTCTGGGTGAAGAAGGCGTCGATGGCCGCCCTCGCCTGCTCCGGCACGTAGACCTTGCCATCGCGCAGACGCTCGAGTAGCTCGCGCGGCGGCAGGTCGATCAGCAGCAGTTCGTAGGCTTCTTGCAGCACCCAGTCCGGTAGGGTTTCGCGAACCTGCACACCGGTGATGCCGCGCACTTTGTCGTTAAGACTTTCCAAGTGCTGGACGTTGACCGTGGTGTACACGTCGATGCCTGCCGCGAGCAGTTCCTGAATGTCTTGCCAGCGTTTGGTGTGGCGACTGCCGGGGGCGTTGCTGTGGGCCAGTTCGTCCACCAGCACCAGTTTCGGTTTGGCCGCGAGCAGGCCGTCGAGGTCCATTTCTTCGAGCACCACGCCACGGTATTCCGAGCGCACCAACGGCTGCTGCGGCAAGCCGCCAAGCAGCGCTTCGGTTTCGGCGCGACCGTGGGTTTCGACCACGCCGGCAATGACTTTCACACCCTGACGCAGTTGGGTGTGGGCCGCTTGCAGCATGGCGTAAGTCTTGCCGACACCGGGTGCGGCGCCGAGAAAAACCTTGAGCCGGCCACGGCCGTCGCGGGGCAGGTCTGCTAACAGTGCGTCGGCGCGGCCGGAGTCACTCATGTTTGAAGTTCTCTCTCATTGATCGTTCCCACGCTCCGCGTGGGAATGCAGCCCGGGACGCTCCGCGTCCCTTTCTGAGCCGAACGCGGAGCGTCCGTTGATGCATTCCCACGCAGAGCGTGGGAACGATCGTCCACTACAAATTTTCCAGCGCGATGTTCAGCGCCAGCACATTCACCACCGGCGGCCCCACCAATGGCTGCTCGATGTGCGCATCCATCAATTGTTGAAGGGTCGCCACCGGCAGATTGCGCGCCGCTGCAACACGCGCCAGTTGATAGGCAATTGCGGCCGGTGGCAAGTGTGGATCGAGACCGCTGCCGGAGGTGGTGACCATCGCCAATGGCACCGGACCCTGGCCCGACACCTGCAGTTTGTTGGCATCGTCGATCACCCGAGTGGCCAACGCCGGGTTGCTCGGCGAAAGGTTGCTGGCACTGCTCGACACGGTGGCAAATGCACCGGCCGATGGCCGTGGATGGAACCAGGCGTCACCGACGAAATCTTGCGCAATCAGCGACGAGCCGCGGACCTTGCCATCGGCGTCGTGGACCAGACTGCCGTTGGCTTGATCGGGGAATGCGACCTGGGCGACACCGGTGACCACCAGTGGATAGGCGACGCCGGTAATCAGGGTCATCAGGACAAGCAGGCTCAGGGCCGGGCGTATCATTGTGGACATTTCAAAATCCTCGAATTCAGTAAATAACTCAGGTCTGGAATTCGCCACCAAACCCTGTGGCGAGGGGATTTATCCCCGTTGGGCTGCGAAGCAGCCCCAGGACCTGCAACTTCATTTCTTCTGGTGCACCGCGTGTATCGGATTGGCGACTGCTTCGCAGCCGAACGGGGATAAATCCCCTCGCCACAGAGCCCGCGCTACCCGACAGAACGTCAAACCAGATGCAACGCCGTCAACAGCATGTCGATCGCCTTGATCCCCACGAACGGCACCAGAATCCCGCCCAATCCATAGATCAACAGATTGCGTCGCAGCAACGCCGCCGCACTCGCCGCCTGCACGCGCACACCGCGCAATGCCAATGGAATCAGCACCACAATGATCAAGGCGTTGAACACGATCGCCGAGAGAATCGCGCTCTGCGGACTGCTCAAGTGCATGACGTTCAGCACACCCAGTTGCGGGTAGATCGAGGCGAACAGCGCCGGCAAAATCGCGAAGTACTTGGCCACGTCGTTGGCGATGGAAAACGTCGTCAGCGCACCACGGGTCACCAGCAATTCCTTGCCGATCTGCACCACGTCCAGCAGCTTGGTCGGATCGCTGTCGAGGTCGACCATGTTCGCCGCCTCGCGTGCCGCTTGCGTGCCGTCGTTCATCGCCATGCCCACGTCCGCCTGGGCCAGGGCCGGGGCGTCGTTGGCGCCGTCGCCGCACATGGCGACCAGGCGACCGTCGTTCTGCTCGTGGCGAATGCGCGCCAGTTTTTTCTCCGGTGTGGCTTCAGCCAGCACGTCATCGACGCCCGCCTCGGCGGCAATCGCTGCAGCGGTCAGCGGGTTGTCGCCGGTCACCATGACAGTGCGAATCCCCAGTTTGCGCAGTTCGGCGAAACGCTCGCGGATGCCGGGTTTGACCACGTCCTTGAGGTGGATGACACCGAGCAATTTACCGTCGGCGCAGACCAGCAACGGGGTGCCGCCGCTCTGGGCGATCTTGTCGATTTCCCGGGACAGCGGTGCGGCCAGATCGGCGCGTTTCAAGCCGACGAAGGCCAGCAGCGAATCCACCGCGCCTTTGCGATAGACCCGGCCCTGATAGTCAACGCCAGACAAGCGGGTTTCAGCGCTGAACGGCACGGCAGTCAGCACCTCGGGGGACGGCTCGGGTTGCGGGTGAAGACCGCGCAGGTACTCGACGATCGATTTGCCTTCAGCCGTGTCATCGGCCAAGGAGGCAAACAACGCGCCCTCGGCCAGTTCCTTGGCAGTGACACCCGGCGCGGCGTACACCGCGGTGCAACGACGGTTACCGAAGGTGATGGTGCCGGTCTTGTCCAGCAGCAGGACGTGTACATCCCCCGCCGCTTCCACCGCACGCCCGGATTTGGCGATCACATTCAGGCGCACCAGACGGTCCATCCCGGCGATACCGATGGCCGACAACAGACCGCCAATGGTGGTCGGAATCAGCGTGACCAATAACGCCACCAGGAACACCAGCGGCAGGCTGCCGTTGGCGAAGTGGGCGAACGGTTGCAGGGTGACGACCACCAGCAGGAAGATCAGGGTCAGGCCGATCAGCAGGATGTCGAGCGCCACTTCGTTCGGGGTTTTCTGGCGCTTGGCGCCTTCGACCAGGGCGATCATACGGTCCAGTGTCGACTCGCCCGGGTTGACGGTGATCCGCACCAACAGCCAGTCGGACACCAGTCGGGTGTTGCCGGTGACGGCCGAACGGTCGCCGCCGGATTCGCGAATCACCGACGCGGATTCACCGGTAATCGCCGCTTCGTTGACCGCGGCAATACCTTCGATTACCTCGCCGTCACCGGGGATCATTTCCCCCGCTTCAACGCGGACCACATCGCCCTTGCGCAGGCTGGTGGCCGGCACAACCTGAAAGGCGCCGCTGCTGGTTTTGCGCCGGGCACTCAGGCCTTCGCTACCGGCCTTGAGGCTGTCGGCGCGGGCCTTGCCGCGACCTTCGGCCAGTGCTTCGGCGAAGTTGGCGAACAGCACGGTGAACCACAACCACAAGGCGATTTGCGCGGCGACAAAAGTCGGCACGGCGCTGTCGGGAATGAAGCACAGCACCGTGGTCAGGATCGCGGTCAGTTCGACCACCAGCATCACCGGCGCGCGTTGCAATTGCCGAGGGTCGAGCTTGACGAAGGCTTGCACCAGCGCCGGACGCCAGAGGGCCGAGATCGCGGTTTTCGGTTGTTCCGGCGCCTTGACGACGGCGGTTTTGCTTACAGGCATATTCATGATGGATTCCTTAGCTCCTTATTTAGGAAGGGCAGCCATACTCAAATGTTCAGCAATAGGACCCAGCGCCAATGTCGGCAGGAAGGTCAAACCACCCACCAGCAGAATGGTCACGGTCAGCAAGGTCACGAACAGCGGGCCATGGGTCGGGAAGCTGTTTTGGCCGATCGGTGCGCTTTTCTTCATCGCCAGGCTGCCGGCCAACGCCAGTACCGGGAGGATGTAACCGAAGCGACCGATCAACATGCCAAGGCCGAGCATCAGGTTGTGGAATGCGGTGTTGGCACCGAAGCCGCCAAACGCCGAGCCATTGTTGGCGCTGGCCGAGGTGTAGGCATAAAGCAGCTGACTGAAACCGTGAGGACCAGGGTTGCTCACCGCTGCAACAGGGCCAGGCAGGCTCGCGGCAATCGCGCCGAGTACCAGCACGCCGACCGGCATCACCAGCAAGGTCACGACCAGCAACTGCACTTCCTTCGCCTGCAGTTTCTTGCCGAGGTATTCCGGCGTGCGGCCGATCATCAGGCCGGCGAGGAACACCGCGATCAACACGTTCAGCAACATGCCGTAGAGCCCGGCACCGACGCCGCCGAAGATCACTTCGCCGACCATCATGTTGACCAGCGCGACCATGCCGGTCAGCGGGTTGAGGCTGTCGTGCATGCCGTTGACCGAACCGTTGGACGCCGCCGTGGTAGTCACCGACCACAGCACCGTGGCAGTGGTGCCGAAACGCGCTTCCTTGCCTTCCAGCGGCGCGGTCTGTTCGACGGCGACATTGTTCAGGGTCGGGTTCGGCTGGTATTCAGCCCACAGCGATGTCGCGCCGCCGATCAGGAACAGCGCCAGCATGCAGGCGATGATCGCGCGGCTCTGACGCAGGTCTTTCACGTAATGGCCGAAGGTGAACACCAGCGCCACCGGAATCAGAATGATCGAGCCGACTTCAAACAGGTTGCTCCACGCCGTCGGGTTCTCGAACGGGTGCGCCGAGTTGACGCCGAAGAAGCCACCACCGTTGGTGCCCAGTTGCTTGATCGCAATCTGGCTGGCGGCCGGGCCCAGCGGGATCACCTGATCGACGCCTTGCATCGTCACCGCATTCACGTACTGAGCGAAGGTTTGCGGCACGCCCTGCCAGACCAGATACAGTGCCAGCAGCAGGCACAGCGGCAGCAAGCCGTAGAGGGTGGCGCGGGTCATGTCGACCCAAAAGTTGCCGAGGGTCTTGCTCGACTTGCGACCGATACCGCGACACAGGGCTACCAACACGGCGAGGCCGGTGGCGGCGCTGACGAAGTTCTGCACGGTGAGGCCGACCATCTGACTCAGGTAGCTCAGGGTCGCTTCGCCGCTGTAGGACTGCCAGTTGGTGTTGGTCATGAAGCTGACGGCAGTATTGAACGCTTGCGTCCACTCCTGGCCCGGCAGGTTTTGCGGATTCAGCGGCAAGTGATCCTGAAACAACAGGATCGCGAACAACAGCAAAAAGCCCGCGAAGTTGAAGGCGAGCAAAGCCAGGGTGTATTTCTGCCAGCTCTGTTCGGCCTGCGGATCAACGCCGGCCACCCGATAACACCCGCGCTCCACCGGCCCGAGAATCGGCGAAAGCCAAGTGCGCTGACCTTCCATCACCTTGTAGTAGAAGCGCCCCAGAAACGGTGCCGGTATCAGCACCAGGGCGAAGAAGGCGAGGATCAGCCAATAGTCATAACTGTGCATAGCCGCTCCTAGTTCCGGTCCGCGCGCAACAGCGCAACCAACAGATAAATGAACAGCCCCACTGCCAATAGCAGTGACACCCCGTCCAGAACGCTCATGGAAGTTCTCCGTGTTACGGCGTATTGCCGCGTGTGGAGTCATTGTCGGTAGGGAGGCTGTAAAGGAACGAGAGCGAGGGTGTTGGCTGGGCATAAAGAAAGCGTAAAGAGTGGGTTTACGCTAGGGTTACGGTGGTGTCCGGGGAGCATTCAACTTATCAGGCGTCTCTTCCTGCATCGATGGATAAGACTCCACAAATCCAAAGTGAGATGAACAACCTATTGCACCACCCTCCTCCTGCCGACAAGATATGACCGTTTGCGTTTTCGACTACTGAAAAAAGGCTGGCCAACATGCGTATCCTCATCACCGGCGGTGCCGGTTTCATTGGCTCGGCCTTGATTCGCGAGCTGATCCGGCACACCGAGCATGAAGTGCTCAACCTGGACAAGCTGACCTACGCCGGCAATCTCGAATCGCTGACAGGCATTGCCAACGACACTCGCTACGAGTTCGTTCAAGCCGATATCGTTGATCAGGCGACCGTCAGCGCAGTGCTGACACGTTTCCAGCCGCAAGCGATCATGCATCTGGCAGCGGAGTCCCACGTCGACCGTTCCATTGATGGACCTTCAGATTTCATCCAGACCAACATTGTCGGCACCTATAGTCTGCTGGAGGCCACCCGCGCCTATTGGCAAACCCTCGCCGAACCGGAAAAAAGCGCCTTCCGTTTCCATCACATCTCCACTGATGAGGTCTATGGCGACCTGCATGGCGCCGATGATCTGTTTACGGAAATGACCCCCTATGCCCCGAGTTCGCCGTACTCCGCCAGCAAAGCGGCGTCCGACCACCTGGTCCGTGCCTGGCAGCGCACCTATGGCCTGCCGGTGCTCTTGAGCAACTGCTCGAACAATTACGGGCCGTTCCATTTCCCCGAAAAATTGATTCCGCTGATCATCCTCAATGCCTTGGCCGGCAAGCCGCTGCCGGTGTACGGCGATGGCCTGCAAATACGTGATTGGCTATTCGTCGAAGATCACGCCCGCGCGCTGCTCAAAGTGGTGACCACCGGTATCGTCGGCGAGACCTACAACATCGGCGGGCACAACGAACAAAAGAATATCGACGTGGTGCGTGGCCTCTGCGCCCTGCTTGAAGAACTGGCACCGCGCAAGCCCAAGGGTGTCGCGCACTACGCCGATTTGATTACGTTCGTACAGGATCGTCCTGGCCATGACCTGCGCTACGCGATCGATGCCAGCAAGATCGAAAAAGAACTGGGCTGGGTACCCGAAGAGACCTTCGAAACCGGCCTTCGCAAAACCGTTCAGTGGTACTTGAACAACCTTGAGTGGTGCCGTCGTGTTCAGGATGGCAGCTACCAGGGCGAACGCCTTGGTGCCATCAATCCCCAGGAGCTCCATGCATGATGAAAGGTATCGTTTTGGCAGGCGGCTCGGGCACACGCCTGCATCCGATCACGCTCGGCGTGTCCAAACAGCTGTTGCCGGTCTACGACAAACCGATGATCTATTACCCGATTTCGGTCCTGATGTTGGCCGGCATCAAAGACATTTTAGTGATCTCGACTCCCCAGGACCTGCCCCAGTACCGCAATCTGCTGGGTGATGGCAGTCAGTTCGGGGTCAATTTCAGCTACGCCGAGCAGCCGTCACCGGATGGTCTGGCCCAGGCTTTTCTGATTGGTGAAAGGTTCATTGGCAATGATTCTGTGTGCCTGATCCTCGGCGACAACATTTTCCATGGTCAACACTTCGGCGAGCAGTTGCAGAACGCGGCAACACGCACTTCTGGCGCTACCGTGTTCGGCTATTGGGTCAAAGACCCGGAGCGATTCGGCGTGATTGACTTCGACAGCCAGGGTCGTGCCCTGTCGATCGAAGAAAAGCCGAAAGTACCGAAATCCAGCTATGCCGTCACGGGCCTGTATTTCTACGACAACGATGTAATCAGGATCGCCAAAGCGGTAAAGCCTTCGCCTCGCGGCGAGCTGGAAATCACCGATGTCAACAACGCGTATCTTAAACGGGGAGACTTGCAGGTCGAGCGCTTCGGCCGTGGTTTCGCCTGGCTCGACACCGGCACTCACGACAGCTTGCTCGATGCCTCTCAGTACGTGCAGACCATAGAACACCGACAAGGCTTGAAAGTCGCCTGCCTCGAAGAGATCGCTTACGAAAAGAACTGGATCAACCGCGAACAGCTGCTGGAGCGTGCCCGCTACTTTGGCAAGACCGGGTATGGCCAGTACCTGGCCAAGCTCGCTGGGGATGAACAATGGATGTGAATGAAACCGATCTGCGCGGCGTCATGATCACCGGTAAAAGCCTGTCAAAAGCTGAGCTGCTCCCATGAGAGTTCTCATCAGCGGCCAGCACGGTCAGGTCTCACGCGAACTGCAGCGTCGACTGGGGGGTGTCGGCGAGTTGATCGTGCTGGGTCGCGATCAACTCGATCTGGCACAACCCGAGCAGATTCGCCAACAGGTACAGAAGATTCGTCCGGATCTGATCATCAACGCGGCGGCCCACACAGCGGTCGATCTGGCTGAAAGCGAGCCGGAAACTGCCTTTGCCATCAACGCCGTGGCTCCTGGCATCTTTGCCGAAGAAGCACTGATGCTTGGCATCCCGCTGATTCACTATTCCACCGATTATGTATTCGACGGCAAGAAGGTCGGGCCTTATAACGAAGATGACACGCCCAACCCGCTCGGCGTTTACGGCAAGAGCAAACTGGCCGGTGAACGGGCGATCATTGAAGTGCAAGGCAAACATCTTATCCTGCGCACCAGCTGGGTCTATTCAACCTATGGCCGCAATTTCCTGCTGACGATGCAACGCCTGCTGCAAGAGAGACCGGAAGTACGCATTGTCGCCGATCAGATCGGCGCACCTACCTGGGCAGGCACAATTGCCAATAGCACCCTTGCCCTGGTCGAACGCTGGCAGACAGGTGAGGCCGTTACCTGGGGTACATATCATCTGACTGCTCAGGGGAAAACCTCCTGGTTCGGTTTCGCCCAGGCCATTGGCGAAGCGTTACGGCAACAGGGAAAGCCCTGCGCAAACCTGCTGCCCATTCCCTCCAGCGATTACCCGACACCAGCGGCACGACCACTCAACTCTTGCCTTGATTGCAGTCGCCTGCAACGTGAATGGGGCGTCAGGCAACCTGACTGGCAAATCGCGCTGCGCGAGTGTCTTGCCGAGCAAGGCTAAACCTACAGGCGGGACTTGCCCACGAAGACGGCAAAACCGCCGCTATCGCCCTCAACTGGCGCACAAAAAACAATCATTCGGGGGCAAACATCCCCGATACGACGCCTTTCTGCACTTTACGACCGCCATCACCACACTGGCACGCCCACTGCAAACGCCCTCCCCCGAGCTTTCCAAACCGTTCAGGGAGCAACGCATGAACACACAACTCAAACCCACGCTGGGCACGTTGCACTTGTGGGGCATTGCGGTCGGGCTGGTGATTTCCGGTGAATACTTCGGCTGGAGTTATGGTTGGGGCGTGGCAGGCACACTCGGTTTTCTGGTGACGTCCTTCATGGTCGCCACGATGTACACCTGCTTTATTTTCAGTTTCACCGAGCTGACCACCGCGATTCCTCACGCTGGCGGTCCCTTTGCCTACAGCCGCCGCGCCTTTGGCGAGAAAGGCGGATTGATCGCGGGGCTGGCGACACTGATTGAGTTTGTCTTCGCCCCGCCGGCCATCGCTCTGGCGATCGGTGCGTATCTGAACGTGCAGTTTCCAGCGCTTGATCCGAAACACGCAGCGGTCGGTGCCTACATTGTGTTCATGGGCCTGAACATCCTCGGGGTGAAACTGGCCGCAACCTTCGAACTGGTTGTCTGCGTTCTCGCAGTGGCCGAGCTGCTGGTGTTCATGGGCGTGGTCGCCCCGGCGTTCAGCTTCAGTAACTTCGCGCTGAACGGCTGGGCCGGTTCCGATGTGTTCGGTGCGCCGGCGATTGCCGGGATGTTCGCGGCAATTCCGTTCGCTATCTGGTTTTTCCTGGCCATCGAAGGCGCCGCCATGGCCGCCGAAGAAGCCAAAGATCCGAAACGCACGATTCCGAAGGCCTACATCAGCGGCATTCTGACGTTGGTATTACTGGCGATGGGCGTGATGTTCTTTGCCGGCGGCGTCGGTGACTGGCGCACCTTGTCGAACATCAACGACCCGCTGCCGCAAGCGATGAAAACCGTGGTTGGCGAAAGCTCGGGCTGGTTACACATGCTGGTGTGGATCGGCCTGTTCGGCCTGGTGGCAAGTTTCCACGGGATCATCCTCGGCTACTCGCGGCAGTTCTTCGCCCTCGCCCGGGCCGGTTATCTGCCGGTGTCCCTGGCCAAGTTGTCACGCTTTCAGACCCCGCACCGGGCAATCATCGCCGGTGGCGTGATCGGCATTGCCGCGATTTATAGCGATGGTTTGATCAACCTGGGCGGCATGACGCTGACGGCGGCGATGATCACGATGGCGGTCTTCGGGGCGATCGTGATGTACATCATGAGCATGCTCAGCCTGTTCAAACTGCGCAAAACCGAACCGAATCTGGAGCGCACCTTTCGCGCGCCGTGCTATCCGCTGGTGCCGCTCATTGCGCTGGTGCTCGCAGTGGTCTGCCTGGTGGCGATGGCCTGGTTCAACACCCTGATCGGGTTGATCTTCCTGGGCTTCATGGCAGCGGGTTTCGTGTACTTCATGCTCACGGCGCAACTGCGTGCCGATGCGCCGGCGGACGCGATGCTGACAGGGCCCTAAACAGGCGAAGTGCGGCTGTCAGAACAGGCATAGAATGGAACCACTGCGAAAATTAATCGCTCAAAGTGGTATGCACGATCGATTGGCGAAATCCGCCAATCGGCCTGCCCTCAAGGAGAGCCCTATGCCCTGGTATGCCTGGTTGATTCTGATCGTTGCAATTGGCTCGATCGTTGGTGGTTTGATGATGCTGCGTGACACCGCCAACAAGGTCGAACTGACCGAGGAGCAACGCAAACGCGTCGCTGAACGCAACGCGCAAGCGGATGCCAAGGATGCGCAGGACCGCTAAAACAAAACCCTGTCATTCACATTGAATGACAGGGTTTTGCGTTTCTACTTTTCCCAATCGGCCTTGGCGATGTGCAGGCCATGCAGCCCTTTGTATGCAGCCCGTTCCGGCTGGCTCCAGCCCTCAAGCAACGAATCCTCCAACCGATAAATCTCCACCCCGAGCGGGCGACACACGCTTAGTGGGTCCTGCGCATCCGGCCCCCACATGGCCAGCGACAGATCACCGCCCGGGCAGGTCGAGAGCGCACACAGCAGATCGATTTCGGCAAAAAACTCCAGGTAATCGCCCTTCTGCGCCGGACAGGCTTTCATGAAGTACATGTCGTCGTGATTCAGGCCCGTGCACTGGAAGATGTTCAGCACATCATGCACGTCGAATTCGGTCAGCCCATGAGGCAGCACCGCGCGAGTCAGGTTCGAGTGGCAGTGATGGTGGAAGTCTTCGCCGGTGAGCATTTTGTTCACATAAGGGTCGCAGCGGGTGCCGAGCAAATCGTGCAAACGACCGCCATGTTCGTCGATGCCGTAACCGGCCAGGCTGTCATCGGTGATGGTCACCAGCGGCCGCAGAAAAGGCAGGTTCGACCAGAGCCGGTCATGGGTGCTGACGTGTGCGCCCTGTAACTGCCGGGTCCGCGCCGCCCACAAACGCTCCCGTGGGTCGTTGGCATTCCAGACGTTGAAATCCCCGACTTGCGGGCCGACGGGGGTGGTCACCCGGAACACATGCCCGGCCGGTACTTTCCAGGCGCGACCGGTACGGATCGGCACCTCGAATTCCTCGATCAGCGTGCGCCCGTCCTTCTTGTCGCGGATCCGTTCGTAGAAGGCTTTGTCCACCTGCAAGGCGGAACCTTTGCTGACTTGATAGGCCGCCGGATAGTCTTTGTACATGGCACGAATCCTCGATCAGTGATGGGAAGAACGGGTAAGCATCTGCAACAGGAGGTGTTCGGAATCGTCGAGATACAGGCTCATGGCGTCCTCGGCCGCGGGTTTGTCGCCCTCGGCCAACAACTCATGAATCTGCCGGTCACGCGCCAGCCAGGGCGCCTGAAAACGTGACTCATCGGGGGCGGTGCAGAACACCAGGCGCAATTGCGCGACGACGCTGGTGAAGAATTCGTCGAACAACGGACTGCGCAGCAATCCGACGATGTGTTGATGAAAGGCCAGGCTGTGGGTGCCGACGGCGCGCCAGTCTTCGCGCTCCCGGGCGAGCTCGGTGGCTTCCAGGGCTTCGAGCATCCGGTCGGATTGATAGTCGCGCAGCGGCTGACTCGCGCTGATGGCCTGCAACTCCAGAGTGCGCCTGACCTTGAACAGATCTCGCACGTCCTCGACGCCCAATCTGCGCACCATCACGCCCTTGTTGCGCACATAACGGGTCAGTCCTTCCTGCCCCAGGCGATGCAGCGCTTCGCGAATGGTATTGCGGGAGGCGTTGTAGGCGGACACCAGATCGTTTTCCACCAACGCCATGCCCGGCAGCAAACGGCCGCCAATGATGTCAGCGCGCAACTCAAGGGTGATCTGGTCAGCCAGGGACAGTCCGCTGTTCATACTCATCGCCTCGTGATTGTTCAACAATCGTCAGTTAATGAGTAATCACTATTCGTGCCAGTTCGTTCAACGCAGCCGGACGGAGTTGGACTCATCTGCATGCTTTTTAGAAGTAGAAGTACAATCACCATCCCATTTTCATTGGTTAATATGGCGCATTGTTGCGGAGATACCCGATGCGTTACTCGCAGGACCATAAAGCCCAGACCCACCAACGCATCATCAAGGAAGCGTCAGCGCGCTTTCGCCGCGATGGCATTGGCGCGACAGGTCTGCAACCGCTGATGAAAGCACTGGGCCTGACTCACGGCGGCTTCTACTCGCATTTCAAATCCAAGGACGAACTGGTGGAAAAGGCTTTGCAAGCCGCGGGCGAGCAGGTCGATGTGATTTGCGCCGAGCTCTTCGCCCAGGATCGTCCGCTGGAAGCGTTCATCGACGCCTATTTGTCCGAATGGCACCAGACTTCACCCGATGAGGGGTGCCCGTTGCCGACCATGTCATCGGAACTCGGCCTGCGCGGGCAGCAAAGCCCGACCACTGACGTGGTGCTCAACGCACGGCTTGAACAAGTGCAAGGCACGCTTGAAGACGAGGACGCCGCCGACCAAAGCATCGTCATCATGTCGACACTGGTCGGGGCGTTACTGCTGTCACGCAGTGTCGAGAATCCCGAGCTGGCTCAGCGGATTCTCGACGTGACTCGCGCCTATCTCAAACAACCCCGGGACTAACCCTCCCAGCGCTTGAACAGCACGCTGGCATTCACCCCACCAAACCCGAAGCCGTTGGACAGCGCGTATTCGATAGCCATCGGCCGCGCCTGGCCGTGGACGATGTCCACGCCTTGGGCGGCGGGGTCCGGGTTGTCGAAGTTGAGGGTGGCCGGTACGACCTGATCGCGAATTGCCAACAGCGTGAAGATCGCCTCGATACCGCCCGCGGCACCGAGCAAATGTCCGGTGGCCGATTTGGTCGATGTCACAGCGATTTTGTTATCCGCGCCGAACAACGCCTTGATGGCCGCCAACTCTCCCAAGTCCCCGACCGGGGTCGAGGTTGCGTGAGCATTGAGATGCTGCACCTGTGCCGGCGAAATGCCTGCCTGGGCCAATGCCAGCGACATCGCCCGTCGCGCACCGCTGCCATCCTCGGGACCTGCCGTCAGGTGATAGGCATCTGCACTGGTGCCATAACCGACCAGCTCCGCCAACGGTTGAGCACCACGAGCCAAGGCATGTTCCAGGGATTCGATCACCAGAAGGCCAGCGCCCTCCCCCATGACGAAGCCATCGCGGTCACTGTCGAACGGCCGCGAGGCACGTTCCGGGGTGTCGTTGAAACCGCTGGACAAGGCGCGAGCAGCGGCAAACCCGGCGAGACTGACGCGATCGATCGCCGCTTCTGCGCCGCCACATATCGCGATGTCTGCCTCACCACAACGAATCAACCGCGCCGCATCACCAATCGCCTGGACCCCGGCCGCGCAAGCGGTCACCGGCGCACCCAATGGGCCCTTGAAACCGTGCTGGATCGACACATGACCCGCGGCGAGGTTAACCAGAAATGAAGGAATGGTGAACGGTGACAAGCGTCGCGGCCCACGGCTGTCCGTGGTACGCACCGCATCGGCTATCGCCCCGAAACCACCCACGCCGGAGCCGATAATGGTTGCCGTACGCTCCTGAGCATTGGCGTCCGCCGCGTGCCAACCGGCCTGCTCCAGCGCCTGACGCGCCGCTTCCATGGCGAACAGAATAAAGCGGTCCATCTTCTTCTGCTCTTTGGGCGCCGTCGCCCGGTCCGGGTCAAAACCCGCCTCGGGATCGTCAGCCAGCGTCGGCACTGCACCCCCGACCTTGGCCGGCAAATCGGCCACCACCTCATCCGGTAAATTGCGCAACCCGGAACGTCCAGCCAACAGACGCGACCAGACGGCTTCGACGCCAGAACCCAATGGCGACACCAACCCCATGCCCGTTACCACTACTCGACGATCACTCATACCGCAAATACCTCAAGCCGATTCATGACGCCTCACGTGTAACGCGCGGCGGCCTTACTCTTGGAAAGATTCGGCGCCATGACAAGACGCGCCGCAACGAAGGCATCCCAGTCGGCCACATCCGGCAACGAAGGAATGGTGATCAACTCACCCTGATCCAGACCCGACAACGCAGCATCGACCATATCATCGGCTTCCATGACCATATCCGCCGGAATCTGGGTAGCATCGAAACCGGAGCGCTCGAAGATTTCGGTGCGCGTTACACCTGGCAACACGGCCTGCACCTTGACCCCGGTGCCCTCCAGTTCGGCGTTCAACGATTGAGTCAGACTTAACACATAAGCCTTGCTGGCGCTGTAAGTTGCATTGAAACGCTCTGGGAACAACGCAACCACTGATGCAATGTTGATAATCGTCCCGCGGCCCGCCTTGGCAAAACTGGCGGCCGCTGCCGAGGCCAACCGCGTGACCGTTGTCACGTTCAGTTGAATCAAACGTTCCAGCTGATCCATGTCGGCATTGGCCAACAAACCATCCGCTGCAACCCCGGCGTTGTTCAGTAACAGGCTGATACTCGAATCACTGCGAAGACGCTGTTCAAGCTTTAGCACCTCATCCTTTTGCGTCAGATCCGCCTTGAGCACCTCGACCTGAACGCCATGCTCGGCGCGCAACTTGCTCGCCGCAGCTTCCAGCCGCTCTTGATCACGGGCGACCAATAACAAATCAAAACCACGCGCCGCCAATCGCTCGGCGTAAATCGCACCGATACCGGAAGAAGCACCGGTGACGAGGGCGGTACCTTGGGACTGGACAGAGTTCATGACTGTGCTCCTGGGAAATGCCTAAGGGAAAGACAAGCGCCTGAGGCTCAGAGCGCTTGGCGGAAAACCGATTTATTATAGGCATAATTTAAGGCGTATATGATAGCCGTAATTTTTCACGTATCGACAGAAGGCGCACCCTCCCAGCGTTCGCCAGAAAGCAAAAAGGCCGATCAATGACCGGCCCCTGGCGCTGACGTATAAGCTTAGTTCACCTCAAGCTTCTCGCGATTCTTATCCAGAATCGCTTTACCGATCCCCTTCACTTCAAGCAGCTCGTCCACCGACGCAAACGGCCCATTACCCACACGATAAGCAACAATCGCCTTGGCCTTGGCTTCACCCACACCAGACAACTCGCGCTGAAGGGTTGGCGCATCGGCCTGATTCAGATCGACCTTGCCGGACTGCGTCTTGGGAGAAACTTCCAGCACTAAGGGTGGATTGCCAGCCTCTGGCTTGGCCGTCGGCGCAGCAATGGCCGCAATAGAGGCGCTGGTGAGCAGGGCGAAAACCAGAGAGTAGAAATAGCCAGTACGCATAAATGACGCTCCATGACATCGATTGAGAAAGCAGCTTTTCCGAAGCTGCCTTCTAAACTTAGGCGATGTCTGGAGCCTGTCAAAAATGTGTCCGTTACAGGATGTGAAACAATCAGGGTTCGAGGCGACGTTGCTGGTAGATCCAGTCGACGATATCGCCGTCGGGGGTGTAGCCGCTGACGGTATCGCGCAGCAATTGGCGAACACGCGCGTAGTCGTCCTGTTCAACCGCTTTGAGCAACTCAGTCAGCTTTGACTTAAGCACATCCCAAGGCAGGTGATCCTCGTTGGCACTCATGATCATCGGGTGCTGAGTGGCGGCCACATTGTCGCCGATCAATAACTCTTCGTAGAGTTTTTCGCCCGGACGCAGCCCGGTGAACTCAATAGAGATATCACCATGCAGATTTTTTTCCGAACGGACACTCAACCCGGATAAATGAATCATCTTCTCGGCAAGTTCGACGATCCGCACTGGCTCGCCCATGTCCAGGACGAAAACATCTCCCCCCTGCCCCATTGAGCCTGCCTGAATCACCAGTTGCGCGGCTTCGGGAATGGTCATGAAATAACGAGTGATCTTCGGATGAGTGACCGTCAGCGGCCCACCCGACTTGATCTGCTTGTGAAACAGCGGAATCACCGAGCCGGACGACCCCAGGACATTGCCGAAACGCACCATGGTAAACCGTGTTTTGTTAACTTGAGACACATTGGTCTTGTCACCAAACATCACTGGTGCCACTTCCCGGCTCAATGCCTGCAACGTCAGTTCCGCCAAGCGTTTTGTACTGCCCATCACATTAGTAGGACGCACAGCCTTGTCTGTGGAGATGAGCACGAAGTTCGATACACCCGCTTGAAGAGCCGCCTGAGCGGTATTCAACGTGCCAATTACATTGTTCAATACCCCTTCGGCGATATTATGTTCGACCATCGGGACATGCTTGTACGCGGCAGCGTGATATACCGTATCCACACGCCAGGTTTTCATCACATCCAGCATCTTATCCTGATTACGTACAGAACCTAGAATCGGCAACAGACGCACCGATAGCGACTCATGTGCGATACGTTGCTCCAGCTCCAACAGAATGTTGTAAAGATTGAATTCACTGTGTTCGAACAATAAAAGCGTGGTGGGCTGCAATGCCAGAATCTGGCGACAAAGCTCGGAACCGATAGAACCACCGGCTCCCGTGACCAGAACCGATTGGTCTTTGATGCAATGCTCAAGTAGGTCGCCCTGTGCCGGCACTGTGTCGCGGCCGAGCAGGTCGGCGATATCGACTTCCTGAATGTCATCTACCTTGACCCGGCCGCTGGCAAGATCCATGAAGCCGGGAACGCTTCGTACGTGTAGCGGAAATCTTTCCAGAAAGCCAAGAATTTCACGGCGGCGTCCGCGATTCGCCGACGGCACCGCCAACAAGATTTCTTGCGCTCCAGTGACGTCTATCATGCGTTGAATATGCTTGGGCTTATAGACCTGCAAGCCGGAAATCACGCGTTCGGCAATGCTTTTGTCATCATCAATGAACGCCACCGGGCGCATGGCCCGCCCCATGCGCAGGGCTGCAACCAACTGATTGCCAGCAGCACCGGCACCATAGATTGCGACGCGAGGCAGCCCATCGTCCCGATTGGTAAATGGCACATGCTGAGCGGCAGAGAACCAGTCCCCCAGAAAATACTGGCGCATGGCCAGGCGCAATCCGCCTACCATGATGAGGCTTAGCCACCAGTAGTTGAAAATGATCGAGCGAGGCACAACATTTTCATGGTTGCTGTACCAGAAAACCACGACCCCAAGAATCAACGAAGAGAGGCTGACAGCCTTGATAATCGCAATTAGGGCATCGTTACCAAAATAGCGCATTACCGCCCGGTACAAACCGAACCGAATAAAGAGAGGAATCGCTATAATCGGAGCGGCCAAAAATAGCCAAAAGTGTTGAGTAAATGGATTTATCATGTCGTCTATGCCCAATCGCACGACGAATGACATCCACAATGCCAGCCAAACAAGCACGCAATCAGATATGACTTGCAAAATACGCTTGCGGCGTCGGGGAAGGCTTAACAAATATACCCGTATATTATCCATAAACCTCTTTCGCACTCCTGGAAGCCTCTAGCACTAAATACCTAATGTCAGATATCCAGATATTTAACCACTGGGACAGCTGTCATGACCTAATCAACTGAAAAGAAACGCACATTAATTTGCTTTCTCCAGTTCACCAGCGTGAAATTTGACAGCGAGCAAAACGAGAGGGACATAGGCCAACACTAGGCCGAGCAAACCATCGAGGCCCAATACTCCGACACAGAAGGCGATCGGAAGCAGCCAGACTAGATTTATCACCACAACACCCAGTGTCACCGGCAGATGACGACCTACCTTGCGTGAAGCGAACTGATAGCCATGACTGCGATGCGCTTCATAAACCTTATCGCCACGCACAAGGCGCCGAATCAGGGTGAAGGTCGCGTCAACAATAAATACCCCTAGCAAGATCAACCAGGCCCAGAGCAGTTGCGGCGAAACCCAGGAGGCCTGGATCGAGATCACACCGAGCACCACACCTAAAAACCCGCTTCCTGCGTCCCCCATAAAAATGCGCGCGGGAGGGAAGTTCCAGAACAGAAATCCTCCGACCGCCATAGCCAACAACGCCGGAACCCACATCAGGCTCTCGAATCCGCCAAACCAATAAAGCAGACAAGCGCCGAAGCAGGCCGAAATTGCCTCTACACTGGCAATACCATCGATGCCGTCCATGAAGTTGTACAGATTGAGCATCCAGACAAGATAGAATGCGGCCAGAATACAACCGATCCAACCAAGGTCGAGGCTCATGCCAAACACGGAAACTGGGGGTAAACCTCCCAACCAGAACAAGGACCACGCCGCGGCACAAAAATGTCCAAGCAAGCGCCAACGAGCAGCAATATGACCGTGATCATCCATAAAACCGACGATCGCTACCAATGCACCCGCACCGCCTATTGCGACTAATACCGGCACGGTTACCAACTGAGCCCAAGCAAGAATTGGCAGTACCAGCAAAAATGCCAGGACAATTGCGACACCACCCCCGCGAGGGGTGGGTACAGAGTGAGAACTTCGCGCGTTCGGAATATCAATAATGCTGCGAGCCAAAGCATAGCGTCGCAAAGCAGCAGTCAATACCAACGAAACACCAGCCACCGCCGGAATCAGCCACCAATAGATCATTGCTTTTTACTTTCCTGAAAATTTTGTGCCGTGGCTTTCAATGCGTCTTCTGCAGAGACTGGAGGCAACCATCCCAGCAGGGAGCGCGTCTTACTGATATCGACTTGCAACGACCCACACAGACGGTTTGATAGCGACTTCCTCCCCATTAATGCAGCGGTGCCACTTAAAGCCCAGGAAGGTATTGGTAAAAGGCGCGCCGGTCGACCAAGAGCCGATGCCATCTTTCGCAGCAGCTGTGTTGTAGAAAGATCTTCACCATCACTGACTAGAAAAGTCTGATTGGCGGCCGCTGGATGACTGATACACGTGATGATTAAATCCACCAAATTATCCAACGCTACAAGACTGCGATTGTTGTGGATCGCTCCAAAAGGCAAAGGAATACCTTTATCAAGCCAGTTCATCATACTCCGGAAATTGGCCTTGACCCCAGGGCCATAAACCAACACTGGCCGTATGATAACGACCTCCATCCCAGTTTCAGCGGCAAGTTCACGCAGGCCCTGCTCGGCCTCCATCTTTGAGACTCCATACGGGTCTGCGGGCGCTGGAATATCTTCCGGCGTATAGGCGACACCCGCAGGTGTGCCCTCTCCATTGACTTTGATGGAACTGATAAAAATAAAGCGCCGGACACCGGCTTTGACGGCGTGGCGTGCCAGGTTCAACGTACCTTCGACATTGATCTTTCGAAAGGCCGCCAGGGGGTCAGCCTCAGTATCATTCATCACATGAACACGAGCCGCTGCGTGTATGACGACATCTACACCACCAAGGCTCTCTTTCCATGGAGTAGCACCATCAAAACTGTCAACGTGGACAGTCTTGACCTTACCCTCGAGTAATTTCGACCCGTTACGTAATGCGGCAATAACTGTGCGGTTTTCGGCAACCAAGCGCTTCAGCGTTGCCCCACCCACGAAACCAGTTGCCCCGGTTAGAAATACAGAGTGCGACATTATTTGGCAGCCTTTCGTAAAGTCGCATCGCGAAATAGTTTTTCCAGACGGAGCATAAGAGTCGGTTTCGAAAAGTGGCTCAAGTAATAGGAACGGCCGGCTTGGCCCATAATTACTCGTTGAGCGACATCAGTGGTTGCCAACTTCAGCGTAATTCTTGCAAGCCCTTGGGTATCACCAGAGGAACAGGCAAAACCGGCCCCGGACTCTTCAATTATCCTTGCGGCCTCACCATTGATCATGCCCAAAACTGGTTTGCTCGAAGCCAAATAGGCCTGGACTTTGCCGGGTATGGTTTTCTCGAACACATCGTTGGTTTTCAATGAAACCAAGAGCGCGTCCGCACAAGCAAATAGGCCTGGCATTGCACTCAATGGATGGCGCCCCAAAAGCAACACGTTACTCAAGCCTCTTAACCCAACTTGCTCGCTCAACCATTTACTCATGCGCCCGTCTCCCACAATCACCCAACGGACAGAAACTCTGTCTTTCAATGACTCTACGGCGTCTAACACCGCAGGAAAGTCTTGCGCCTCACCCAAATTCCCGGCAAAAACGACTGTGAAAACGGAGTCATCACGCTCGAGTAAACTCGAAGATATTGGCGATGAAACTGAAAAATCATCCTCCGCCCAGCTTGGAAAATAGACCAGCCGCTCAAGAGAGATATCTTTAGTGCAGTATTGCTTTACATTATCAGTAAAGCCTTCTGATTGTAGTAGCAGATAATCTGCGCGGTTATAGATCCACGAAACCATTCGCCCAACCATGGCCAACAACGTGGGATGCCGAAGTACGCCAACAGCCCTGAGAGTTTCTGGCCAAAGATCAAGCACCCAGATAAAAACTGGGGTCTTTTTCATTCGTCCTAAAATCACTGCTGGAATCGCAGCCATAATAGGTGACACCGCATAAACGAAAATAGCGTCGAACTTCTGATTACGAAGTTTTATAGCACCTAACGTTGAAGCGCTCAAAAAGAAAGAAAGATAATTAAAAATCAGAGTAAGGCTTCGCTTACCTCTCGGCATAATCGGAACCCGGATCAAGCGGGCACCGAAGTACTCCTTAAAATTAGCAGGGTTCGTCTTGTAGTCAGTAAAAACGCTGCCCTCAGGGTAATTGGGCAATCCTGTAAGCACAGTAACTTCATGGCCAGCCTCAGCAAAATCACGAACTAAATCGTTTATTCGCATATTCTCTGGCCAGAAATATTGAGTAACCACCAAGATTTTTAATTTATTCTTAGTCATTCCGAAACTCAACTTAGTACTTTTTCCAAACGACCCTATTTACATAATCACGATAGCTATGGAGAATCCTCACCACTTTTTCAGCTACGTTCGGCATGCTGTAGTCTGCTACCAGTCGCAGGCTGCGCTCCTCATCCCGGCCTTGACCCTCCAATACCTGCAAGCCCTGCATCGCACGCTCAACCTCCAGGCCGACCATCATGACGGCGGCCTCCTCCATACCTTCTGGACGCTCATGCGCTTCCCGAATATTCAATGCCGGAAAGTTCAGAATAGAGGATTCTTCGTTGATCGTGCCGCTATCTGACAAAACAGCTTTGGATTCAAGTTGCAGTTTATTATAGTCCTTGAAGCCAAGAGGCTTGAGCAGACGTACGTTTTTGTGGAACGTCACACCCATAGCATCAACGCGTTTCTGGGTACGAGGGTGAGTCGAAACAATGACCGGATAGCCATAATGCTCTGCTACAGTATTCAGTACTTCCACCAACTTACCAAAGTTAGTATCGGAGTCAATGTTCTCTTCACGGTGTGCGCTAACAACAAAAAACTTGCCCTTCTCCAACCCCAGACGTTCCAGCACATCCGATGCTTCAATACCTTCACGGTAATGATTGAGCACTTCGAACATCGGACTCCCTGTCTTGATGACCATGTCGGGAGACAGGCCTTCACGCAGCAGGTAATCACGAGCTATCGTGCTGTAAGTCAGATTGATATCTGCGGTGTGATCGACAATGCGACGATTAATCTCTTCAGGTACGCGCATGTCGAAACAGCGGTTGCCAGCTTCCATATGAAAGGTAGGAATCTTGCGGCGCTTGGCAGGTATCACCGCCATGCAGCTATTAGTATCACCCAGCACCAGCAGTGCTTCGGGCTGCACTTCGGCCAGTACCCGATCGACAGCGATGATCACGTTGCCGATGGTTTCCGCGCCCGTTACGCCCGCAGCATTGAGAAAGTGATCAGGTTTGCGAATACCCAGATCCTGGAAAAAAATCTCATTCAGTTCATAGTCATAGTTCTGACCTGTGTGAACCAGTACGTGATCACAATACTGATCGAGCTTGGCCATCACCCGGGACAAACGGATAATTTCTGGACGGGTTCCTACTACCGTGACAACTTTCATTTTTTTCATTCAAATTCTACCTGATCTATCAAAACGAGCCGGAGGCTCAGGACGCCCGCGACTTCTCCACTGAAGCGTCCTACCGTTATCCGGCACTAGCAAAGATTGCGATATCTACGCCCGAGTTCCCACCGGGCGTGCATACGTGTCAGGTCGCTCACGATCAAAAATCTCGTTAGCCCAAAGCATAACGATCATTTCGTCATCTCCGATATTGGTGATGTCGTGCGTCCACCCCGTCACCGTCTCAACGATTTCTGGCTGCTCTCCTGTAGTGAAAAGCTCATAGAACTCACCAGACAAGATATGCCGAAACCGGAAGCATGCCTTCCCCCTGATAACCAAAAATTTCTCGGTTTTAGAGTGATGGTAATGCCCCCCACGAGTCACACCAGGGTGCGCCGTAAAGTAGGAAAACTGACCGCTGTCACTGGTCTTAAGCATCTCCACGAATGTACCGCGGGGATCACCATATTTAGGTATCGAATAGCTAAAACGTTCTGGAGGAAGGTAGCTGACATAAGTGGAGTAAAGAGCGCGAACCAGCCCTGTTCCAACGGCCTCAGTAATCAGGCTAGACCGACTATCACGAAATGCTCGTAACTGATCAGCCAATGCACCTACACTAATACTGTATTGCGGCTCGACGACAACGAACGTCTCATTGGACAGTTGCCCGTCCATGGTAGCGATAAACCGAGCAATGACATCATCAATATAAACAAGATTGATGAGTGCCTGCGGATCATTGATATGTATAGGCAATTCGTGGACGATATTATGGCAAAATGTAGCAACTGCAGAGTTGTAGTTTGGACGCGCCCACTTCCCAAAAACATTCGGTAAGCGAAACAAATACACTGGAGAATTAGAGTGTTTGCTCAAGGCAAGCAAGGCGTCTTCGGCTCCTCGCTTGCTACTGCCATATGGATTATCCAATTCCGCTTGACTGGATGAAGTGTAAAGCACGGGTACCGATCTACCACCAGCGGTTATAGCGTCACACAAAGCCCTGGTCAGATCCGTATTACCGGTTTTGAACTCCTCTGGGCTCTGAGGTCGATTTACACCAGCAAGATGAAAGATGAAATCCACATCACGCACCAGCTCGGGAAGCTGTGAAATGTTGTCGTCCCGAGTGAAAGGTACGACCTCCACATCCGCCCGCTCATTCAGATGCGCAATGAGGTTCTTACCGACAAAACCGTTGGAGCCCGTGATCAATACTTTCATCGATCATTCCTCCGGCGTTGCGTGCTCGCCACGCTGAATGGCCCGCATGAAATCCAGCTTCAACAATAACTGTTTCATGCCTTCAACATCCAGACGTTCTGTATTATGGGAGTTGTAATCTTCAGTTCGCGAAATCTTTTCTTCACCTTGCTCGACGAATTTCGAGTAGTTCAAATCGCGTAAGTCTGGTGGCACACGGTAGTATTCGCCACGATCTTCGGCACACGCCATTTCTTCACGGCTCAGAAGTGCCTCAAACAGCTTCTCGCCGTGGCGAGTGCCGATAACCTGAATTGGATGCTCAGGTTTTTTGAGCATCTGAGTCAGCGCCTTGGCCAGAACCTCAACGGTTGCGGCAGGAGCCTTCTGCACGAACAGATCACCATTGTTTCCGTGCTCGAATGCATACAAGACCAGATCGACCGCATCAGCTAGTGTCATCATGAAACGGGTCATGTTCGGATCGGTCAGGGTCAATGGCTTGCCGTCCCGAATCTGTTGAATAAGCAGGGGAATGACCGACCCCCTTGACGCCATAACATTTCCGTAACGGGTCCCGCAGATAATGGTTTTATCGTCATCAGCATTACGCGATTTGGCGACCATGACCTTTTCCATCATCGCTTTGGATATGCCCATAGCATTGATAGGGTAAACCGCCTTATCGGTACTCAGACAGACAATCCGTTTGACCTCGTTCTGGATAGCGGCCTCGAGCAGATTTTCGGTACCAATCACGTTGGTTTTGACTGCTTCCATTGGGTGGAACTCGCAGGAAGGGACCTGTTTGAGAGCCGCCGCGTGGAAAATGTAGTCAACACCTCGGGTAGCGTTCAAGACGCTTTGATAGTCGCGCACATCGCCAATATAGAATTTGAGCTTCGAACTGGCGTAATGCTTACGCATGTCATCCTGCTTTTTTTCATCGCGACTAAAAATCCGAACTTCAGCAATGTCAGAGTCAAGGAAGCGCTTCAGCACCGCATTGCCAAAGGAACCGGTACCGCCAGTGATCAACAATTTCTTATCGCTAAAAATAGTCAACTATATTTCTCCATAAAATCTACAATTTTTCGACCGACGGCGGCGCTAGATTTGCGTTCCAAAGCCCAAACTTTACCACATGCGGCCTTCTGCAACAAAAGCTGCTGGTCTGCGTTATCAATGGCCTGCAGAGCACTGCTGATCCCGGAAATCGAGAACTCCTCAATCACATTGAAAAACTCAAAATATTCATCAGGTATTCCACCCAAGCGCGTGGTCAGCACCGGAACGCCGCTAACCATATACTCCAGCAACTTGGAAGGAAAAGAATAGCGCGTATAGGTTTCCTGTGGGTCACGGCTTAAAACCAACAATGCAGATAGAGACTGAATAGATGATACTTCTAAGGGGGTGATATTTCCCAAATATCTAACGGCAGGGCATCTTTTCGAGGCATCGATCAGAAACTCCTCTAAGTCGCCGCGACCACAAAGCCAAAGTTCATAATCCAAATCAGACTGGATAAAACCCTCGACAAGTTCCGCAATACCGTAGGCCCTGTTCAAACCTCCACCGTAGAAAATAATCTTCTTGGCCGGCACCTCGGGCTCAGGGGATTGTTTGACGCATCTATCCGCAAGCGTACTCCCTGCAATCCCCTCAAGTACCCAATAGGGTTTCTTACGCCATGACGCATTGTCTTCAACCATATATTTGCTGATTACAAAGAGCCCCGAAGAGGCGCTTATGAGGTAATCAATAATGCCCCCATCGATTTTTTTGAAAAACTTCAACAATGACGACCTCTGCATCCCCATATCCATAAAGGAAGGAAGATCCGGCACATATACAAAGAATGGAACATTGAAAAATTTCTTAAATAAGTAAGCTGCCATTAAATTAGGTGTATGGGCAGCGTACACACATACCGCGTCAAGTCCTCTACGCCTTACCTCACTGAGTGCCAAGATGGCTCCCAAGAAGCGTGAGAATAACTTCAGAATCGGCAAATTCAACAATGGAGTCACAACGCCTCGGATACCGGCCTCATCGACAAAGCGTGCACCAGGGAAATAAATCCTCTTGTTTCGCGGGTAAGTTGAAACCGCTAGACTAGCGACTGACTCGACATCGACACCGCCTATTTTCAAGGCCTCCCGAAATCGCCCTTCTAGCTTATAAGCGGCCACTTGTGGAAAAGGATCATTCTTTGAGAATTGCTCAAAGTACTGATCTCCTACATAAAATCCCAACAACGCTACTTTCTTACCCATCCCCCCTCCTCGCGACTCCCTGAAAAACGCATAAATACCTTCGACAGCCACTAACAAAAATGCGTCCCGAAGAACGCACTGACGCTCATCGCAGATGCTGATTCTTCAAATTCGCCAACGAGCCTCTAAAAATGCTAAGGAGGTAACGATAGCCTACAAAAACAAACAGCATCAGGAAGACCCAAAGCAGTCCATGATCATAGATAATTGGGCCTTCTAACGGTAACTGCGAATAATGATACCCGGCTATAGCACCAGTGAGTGCCAGTGATCCAGTCACGGCATTCAAATGTAACGGAAGACACGTAAACAACCCCAAAGCCAACGAAGCACAAATAAGAAAACCGATCGCTACCGGCCAACCACCCAATGCATACCCTGAAACATGAACAGCTGCCGGAGCAGTGCCCCTCCCATTAAAACTGTCATTAAACATCCGGGTATAAATAAAAGTACTTGGACGACATGCCGGCCCTATTTTCGCTTGTGCGAGAATACCACCACATACGGCACCTTCCCGCGTAAAGAGCTCATAGTAGTAGGGATAAATAATAGCCATACGATTCACCGCAGCAAATATAAGCATTGGCGCATTTTTTGTTGCCGCCGCGCCAACATCTACAATTTTAGTTCGCGGAACAGATGGAATAGCTGAAGCCTCAACGATCTGCGCGGTCTGCGCGGTCGACACGATTGACTCGGTTGACTCAGTTGCTGCAAGGCGGAATACGAATGCCGAAATCAAGAAATAAACGGCTATCAGTAGAACCCCCCCGAGCGCTGTCTTCAGGTAAGCGTGTCGTTTGGCATACACGAAGATTGCAAGAACCAAACCAGCATAAAATATAAGGATAGGCCATTTCATGTTCAGCATAATCAAAAAAACGGACATAACTATACTGTTGAAAACACTTGCCCCCACCCAAAACCAACTTCTCTCCCGCATCCATCGCACTAAGGAATAGATAGACAAAAAGTGAAGGAGAGACATCATCACCATTAAAGGGAAAAAACCGACCTGGCTTCTGATCTTGAAACGTGCCACAACGGAAGCAACCGCATCAGCACCATTTAAAAACAGCGAAAAAGCGTCCGCCTTCAACAAAGCGTACAAAACAATGCCATAGCAAGCGACCAATATGGAAAGGTATTCGACTTTCGAAAACTCAATGACAAAACGCGACAATTTAAGAACAGCCCCACACAACACCTTTCTCACCAATACAACCACAAGAGGCGTGAGCACAAAGGGCACCAATAGCAGCACCCAATATCCCAGGCTAAACAGCGTATCGAAATTCAGGATATCAGCAGTATACTCGCTTCTTAAAAGCTCAACCTTTCCGAAAGGAAAGCTGTAAATTATATTACCCAGCACTACCGTAAAAAAATAAGCCGAAAGAAATATAATCGGAGCCAAATTTCTGGACACCCAGACTCTAAACCCATCTAATAACTTCATTGCTTTATCTGCCCGCCAATTATAATCAACTTAAAAACCTCGCCCACCAACCCAGCCGTACAATCAGCTGCCACCATCTAGAAGACATGATTAATTATATCATTGATCATTAAACAACTCCTCCAGCCAACCCTTTCCACCTGACACCCTTCCAGAGCGCCAAGAGGCTAATAGCAAAAAATCCTAATAGCCACATTATTGACTTCACTCGCCAATCACTCAACCCCAACCAATCGCCCAATGCATAATAATAAACAGAACCTATTATCGCAACCAAAGAAGAAACGATTAGCGGCGTTAGAAGACAGCGATAAAGGCTTATTTTTTTCTGGATACTGTAAGCAACAAGCAAAAAATAAAGACCTTGTGCAAGCATTAGCCCAATTGAAACACCATAGATCCCCCAAAATCTTCCGCCCACGTATGAAAAGACAATTGAGACCAACGCCGAACCAACAGACAAAACTGCTAGCAATCTCATCTTGCGATGAACTTCCAATCTTTTCTGTATGTACACAGAGGAAGAGTTGAGAAACACGCTCACAAAGGAGAAAAACACAACCCACAGAGACACATCGATAGTTTTGCCAGTCAATCGCTCAAAAAAATCGAACCCTACAAAGCTTAAAGCGCACCACAAGAGAGAGAAAGTAACTACGAGGAAGCCAAACGAGCTTTCTATTATACTAGCAGCAAATCGTTTTTCCCTGAACTTTCTAATCACCAACGGATGAACCACCATCAGCAGTGGCATACTCAATAAACCAGCCCCACCGGCAAATAAATCTTTCAGAGACAGATAAGTATCACCATGCTCAATATCGTAATACCCAATCGCAAATCGATCCGCAGCAGCCATAACCAACATACCGAAGATCCAAGGCGACAAGGCCGCGCCATACTGATACAAAGATCCCACAATGCTTTTAAACTTTTCATGGAACCTTAATGGATTAGAAAATCCAAGCCTCCTCACAACACTAAACAAAAGAAGAGCGGAGGCAGAAATATATCCAACTGACAAAGCGATTAATGCGTATCGAAAATCAACACCCAACTTATCAAATAACGTAAAAATCAATACCGCCTGCACACCCGCCTGGAGAACAGCGGCCCTCAACTGCGGCCATACCAAAAAATCGGCTTGACAAACCGACGACAAAAAGAAAAATAATATTTGACTGACACACAAACCGCAGACGCAAACAAAAACGAAATCACCCTCTATAAAAAATACGCAAACAGAGGCAGCCATTACCCCTGCTATTGGCGCTATAAGCAATATCACGACCAAAGAGCTTGAAAAAAAACTTTTCTTATCGTCACTTCCCGAAAAGTGATAGACGTATGAGTTACCCACCCACCCTGCAAACAGCTGCGCAGCTATCAATGCGCAAGTTACACAAACAGAATAACTAACGTACTGCCCAGCCGGAAAAAATTTATACAGAAAAAAAACGAAAAAAATCCCCATAAAAGCAGGAATTAATTTTACTGGAACATATAAAAAAAACTTAGATAGAAATGCGTTATTATTCATCGATCAACCAATGATATTACTATTCCATGACTCATTAAAATAGTTTGCCGCTGATCTAGATCTCGGCCACAAAATATATGAGAGACCACCTTAAAACAGGCAAATCTCAACATTCGAAACCTTGAAACTTTGGCGGGTCAGAAAAACTAGGCAAGCACAGTATACTGGATTGCATATTCACTCATCCGACCGGACTATCAACGATTGCAAGGGCATAGCGTATTCCGTCAAGGGCCACGATGAGAAACCTAATTCTCGAAACGACCTAGCTGGTCGTTTAGGTTCGCATGTTTACCTAACACGCGCAAGGATCGAACCAACAGCACTGGAGAGCAACGACTTTTCAAGTAATACCTTCAGAAGACATTTTTGGCTCTTTACATACCCATGCCACCGGAGAAAGCCATTTAGACCATACGCCTGCCACGAGCTCGGGAGGTGCGACTAAGCAACCAACCAATGCAGGGCCCGATCACCATCCCGGTCAGCAGCGCAAAAACCATGACCAGCGATACCGGCAGTTGCGGCCCCGCCCACCCCAGAAACAGCAGGGAAACCGATTGCTGATTCTCGAGAACGAACGCAAGGATCGCCAAAATCAGCAACAGGACGAATACGGCGAGCAGTACGCGCTTTAGGTTACGCATAAGCGGTTCCTTGAATTGCGGTGGCCGTCAAAGCATCTCCTCCTCGTCCTCGTTCACACGGTCACGCAATTCTTTGCCTGGCTTGAAATGCGGCACGAACTTGCCGTCGAGGCTGACGGACTGACCGGTTTTTGGATTGCGACCTACGCGCGGCGCGCGGTAGTGCAAGGAGAAGCTGCCAAACCCACGGATCTCGATGCGATCACCGGTGGCCAGACATTGGGACATTTGTTCAAGCATGGTCTTGATGGCCAGCTCCACATCCTTGGATGAGAGCAGCCCTTGATGGGTGACAATTCGTTCGATCAACTCCGACTTCGTCATATTTTTCCCTTCTTTTTCAAGCAGCTAGATCAGCGCTTCAAAGGTTTTAGCACGCCCCGATGAATTTGAACAGCCTGAGTTTTTGACATCTTTCACCAACAATGAGATGCCCTCTTCCAGGGCAGCGGAACACTGTTCGTGCACTCACACACTCATCGACAGATGACCAGCATGGTGCGCGTCAGATAGCCCGCGGGATTGAAGCCAAAGGGGTACTCATCCTCGTCTTTGGCATCATCTGACCTGGCTACAACTTTGTAGCCCGCCGCCTTGCACTCCTTGCTCGCGCGCTTGCGACACTTCTCCCATCCCGAGCCCAGCCCGGAACAATCGATCTCGATGCCACTGACCCCACGCACCGCGTGAGTCTTGGCATTAGTGGTACAGCCTGCCAGTGTCAATACTGCTATGACGACAATGAGCTTGTTCATTCACTTCCTTAGGCCGGATACGCCGCCCGACGGCCGCTCGCTTCAAGCTAGAGACTAGCTGTAAATAAACGATTGATCCGACTAAAGAAAGAGACAACTTGTTGAGAGGATTGGTTTCACGGCAAACAATCACGACGTTGCGAGACCATCAAAATCACCAAATCACAGGCACAAAAAAGGGCGACCGAAGTCGCCCTTTTTCTATGGTCTGACAGAACTTAGTTCTGTTTTTCCATTTGTGCACGCAACAGGTCGCCCAGAGTGGTAGGACCAGCAGCGATGCTATCCGAAGGCTTGTCTTTCAAGCTCTGGATTGCTTCTTTCTCTTCAGCATCGTCTTTCGACTTGATGGAGAGCTGGATTACGCGGCTCTTGCGGTCAACGCTGATGATCTTGGCTTCTACTTCCTGGCCTTCTTTCAGAACGTTGCGCGCGTCTTCAACGCGGTCACGGCTGATTTCGGAGGCTTTCAGAGTCGCTTCGATATCGTCGGCCAGAGTGATGATGGCGCCTTTAGCGTCAACTTCCTTCACGATGCCTTTAACGATTGCGCCTTTGTCGTTCTCTTGAACGTACTCGGAGAACGGATCGCTTTCCAGTTGCTTGATACCCAGGGAGATGCGCTCGCGCTCTGGGTCAACCGACAGGATAACGGTGTCCAGCTCGTCGCCCTTCTTGAAGCGGCGAACGGCTTCTTCGCCCACTTCGTTCCAGGAGATGTCGGACAGGTGAACCAGACCGTCGATGCCGCCGTCCAGACCAATGAAGATACCGAAATCGGTGATCGACTTGATGGTGCCGGAGATTTTATCGCCCTTGTTGAACTGGCCAGAGAAATCTTCCCATGGGTTAGATTTGCACTGCTTGATGCCGAGGGAGATACGACGACGCTCTTCGTCGATGTCCAGAACCATAACTTCCACTTCGTCGCCGACTTGTACGACTTTCGAAGGGTGGATGTTCTTGTTGGTCCAGTCCATTTCGGAAACGTGTACCAGGCCTTCAACGCCTTCTTCCAGCTCAGCGAAGCAGCCGTAGTCGGTCAGGTTGGTTACACGAGCGGTAACGCGAGTGCTTTCTGGGTAACGGGCTTTGATAGCAACCCATGGATCTTCGCCCAGTTGCTTGAGGCCCAGGGAAACACGATTGCGTTCGCGATCGTACTTCAGAACCTTGACATCGATCTCGTCGCCAACGTTGACGATTTCGGAAGGATGCTTGATACGCTTCCAAGCCATGTCGGTAATGTGCAGCAGGCCATCGACGCCACCCAGATCGACGAATGCGCCGTAATCGGTGAGGTTTTTGACGATACCTTTGACTTGTTGGCCTTCCTGCAGGGATTCCAGCAGAGCTTCACGCTCAGCGGAGTTCTCGGCTTCGAGGACGCTACGACGGGAAACGACAACGTTGTTGCGTTTCTGGTCAAGCTTGATGACCTTGAATTCCAGCTCTTTGCCTTCCAGGTGCGTGGTGTCGCGCACAGGACGGACGTCAACCAGAGAACCTGGCAGGAACGCACGGATGCCGTTAACGTCGACAGTGAAGCCGCCTTTAACCTTACCGTTGATAACGCCCTTGACCACTTCTTCGGCTGCGAAGGCTGCTTCCAGAACAATCCAGCATTCAGCGCGCTTGGCTTTTTCACGGGACAGCTTGGTTTCACCAAAGCCGTCTTCAACCGAGTCCAGAGCAACGTGAACTTCGTCACCGACGTTGATAGTCAGTTCGCCAGCATCGTTGTAGAACTGCTCAAGCGGGATGAGTGCTTCAGACTTCAGGCCAGCGTGAACGGTTACCCAGCGAGCTTGGTAATCGATATCAACGATAACACCGGTGATGATGGAGCCTGCCTGAAGGTTCAGGGTTTTTAGGCTTTCTTCAAAGAGTTCCGCAAAGCTTTCGCTCATTTTAATTCCTGTTGAATAAGGGCGAAGGATACGCCCATCTCCACATCCCAGACGACGTGGGTTATGTTCATTTGAAGAAGCGACGCAGGACTATGACTGGTCCCCTGAGTCGCTTCTTGGTCACCCGGCGATATCGCGAATGGCGATCTCGCTCATGATGCGTTCCAGCACCTGATCGATGGATAATTCCGTGGAATCCAGCTGTATGGCGTCAGCCGCCGGTTTGAGCGGGGCTACCGCTCGCTGGGTGTCACGCTCATCGCGGACACGTATCTCATCTAGCAGACTCGACAGACTAACACCATCGACTTTGCCCTTCAACTGCAAGTATCGACGGCGCGCACGCTCCTCGGCACTGGCAGTGAGGAATATCTTCAGCGGAGCATCCGGAAAAACCACCGTGCCCATGTCGCGACCATCGGCCACCAGACCCGGAGCCTCCTGAAACGCCCGCTGGCGCTGGAGCAGCGCATCACGCACCGCCGGCAGTGCAGCGACCTGGGAAGCCCAGGCGCCGACTTGTTCGTTGCGCAAATCATCAGTGACATCGTCACCTTCGAGAATGATCCGCTGCGGATGACCTTCGGTCGCACCGACGAATTGCACGTCCAGATGAGCGGCCAGCAGCTTCAGCGACTCTTCATTGGTCAGATCGACGCCATGATTACGCGCGGCGAATGCCAGCAGACGGTACAGCGCACCGGAATCCAGCAGGCACCAGCCCAGGCGTTTGGCCAGAATCCCGGCAATAGTGCCTTTGCCCGAACCGCTTGGGCCGTCGATGGTGATGACCGGTGGCTTGATAATCACGACTGAGCCTCTTGTGCAACACGGATACCGACCTGCGCGCACAGCGCGAGGAAGTTCGGGAACGACGTCGCGACGTTGGCGCAATCATGGATGCGGATCGGTGCAGTGGCGCGTAGCGAAGCCACGCTGAAGGCCATGGCAATCCGGTGATCGCCGTGACCGTGCACTTCGCCGCCGCCGATCTGGCCGCCGTCGATGATGATGCCGTCCGGGGTCGGTTCGCATTTGACGCCAAGCGCCAGCAAGCCATCTGCCATGACCTGAATCCGGTCCGACTCTTTAACCCGCAGCTCTTCGGCGCCACGCAGGATGGTGCGCCCTTCGGCACAGGCCGCGGCCACGAACAGCACCGGGAATTCGTCGATGGCCAGCGGCACCAGCGCTTCGGGAATCTCGATACCTTTGAGTTTAGCTGCACGTACGCGCAAATCCGCAACCGGCTCACCGCCGACTTCACGTTGGTTTTCCAGGGTGATGTCAGCGCCCATCAGACGCAGAATATCGATCACACCGGTACGGGTCGGGTTGATGCCGACGTGCTCAAGCACCAGCTCCGAACCTTCGGCGATCGACGCGGCCACCAGGAAGAACGCCGACGACGAGATGTCGCCCGGCACTTCAATATGGGTCGCGGTCAGCTTGTGGCCGGACTCGACCGAAGCGGTCGCACCGTTGACGGTGACCGGGTAGCCGAAGCCACGCAGCATGCGCTCGGTGTGATCACGGGTTGGCGCCGGCTCGGTGACGGTGGTCTTGCCTTCGGCGTACAAACCCGCCAGCAGCAGACAGGATTTAACCTGAGCACTGGCCATCGGCATGGTGTAGGTCAGACCTTTGAGCTTGTTGCCGCCACGAATGGTCATCGGCGGGCGACCTTCAGCAGCGGTCTCGATCACAGCGCCCATTTCACGCAGCGGATTGGCCACGCGATTCATCGGACGCTTGGACAGCGAAGCGTCGCCCGTCAGCGTGCTGTCGAAGTTCTGCGCAGCCAACAGGCCAGACAGCAGACGCATCGAAGTGCCGGAGTTGCCCAGATAGATCGGGCCCGGCGCAGGCTTCAAGCCATGCAGGCCGACGCCGTGAATGGTCACGCGACCGTGGTGCGGACCTTCGATCACGACGCCCATGTCGCGGAAGGCCTGCAAGGTTGCCAGGGCATCTTCGCCCTCGAGGAAACCTTCCACCTCGGTAACGCCTTCAGCCAGGGAGCCAAGCATGATCGAACGGTGGGAAATCGATTTGTCGCCCGGTACTCGAATCCGCCCAGTCAGGCGGCCACCAGGTTGTGCCAGGAAAATCAGGTCGTTGGAATTCATAGCGTCCACATAAGCCCGGCGGGCCAGGATTTTACTGAAATGTTCGCGGGCAACCCGGGCGCGAGTGAACACGCCCAACAATTGGTGCCCATCCCCTGCATCGACCGCGTCGCGCAAAGCGTCGAGGTCGCTGCGAAATGTATCGAGTGTGCGCAGGACAGCTTCGCGGTTGGCGAGGAAGATGTCGTGCCACATGACCGGGTCGCTACCCGCGATTCTTGTGAAATCGCGGAAACCGCCCGCAGCGTAACGGAAGATCTCAAGGTTTTCATTGCGCTTGGCCAACGAATCGACCAAACCGAACGCCAACAAGTGCGGCAAATGGCTGGTCGCCGCCAACACTTCGTCATGACGCTCGACCTGCATGTGCTCGACATCGGCACCCAATTCGCGCCACAACCGGTCGACCACTGCCAGCGCTGCCGGATCAGTTTGATCCAGCGGCGTCAGAATCACTTTATGGCGACGGAACAGCTCTGAGTTAGAGGCTTCCACCCCGCTCTGCTCGGAACCGGCAATCGGGTGACCCGGCACGAAACGCGACGGCATGCCGCCAAACGCCTCGGTTGCCGCCCGCACCACATTGCCTTTGGCGCTGCCGACGTCGGTCAGAATCGCTTGCCCCAGGTCCATACTGGCCAATCGGCCGAGCATTTTTTCCATGGCGAGGATCGGCACGGCCAGCTGAATCACGTCGGCGCCCTGACAAGCAACGGCCAGGTCTTCTTCACAGCGATCCACCACACCCAACTCGACCGCGAGTTTGCGCGACTGCGGGTCGAGATCGACCCCGACCACTTCGCGACACAGGCCGCTTTCACGCAAACCCTTGGCAAACGAACCGCCGATCAGCCCCAGACCGACCACCACCAGGCGACCGATCATAGGTTCAGCAGATTGCAGTGCAGTGACATCAACCACGAGCCAGAACCTTGGTCAGCGCTTCAAGGAAGCGGCTGTTTTCCGCCGGCAGACCGATGGTGATGCGCAAGTGATTCGGCATGCCGTAATTGGCCACCGGACGCACGATCACGCCTTCGCGCAGCAAGCCCTGGAAGACCGGAGCCGCAACACGGCCCAGATCGACGCAGATGAAGTTGCCCTTGGACGCAATCCAGCTCAACCCCAGCTCACGGAAACCCGCTTCCAGCTGCTGCATGCCGGATTCGTTCAGGCGACGGCTTTCGGCCAGGTATTCGGCGTCTTGCAGCGCAGCGCATGCAGCGGCCAAGGCCAGGCTGTTGACGTTGAACGGCTGACGCACGCGGTTCAGCACATCGGCGACCACAGCGGTGGACAAGCCATAGCCGACCCGCAATGCCGCCAAGCCATAAGCCTTGGAAAATGTGCGCGACACCAGCAGGTTCGGATAAGCCGCCAGGAAGTCCAGGCCATCCGGCAAATCGCTGCCTTCGGCGTATTCGATGTAGGCCTCGTCCAGCACCACCAGCACGTGTTCCGGAACGTCCTGCAGGAATTCGTCCAGCGCTTCAGCGCCGAACCAGGTTCCGGTCGGGTTGTTCGGGTTGGCGATGAACACCACGCGGGTATCGGCATCGATCGCGGCCAGCATGGCCGGCAGATCGTGACCCCAGTCTTTGGCCGGGATCACTTTGGCTTGGGCGCCGACGGCCTGGGTGACGATCGGATAGACCGCAAATGCGTGCTCGCTGAACACCGCGTTCAGACCCGGCGCCAGATAGGCACGGGCGACCAGTTCCAGAATATCGTTGGAACCGTTGCCCAGCGTCACCTGATTGAGCTCGACGCGGCATCGATCCGCCAGCAGGGTCTTGAGCGCAAAACCGTTGCCGTCCGGATAGCGGGTCAGCTCGGCCAATGCTTCGTGAATCGCTGCCAAAGCCTTGGGACTGGCGCCCAACGGGTTTTCGTTGCTGGCCAGTTTGACGATGCTGGCCGGATCGATGTCCAGCTCGCGCGCCAGTTCGTCCACGGGCTTGCCCGGAACGTAAGGCGAAAGTTGTTGCACGCCCGGCTGTGCCAGAGCGAGGAAGTCACCACTCATTTGCTACCGCCCTTAGAGAACTGCTTTCGGGTAGGAACCCAGCACTTTGAGTGCCACTGCTTCCTGACTGATCTTTTCCAGCACACCTTTGACCAGTGGGTCGCGGTGGTGGCCGACGAAGTCGATGAAGAATACGTAGGTCCATTTACCGCTGCGCGAGGGACGCGTCTCGATTCGCGTCAGGTCGATGCCGTTGTCGTGGAACGGCACCAGCAACTCGTGAAGCGCGCCGGGCTTGTTGCTCATGGAGACGATGATCGAGGTCTTGTCGTCGCCGGTCGGCGGTACTTCCTGGCTGCCGATGATCAGGAATCGCGTGGAGTTGTCCGGGCGATCCTCGATTTTCTCGGCCAGACGGGTCAGCCCGTACAAGCCTGCGGCCATGTCGCCGGCAATCGCTGCCGAGTTCCACTCCCCCTTGACCCGCTTGGCCGCTTCGGCGTTGCTGGACACCGCCACGCGCTCGACATTCGGGTAATGCGCGTCCAGCCACTTGCGGCACTGGGCCAGGGACTGGGCGTGGGAATAGATGCGGCTGATGCTGTCGGTCTTGGTGTTTTCACCGACCAACAGGTGGTGGTGAATCCGCAGCTCGACTTCGCCACAGATCACCATGTCGTGTTCAAGGAAGCTGTCGAGGGTGTGGTTGACCGCGCCCTCAGTGGAGTTTTCCACCGGGACCACGCCAAAATTCACCGCACCGGCTGCCACTTCACGGAACACTTCGTCAATCGCCGCCATCGGCTTGCTGATCACGGCGTGACCGAAGTGCTTCATGGCTGCGGCTTGGGTGAACGTGCCTTCAGGGCCGAGGTAAGCCACTTTCAGCGGCTGCTCGAGGGCCAGGCACGAGGACATGATTTCGCGGAACAGCCGCGCCATCTCTTCGTTGCCCAGCGGCCCCTGGTTACGCTCCATAACGCGCTTGAGCACCTGAGCTTCACGCTCAGGACGATAGAACACCGGCACTTCGCCTTCGGCCAGCGAGGCCATCTTTACTCGCGCAACTTCCTGGGCGCAGCGTGCGCGCTCACTGATCAGCTCCAGGACTTTCTCGTCCAGGGCATCAATGCGCAGGCGCAGTGCCTTGAGTTCTTGCTCAGACATTAGCCGTGTTCCTTCTCGAACTCTGCCATGTACGAAATCAGTGCGTTGACCGCAACGATGTCGACGGCGTTATAGATGGAGGCACGCATGCCACCCACGGAACGGTGACCCTTGAGGTTCAACAGGCCACGCGCTTCGGCACCGGCCAGAAATGGCTTGTCGAGACGGTCGTCAGCCAGGCGGAACGGCACGTTCATCCACGAGCGATCCGACTTGTTGATCGGGTTGCTGTACAAGCCGCTGGCGTCGATGAAGTCGTACAGCGTGCGCTGTTTCACTTCGTTGAGCTTGCCGATGGCTTCAACACCACCCTGCTCTTTCAGCCACTCGAATACCAGACCCGAGAGATACCAGGCCAGGGTTGGCGGGGTGTTGTACATCGAGCCGTTGTCGGCCGCGACCTTGTAGTTGAGCATGGTCGGGCACAGGGAACGGGCGTGACCCAGCAGGTCTTCGCGAACGATGTTGACGACGATGCCGCTCGGGCCGATGTTCTTCTGCGCGCCGGCGTAGATCATGCCGAAGCGCGAAACATCGATCGGACGCGAGAGAATGTCGGACGACATGTCGGCGACCAGCGGAACGTCACCGGTGTCCGGAACCCAGTTGAATTCCAGGCCACCGATGGTTTCGTTCGGTGCGTAGTGAACGTAGGCCGCATCTTTCGACAGGTTCCATTCGTTCTGACCGGGAATAGCGAAATAGTCGTAAGGCTTGGCGGTAGCGGCAACGTTGACATTTCCGTAGCGCGAAGCTTCTTCGATGGCTTTCTGCGACCAGATACCGGTGTCGATATAGTCGGCGGTGCCGCTTTCCGGCAACAGGTTCAGAGGAATCTGAGCAAATTGCTGGCTGGCGCCACCTTGCAGAAACAGCACTTTATAGTTCGAGGGGATATTCAGCAGATCACGCAGATCCTGCTCGGCCTTGGTGGCGATGGACACGAACTCATCACTGCGATGGCTCATTTCCATGACCGACAGACCCTTGCCGTGCCAATCAAGGAGTTCACCCTGGGCGCGCTGCAGGACAGCTTCGGGAAGTGCCGCAGGACCGGCACAGAAGTTATAGGCTCTCTTGCTCACATCCAATCTCGCTCTGATTTGGTGGTAATCACGCAATAAATCACAACATCAATCGCCACGAAACTCATGTGGGAGCGGGCTTGCTCGCGAAAGCGGTGTATCAGGCGACATCAGTACCGAATGTCAGTCCGTCTTCGCGAGCAAGCCCGCTCCCACATTTGATCTTCGTGGGTGTCGAAATATTCTCAAGGGACAAACAACAAGGGGGCGAATTCTCATCCGCCCCCTGTCTGTCCGCTTATTCCTGCGGTTCTTCGTCGGCTGCGGCGTCGAGTTGCTGGTCTTCGACAACGTCGTCGATTACGACTTCGCCGTCGAACACTGCACCCTCTTCACCTTCTTCCAGCTCTTCGCCTTCGACTTCCGACGGCTCCTGAACCCGCTCCAGACCTACCAGCGTTTCATCGCTGGCCAGCTTGATGAGGGTCACGCCCTGGGTATTACGACCCAGACTGGAGACTTCGTCGACACGAGTACGCACCAGGGTGCCCTGGTCGGAGATCAGCATGATTTCCTCGCCATCGAGCACCTGGACTGCACCGACCAGACGGCCGTTACGGTCGTTGCTGACCATGGCGATAACGCCCTGACCGCCACGTTTGTACTCTGGGAACTCGGTGATCGCCGTGCGCTTGCCGAAACCACGGGCCGAAGCGGTGAGGATCTGGCTGCCTTCTTCCGGGATCAGCATGGAAATCAGCTTCTGGCCTTCCGGCAGACGCATGCCGCGGACACCGCGAGCGGTACGGCCCATGGCGCGAACGTCGGTTTCCTTGAAGCGAGTGACCTTGCCGCCGTCGGAGAACAGCATGACTTCGCGACTGCCATCGGTAATGGAAGCAGAAATCAGCACATCGCCTTCATCCAGCTCCAGCGCGATCAGACCGACGCTGCGTTGACGGCTGAAGGATTCCAGCGGGGTCTTCTTCACGGTGCCTTTGGCAGTGGCCATGAAGATGAAGTGACCTTCGGTGTATTCGTCGACCGGCAGCATGGTGGTGATGTATTCATCACTGTCCAGCGGCAGCAGGTTGACCAGCGGACGACCACGGGCAGCGCGGGACGCTTCCGGGATTTCGTAGGTTTTCAGCCAGTACACTTTACCTTTGCTGGAGAACAGCAGCAGCGTGGTGTGGCTGTTGGCAACCAGCAGGTGAGCGATGTAGTCCTCATCCTTGACGCCGGTAGCCGATTTGCCTTTACCGCCACGACGCTGAGCCTGGTACGCAGCCAATGGCTGGGTCTTGGCGTAGCCACCGTGGGAAATGGTCACGACGCGCTCTTCTTCCGGGATCATGTCACCCAGGGTCAGGTCGAGACGGGCATCGAGAATCTCGGTGCGGCGCACGTCGCCGTATTCGGCGCGGATCACTTCCAGCTCTTCGCGGATCACTTCCATCAGGCGCGTGGCGCTGCTGAGGATGCGGATCAGTTCGCCGATCTGGTTGAGGATCTCTTGATACTCGGCCAGCAGCTTTTCGTGTTCCAGACCGGTCAGGCGGTGCAGACGCAGTTCCAGAATGGCTTGCGCCTGTTCCGGCGACAGGAAGTACTTGCCTTCGCGCAAACCGTATTGCGGGTCCAGGGTCTCTGGACGGCACGAATCGGCACCGGCACGCTCAACCATCGCGACCACGGCGGAGGATTCCCACGCCGTCTTGATCAGCGCTTCCTTGGCTTCCGACGGCGTTGGCGAGGCTTTGATCAGGGCGATGACCGGGTCGATGTTCGACAGGGCAACCGCTTGACCTTCCAGAATGTGGCCACGTTCGCGGGCTTTACGCAGTTCGAACACGGTACGGCGGGTAACGACTTCGCGACGGTGACGAACGAAGGCTTCCAGCAGGTCCTTGAGGTTCAGGATCCGCGGACGGCCGTCGATCAGCGCGACGATGTTGATACCGAACACCGCTTGCAGCTGGGTCTGGGCGTAGAGGTTGTTGAGAATCACCTCAGGCACTTCGCCGCGACGCAGCTCGATCACGACGCGCATACCGTCCTTGTCGGACTCGTCGCGCAGTTCGGTGATGCCTTCGAGCTTCTTCTCTTTTACCAGCTCGGCGATCTTCTCGATCAGACGGGCCTTGTTCAGCTGGTAAGGGAGTTCGGTGATGACGATCTGCTGACGGCCACCGACCTTGTCGATGTCTTCGATTATCGAGCGGGCGCGCATGTAAATGCGGCCACGACCGGTGCGGTAGGCTTCGATGATGCCGGCGCGACCGTTGATGATCGCAGCGGTCGGGAAGTCCGGACCAGGGATGTATTGCATCAGCTCATCGATGGTCAACTCAGGGTTGTCGATGAGCGCCAGGCAACCGTCGATGACTTCACCGAGGTTGTGCGGCGGGATGTTGGTCGCCATGCCCACGGCGATACCGCTGGAGCCGTTGACCAACAGGTTGGGAATACGGGTCGGCATGACCGCCGGGATCATTTCGGTGCCGTCGTAGTTCGGCACCCAGTCCACGGTTTCTTTGTGCAGGTCAGCCAGCAGCTCGTGCGCCAGCTTGGTCATGCGCACTTCGGTGTATCGCATGGCGGCGGCGTTGTCGCCGTCCACGGAACCGAAGTTGCCCTGACCGTCTACCAGCAGGTAACGCAGCGAGAATGGCTGCGCCATCCGAACGATGGTGTCGTACACCGCGGTATCACCGTGAGGGTGATACTTACCGATCACGTCACCGACAACACGGGCAGATTTCTTGTACGGCTTGTTGAAGTCGTTGCCCAGCTCGCTCATCGCGAACAGCACACGCCGGTGCACGGGCTTCAAGCCATCGCGCGCATCCGGCAGTGCCCGCCCGACAATTACGCTCATCGCGTAGTCGAGGTAGGACTGCTTCAGCTCGTCTTCGATATTGACCGGGAGGATTTCTTTGGCCAGTTCGCCCATGAGAAGCCTGATTCCTTTTTCTGGTGAAACTTCGTCACATCCATATGGGACGAACGAAGCTCGCCGCTGCAGGCTGAGTGCCATGCACCGACTTACGACAAATCAACGAGTTATGCCATGGATCTGCGCAGTAAAGGCAGCCACATCGGGCTACCTTGGAAACCGCCGGATGTTATCACAAGAGCCGCCACGCACCTATCCCCCTGATGCGCATGGAGTGTAGTTAGTTGACCGGTGACAGGCTGAAAGGGGACGAGAGAGGCTTAGAGGCTTTTTGATTGAAGAATTTCGAAGTGAATAGGGTTGTTTGGTGGCTGTGAGGGCCTCTTCGCGAGCAAGCCCGCTCCCACACTCGACCGTGTCTAACTTGAGAAATCGGTCAAATGTGGGAGCGGGCTTGCTCGCGAAGGCGATTTATCAGGCGCCAGAAATCTAATGCAGACGCTTGCGGCACATCAACTGCGCCATTTTCGCGGTGTCCGGGCGCTCGACGATGCCTTTTTCGGTGATGATCGCATCGATCAAGTCAGCCGGGGTCACGTCGAACACCGGGTTGAACGCATCGACATCCGCCCCGACCCGCTTGCCGCCGACTTCCAGCAACTCGCGACCATCGCGCTCTTCAATCGGAATGTCATCACCGCTGGCCAGGTTCATGTCGATGGTCGAACTCGGCGCCACCACCATGAAGCGCACGCCGTGGTGCATGGCGTTCACCGCCAGCTGATAGGTGCCGATCTTGTTGGCCACGTCGCCATTGGCGGTGATCCGGTCAGCGCCGACGATCACCCAGGTAATGCCCTTGGTCTTCATGATGTGGGCGGCGGCGGAGTCGGCATTGAGTGTGACGGGGATGCCTTCGTTGGACAGTTCCCATGCGGTCAATCGCGAACCTTGCAGCCATGGACGGGTTTCGTTGGCGTAGACGCGTTCGACCATACCCTCTATGAACGCGCCACGAATGACACCAAGCGCCGTGCCAAAGCCGCCGGTGGCCAGTGCGCCGGTGTTGCAGTGAGTCAGGATCGCCTGGGCGTTGCCCTGGTGCTTGCGGATCAGGTCCACGCCCAGTTGCGCCATGGTCAGGTTGGCTTCGCGATCACTCTCATGAATGGCGATAGCCTCCGCCTCCAGCACCGCTATCGGATCGGCGTGATCCTTCAGACGTTCAAGCCGGTCGCGCATGCGGCCCAGGGCCCAGAACAGGTTGACCGCGGTCGGACGGGAATCGGCCAGCAGCGCGAAATCCTCTTCCAGCGCCGCTTGCCAGTCACCGCCCTCGGCAAACCGCGCGCGGGCCGCCAGCACAACGCCATAGGCGGTACTGATGCCAATCGCCGGCGCGCCGCGCACCACCATCGAACGAATGGCCTCGGCCACGCCAGCAGCGCTGGTGTAGGCGATCCAGGTTTCCTCGAACGGCAAAATACGCTGATCCAGCAGGTAAAGGGCGCCATCACGCCAATCGATGGCCTTTACTTTCTCCGCAGCCAACAGTCGATCGCGCATCCCTCACCCCGCACACATGAACAAAAGCCGTCGATTATAGCGATCCCCCCGCGAAGACGCTCGGGTATACTTCGCCATCCTTTACAAAAGCTCTGGAACCGATTCTCGATGCCGAACACTGCCGCTGCGCTCGACTTGCTATTGCTGCCGACCTGGCTGGTACCCGTCGAACCCGCTGGCGTTGTCCTCAAAGAGCACGCCCTGGGCATCCGCGACGGACGCATCGTATTCATCGGCCCACGCTCGGCTGCGCTGAAGCTTAACGCAATCGAAGTCCGCGAATTGCCGGACATGTTGCTCTGCCCCGGCTTGATCAATGCCCACGGTCATGCGGCGATGACGCTGTTCCGTGGCCTGGCCGATGATCTGCCCCTGATGGCCTGGCTGGAAAACCACATCTGGCCGGCCGAAGCCAAGTGGGTCGATGAAGCTTTCGTACGTGACGGCACTGACCTGGCGATCGCCGAGCAGATCAAAGGTGGCATCACCTGCTTCTCTGACATGTATTTCTTCCCGAAGGTTGCCAGCGAGCGCGTCCATAACAGCGGCATCCGTGCGCAAATCGCCATTCCGATCCTCGATTTCCCGATCCCGGGTGCCAGCACGGCGGATGAAGCCATTCGTCAGGGCGTCGAACTGTTCAACGATCTCAAGCACCACGAGCGTATCAAAGTCACCTTCGGCCCCCATGCACCCTACACCGTGGGCGACGAGAACCTGGAAAAAATCCGGGTGATCACCGAAGAGTTGGACGCCTCGATCCATATGCACGTGCATGAAACGGCTTATGAAGTGCAGCAGTCCGTCGAGCAGCGCGGCGAGCGCCCGTTGGCCCGCCTTGGGCGCCTGGGCTTGCTGGGGCCGCGCTTTCAGGCCGTCCACATGACTCAGATCAGCGATGAAGACCTGGTGTTGCTGGTAGAAAGTAACACCAACGTGATTCATTGCCCGGAGTCGAACCTGAAGCTGGCCAGCGGGTTCTGCCCGGTGGAGCGCTTATGGCAGGCTGGCGTCAATGTGGCGGTCGGCACCGATGGCTCGGCCAGCAACAATGACCTGGACTTACTCGGCGAAACCCGCACCGCCGCCTTATTGGCCAAAGCCGTCGCCGGCTCGGCCACCGCGCTGGATGCCCATCGCGCCCTGCGCATGGCCACGCTCAATGGCGCCCGCGCGCTGGGCATTGAATCCGAAACGGGATCGCTGGAAGTCGGCAAAGCGGCAGACATCGTCGCGTTCGACCTCTCCGGCCTGGCGCAGCAACCGGTCTACGACCCGGTTTCGCAGCTTATATATGCCACCGGCCGTGATTGCGTGAAACACCTTTGGGTCGCCGGCAAGCAACTGCTCGACGACCGCCGCCTGACTCGTCTGGACGAAGAACAACTCTGCGTCACCGCCAAGGCGTGGGGCCAGCGCATCAGCGGCCATACCGAATCGTAAGCACCCCGGACTTACCACCGGGGCAACAGGATTTTTCAAGTTTTAGAGGACTTAACCATGAGCAACGTCGACTACGCCGAAATCGCCAAATTCGAAGCCCTGGCCCATCGCTGGTGGGACCGCGAAAGCGAGTTCAAACCGCTGCACGACATCAACCCGCTGCGGGTCAACTGGATTGACGAACGGGTCAACCTGGCCGGCAAGAAAGTCCTCGATATCGGTTGCGGCGGCGGCATTCTCAGCGAAGCCATGGCCCAGCGCGGCGCTACCGTCTTGGGTATCGACATGGGCGAAGCGCCGCTGGCGGTCGCGCAACTGCATCAACTGGAATCCGGCGTGAGCGTCGAATACCGGCAGATCACCGCCGAAGCGCTGGCTGAAGAAATGCCCGAGCAGTTCGACGTGGTCACGTGCCTGGAAATGCTCGAGCACGTGCCGGACCCGTCCTCGGTGATCCGCGCTTGCTTCCGTATGGTCAAGCCCGGTGGCCAGGTGTTCTTCTCCACCATCAACCGCAACCCGAAGGCGTACCTGTTCGCCATCGTCGGCGCGGAATACATCATGAAGCTGCTGCCGCGCGGCACCCACGATTTCAAAAAATTCATCCGCCCGTCCGAGCTGGGTGCCTGGAGCCGCATGGCCGGCCTGACCGTCAAGGACATCATCGGCCTGACCTACAACCCGCTGACCAAGCACTACAAACTGGCCTCCGACGTGGACGTCAACTACATGATCCAGACCCTGCGCGAGGAGTAAGCCGATGCGTATCAGAGCAGTTCTTTTCGACATGGACGGCACCCTGCTCGACACCGCGCCGGACTTTATTGCGATCTGTCAGGCGATGCGCGCCGATCGCGGCTTGCCGCCGATGAACGACAAACACATTCGCGACGAGATCTCCGGCGGCGCCAAGGCGATGGTCGCGGTGACCTTCTCCATGGACCCGGAAACACCGGGTTTCGAGGAATTGCGCCTGGAGTTCCTCGAGCGTTACCTCGCCGGTTGCGCGGTTCACAGCAAACTCTTCGACGGCATGGGCGAACTGCTGGCCGACATCGAAAAGGCCAACCTGATCTGGGGCGTGGTCACCAACAAGCCGCTGCGGTTCGCCGAGCCGATCATGCAGCAGCTTGGCCTGGCCGAGCGCTCGGCGTTGTTGATCTGCCCGGACCATGTGAAGAACAGCAAACCGGACCCCGAGCCGTTGATCCTCGCGTGCAAGATGCTCGACCTCGATCCGGCCAGCGTGTTGTTTGTGGGTGATGACTTGCGCGATATCGAATCCGGTCGCGATGCCGGCACCAGAACGGCCGCGGTGACCTATGGCTACATTCATCCGGAGGATAACCCGCGGCATTGGGGCGCGGATGTGGTGGTCGATCATCCGCTGGAGTTGCGCAAGGTCCTTGATAGCGCGCTGTGTAGCTGCTGACCTGACTGGCTGCAAGATGCTTTTGTGGCGAGGGGATTTATCCCCGTTGGGCCGCGAAGCGGCCCCAAACCGGTCATTGCGGTGAGTCAGATATGCGGCATTCAATGATTTACGACTGCTGCGCAGCCGAACGGGGATAAATCCCCTCGCCACAGAAGCTCTCTCGCCACAAGTGCGATGCCTGCCTATTGAATTGTTGTGAGGTTTTTCATGTTTGATTATTCCGCCCGCCCAGAATTGCTCAAGGACCGGGTCATCCTGGTCACCGGCGCTGGCCGTGGCATCGGCGCTGCCGCCGCGAAAACCTTTGCCGCGCACGGCGCCACTGTGCTGTTGCTGGGCAAGACCGAAGCCAACCTGACCCAGGTCTACGACGAAATCGAAGCCGCCGGCCATCCACAGCCGGCCGTGATCCCGTTCAACCTGGAAACCGCCCTGCCCCATCAATACGATGAGCTGGCAGCGATGATCGAAACCGAATTCGGCCATCTCGACGGTTTGCTGCACAACGCGTCGATCATTGGCCCGCGTACGCCGATCGAGCAGCTGTCCGGCGAAAACTTCATGCGTGTCATGCAAGTCAACGTCAACGCCATGTTCATGCTCACCAGCACCCTGCTGCCGCTGCTCAAGCTGTCCCAGGACGCCTCGGTGGTGTTCACCTCCAGCAGCGTCGGCCGCAAGGGGCGTGCGTATTGGGGCGCTTACGGCGTGTCCAAGTTCGCCACCGAAGGCTTGATGCAAACCCTGGCTGACGAAGTCGACACCGTGGCACCGGTGCGCTCCAACAGCATCAACCCGGGCGCCACCCGCACCAGCATGCGCGCCCAGGCTTACCCGGGGGAAAATCCGCTGAACAACCCGACGCCCGAGGAGATCATGCCGGTCTACCTCTACCTGATGGGTCCGGACAGCACCGGCATCAATGGCCAGGCGTTCAACGCTCAGTAACGCCCGCGCGTCGCTTTTGTGCCGCGACGGCTTCCCGCCGCGGCATACAAATGCGTCGCAACCATCCCCATCACACGTCAACCAACTGTCACAAAACCCGGCAACACCCCTCATCAACAGCTTCAACTCTTTGATTTAAAACGTTTTTTATCCGACTGAACTGAATGGCACGACTTTCGCTCTAAATTTGCTCAGACACGCAGTGTGAAAGCAAACGGGCGGACGCCTGAGCCGACAGATTACTTATCGTCGGCAAAGCGGACTAAACTTGGGCCAAATGTCCTACGGGACTGATGGACCAGTATGACGCGCAGCCCAAAGCCGCTCTCACCCAGCCTGTAAGACAGCCTTACTGCTTAGGGGTGCACGCCATATGAAATCACCTTCCCAGACCAACGCAATTGACTTCGATAGCGCCAAATTGCAACGCCTGGGCTTTGGTCAGCAGCCTACCCTCATCGAGAGGCCCGTCAGCCTTTCGCAACTGCGCCAGCAACTCAGTCTGCAGCTGCAAACCAGTCTTGAGCCGCAACGCATTCTCGGGCTGTTCTTCCGTGAGATTCAGCGACTAGTACCGCTTGACGCCTTGACGTACGAGCATCCGGCCAGCGACTTGCGCCTGGAGTTCGGCCTGCGCGGCCATCACTCGATCAGCTACAGCCTCAGCCACGAAGGCGAGAATCTGGGCGAACTGGTATTCCGCCGCAATCAGCGTTTCAGTGAGCAGGAACAAGGCAATCTCGAGTCACTGCTGTCAGCATTGCTGTATCCGATGCGCAATGCCCTGCTCTACCGCGCCGCCACCCAAAGCGCCTTGCGCGATCCGCTGACGGGCACCGGCAACCGCATTGCCATGGATCAGACCCTGAAACGGGAAATCGAGATGTCGCGTCGACATCTGCAACCCTTGTCGCTGCTGATGCTGGACATCGACCACTTCAAACGCATCAACGACAACCACGGACACAGCGCCGGCGATGACGTGCTCAAGGCCGTTGCAGCCTCGATCAAAAACCAGTTGCGCAACGTGGACATGGTCTTCCGCTTTGGTGGCGAAGAGTTCCTGATCCTGCTGTCCAACACGAGTCGTGAGGCCGCAGCCATGGTTGGCGAACGGCTACGATTTGCAGTGCAGGCAGAGGATTATTTGGCCGATGGCCATGTGACCGAGCTGACGGTCAGCCTTGGCTGCTCGACGCTATTGCCCGGCGAATCTGCCGAAAGCCTGTTGCGACGGGCCGACAGTGCGTTGTATGTGGCCAAGCGCGAGGGACGTAACCGGTTGGCAATGGCGGGCTGAATGCCCGGAGCGGGCACGCTGGGTTAGCGGCCCGCCACGACAGGAATCAGCGTACTGCGCCGCGCAATTCCCCCACCATCCCTTGCAACCTGGCTGGCTCTGCCGCCTCAACCGACACCGCAGGACCTGCCACCAGCGTCACCCGTGACCACAACCGGCGAAACACGCCCTTTTGCGGATCGCGGCTGAAGAAACTCCCCCACAACCCCTGCAATGCCAACGGAATCACCGGCACCGGCGTCTCTTCGAGAATCCGCGTCAGCCCGCCCTTGAACTCGTTGATCTCGCCATCGGCAGTCAATTTGCCCTCCGGGAAGATGCAAACCAACTCGCCATCTTTCAGATACTGAGCAATGCGCGTGAAGGCTTTTTCGTAGATCTGAATGTCTTCCTGACGCCCGGCGATCGGAATGGTCCCGGCTGTGCGGAAGATGAAGTTCAGCACTGGCAAGTTGTAGATCTTGTAATACATCACAAAGCGAATCGGCCGACGCACCGCGCCGCCAATCAGCAAGGCGTCGACGAACGACACGTGATTGCACACCAGCAACGCCGCGCCTTCATCGGGAATCAGCTGCAGATTGCGATGCTCCACGCGGTACATGGAATGGCTGAGCAGCCAGATCATGAAGCGCATGCTGAACTCGGGGACGATGCTGAAGATGTAAGCGTTGACGCCGATGTTCAGCAGCGACACCACCAGGAACAGCTGCGGGATCGACAGCTTGACCATGCTCAGCAAGACGATCGAGACAATCGCCGAGACCACCATGAACAGCGCATTGAGAATATTGTTGGCGGCAATCACCCGCGCCCGCTCGTTCTCGGGGGTACGCGACTGAATCAACGCGTAGAGCGGCACGATGTAGAAACCGCCGAACACCCCAAGCCCCAGAATGTCGATCAGCACCAGCCAGGCATGGCCAAAACCCAGGACTTCGATCCAGCCATGGCCTGCAACGCTGTCCGGAATTCCACCGGAATGCCACCACAGCAGCAAACCAAACACGGTCAGACCGAAAGAGCCGAACGGCACCAGACCGATTTCGACTTTGCGGCCGGACAGTTTCTCGCAAAGCATCGAACCGAGTGCGATACCGACCGAGAACACCGTAAGAATCAGCGTCACCACGGTTTCGTCGCCGTGCATCCACTCCTTGGCATAGGCCGGGATCTGCGTCAGATAAATCGCCCCGACAAACCAGAACCACGAGTTGCCGACAATCGAGCGTGACACCGCCGGAGTCTGCCCCAAGCCCAGCTTCAACGTGGCCCAGGACTGGCTGAAAATGTTCCAGTTCAGGCGCATTTCCGGGGAGGCGGCCGCGGCCCGTGGAATGCTGCGGCTGGCCAGATAGCCGAGCACCGCAACACCGACGATCGCCGTGGAGACGATCGGCGCGTAATGACTGGAGGACATCATGATCCCGGCACCGATGGTCCCGGCGAGGATCGCCAGGAAGGTGCCCATTTCCACCAGACCGTTGCCACCCACCAGCTCTTCGTCACGCAAGGCCTGGGGCAGGATCGAGTATTTCACCGGCCCGAACAGCGCCGAGTGAGTGCCCATGGCAAACAGCGCCACCAGCATCAGCGACAGGTGATCGAACATGAAACCGACCGCGCCGACCGCCATGATGGCGATTTCCCCGAGCTTGATCAGACGAATCAGCGCGTCCTTGGCGAACTTCTCCCCGAACTGCCCGGCCAGTGCCGAGAACAGGAAGAACGGCAGGATGAACAACAGCGCACACAGGTTGACCCAAATCGAGCGGTCACCGTCGATCGTCAACTTGTAGAGAATGGCGAGAATCAGCGACTGCTTGAAGATGTTGTCGTTGAACGCCCCAAGCGACTGCGTGACGAAGAACGGCAGGAAGCGCCGGGTGCGAAGCAAGGTGAACTGTGAGGGGTGACTCATCTTCCATGTGTCCCTGATGTTGGGTAGAGAGTGGCGTGGATGCAGTTATTGGAATATCCAACGACGATCCAGGCCACACATTACCTAAACTTTGCAGGTTATTTGTTTAATCCTGCAATGCACGGTGAGACAAATAACTCGCCCCGCCAGGCGCCCTGCACTGTCCGTTTGGCGACGATCAGCCACATTACCGCCAGCAACACCACCAGCACGCAGCCGAAGGCACTGAAAAACGTCAGGATCAAGGTGCTGGCCAGTTTCAATGTCGCCAGGGAATAGACGCCCAACGGGAAGGTAAAACCCCACCAGCCGAGATTGAACGGAATACCGACGCGCAGGTAACGCAGGGTGATGAGCACCGCGATCAGCATCCACCACAGACCAAAGCCCCACAGGGTGATCCCGGCCACCAACCCCAGCCCGGCGGCGATTTCACCGATGCCCGGCAGACCGTTGGCCGCAAAGATCGCCGGCGCGTCGGCGCCCAGCAACAACATGCCCAGCGCCCCGGTGCCGATCGGCCCCAACGCCAGCCAACTGGAGGCGGCCATGTTTTCGTGGGGCAATTTATGCAACGCCATGCGCAGCAACAGAATGGTCAGAATGCTGAACGCCACCGGTAGGGAAAACGCCCAAAGCACGTAGCTGGTTACCAGCACCACCAGTTGCGAATGGGCATCGACCAGGTGCGGCGCCAGCAGACCACCGCTGGCGGCCGCCACTTCTGCCGCCACCACCGGCAACAGCCAGACGGCGGTCATCTGGTCGATGCTGTGCTCCTGACGGGTGAACATCAGGTAGGGAATCAGCACGCCGCACGCCACAGACATCGCCACATCCAGCCACCACAGCACCTCGGCGAGATGAATCACGCCCTCGCCCCAACGCGGCAGACCGAACACCAGGAAGCCATTAATGAGGGTCGCCAGGCCCATGGGGATCGTGCCGAAAAACATCGAGACCGTGGAGTGACCGAAAATCCGCCGCGCCTCATCGAAAAACAACGCCCAACGCGCCGCGTATAGCGCCGTGAACAAAACGAACAGCACGATATTGAACAGCCAAAGGGCTTCGGCAATTGCGTGCAAACCGGCATTGGCGCCAGGCAGCTGCGCCAACGCTAACGCCAGCACGCCGGTGCCCATGGTGGCGGCGAACCAGTTCGGCGTGAACTGGCGGATGACTTCACGCGGGTGCTGCAAATGACTGAAGGGTTTGAAACCGGCTGGGGCAGTGTTGGGGCATGTCATGGCAAACTCCTGTCCTCTGTTGAGGTGGAGCCCATGGTAGATCCGAATCGAATATCGATATAACGTGTAATATCTCTAACTGTTATCTGTTTTACAGATATAGCGTCAGACGCTGCCTTCAGTTTCGATCACCAGGATTCTTGCCGCACCCTGCGGATGGGCTACGTGTTCGGTTCCGACGTCGGCATAGAAGATATCGCCTACGCCCAACTCCACTTCTTTCTCCTGACCTGCTTCGCGATAGCGCATCTGCACAACGCCATCCAATACCACGAACACTTCTTGCCCATCATTGATGTGCCATTTATAGGGCTGATCGGTCCAGTGCAAACGCGTGGTGATGCCATTCATGTTGGCGATGTCCAAAGCGCCCCAGGCACGGTCAGCGGTGAAGGATTTGCTGCGGATGATTTTCATGCGTCGGTCCGTCGAAAGGCAGGGCGGAGCCAAGGCTAACGGTCATCGAACATCGACGCCACAGACTTTCATGGACTGCTGACGCATCAACGCGAACAAAGCGCCGACCGAGAGCGTAATCAGCACCGCACCGTAACCATCGGTGGTGGCCACCAGCCCGAAGGTCCGGGTCAAGTTCCCGGCAAGCAACGACGGCAAGCAGAACGCCAGATAACTGAGCACGTAGTAAGCCGACATCAACCCTGCCCGTTCATGGGGTAAGGCCAGCGGCACGACGCTGCGCAATGCACCGAGGAAACCGGCGCCGAAACCGCATCCGGCCACCAGTGTCCCGACGAAAAACAGTGGCAGGCTGGCGCTGTGCACCGCCAGCAGAATCAGCGCGACACCGGCGGGCAGCAGACTGCCGCCCAAGCGCAAGACCTTGTCGGCCGGCCGATCGCGCAGGGTGTAGATCATCAACGCGCCGGTCACCGTCAACACGGCCACCGTCGCACCGCCAATCAGATTTGAGGTCGATCCGGTGGCCGTGCGCACCAGAGACGGCGCCAGCGAAGCGTAAAAACCACCGAGCGCCCACACCGAGATGTTGATCGGCAGCACCAGCCACAACGCACGTCGCGCCTGGATCGGCACATGCAGTGTCGGGCGCAACGAAGCCCAGGCTCCCGGTTGGGGGCTGACGCTTTCCGGTAAACGCCAGACGTACAGCGCTTGCATCACAAATAGAGCGAACAGCACCCAATAGGTCAACTGCAACGGCAGGGGTGCAAACTCAGCCAACAAGCCGCAGCCCATCGCGCCCGCCGCCATGCCCAGCAACGGCGCCACACTGTTGACCAGCGGCCCTTGCTGACGATCGGTGTCCAACAGCGCCGCACTCAGTACGGCAGTGGCCATCCCCGTAGCAAAACCTTGAAGCACTCTTGCACTGATCAACCAGGCGACACTGTCTGCATTGATAAACAGTAGCATCGCCAGCATGTTCAACATCACAGCAGTGAAGATCACCGGTTTGCGCCCCAGGTAATCCGAGAGCGAACCGACCGTGAGCAATGCCGCCAGCAAGCTGATCGCGTACACGCCGAAAATCAGGGTCAGGGTCGCTGCCGAGAATTGCAGGTGTTCCTGGTACAGGTGATACAACGGCGTCGGCGCCGTGGACGCCGCAAGAAAACTGAGTAAGGTGATCGCCAGGAACCAGAGGCTTGAACGATTAGACGTTGAACTGGACATTGAGCATACTCCGCAAAAGCTAACTTTTTGCTTTTGCGGAGTGTGCTACTGACCAACGCTTAAAGCAAATTCTTTGTGTTAAGGTCCGATGCATGGCTATTAAAGAAGGTTTACGCCCGGGTGGCCGCAGCGCCCGGGTGCAAGAGTCGGTTCACTCGGCAGTCCGCGATCTCCTCGAAGAGCAGGACCGCACCACTGTGACCGTCCCGCAAATCGCCGCGCGCGCCGGCGTCACGCCGTCGACCATCTACCGGCGCTGGGGCGATTTGTCGGTGTTGTTGGCGGACGTCGCCCTCGCCCGCATGCGCCCCGAGAGCGAGCCGGCCAATACCGGCAGCCTGCGCGGTGACGTGCGCGCCTGGGCCGAGCAGTATCTGGACGAAATGAGTTCCGAACCCGGCCGCAACATGTTGCGCGACGTGCAATGCAGCACCACGCCGGCCCTTTGCGCGACAATCATTGGCGGGCAGTTGCAGACGATTCTGGATCGTTACCCCGATCAGCCGAAGCCGAACGTTGATCGGCTGATCAACCTGGTGGCGGCGCCGACGGTGTTTCGCATCCTGTTCTCGGCAGCGCCGCTGGAGGTTGAGGAGTTGCATCGGTTGATCGAGATTGCGCTGAATCAGTAAGGCCGCCTTCGCGAGCAAGCCCGCTCCCACAGGGGATTTGTGAACGACACAGATCCAATGTGGGAGCGGGCTTGCTCGCGAAGGGGCCGGAAAAAACACCCAAGATCCAACTGGCACACCGCCTGCGACACCCCGCCACGCCGCGACCTTGGTCGACACTGACTAACCCCTGCCATCGTGCGAGACTGTCTGTCCGGGCGGGAGTCCCGGGTGTCTTTTGTCTGGAGTTCCCATGTCGCTGTCCAGCGGGCTGATCGCCGCCGTCGCCCTGGCCTATATGGCCATCATGTTCGCCATCGCCTTCTACGGCGACCGTCGCAGCACACCGTTGCCGCCGCGAGTGCGCGCCTGGGTGTATAGCCTGTCGCTGGCCGTCTATTGCACCAGCTGGACCTTCTTTGGCGCCGTGGGCCAGGCCGCCGAACAACTCTGGTCGTTCCTGCCGATCTACCTCGGGCCGATTCTGCTGCTGGTGTGCGCGCCGTGGGTCCTGCAAAAAATGGTGATGATCAGCAAGCAGGAAAACATTACCTCCATTGCCGACTTCATCGCCGCGCGTTATGGCAAATCCCAGTCGCTGGCGGTGGTGGTGGCGCTGATCTGCCTGGTCGGCGTGTTGCCCTACATCGCGCTGCAACTCAAGGGCATCGTGCTCGGGGTGAACTTGCTGATCGGCGCCGGTGCCGACGCCATGGGCACACGCGCCCAGGACACGGCATTGATCGTGTCGCTGGTGCTGGCGCTGTTCACCATCGTCTTCGGCACCCGCAACCTCGACGCCACGGAACACCACCGCGGCATGGTGCTGGCGATTGCGTTCGAATCCCTGGTCAAGTTATTTGCCTTTCTCGCGGTCGGCGCGTTCGTGACCTACGGCCTGTACGACGGTTTCGACGACCTGTTCGACCAGGCCATGCTCGCCCCGCGCCTCGAAGAGTATTGGAAGGAAACCATCAACTGGCCGTCGATGGTGGTGCAGACCGGCGTGGCAATGATGGCAATCATCTGCCTGCCCCGGCAGTTCCATGTGACCGTGGTGGAAAACATCGACCCCCAGGATCTGCGCCTGGCCAAATGGGTGTTTCCAGCCTATCTGGCGCTGGCAGCGCTGTTCGTCGTTCCTATCGCCCTCGCCGGTCAGATGCTGCTGCCGAGTTCGGTGCTGCCGGACTCTTTTGTCATCAGCCTGCCGCTGGCTCAAGCCCATCCTGCCCTGGCGATGCTGGCGTTTATCGGTGGCGCCTCGGCGGCGACCGGCATGGTGATTGTCGCCAGCGTGGCGTTGTCGACCATGGTCTCCAACGACATGCTGTTGCCATGGCTGCTGCGGCGCAACAACGCCGAGCGGCCGTTCGAAGTGTTCCGCCAGTGGATGCTCTCGGTGCGCCGAGTAAGCATTGTGGTGATTCTGCTGCTGGCCTACGTCAGTTATCGCCTGCTCGGCTCGACGGCGAGCCTGGCGACCATCGGTCAGATCGCCTTCGCCGCCGTGACCCAACTGGCCCCGGCCATGCTCGGCGCGTTGTACTGGAAACAGGCCAATCGTCGCGGGGTGTTCGCCGGTCTCGCCGCTGGGACATTCCTGTGGTTCTACACCTTGATCCTGCCGATTGCCGCCAACAGCCTCGGTTTGTCCTTGAGCAGCTTCCCGGGGCTGGCCTGGCTGCACAGCAACCCGCTGAACTTGCCGCTCACCCCGCTGACCCAAGGCGTGATGTTGTCGCTGGCGGCCAACTTCACGCTGTTCGCCTGGGTGTCGGTGCTGTCGCGCACGAGGGTTTCGGAACATTGGCAGGCGGGTCGCTTCATCGGTCAGGAAATCAGCGCCCGCCCCAGCGCCCGTTCGATGCTGTCGGTGCAGATCGACGATTTGTTGCAGCTGGCCGCACGCTTCGTCGGCGAAGAACGCGCCCGTCAGAGTTTTATCCGCTTCGCCTACCGTCAGGGCAAAGGCTTCAACCCGAACCAGAATGCCGACGGTGAATGGATCGCCCATACCGAACGTTTGCTGGCCGGTGTGCTCGGTGCTTCTTCGACCCGTGCGGTGGTAAAAGCCGCCATCGAAGGTAGGGAAATGCAACTCGAGGACGTCGTCCGAATCGCCGACGAAGCCTCGGAAGTACTGCAATTCAACCGCGCACTGCTGCAAGGCGCGATCGAGAACATCACCCAAGGCATCAGTGTGGTCGACCAGTCGCTGAAACTGGTGGCCTGGAACCGGCGCTATCTGGAGCTGTTCAACTACCCGGATGGACTGATCAGGCTTGGCCGGCCGATTGCCGACATCATTCGCTACAACGCCGAGCGCGGCCTGTGCGGTCCCGGCGAAGCCGAAGTGCACGTCGCACGGCGCTTGCACTGGATGCGTCAGGGACGCGCCCACACCTCTGAAAGACTTTTTCCCAATGGCCGTGTGATCGAGCTGATCGGCAACCCGATGCCAGGCGGCGGTTTCGTCATGAGTTTCACCGACATCACCGCGTTCCGCGAGGCTGAGCAAGCGCTGACCGAAGCCAACGAGGGCCTGGAGCGACGGGTCACCGAGCGGACCCACGAACTGTCGCAACTCAACCTCGCTTTGACCGAAGCCAAGGGCACCGCGGAATCGGCCAACCAGTCGAAAACCCGTTTCCTGGCGGCGGTCAGCCACGACTTGATGCAACCGTTGAACGCGGCGCGACTGTTCTCGGCCGCCCTTTCCCACCAGGATGATGGCCTCTCCGCTGAGGCGCAGAAACTCGTCCATCATCTGGACACTTCACTGCGCTCGGCCGAGGACTTGATCAGCGACCTGCTGGACATTTCCCGCCTGGAAAACGGCAAGATCAACCCTGATCCCAAACCGTTCGTGCTCAATGAGATGTTCGACGTCCTCGGTGCCGAGTTCAAGGCGCTGGCCCTCGACCAAGGACTGAAATTCCGCGTCAGGGGCAGTGCGTTGCGCGTCGACAGCGACATCAAACTGTTGCGACGAATCCTGCAGAACTTCCTGACCAATGCCTTCCGCTACGCCAAAGGGCCAGTGCTGCTAGGGGTTCGTCGACGCAAGGGCGAGCTGTGTCTGGAAGTCTGGGACCGTGGTCCGGGCATTCCGTTGGATAAACAGCAGGTCATTTTCGAAGAGTTCAAACGCCTCGACAGCCACCAGACGCGGGCTGAGAAAGGCCTGGGACTGGGCCTGGCGATCGCCGACGGGTTGTGTCGCGTGCTCGGTCATACCTTGCGCGTACGCTCCTGGCCGGGGCGCGGCAGCGTGTTCAGCGTCAGCGTGCCGTTGGCTCGGGCGCAAACCGCGATCCCGACCAAGGTCGCCGAGCTCAATGGCAAATTGCTGAGCGGCTCGCAGGTACTGTGCATCGACAACGAAGACAGCATCCTGATCGGCATGAACAGCTTGCTCACGCGCTGGGGTTGTCAGGTCTGGACCGCGCGCAACCGCGATGAATGCGCGGCACTGCTCAGCGACGGGATGCGACCGCAATTGGCGCTGGTGGATTACCATCTGGACGATGGCGAGACCGGGACCGAACTGATGGCATGGCTGCGAACCCGATTGGGTGAGCCAGTGCCAGGGGTAGTGATCAGCGCCGATGGGCGACCGGAGACGGTGGCCCAGGTGCATGCGGCGGGCCTGGATTACCTGGCTAAACCGGTGAAACCGGCGGCGTTGCGGGCGTTGCTGAGTCGGCATTTGCCGTTGTAGTGCGGCAGGTTTGAGTCTTGTGGTGGTGCAACTGCCGACTTGCTCGCGAAGCTTTTCGGCTTACTCCGGCAATTCGGCCAACCCATCCACATCCGTCATCGCCCGTTCCAGCAAGTCTGCCGGCAGGCTCTTGCTCGCCCGTGCGCCAAGCAACTTGAGCTGCTCGGCGCGGCTGACCAGATTGCCCCGTCCTTCTGTCAGCTTATTGCGCGCCGAGCTGTAGGCTTTATCCAGTTGTTGTAAGCGATTGCCGACTTCATCCAGATCCTGGATGAACAACACGAACTTGTCGTACAGCCACCCGGCCCGCTCGGCGATTTCCCGGGCGTTTTGGCTCTGGCGCTCCTGCTTCCACAGGCTGTCGATGACGCGCAGGGTCGCCAGCAAAGTGGTCGGGCTGACGATCACGATGTTGCGATCGAAGGCCTCCTGAAACAGCGTCGGCTCAGCCTGCAATGCGGCGGAAAACGCCGCTTCGATCGGTACGAAGAGCAGGACGAAATCCAGGCTGTGCAAACCGTCGAGACGCTTGTAATCCTTGCCGGCCAGCCCTTTGACGTGAGTGCGCAGAGACAGCACGTGCTGCTTGATGGCGATCTGGCCGATGGCATCGTCTTCGGCCGCGACGTATTGCTGATAGGCCGTGAGGCTGACCTTGGAGTCGACCACCACCTGTTTGTCGCCCGGCAGATAAATGATCACGTCCGGCTGGAAACGCTCACCGTCCGGCCCCTTGAGGTTGACCTGGGTCTGGTACTCGCGCCCCTTCTCCAGGCCCGCGTGTTCAAGCACTCGCTCAAGAATCAGCTCGCCCCAGTTACCTTGGGTTTTCTGGCCTTTCAAGGCGCGGGTCAGGTTGGTGGCTTCGTCGCTCAGGCGCAGGTTCAGCTGTTGCAGCCGCTCCAGTTCCTTGGCCAGGGAAAAACGTTCGCGGGCTTCTGCCTGATAACTTTCTTCGACGCGTTTTTCGAAGGACTGGATGCGTTCCTTCAACGGATCGAGCAACTGACCGAGACGTTGTTGGCTGGATTCGGCAAAGCGCTGCTCGCGCTCGTCGAAGATCTTGCCGGCCAGCTCCGCGAACTGCGCTCGCAGCTCGTCTCGCGAGCCCTGCAGGTCGTTGAGGCGCTGCTGATGGCTTTCCTGCTGCTCACGCAGCTCGGCGTTGAGTGAAGCGGCCTGGGCGTCCAGACGGCGCAACTCAGCCTCCTTGCCGGCGCGTTCCAGATTCCAGGCGTGGGCGGCGTCGCGTGCGTCGTCACGTTCGATCTGCAGCAGTTCGACTTCACGGCGTAGGGCGGCCAGGTCTGCCTGTTTGGCGGCGTTGGCCTGGCCCAGATCACCTATTTCATCGCGACAGGCTTCGAGTTGCGCGTTCAATCCATCCTGAGCCAGAAGGGCCATGGCCAGACGCTCTTCCAGCAGTGCAACCTCTGACTGCGTGGTGCTCGCTCGCCGCTGAAGTTGCCAGGCCAGTACCAGTAACGGCAGCGCAGCGCCCGCCAGACCGAGCAATGCGCTGGTCAAGTCCATAGCCATAGCCACTCCTGCCAATGAAATAAAGCTTGAAGGTTAACCAAGGCGTCAGGTCTTGGACAGCTCAGTCTTCGATCAGACCCAGTTCTTGCTGGGCGCGCCGATCCCCTGCCCGCGCGGCCGAACGCAGAAGGTCCTGACCGATACGGCGATCCCGGGCATTCCCGCATTCACGGCACATCAGCTGACCGAGACGGCTTTGCGCGGCCACGACCCCTTCACGGGCTGGCTGCTTGAGCAATCGTCCGGCGAAGTGTTTGACGTTGGGGTTTTCGCCCAGGCGCGGGCTGTCCAGCAGCCACTCGGCCACCCGCATCGAAAAGCGCTTGGGCGAGGTAATACTGGGAGGTGTGGAGGTTGTAGAGACTGATACTGAGCGAAACTTCATAAAGCACTGTGGGGCAGATCGGAAGGCGCGCCACTCTACTCTTTTTTTCTTACAGGTAAAGTCTAAAAAAACCCGGCACGCCCGTCCTAGAGCAAGCGCTCGGGACAATCCACAGAAGCTGTGGATAACTCAGTGGACAACCGCCCTTGAACTCTCGCAAAGCCGTATGGAATGGGGCCCGCAGTCAAACTGACGATTTTTTCACCAGTAAAAAAAAGCGATGTTTTTCATTGACTTAAATTTTGGTTACAGGCACCCACTGCGTTTGAAGGGATGATGACAGCGGCGTGACACCCTGCGTGACTTATGTGCACAAGTCCCTTCGAGGCAGTTATATCGATGCGCCGTTTCGGCGCATTTTTTGCCTGACATGGCGATAAACCTTGGCAAACCCGTGATCCAGGCAGGTGTTGGCCCGATGAGCTGTGACTACCAATGGTCGGAATTTGTGCTAATACAGGGCAAGTCTACGGGTCATGGCTTTTTCCGAGCGCCAATCCGGACCTTGAATGAGGGCGTTCTCAGAACTATTTTGCTAACACACTTCCCTTCAGCAGTTCAATCCGTTAGTATCCGCGGCGTTAGTACCAAGCTGAAAGTCAATTCTGGTCGAACACATCCCCCCGGTCAGCCTTCCCAAAGGAAGCCTCCACCGACAAAGCGGGATCGACCACCTCGATGGTTTCCAGGTAAACCTTGCGTCAACACAGCCTTTGAATCGAAAGCAAAGGGTGTTGCGAAGCTCACTTACTCTGACCGAACCAACCTGCAAATTGATCAGGATCTTCACCCTGGGCCCAGAACCTTTGCCCTTGATGTGTTGCCTGCCCTCCTAAGTACCTACCTGCCAGCCCAAGCGCGCCAATTTATCAGCGCTTCAAACTGGCTGCTTTGTTCCAGTCGGGTTCTTCGTTCGACCAATGGTGGTCGTCGTCACTGGAACGTTTTAACTTTGCACGGTTCTTATCCGTGTCGCTTGTAGGAACACCCAATGACTATGTCTACTCAAATCCACACCCAGGATGCCATTCGCACCCTAACCAACGCTTTTGCACCAATGAACTGCCTGATCATGGCCGCTCGCAAAGGCTGCTTCAGCTTCACTCTGGTCAACGAACACGGCATCGCTCGTCACAGCGAACGCCTGTACCCCGATCAATACTCCAGCGCCGAGCCGCTGCAGGCCGTGATCGAGCGTACTCGTCAGGCACTGGTTGCCTGATACGCCAGAAAGACTGAAAACCTCAAAAGCCTCGCTTTAAAAAAGCGGGGCTTTTTATTGCCTGAAATTTCTCTTTTCGCCGCTGCCGCCTAAGCACAAACCGATATAACGGTTATAACTCGCAGCCGGAAATATTTTAAAAACAGGCCTTTACGACGCGAATATGACACTACACTTCAACTCAAGCGGCTTCAGCCGCTTCCGGCGAGCCTGATTCGATTCACCCGCTGCCAAGGCCTCTTCAGGTATCGCCGACCATTTCATGTTTCGAGGGTTTTATGGGTATCGCTGCCAGCGAACTGTGCCGTTATGTGATCCGCCCGACATTGATTTACCTCGGGTGCCATAGCGCAACTGCCGAATCCTTGCTGCTGGGTGTCGCCGCCAGCCAGTCAGCCCTTGGAACGGCCCTGCATGACCGCCGCGGGCACGGTTTGTACCGAATCGCCGAACTCCGCCACCAGGCACTTTGGGACCACTACCTGGCACTTGACCCGGAACGCGCGAGCCTGGTTCGCGGCCTGGCCAGCCAACATGCGTTCCTGAGTGGTCCGCACCTCGAATTGACCGTCAACCTGCGTTACGCCACAGCCATCGCCTGGCTGCTGGTAGAAGAACAGAACACCCCCCTCCCCGAAGCAGACGACCTACTGGGAATGGCCCGCATCTGGCGCCAGACCTTCCAGCCTCAAGGACGCCTGAGAGACTTCACCTGCGCCTGGCAAACCTGTGTTTCACCGCTGAATCAGGTCGCCTGCTGATCTGCTGTTTCCACAAGATCGCGAAACGGCAGCGATTTTGGTCGGATTGTCCTACAAAACCGCTCTAAATCAAGCGATACAGCCTATAGCGCTGGGACGAAAATGTTGGTAATTTTCGCCCCGGTGATCACCAGGAGTTCTAATAATGAAAAAAGTAATGCTCAAAACCACCCTTAGCCTCGCCGTTACCTTGGCATCCACCCAGATCTTCGCAAGTGGCTTTGCCCTTAACGAACAAAGCATCAGCGGGATGGGGACAGGTTTTGCGGGGCGCTCTTCATCTGCCGATGATGCAAGTACAGTTTTTGGCAACCCTGCCGGTATGGCCCGCCTCAAAGGCCAGCAAATCACTGGCGGTTTCGCAGCGATCGACGCCTCGACCGATATCAGCGATACCAGCGGCCGTTCAAGCGGAACCAACAAAGGCGATATGGTTCCGCTCACTTCAGTACCGATGGGTTTCTATACCAATAAAATCAACGATGAATGGGCTTTTGGTTTGGGCGTCTACGCTCCGTTCGGGCTGATCACCGACTACGAAAGCGGCTTTCAGGGCCGCGCTTTCGGCAGCAAGAGCGAAGTCAAAATCATCACTCTGCAGCCAACCGTCAGCTACGCTTTCAACGATAAAGTTTCGATCGGTTTTGGCCCTACCATCAACCGGATTTCCGGCACCCTGGAATCGGACATTGCTCTCCCTGTCCCCCGGACTGGTGATAACAATGTGGAGATCAAGGGCGACGATACGGCCTTGGGCTTTAACGCTGGCGTCCTGGTGCAAGCCACCGACACCACTCGCGTGGGCCTGACCTATCACTCGAAAGTGAACTACAAGCTCGACGGCCACACCGATGTATCTACCGGCGCTGGTGTGCCACCTCAGCTGCTCAAATCCAACCGTTACGATGCCTCGCTGAAGATCGAAACACCTGAGTCCTATGACCTTTCCGTGACTCAAGATATAAATGATGCCTGGAAGCTCTATGCCGGTGCTACCTGGACTCGTTGGAGCCGCCTGAAAGACATCACGGTCAACAACGAAGGCGTAACCGCACTTAACGGTGGTGCCCTCGCCCCACGAATCGTGGGTACCATCAAGGAAGACCAGAACTGGCATGACACCTGGGCCTACGCCGTGGGTACTTCCTACCAGTTGAACAAGCAGTGGGTGCTGCGTACCGGTCTCTCCTTTGACCAGTCGCCCACCAACAACACTGATCGTTCGCCACGCATTCCTACCGGCGACCGGACCATCTTCAGTGTCGGTGCGGGCTTCAACCCAACCGACGACTGGACCATTGATGTGGCTTACTCTTACCTCAAGGAAGAATCTGTCACTGTCAACCGCGCTAACGCTTTGGGTCAGTCCTACAACGCCAAATACGAAAACAGTGCGAACGGTTTCGGTGTTGGCGCGACCTACCGCTTCTGATGATTCACGGCGAACCTGAACCGCTCGCCGCCTGAATTGAAAAAGCCCCGCTCTCTTGTACAGAGGCGGGGCTTTTTGATGGACTCGATCAGGGTTGCGAGGCCAGGGCTTTCTCCACCGCGGCGATGAACTCGGGATCGTCAGGCTTGGTCAGGCTGGAGAAATTGGCGATCACCTGGCCCTTGCGATCGACCACGTACTTGTAGAAGTTCCACTTCGGCGCGGTGCTCTGCCTGGCGATGATCTTGAACAAGTGCGTCGCATCATTACCGCGGACTTTCTGCGGTTCAGTCATGGTGAACGTCACGCCGTAGTTCACGTAGCAGACCTTGGCAGTCTCTTCGCCATCCTTGGACTCTTGCTTGAAGTCATTGGACGGAACGCCGATCACCTCCAGCCCTTGATCCTTGTATCGCTGATTCAGCGCCTCAAGGCCTTTGAACTGCGGGGCGAAACCACAGAAGCTCGCGGTATTGACCACCACCAGCGGTTTGCCGGCGAAGCGCTGGCACAGGTCGATGGATTCCTTGGCGCGCAGCTTGGGCAACGAGCCTTGCAAAAGCTCCGGGCATTCGGCCGCTTGAGCCAATCCACTAAACGCTACCAGTAACGCGGGAACTGCGAGCCAGCGCATCAGCATGTGGGGGCATCCTCGAGAAGTCGTCCAAACCGAAGTTACTCGCCCTCACATCCTGCTAGCAAGCACCCATGCCCAGTTGCATCAACGCCAGCCCGCCCTGGTGCCACCCCCACCACGACAGGGCCAGCAGCAAGGCGCAGACAGCGGCGACAGCGATCCGCGGCCAGAGACTGTTCATATCGCACTCATCTGTGTTTGCAGGCGCGCCACCGGCCGCTCACGCACCGGCCAGTTCAGGGCGGCGGCCAACAGGCTCAAGAGAATCGCCACTTGCCAGATCAAGTCATAGCTCCCGGTTCGGTCATACACCACCCCGCCCAACCAGCCACCGAGGAACGATCCGAGCTGGTGAAACAGGAAAACAATCCCACCGAGCATGGACAGATTTCGCACACCGAACAAGGTCGCGACGGTGCCGTTGGTCAAGGGTACCGTCGACAGCCACAGGAAGCCCATCGCCATGCCAAACAGGTATGCAGTGGTCGTCGTGACGGGCGCCCACAGGAACAACCCGATCACCACTGCCCGCAGCAGATACAGGCCAGTAAGCAAACGTGGCTTGGACATCCGTCCGCCGAGCCAGCCCGCCGTGTAGGTCCCGAAAATATTGAACAGCCCGATCAACGCCAGCACCGTGGTGCCGACGCTCGCCGGGAGGTGCTGATCCACCAGATAAGCCGGCAAATGCACACCGATGAATACCACCTGAAAACCGCAGACAAAAAAGCCGAACGCCAGCAGCCAGAAGCCCGAATGGGAACAGGCCTCGTGCAATGCTTCGGACAGCGTTTGCTCATGACCGAACACCGGCAGCGGCTTGTCCTTGAGCATGCTCACCAGCGGCACAATCAGCGCCACCAACAGGCCCAACACCAGCAATGCCGCGGACCAGCCGAGCCAGCCGATCAACCCCAGCGTGCCGGGCAACATGGCGAACTGGCCGAAAGAGCCGGCAGCGCTGGCGATGCCCATGCCCATGCTGCGTTTCTCTGGCGGCACTGCGCGGCCGACCACGCCGAGGATCACCGAGAACGAGGTACCGGACAGACCGATGCCGATCAACAGGCCGGCACTCAGTGACAAGGTCATGGCCGAATCCGACAGGCCCATGAACACCAGGCCCAATGCATACAAGACACCGCCGACCAACACCACTTTTGCGGCGCCAAAGCGATCGGCCAGCGCGCCGGTGAAGGGCTGAGCCAGGCCCCAGATCAGGTTCTGCAAGGCAATGGCGAAGGCAAACGTCTCACGCCCCCAACCGAACTCGGCACTCATCGGCGCCAGAAACAGCCCGAAGCCATGTCTTATACCCAAGGACAACGCAAGAATCAGCGCACTCCCCAACAATACCCAACCACACGTACGCCACATCGATGTCATTCTTGTTCTCCGGTAGCGGGTATATACCCGCTTAAGATCGGAAAAACCGGCATCACGCCAGTTCGTCCAGCAGTCGCAGCAAGGTTTCGCGTTTCTCGGCACCCAAGCGGTCAATCAACCGCTGTTGCGCCGCTTCCCACGCGGGCAAGGCCGCTTTCAGGCGTTCAACACCGGCCTCGGTGAGCATGACGATGCGGTTACGCATGTCTTCGCCCTCGACCAGCATCAGCAGGCCTTCGCCTTCCAGCACCCGCAGATTGCGCCCCAAGGTGCTGCGATCCAGGCCCATGGCCTCGGCCAACGTGGAAATACTCGGTTTATCCAGACGCTGCAGATTACACAGCAGAGAATACTGGGCGACGTTGATCCCGAAGCCGTCGAGAGCGCCGTCGTAATGCCTGCTGACGCCACGGGCGGCGCGACGCAGGTTGATGCATAAACATTGGGAGTCGAGCATGGTGCGTGTATATACCCGCTGTTGTGTTAAATCAAGTTTCAGAGGGATTTTAACCAGAGACTGGAAGTGTCTGGCAGGTCGCCTTCGCGAGCAGGCTCGCTCCCACAAGGGATCGGCGTTGTACACAAATTCTATATTCACTGGAGATCAAAATGTGGGAGCGAGCCTGCTCGCGAAGAGGCCAGCACATTCGCTATATAAGTATCAGGCCAATGCCAACCCCACCAGCACCGCAACCTCCAGCAATTCCAGCAACGCCCCCGCCGTATCGCCCGTCGTGCCGCCCAATCGGCGCAGCATCACTTGGCGCAGCCAGGCAAACACCAACGCCGCCAGCACCACTGCCAATACGCCGCTGAGACCGGCAATCAAAACGCAAGCCAACGCACTCACCGCCAACACCTGCGTGCCCGCCAACCGTGGCAGATGATCGGCCAGCGCTTGCCCCAAGCCACCGGCGCGCACATAAGGCGTGGTCAGGAACACCCCCAACATCGCGCTGCGCCCGATAATCGGGACGATGATCAGGACAACGGCGTGTTGCTGCTCGATCAATGCCAGCAACGCGGCGAATTTGAGCAGCAACACTAATACCAACGTCACGACCGCAATCGGCCCGCTGCGCGGGTCCTTCATGATCGTCAACGTGCGCTCGCGGTCGCCGAACCCACCGAGCCATGCATCGGCGCTGTCGGCCAGGCCATCCAGGTGCAAAGCACCGCTGAGCAAGACCCAAACCGTCAGCAACAGCGCGGCGTGAAGCAACAACGGGGTGCCGAGCAGCAGCCAGTTGAACGCCCACAAAATCCCGCCGAACAGCAGGCCGACCAACGGATAAAACAGCAGCGACCGCCCCAACTCCTGTGGTTCCGGCATGCCCGGCAGACGAATCGGCAGACTGCTCAAAAATTGCAGGGCGATCCAGAACGGCAACATGGTCAGAGCGCTTCCTTTAACAACAGGCCGGATTCGACCGTCAGCGAAAACAACGCGCCATGCCCGACTTCGACGTTGAGCAACTGCTCACGAGGCAATCCCCGCGCCTGAGCCAGCAACAAGCGCATGACCCCGCCGTGACTGATCAGCAACACCCGCTCGCCTGCATAGGTAGCCTGCAAGCGCTCAACAGCTGCCAACACCCGCGTCGAAAAATCCACCACCGGCTCACCCTGAGGCGGCGTAAACGAATAAGGGTCGGCCCAGAATAATCCCAACGCCTCGGCATCGGTTTCCATCAACGCGGCGGCGCTCTGCCCTTCCCAGGCGCCGAAGTGCAGCTCCTGGAGCTCTTTATCCAACTGCACCGGCAAACTCAGCTGTGCACCGAGTTCTTCGGCGAACCGCGCACAGCGCTGCAGTGGCGAGCTGACCAAACGATCCCAAGGCCCCTGCTCGACCACCGCCGCGCGCATCTGCGCCCAGCCCTTGTCGGTCAGCGCATCGTCGAGGCTGCCGCGCAAACCGCCACCAAGTTCGGTTTCGCCGTGGCGCAACAGGTCCAGGCGCAAGGTCATGCCGGACGGTCCGCCACGGCGGCCTCGGCGAAGGTCGCCATCTGCCCGTGAAGGTCGCACGCCAGACGCAGCAACGGCACGGCCAACGCCGCACCACTGCCCTCGCCCAGACGCAGGCCGAGGTCCAGCAGCGGTTCGGCGTTCAGGGTTTCCAGTACATGACGATGACCCGGCTCGGCGCCGCGATGGCCGAACAACAGCCACTGACGGCATTCAGGATTCAAGCGCACTGCCACCAACGCCGCGACGCTACAAATGAAACCGTCCACCAGCACTGCGACGCCTTCCTGGGCACACGCCAGATACGCGCCGACCAGGGCCGCGATCTCAAAACCGCCAAGGTTGAACAGGGTTTGCAGCGCATCACCACGCTGAGCGCTGTGCAACGCCAAAGCGCGTTCGATCACCTGCGCTTTATGGCTGACACCCGCCGCATTCAAACCCGTGCCCGGCCCGGCCAGATGCACCACCGGGCAATCGAGCAAGGCACACGCCAACGCACTGGCCGCGGTGGTGTTGCCGATGCCCATCTCGCCACCGATAAACAACTGCGCACCCGCCGCGATGGCGCGCTGCACGCTGTCGCGACCGGCCTGCAAAGCGAGTTCGCCTTGAGCCGGCGTCATTGCCGGACCTTCGACAAAATTCGCCGTGCCCGGGCCGATATTCATATGACGCACACCCGGCAAATTCAACGACGGCGTCACCGTGCCGAGGTCGACGACTTCCAGGGAGGCCCCGAGTTGCCGCGCCAACACGCTGATCGCCGCCCCACCGCTGACGAAGTTGAGCAACATCTGCCCGGTGACTTCCTGGGGAAATGCCGACACCCCTTCAGCGACCACGCCATGGTCACCGGCAAAAATCGCGATCCACAGCTGATCCAGACTCGGCTTGACCTGCCCCTGCAGCCCGGCCAATTGCACGGCCACCGACTCAAGGCGACCGAGGGAGCCGGCCGGTTTGGTCAGCTGCTGTTGACGGGCCTGCGCCTGCTCGACCGCTTGAGCATCGATCGGTTTGCACGGGTTCAGCCACCAGGATTGAGTCATAACGCAGTTCCTTTCAAAGTCAGGGGCAGGCCGGCAACGGTCAGGACGACTCGCTGACAGCGCTCGGCCAAGGCTTGATGCAGCCAACCGGCTTCATCGACATAGCGGCGAGTCAATTCGCCCAGCGGCACGACACCCATTCCGGTCTCGTTGCTGACAAAAATGATTTCACCCGGCAACGACGCCAGGCAGTCCAGCAGCGCATCACGCTCGGCCGACAGACGCTCGGCGTCATCGAGCATCAGCAAGTTGGTCATCCACAACGTCAGGCAATCCACCAGCAGGCAACGTTCGACACTGGCGGTTTCGCGCAGGATGCGGGCGAGCTCCACCGGCTCTTCGATCAACGCCCATTCGGCTGGACGACGGGCGCGGTGATGGGCCACCCGCTCGTTCATTTCACCGTCGAGGGGTTGGCTGGTGGCGATGTAGGTCACTGCCAGACCGCTGTCGGAGGCAAGTTTTTCAGCCAGGCGGCTTTTGCCGGAGCGCGCGCCGCCGAGGATCAGTTGCAGCATGTTCATAACCTTCTAATTGGCGGTGTGGCGACATAAGTCTTCGCGAGCAAGTCGAATCGTCGCACCGCCGCTCCCACATTGGAATGCGATCACCTGTGGGAGCGGGCTTGCTCGCGAAGAGGCCAGCACGGTCACCCTAAAACCCACAGAGCTCACGCAACAGTCGGGTATCCAGATGCTTCTCCACCAGATCCGCCAGCCGCTCGATATCGCGCTCACGCAACGCGTGATAATCCACGTCCTGCACCGCCTGCAAACCGGCCCAGCGCAACAGCGCACTGCACGCCGCGGGCGATTCAAACAGGCCATGCAGATAGGTGCCGAAAATCTGCCCGTCCACGCTCTGCGCACCGTCGCAGCGACCGTCGTCCAGTTGCACGGCGGCGTTTTCCAGCGCTGGCCCGGTGGTCACGCCAGCATGAATTTCATAACCGCTGACCGGCGCGTCTTCGAGCGTCAGACGCCCGCGCACATTGCGCAATTGCTTCTCTTCTTCGAGCCGGGTTTCGAACGCCAGCAAGCCCAAACCGGCGCTGGAACCCGGTGCGCCTTCGAGGCCCAACGGGTCGTGTACCTGGTCGCCGAGCATTTGCAGACCACCGCAAATCCCCAGCACTTTGCCGCCATAACGCAGATGACGACTGATCGCAGTGTCCCAGCCATTGGCCCGCAGATACGCGAGGTCGCTGCGCACGCTTTTCGAGCCGGGGAGAATAATCAGGTCCGCCGGTGGAATCGCCTGACCGGGGCCGACAAATTGCAGATCCACCTGCGGATGCAGGCGCAGCGGATCGAAATCGGTGTGGTTGCTGATGCGCGGCAGCACCGGCACCACCACTTTCAGCACCTGATCGGCCTTGTCGGTCTGACGCTGGTCGATGCCGTCCTCGGCTTCCAGGTGCAAGTCCATCACGTAAGGCAGAACGCCGATCACCGGTTTGCCGGTGCGCGCTTCCAGCCAGTCGAGACCCGGTTGCAGCAAAGCGATATCGCCGCGAAATCGATTGATGATGAAGCCTTTGACCCGTGCCTGCTCGCTGGGCGATAGCAGTTCCAGCGTGCCCACCAGATGCGCGAAAACCCCGCCGCGATTAATGTCGGCGATCAGCACCACCGGACAATCCACGGCCTCGGCAAAGCCCATGTTGGCGATGTCGCCGGCACGCAGATTGATCTCGGCCGGCGAGCCCGCGCCTTCGACCATGACCACGGGATAAGCCGCGCTCAGCCGTTCATGAGAAGCCAGCACTGCTTGCATGGCGATGGCTTTGTAGTCGTGATACGCGACTGCGTTCATCGTCGTGACCGCGCGGCCATGGATGATCACTTGAGCGCCGGTGTCGCTATTGGGTTTGAGCAGCACCGGGTTCATGTCGGTGTGCGGCTCAAGGTTGGCGGCCTGAGCCTGCACCGCTTGCGCACGACCGATCTCACCACCGTCGGCGGTCACGGCACTGTTGAGCGCCATGTTCTGTGGCTTGAACGGCACGACGCTGACGCCCTGACGCGTGACCCAGCGGCACAACGCCGTTACCAGCGTGCTTTTGCCGGCGTCGGAAGTGGTGCCCTGCACCATCAAAGTCGCGCCCTGCGCCATCAACGTAGTCATTGGTTTTCCCTAGCGTAGGCTTCGAACGCTTGCGCGAGACGTGTCCAGTCGGCTTCATCGGCGGGCAAGCCGAAGCGCAGGCTGCTGTTGTGCGTGAACAACCGCAGCAGAATGCCGCGCCGGGCCATGAATTCATGCAAGGCTTCGGCGCGCTCGGTGATCAGCCATTGAAACAACGCGCAGCCGCCCTGTGGTTTGAAACCGTGCTGTTCCAGCAGCAGCGCCAGACGCTCGCTGGCCTCTTCAGTGCGAACCCGCTGCCGGGCATGCCCTTCGGTATCCAGCAGACAGGCCTGGCCCAGTACCCGCGTCGGCCCGCTGACCGCCCATGGTCCCACTTGCTCGGCCAGCAACTTGAGTAACTTGCGCTCGGCCAGCGCGAAACCCAGGCGCACACCGGCCAGGCCGAAAAACTTGCCGAAGGAACGCAGCACGATCAACCCGACCTGATTGGCAAAAGGTGCCAGGCTCAGCTGCGGCGTGTTGTCCATGAAGGCCTCGTCCACCACCAGCCAGCCACCGCGCTGGGCCAGCCGCGAGTGCCAGTCGAGCAGGCGACTCGGTGTCAGGCTCAGGCCGGTAGGATTGTTCGGGTTGACCACCACCAGCACGTCGAGGCTGTCGAGATAGAAATCGACTTCCTGCTCAAGCACTTCACGCACGATGTAGCCATTACGGCGCCACGCTTCGGCGTGTTCGGCGTAACACGGCGAGAGCACGCCGACCTTGCCCGCCCGGCGCAAACGCGGCAGCAACTGGATCGCCATTTGCGAACCGGCCACCGGCAGCACCTGAGCGGCGCCGTAATAATCACAGGCCGCCTGCTCCAGACCGTCATCGGTTTCCGGTAAACGCGCCCAGGCCCGCAACGGAATCTGCGGGACCGGAAATGGCCAGGGCGCGAGGCCGCTGGACAGGTCAAGCCAATCAGCTTCGGCGATGCCGTATTCGAGCGCCGCCTTGCGTAACCGACCACCGTGCTCAAGCATAGAATTCAGCCCCCACGCAGAGGATCAGCAACCATAACCATACCCCGCGATGGACCAATTGCCAGCCGCGGTCGATGGAGTCGGCGTCCGCCGGTTCGCCTTCGCCCAATTGCGCACGCTGATGCAGTTCGCCGTGATAAATCGCCGCCCCACCCAACTCGACACCGAGCGCTCCGGCACCGGCCGCCATCACTGGACCGGCATTCGGGCTGTCCCAGGTCGGGCCCTGGGTGCGCCAGCATTTCAGCGCCAAGCGGGTTTTGCCCAGCAGCGCGTAGGTCAGCGCCACCAGGCGTGCAGGAATATAGTTGAGGACATCGTCGATCTTTGCAGCCGCCCAGCCGAAACGCTCGAAGCGTTCATTGCGGTAGCCCCACATCGCATCCAGCGTGTTGCTCAAACGGTAGAGCACCACGCCAGGCGCGCCAGCCACGGCAAACCAGAACAGCGCAGCGAATACCGCATCGCTGCCGTTCTCCAGCACCGATTCGGTGGCGGCGCGGGCGACTTCGGTTTTATCCAGTTCGCTGGTCTGGCGGCTGACCAGATAACTGACACGTTTGCGCGCCTCGTCCAGATCATCACTGCGCAGCGCCTTAGCCACTGGCTCGACGTGTTCACCGAGGCTGCGCATGCCGAGGGCGCAATAGAGCACGAGAATTTCGACGATCCAGCCGACATAAGGCGCCCAGGAAAACGCCGTGGCCAGCAGGGTCAGCGGTAACACCGCGATCACCCAGGCAGTGACGCCATGACTGCGCCAGCCGCGACCTTCACCGTTGAAACGTTGCTCGATGCGGTCGGCAAAACGGCCGAACGCCACCAGCGGATGCCAGCGTTTGGGTTCACCCAGCAGCGCATCCAGCGCAACCGCGGCGACACTCAACAACGCCACACTCATTGACTCACTCCCCAATAATTTTCATACAGCAGCTCACTGAGCGGACGCGCCTGCGCCCAGCCTTCGAGTACCAGCATCGGCGCCGGATAGAATTCCTTGACCGGCCCCAGGCAAAGAACGGCCAAGGGCTTGGCTCCGGCGGGCAAACCCAGCAAGTCCGCCAGTGCTTGCGGCTCGAACAGCGAGACCCAGCCCATGCCCAATCCTTCAGCGCGGGAGGCCAGCCAGAGGTTCTGAATCGCGCAGGATAGCGAGGCCATGTCCATTTCAGGCAAGGTGCGACGGCCGAAGATATGACGCTCACGGTCGTCCATCAACGCGGCGACCAGCACCTCGGCGCAGTCGTTGATGCCTTCGACTTTCAGCTTCATGAATTCGTCGGTGCGCTCGCCGAGGGCTTCGGCGGTGCGGATGCGTTCTTCTTCCACCAGTGACTGGATCTTGCCGCGCAGGGCTCGATCGCTGATGCGGATGAACCGCCAGGGCTGCATCAGGCCGACACTCGGCGCCTGATGCGCGGCTTCGAGCAGGCGCCGCAGCAACTCGGGCTCGACCGTGCCACCGCTGAAATGACGCATGTCGCGGCGTTCGCCGATGGCTCGGTAGACCGCTTCGCGTTCGGCTTGGCTGAATGCATTGTCAGTCATGGCCTCTTCGCGAGCAAGCCCGCTCCCACAGTGGACCGCGTTTCTTCAGGCAAACCACTTTCCAATGTGGGAGTGAGCCTGCTCGCGATGGCGTCCTTATGGTCAGGCACAAACAGCGCGGCTACAGCAGTGGGATTGGACGGAAAATAGAAATGTACATAAGAAGCTGTCATCCGCCCCTCACGATAAACCGCCTCCGCCCCACGCCCACCGTTAGGACTCAGGCCACGAGCAATCGGCTCAAGTTCTGTGCTGGTCAACGAATGGTGATACGTGTGCCCGCGCAACAAACCTTCCGGCAACTCGACTGCCTGCAACGCCAACGCGGCCAGACGCTTTTGCATCACCGCATCCCCCGCCAGCAAGCCGACCAGTTCAGCACGAGTGCCCTCGACATCGGTCAACGAATCGAGCAGATACAGCATGCCGCCGCACTCGGCCAACAACGGTTTACCCGCCGCATGGTGAGCGCGGATTGCGGCCAGCATCGTGGTGTTCTGTGACAGCGCTACATGGTGCAATTCGGGATAACCGCCCGGCAGATAGAGGCTGTCTGCTTCCGGTAACGCGGTGTCTCGGATCGGCGAGAAAAACGACAACTCGGCGCCCATGGCTCGCAGCAAGTCCAGGCTTGCACCGTAGGTGAAGGCAAACGCTTCGTCACGGGCCACGGCGATACGCACGCCGGCCAGCAACGGTTCTGCAGCGATCACATCAGGCGCGGCGAATTCCACCGCCGGTGGCAGCGCGACCTCGCAACTGCTGGCCAGTGCGTCAGCTGCTGCATCGAGACGCAGGTCAAGATCGTTCAACTCACTGGCCTGAACCAGCCCGAGATGCCGACTCGGCAATTCGATCCCGGTTTCCCGGGACAAGGCACCGTACCAGCGCAAGCCTTCAGTGAGGCTGCCTTCCAGTAATTGCGCGTGACGCAGGGTGCCGACGCGGTTGGCCAGCACACCGGCAAACGGCAAGTCCGGCTGATACTTCGCCAGCCCCAACGCCAATGCGCCAAAGGTCTGGGCCATGGCAGTGCCGTCGATCACACCGAGCACCGGCACACCGAAGTGCCGCGCCAGATCAGCGCTGGACGGCGTACCGTCGAACAGCCCCATGACGCCTTCGATGAGGATCAGATCGGCTTCGCCGGCCGCTTCCCACAACAGTCGACGACTTTCCTGCTCGCCGACCATCCACATGTCCAGTTGATACACCGGCGCACCGCTGGCGCGCTCGAGAATCATCGGGTCAAGAAAGTCCGGGCCGCATTTGAACACGCGCACTTTGCGCCCCTGATTGCGATGCAAACGGGCCAGCGCGGCGGTGACGGTGGTCTTGCCCTGACCGGAGGCCGGTGCGGCAATCAATACCGCCGGGCATTGACGATGGCTATTCATAAAGTGCAGCTCACAACTCGACGCCTTTTTGCGCTTTGATCCCGGCCTGGAACGCGTGCTTGATCACGCCCATTTCGGTGACGGTGTCGGCCAGTTCGATCATCTCCGGCTTGGCGCCGCGACCGGTTACCACGACGTGCTGCATCGGCGGACGGGCCTGCAAGTCGCTGAGCACCTGATCGAGATCCAGATAGCCGTGCTTGAGCGCAATGTTCAATTCATCCAGCACCACCAGACCGATCGACGGATCACGCAACAATTCGCGGGACACCGCCCATGCGGCTTCAGCGGCGGCGATGTCACGCTGGCGATCCTGGGTTTCCCAGGTGAAGCCCTCGCCCATCACATGAAAACGCACCTGTTCCGGAAAGCGCCGGAAGAACAGTTCTTCGCCGGTGCTGCTGCGCCCCTTGATGAACTGCACCACGCCACACTGCATGCCGTGGCCCATGGACCGGGCGAGCATGCCGAAGGCCGAGCTGCTTTTGCCTTTGCCGTTGCCGGTCAGCACCAGCAGCAGGCCGCATTCATTCGGGGAATTGGCGATGCGTTCGTCGATCACGGCTTTTTTGCGCAGCATGCGCGCCAGATGACGTTCGTCACGATCGGGGGTATCAGTCATGGGGGAGCTCTCCGTTGAGGCTGGATAACGGCGGGCAGGCACAAGAATAGACGGCAAGAAGCCTGGCATCGCCCACCGTGATGCCGCTGGATGGATCAGGCCGGTCTCCGGGCTCATGAGCGGCGCTGGCCTGACTGCGCGCCTTCCCATGTCGACGACACAGTGGCTCAAGGCGCAGTTTTCACTCATTTACCGTTGCGGGGGCAGCGCCGGGATCATGGCTCTTCGTCGCTTGAAGAGAATCACTCACCGGCTTCCCTGTTTCACTCTGTCGACCAAGGTCACAGAGCACCTGAAACAAGCCGGGAAGGTTAGAGGGTTGGGGATGGAGCGTCAATTGAAGACGGGCAGCCTGCGAGCGAATAACTGCCGCCGATCAATTATCTGACGCCAATCTTGTGCCACACTCTCAGCGGTGATATCAAAGAGCCACAATCTCACAACACAATAACAAGGGTGAGCCACATGCAAGGCATGATCATCAGCAATCCGAAGCTGGAATTCCTGCGCCCGGTGCTGGAACGCTGGTTTGACTGTATCGACCGCTACAACGCCGTGCGCGGCGATAACGACACGCCTTACTGGTTCGACGAAAAAGCCAATCTGAGCCTGCTGTCCGCCGCGGCCTGGATGGCGGAAATGGTCACGTTGCAACAAACACCGACCCGTAAACAGGTCGAAGAAGGCGAACGCAATGGCCGCGCCGATCTGTTTATCGCGACCAGCGAAGAACGCGCTTACCTTCAGGCGACGCAACGCTGGCCACGCGTCAACAGCCTGAACCTGACTCAAGCATTGCAGGACATCACCAGCGAGGCCAAACGCATCAGCTACGCCAGCGACCTGAAACTCGGCTGCCTGTTCGTTGCGCCGCAAAAAGCCCAACAAAGCGCCACCCCGGAAGAACTCCAGGACATGGTCGACGACCTGCAAAAAGAACACACCTGCGCCGTGGCCTGGTACTTCCCCTATGCCTATCGCAAGTTGCGCAACGAAGCCGGCAACTATCACCCCGGCATAGCCATGCTGTTCAAGGAAGCCCGCGGCTGACCGGTTGAACCATCGCACACCTGCTCTTCTCTATTGATTAGGTCAATGCATTCATTAGGGAAGATCAGCATGCGCAAACCCCCGCTCGCTCTCGTCATCATGCTCGCCGGAGGGCTTGCAGCCTGTGGTGAAACCGCCAGGCTGCAAGTCTCCGACGGCACCGGCCCATCGCCCAAGCTGCCAGAACCGAATAAGACCCTGGTCCCGACGGTGAACATCGCCCCGGCGATTGGCTGGCCGGACGGTGCGAAACCCATCGCCGCGACAGGCACTCAGGTGGCGGCATTTGCCGAAGGTCTCGATCACCCGCGTTGGCTTTACGTGCTGCCCAACGGCGACGTATTGGTCGCCGAAACCAACGCACCACCCAAACCCGATGACGGCAAAGGTATTCGTGGCTGGGTCATGGGCAAAGTCATGGGCCGTGCCGGCGCTGCCGTACCGAGCCCGAACCGCATCACGCTGCTGCGGGACAAGGACCAGGACGGCATCGCCGAAACCCGCACGGTGTTCCTGGAAAACCTCAATTCACCCTTTGGCATGACCCTGGTCGGCAATGACCTGTACGTCGCCGACACGGACCGCTTGCTGCGCTTCCACTATGAAAACGGCGAGACGGCAATCAAGTCGCAGCCGATGAAGGTGATCGACCTGCCGGGCGGCACGCTGAATCACCACTGGACCAAAAACGTCATCGCCAGCAAGGACGGCAGCAAGCTGTACGTCACCGTGGGCTCGAACAGCAACGTCGGTGAAAACGGCATGGATCAGGAGGAAGGTCGCGCGGCAATCTGGGAAGTGGATCGCGCCACCGGCAACCATCGAATCTTCGCCTCAGGGATTCGCAATCCAAACGGGCTGGCCTGGGAACCCCGGAGCGGCGCATTGTGGACGGCGGTCAACGAGCGCGACGAAATCGGCAGCGATCTGGTGCCGGATTACATCACGTCAGTGAAGGACGGCGGGTTCTACGGCTGGCCTTACAGTTATTACGGTCAGCACGTCGACGTTCGCGTCGAGCCGCAAAACCCCGGTCTGGTGGCCAAGGCCATTGCGCCGGACTACGCGGTCGGCCCGCATACCGCCTCGTTGGGTCTGACGTTTGCTGAAGGCAACAGACTGCCAGCACAATTCAAGGAAGGGGCATTCATCGGCCAGCACGGCTCATGGAACCGTAAACCGCACAGTGGCTACAAAGTGATTTTCGGACCGTTCAGCTCAGGGAAACCGAGCGGGCCGCCGGTGGATGTGCTCACCGGCTTCCTCAACAACGAGGAAAAAGCCATGGGCCGGCCGGTGGGCGTGGTGATTGATCAGCAGGGTGATTTGTTGGTGGCGGATGACGTGGGCAACAAGGTGTGGCGCGTGTCGGCGGTTAAATAGACAACCCGTGAAAAATTTGGTGGCTTTGCTGGCCTCTTCGCGAGCAAGCCCGCTCCCACATTCGATCTGCAGTGAACACAAAATTTGTGAGCGCCAGAGGTCAAGTGTGGGAGCGGGCTTGCTCGCGAAGAGGCCCTCAATGTCACCCAGAAATCACCTGCCTAGCGCTTGCGACACAGCGTGAGGCCATCCCCCAACGGCAACAACGACAAATCCACACGCGAGTCATCCTTCAAGGCACGATTGAGCGCCTGAATGGCCCGGGTATCTTCGCTCTCGGGATTGTCCTCAAGCACCCGGCCACTCCACAGCGTGTTATCAAACACCGCCAGACCGCCGACACGCAGCAGTCGCAATGCGTGCTCCAGATAGCGTGGGTAGTTGGCTTTGTCGGCATCGATGAAGATCAGGTCGAACGACTCTGGCTGATCCAGCTGAGCCAGGGTTTCCAGCGCGGGAGCCAAACGCAGATCGATCCGCTCGGCAAGCCCCGCCTCCTGCCAGTAACGGCGCGCGGTGGCGTTGTAGTCACCGGGAATGTCACAGCAGATCAACGAACCGTCATCCGGCAATGCAGCCGCCATGCACAAGGCGCTGTAACCGGTGAAGGTGCCGATTTCCAGCAGACGCTTGGCACCGGTGAGTTTCACCAATAGCGCGAGGAATTGCCCCTGCTCCGGTGCCACCTGCCAGCGAGCCATGGGCAGCGCCTGGGTTTCGTCACGCAGACGCTTGAGCAACGGCGTTTCGCGCAGGGAAACGTCGAGCAGGTATTGATACAGGGAATCGTCGAGATTGAGTGTGCGAGCGGTCATGACAACCTCTGCCATTTAGGGATTGCGTGCCAAGTGCTCAGGTTGCAAGACGCGCTTGGCGCTCAGATAGGCTTTCTGCCAGTAAGCTTTGGACAAGCTATCGAGCTTCACCGTGCCACCGGTGGCCGGTGCATGGACGAAGCGACCTTCGCCGACGTAGATCCCGGCGTGACTGACCTGAGAACCGCCATTGGTGGCGAAGAAGATCAGGTCACCGGTTTGCAGGCCTTCCTTGCCCACGCTGGCCGCCTGCATGCTGATCATCTCGCGCGTGGTACGCGGCAGAGAGATGCCGGCGACGTCACGGTAGACATAACCGATCAGCCCGCTGCAATCGAAACCCGAATCCGGCGTGTTGCCACCCCATCGATACGGCGTGCCCACCAGGCCGAGCGCGCGGAACAAGACGTCTTCTGCCTCAGGGGAGAATGCTTGGGAGGAACTGAAAATAATGGGTGCGCGAACCACCGGCGCAGGTGGCGGTGTACGGCTGGCGCAGGCGCTGAGCAGCGCTGCGAAGAACATGATTGCGAGGCGGGCCGACATCGACATATGCAGAGCATCCTGATCTGGCTGCGGCTTTTTCTGCAGGGGGCGCAGAAAAGAAAACCGCCTGCGCAGGACGCAGGCGGTTTGCCATCAATAATAAGATCGGATTCTAGCTGCTACGTGGCAAACTTCAAGTAAGACTTTAAGTTCACCTTACAAAAAGTCCGCTTACTTGCGCGCCGTGACGATCGGGGCCGCAGTCGGTGCCATCGCGAGTGCGCGCTTGGCTTCGATGAAGGTTTTGCTCCAGTAGCTGTCGCCCAGGTTATCGATCCGTACACCACCGCTTTTGCGGCTGCTGGAATGGATGAACTGGTTGTCACCCAGGTAGATCCCGGCGTGACTGACGCGGCCGCGACGGCCATTGGTGGCGAAAAACAGCAAGTCGCCCGGCTCCAGCTTGCTGCGAGAAACCAGCGGAGCGTCGACGTTGATCATTTCGCGGGTGGAGCGTGGCAGGTTCAGGCCGGCTTCTTCACGAAACAGGTAACCGATGAAGCCGCTGCAATCAAAGCCAGCTTCGGAGGTGCCGCCGAAACGGTAACGGGTACCGATCAGGGACATGCCGCGTTCGAGGATGCTGTCGGCCAGAACCGGAAGCTGGTACGACTTGCCGCCGGCGAAGTCTGCCAGTTCTTTATCGGTGGCCGCTTCTTCCTGGAAAAGAGCTTGCTGATAAAGAGCGGAAGATTGAGCGGTAGCAGAATTTTTAACCTGCTGTTGTTGCTCTTGCTGGGACACTGGAGAGTGAGCAGCGCAACCGAACAACAGGGTGACGAGTGCGAGAGGCACGAGGGGTGCAAAGCGATTTAGCATGGGCACGACCGTGGCTGATAGTTCTAAAGAAGCCGAGACTATGCCTACTATCAACCTCATTTGCAAATTCAATCGATCTTTATGTGACTTCTTGGTTTCGCGTTTACATCTAAGCGCTTAAGCCCGTTTTAGACGTTCGCGCAGCCTGCAGCCCTGTAGGAAAGCGGAATTCTTGACGCCTGAAAGATGCCGAAACCCGCCAGGGCCTTGGCTTTACCGGCTTTTGTTACCAGCCAAGCGTTTCTTTCAGAAAGGGAATGGTCAGCTTGCGTTGAGCTTGAAGGGAAGCCTGATCGAGACGCTCAAGCAGCTCGAAGAGCGCACTCATGCTGCGCGTACCGCGGGTCAAAATGAAATGCCCGACTTCATCGGTCAAGTGCAGGCCGCGACGAGAGGCGCGCAGTTGCAAGGCACGCAATTTGTCTTCGTCGGAGAGCGGACGCATCTGGAAGATCAGCGCCAACGTCAGACGGGATTTGAGGTCTGCCAGCTTCACCGGCAGCTCACGCGGGGATGTCGATGCAGCGATCAGCAGACGTCGACCGCTGTCACGCAGACGGTTGAACAGATGGAACAACGCCTCTTCCCAATCCGCCCGACCGGCCACCGCCTGCAAATCATCCAGGCAGACCAGTTCGTACTGTTCGAGGTTGTCGAGGATGGCGATGCCGCGATCAAGCAGTTCGGCCAACGGCAAATACACCGCCGGCTCCCCCAATTGCTCGAAGCGCAGGCAGGCCGCCTGCAACAAGTGCGTACGCCCTACCCCGTCCTTGCCCCAGAGATAAATCAGGCTTTCGGTCCAGCCGGCGTCGGCTTCGCATAGCCGCTCGACATAGCCGAGTGCAGCGGCATTGGCGCCTGGATAGTAATTGATAAAGGTAGCGTCATCACGCAGACGCACACCTAGGGGCAGCTGAATCGGTTTCATGCTGACTGAACAGTTCCAAAGGAACCGTTAGTGGCCTCTGTGTAAAGTTTGCGAAGTTTATACCCGTGAGGCGGGTCGCACAATGCGACAGACCACAAGCAAAATCAAAGGTTTGCGTTAACACACTGGTTTTATGCCAGTTTCTTTGGCGGCGCATGTGACAGCCGCGTGAGGGATTCGGGTCAACCTGGCAATGAACCAGGCTGCCCGCGATGTTTGATCAGGCCCTCTTAAATCTCGGGCTCATCAACACCACTGTACATATCAGAATCTTTATACAAATCATGCACATGGCGCACCAGCACCATGATCACCGCCGCCACCGGCAGTGCCAGTAGCACACCGGTAAATCCGAACAGCTCGCCCCCGGCCAGAATCGCGAAGATCACCGCCACCGGGTGCAGACCGATCCGGTCCCCCACCAGCAATGGCGTCAGCACCATGCCTTCCAGCGCCTGACCCACCATGAACACCGCGACGATTCCGATCATGGGATACAGATCGCCACCGAACTGGAACAGACCGGCAATCAAGGCAGCACCGATCCCGATAACGAACCCCATGTACGGCACGATCGCCGCCAGACCGGCAATCATCCCAATCAACAGCCCCAGTTCCAGCCCAACCAACATCAGGCCCGCCGCGTAGATCACGCCCAGCGCCACCATCACCAGCAACTGCCCGCGCACGAATGCACCCAGCACTTCATGGCATTCACCCGCCAGGATCACAACGCGCTCTTCGCGATCACGGGGCAGCAGACCGCGGATCTTGGCCATCATCAGGTCCCAGTCCCGCAGCAGATAGAAACTCACCACCGGGATCAGCACCAGATTCGCCAACCAACCGATCAGCGCCAGCCCGGAAGCCGTCGCCTGACTCAGCACGACCCCGACAATGTCAGTGGTCTGGCCCATGTGCTCGCTGATTGCCGCCTTGAGCTTGTCGAATTTCCAGAAATTATCCGAGAGTCCGAATTTCGATTGCGCCCACGGCAGTGCGGTGTGCTGCAACCAGTCGAGCATCTGCGGCGCCAATTCGTACAAGCGAAACAGCTGCTTGGCGAGCATCGGCACCAACACCACCAGCAGTGTCGTGAAGATCAAGGTAAACAGCGCAAACACCGCCACCACGCCCCACGTCCGAGAAAGGCCGGCCTTCTCCAGCCGATCCACCAATGGATCGAACAGATAAGCCAACAGCAGCGCCACCAGAAACGGCGTCAGGATCGGATGCAACAGCCAGACAAACACGCAGAGCAGAACCACCCCACCCAACCAGAACCAACGCCGCGTATCGGCCATGTACAACTCCATATGCATCTATATAAAGAAAGAAAAACCTACCAACGGAAACGCAACTGCGGCACTGGTGCCGGCGCTGGTGCTACGGCCGGAGCCGAACCGTCGACGGCGGGTTGAACGGGGGCGGTCGGGGCTGGCGCCTCACCTGCAGGAACTTCCTGCAACCTGGCCAGCGACAATTGCGCCTTCAACTGTTCGGCGCTGCCATTGACCCGATAGAGAATCCGGTCGCCGTCGACACTTTGCAGGCGCGCACCAAACGGTTCCAGCAAACGCCCAAGCGTCGCGTAGTGTTCCAGGTTCATGCCCTGCACTTCGAGCAATTGTTCGCCCGAAGCCCCCGGTTTGACGACAAACCGCGGTGCCAGCCGCTCGCTGACCGCCAGCATCACCGCATCGGCCACCGCGGCCTGATCCGCGCCCTGCACGCTGCCCGCCTCCTTCTGGTCGCCGAGCCACAAATGCCACTTGGCCTGCCACTGGCCGCCCTCTTCACGGGCATGCACCGCGAGCAAGGCGTCAGCGCTGTAACGCTCCGATGCCCCGCGCAGTGGCGTCGCGTCCGTACCTTCCAGATTCGGCGCAGTGGCGACGATCTGCTCACTCAGATCTGCCAGCGGCAGGCGCAGCGGCAGACCACGGTGTTGTGCTGCTCGACGTAGCGGTGCAGCACTGGCCTGGCCATCACCGACCAGGCTTGAACCCTCGGTGGAATCGTTCAACCACCAGCCGAGGATCGAAGGCCGGTTCGCCCCCCACAACGACAGCCCGGCACGACGCAACGCTTGCTCGGTGGAGGCCGGGTCGAAATCGACCTTCAGCACTTCCGGCGGACCGGCGTCAAAGCCGTACTGACTGATGATTTGCTGCGGGTCCTTGCGCAGTGCCGCCAACCCCGGACTTTGCGCAGCCTTGGGATCGCCGGTCAGACGCAACACCAGCGTATCCAGCGCTTGCTGGGTCGCTTGATCGCGCGCTTCCGGTGTTTGACCACTGACAGGCTGACGCACCTGATACAGATTTTTTACGGTTTCGGCATGACTTGCCAGGCTGACCAATGACATACAGCCGGCAAACAAAAATCTAGAAAAAAAACGCATGGAGGATTCCTGACGACAAGAGCGGCTGGAACAGGCCGCGTGAACCGGATTGAGCAAGGCTGTGACCACGCCCCCCAGCAAAACATTCACCTGACCCTGGTAAGTTTTTGCACTGTCCTAACGATAGACGGTTAATAGCGATACCTTATACAGCCATGAAGGATGCGGCCAACACGGGCAATGAAGGTTTTTTTAAGCGGATATGCCCCTGCCGTCGGCGTGAGGATGGCCGCTGCCCCTCAAGCCTGATAAAATCGCGCGCCTTCGCAGACCGGCAACAGCCGGGCACCCTGAAATTCGCGGATGGCAATCGCCTTCGTCAGTTTCGGTGGTCCCACTGGACTCGGTCGTTACCCCTGAATCCCCCCTAAAGGCCTGGATCATGAGCAAGCAACCCTCCCTGAGCTACAAGGACGCCGGTGTAGACATCGACGCCGGTGAAGCATTGGTCGAACGCATCAAGAGCGTCGCCAAGCGCACTGCGCGCCCGGAAGTCATGGGCGGCCTGGGCGGTTTCGGCGCCCTCTGCGAAATCCCGGCCGGCTACAAGCAGCCCGTGCTGGTTTCCGGTACTGACGGCGTCGGCACCAAGCTGCGTCTGGCGCTGAACCTGAACAAGCACGACAGCATCGGCATCGACCTGGTTGCCATGTGCGTGAACGACCTGGTGGTCTGCGGCGCCGAGCCGCTGTTCTTCCTCGACTACTACGCCACCGGCAAACTCAACGTCGAAACCGCGACCCAGGTCGTGACCGGCATTGGCGCTGGCTGTGAATTGTCCGGCTGCTCCCTGGTTGGCGGCGAAACCGCTGAAATGCCTGGCATGTACGAAGGCGAAGACTACGACCTGGCCGGCTTCTGCGTCGGTGTCGTGGAAAAATCCGAAATCATCGACGGTTCCAAAGTCGCTGCCGGCGATGCCCTGCTCGCCCTGCCGTCTTCCGGCCCGCACTCCAACGGCTACTCGCTGATCCGCAAGATCATCGAAGTGTCCGGTGCAGACATCGAAAACATCCAGCTCGACGGCAAACCGCTGACCGACCTGCTGATGGCTCCGACCCGCATCTACGTGAAGCCGCTGCTCAAGCTGATCAAGGAAACCGGCGCGGTCAAAGCCATGGCCCACATCACCGGTGGTGGCCTGCTGGACAACATCCCGCGCGTTCTGCCAAAAGGCGCACAAGCGGTGGTTGACGTCGCGAGCTGGACCCGTCCTGCCGTGTTCGACTGGCTGCAAGAGAAAGGCAACGTCGACGAAAACGAGATGCACCGCGTGCTGAACTGCGGCGTGGGCATGGTCATCTGCGTTGCTCAAGAGCACGTCGAAACCGCGCTGAACGTCCTGCGCGAAGCCGGCGAGCAGCCTTGGGTCATCGGTCAGATCGCCACCGCTGCCGAAGGCGCGGCCCAGGTTGAACTGAAAAACCTCAAGGCTCATTGATGTCCCAGACCTGTGATGTGGTGGTGCTGTTGTCCGGCACCGGCAGTAACTTGCAGGCCTTGATCGACAGCACGCGGACCGGCGACAGCCCGGCCCGCATCGCTGCGGTGATTTCCAACCGCGCCGACGCCTTCGGCCTGCAACGCGCCAGGGACGCGGGTATCGACACCCGCACCCTGGATCACAAGGCTTTCGAAGGCCGCGAGGCCTTCGATGCCGCGCTGATCGAACAGATCGACGCGTTCAACCCCAAACTCGTGGTACTGGCCGGCTTCATGCGCATTCTCAGCGCTGACTTCGTGCGTCACTACGCGGGTCGCCTGCTCAACATCCATCCTTCGCTGCTACCCAAATACAAAGGGTTACACACCCATCAGCGTGCGCTGGAGGCCGGCGACACCGAGCACGGCTGCTCCGTGCACTTCGTCACCGAGGAACTCGATGGCGGACCACTGGTCGTACAGGCAGTAATACCGGTAGAGTTGCACGATTCGCCGCAAAGTCTGGCGCAGCGAGTTCATACACAGGAACACCTGATTTACCCGTTGGCTGTACGCTGGTTTGCTGAAGGTCGTTTATCACTCGGCGAGCAAGGTGCTTTACTGGATGGAAAGTTACTCGCGGCCAGCGGCCACTTGATTCGAACCTAGGAGATTTTATGCGTCGTGCCCTGCTCTTCGCTTGCGCTCTGCTCGCACTGCCATTTGCGCAGGCTGCAGAACTTCAACCTTTCTCCGCCAGCTATACCGCTGACTGGAAGCAGTTGCCCATGAGCGGCACCGCTGAACGAAGCCTGACCAAGCAAGCCAACGGCGCCTGGAAGCTCAGTTTCAAGGCCTCGATGATGATCGCCAGCCTGACCGAAGAAAGCACCCTGACGCTGGACAAGGACACCATGCTGCCGCAGTCCTACCACTTCGAACGTGGCGGCCTGGGCAAAGCCAAGAAGGCTGACCTGGATTTCGACTGGACCAACAAAATGGTCACCGGCACCGATCGCGGTGACCCGGTCAAGATCCCGCTCAACCGCGGCATGGTCGACAAATCCACTTATCAGCTCGCCCTGCAGCACGACGTGGCCGCTGGCAAGAAAAGCATGAGTTATCAAGTCGTCGACGATGGTGAAGTCGATACCTATGATTTCCGCGTGCTGGGTTCGGAAAAGGTCGACACCAAGGCTGGCCAGATCGATGCAATCAAGGTCGAGCGCGTGCGCGACCCGACGCAAAGCAAGCGCATCACCGTCCTGTGGTTCGCCAAGGACTGGGATTACCTGCTGGTTCGTCTGCAACAGGTTGAAACCGACGGCAAGGAGTACAACATCATGCTCCTCGACGGTACGGTCAACGGCAAGGCTGTCAAAGGCAGCTGATCCGGCTCGACACAAAAATCCGGAACCCGATAAGGGTTCCGGATTTTTTTTGCCTGCTGATATTCAGATCCGCGCCAGCGCCTGTGCCAGGTCGTCGCGCAGATCTTCGACATCCTCGACCCCCACGGACAACCGCACCAAGGCATCGCCGATGCCGAGTTGCGCACGAGTATCCGCGGGGATGCTGGCGTGGGTCATGATCGCAGGGTGCTCGATCAGGCTTTCCACCCCGCCCAGGCTCTCGGCCAAGGCAAAGATCCGCACACTCTCGAGGAAGCGCGTGGCACCGGCCAGGTCGCAGTTCAGGTCGAGGGATATCATCCCGCCGAAACCGCGCATCTGCCGCTGCGCCAGGGCGTGCTGCGGGTGCGATGGCAGGCCCGGATAATAGACGCGCGCCACATGCGGTTGACGCTCCAGCCATTGCGCCAGGTCCAACGCGTTGTTGCAGTGGCGCTCCATGCGCAGCGCCAGGGTCTTCACGCCGCGCAGGGTGAGGAAAGCGTCGAATGGCCCGGCGATCGCGCCTACCGAGTTCTGCAGGAAGCCCAGACGTTCCGCCAGGTCTGCGTTTTGTCCGACCACCGCGATGCCGCCGATCACGTCGGAGTGGCCGTTGAGGTACTTGGTGGTCGAGTGCAACACGATGTCGAAACCCTGCTCCAGCGGGCGTTGTATCCACGGGCTGGCAAAGGTGTTGTCGGCGACACAAATGATGCCTCGCGAGCGACAGATGCGTGCGACGGCGGCGAGGTCCGTCAGACTCAGCAAGGGATTGCTTGGCGTCTCGACCCAAACCATTTTCGTGTCGGGCTGCAGTGCCGCTTCGAATCCCTCCAGGTCAGTCAGATCGACGAAGCTGAAGCGATGCCCGGCGCTGCGTTTGCGCACCTTGTCGAACAGCCGAAAGGTGCCGCCGTACAAATCATTGCCGGAGACGATGTGCGAGCCCGCGTCGAGCAGTTCGAGCACAGTGGAGATCGCCGCCAGCCCGGAGGCGAACGCGAAGGCCTGGGTGCCGCTTTCGAGGTCCGCGACACAACGCTCCAGCGCAAAACGCGTCGGGTTGTGCGAGCGCCCGTAGTCAAAGCCTTTGTGCACACCGGGGCTCTGCTGCAAATAGGTGGAGTTGGCGTAAATCGGCGGCATCAGCGCCCCGGTGGAAGGGTCGGGCGTTTGCCCGGCATGGATCACACGGGTGGCGAAGGCACGTGGCACAGCGTTTTCATCGTGTTGACTCATGTAAGGGATCTCCGTAGATGAATGAGCATGTCGACTCGAGTAATCAAGCCGTAGAAGCCCGAAGCGTCGGCGATGATCGCCACCAGCCCACGGTCGAGCTCTGCCCGAAGCTCAGCCAGACTGGCACTTGGAGGCAGGGTTTGCAGCTGATCGGTCATCGCGCTGGCTACGCTCGCGCGAAAGTGCGAAGCATCTTCTTGCATGCCAAGCAAAATGTCGGATTCGTCGATCACGCCGACCAGCCGCTGCCCGCCCTCCAGCACCGGCAGTTGCGATACATCGGCCAAGCGCATGCGCTGGAACGCGGTGAGCAGCGTATCGTCCGGGCCCACGCTGATCACCCGGCCATCCTCGAAGCGCCGCGAGATCAGGTCGCGCAGATCGCCGTAATGTTTGTACTGCAGCAGGCCCTGATCGTTCATCCACTGATCGTTGTAGACCTTCGACAGATAGCGCGTGCCGGTGTCGCAGACGAAGCTGACGACCCGCTTCGGCTCGGTCTGCTCGCGACAGTAACGTAGCGCCGCCGCCAGCAGTGTGCCGGTCGAAGAGCCGCCGAGTATGCCTTCGGCGCGCAACAGTTGGCGGGCATGATCGAAGCTTTCCTCGTCGCTGATCGAGTAGGCGTGGCGCACGCTGGACAGGTCGGCAATCGACGGAATGAAGTCCTCGCCGATGCCCTCCACCGCCCAGGAGCCGGGCGTGTTCATGGTGCCGCTGCGGCTGTATTCGGCCATCACCGAACCGACCGGATCGGCCAGCACCATGACCAGCTCCGGTTGCACGCGGCGAAAGAAACGAGTCAGCCCGGTCAGTGTTCCGGCCGAACCGACGCCGACGACGATCGCGTCCACGTCATGCTGAGTCTGCGCCCAGATCTCCGGCGCGGTGCTGCATTCGTGGGCCAGCGGGTTGGCCGGGTTGTTGAATTGATCGGCGAAAAAAGCGTCGGGAATTTCCAGCGCCAGCCGCGCCGCAACGTCCTGGTAGTAATCGGGATGGCCCTTGCCGACGTCGGAGCGGGTGATGTGCACCTCGGCGCCCATCGCCTTGAGGTGCAAGACCTTCTCGGTGGACATCTTGTCCGGCACCACCAACACCACTCGGTAACCCTTGGCACGACCGACCAGGGCCAGGCCAAGGCCGGTGTTGCCGGCGGTCGCCTCGACGATGGTGCCGCCGGGGCGCAGGCTGCCATCGCGCTCGGCGGCGTCGATCATCGCCAGGCCGATGCGATCCTTGATCGAACCGCCGGGGTTTTGCGATTCGAGCTTGAGGAACAGCGTGCACGGGCCGGTATCGAAACGGCTGACGCGCACCAGCGGCGTATTGCCGATCAGTTCGAGCACGGCGGGTCGGGAGTCGGTGGGCATGTCGTCACCTCGCTAGGCAAATCAGCACTGGATGGACAGCAACCGACGGCGAGTCATCACGCGCCAGTCGCAAATAAAGTATCGCTTGGACCATAGGCCGGGATGGCGCCACCCGCAACCTTGCACAGCCAGCCGGTAGCGCCGCCGGAACGACAAAACCGCTCGGACTTCAGACCGAGAACCGCGCCACCATCGTATTCAGATCGACCGCCAACCGAGACAGCTCCTGGCTCGCGGCACTGGTTTGATTCGCCCCGGCCGACGTCTGCAACGCCAGATCGCGGATGTTCATCAGGTTGCGATCCACCTCGCGCGCGACAGCCGCTTGTTCCTCTGAGGCGCTGGCGATCACCAGGTTGCGCTCATTGATCAGGGTAAACGCCGTGGCGATTCCTCATATCAAAACGCCTCAACTGCTTCGGTCACCGGGCGGTAACGATTCAGCGCTCGGGAACGGGCGAGCAAGAAAGTGGAACGCGTAACAGGCGCAATGCTCTATACCTTCAAGGTCTTTTTTGATCGAATGACTTTTCCTGTTGCCTGCGAGGTTTCCCATGCCTGTTACCGTCAATACCCTTTCCACCGAAGGTTTTCGTCACAGCGTACAGATCGATGACCATCAACTCTTTGCCGACGTACCGACACTCGCCGGCGGCGAAGGCTCCGCGCCCGAGCCACACGATTACTTCGACGCGGCCCTGGGTGCCTGCAAGGCCCTGACCCTGAAGATGTACGCGAAGAAGAAAAACATCCCGCTGACCGGTGTCACCGTCGAAGTCAAACGTGACAACAGCGAAGAGCAGAAAGGTAAATATGCCCTCCACGTCAAACTGACCCTCAAAGGTGTGCTCACCGACGCTCAGCGCGATGAACTGCACCGCGTGGCCGACCGTTGCCCGGTCCACAAGTTGATGACCACCACCGACGTCAGCATCGAAACGCACCTGTCTGAAGGTGCCTTCAGCCAATAGCGGCAAGGGCTGCGCAAGCGGGTTATGCTCCACGCATTACCCGCTCAGCCTGGAATGCAGCATGAACACTCCGCTCGTGATCCGTCCCCGCGCCGAAGATGTCGAAGGCCAGCCCATTCTTCGCCCACTGCCGTCAGCCAAATGCCGCAGCGTCGGGCCTTTCGTGTTTTTCGACCACATGCTCGAAACCCGTTATGAGGCGGGAAAAGGCATGAACATCCGTCAGCATCCGCACATTGGTCTGTCGACCCTCACGTACTTGTTCGAAGGAAAAATCCAGCACAAGGACAGCCTCGGTTCCGACCAAGTAGTGGAGGCCGGTGATGTCAGCTGGATGACGGCAGGCAGCGCAATTGCCCACGTCGAGCGAACACCTGAGGCGTTGAAGGACAGCGGCTTCACGATGCACGGTTTGCAGATTTGGCTGGCCTCCCCGAAAGAAAAAGAGCACGGCCCCGGACACTACAGCCACCATCCGGCGGCCACGCTGCCGGTCAGCGATAACCTGGGGGTGAAGATCCGGATGATTGCCGGGTCAGGCTTTTGCCTGGAGTCACCGGTCCCGGTGCTTTCTCCTACCTTGTATGCCGAATTGAACCTGCAAACGGCGACCACCTTGCTGATTCCTACCGAGCATGAAGAGCGGGCGCTGTATGTGCTGGACGGCGAGGTGCAACTGAATAGCGAGCTGATAGAACCGCATTCGCTGGTGGTGTTGCCGGTCGGGGAAGAGATGACACTGTTCGCTGAAAGCGACTGTCATGCCGTGCTGTTTGGTGGTGCGCCGCTGGATGGGCCGCGGCGGATCAACTGGAACTTCGTGGCGAGCGATCCGGCGTTGATCGATGAAGCGCGGCGACGCTGGGCGGCCGGGGATTGGCCGACGGTGCCGGGGGAAAGTGAGCGGATCGAATTGCCTTAAGATATTTAGCGCCAGTTAAACCGCTTTCGCGAGCAAGCCCGCTCCCACAGTGGACCGCGATCCCATGTGGGAGCGGGCTTGCTCGCGAAGACGCCGGCACTGAAACCAACGATGTCAGATCAAAAACCAGCTATCAGCCTTTAAACACTTCATCCAGCAGATTGTGCATCGAGGTTAACGCCCGAGGCACCAGAATAAAAAAACCCGCCGAAGCGGGTTTTTGTACATCGCAGTTAAACCGACAGTTCAACCAGCAGCTTGTTGAGACGGCGCACGTAGGCAGCCGGGTCTTTCAAGCTGTCGCCGGCGGCCAGGGCCGCCTGATCGAAGAGAATGTGCGACAAGTCGCCGAAGCGTTCGTCGCTCTGCTCGTTGTCGAGCTTCTCGATCAGCGGGTGAGCCGGGTTGAATTCGAAGATCGGCTTCGAATCCGGAACCTTCTGACCGCTGGCTTCCAGGATCTGACGCATCTGCATGCCCAGGTCCTGCTCGCCGATGGCCAGAATCGCCGGGGAGTCGGTCAGACGGTGGGAAACCCGCACTTCAGCAACGGAATCGCCCAGTGCAGTTTTCAGACGCTCAACCAGACCTTCTTTGGACTTGGCGACTTCTTCCGCGGCTTTCTTGTCTTCTTCCGAATCCAGGTTGCCCAGGTCCAGATCACCGCGCGCCACGTCGACAAAGCTCTTGCCGTCGAAGTCGCTGAGGTAGCTCATCAGCCACTCGTCGATGCGGTCGGTCAGCAGCAGCACTTCGATGCCTTTCTTACGGAAGACTTCCAGGTGCGGGCTGTTCTTGACTTGCGCGTAGGTTTCGCCGGTCAGGTAGTAGATCTTGTCCTGACCTTCCTTGGCGCGAGCCAGGTATTCGGCCAGACCCACCACTTGCTCGCCGTCATCACCGTTGGTCGATGCGAAACGCAGCAGGCCAGCGATTTTCTCTTTGTTGGCGAAGTCTTCTGCCGGGCCTTCTTTCATGACCTGGCCAAAGTTTTTCCAGAAGCTCTTGTATTGCTCAGGCTCGTTCTTCGCCAGCTTTTCCAGCATGTCGAGAACGCGCTTGGTCAGCGCCGACTTCATGGAATCGATGATCGGGTCTTTCTGCAGGATTTCCCGCGACACGTTCAGCGACAGGTCGTTGGAATCGACCACGCCTTTGATGAAGCGCAGGTACAGCGGCAGGAACGACTCTGCCTGATCCATCACGAACACGCGCTGCACGTACAGCTTCAGGCCTTTCGGCGCTTCACGCTGGTACAGATCGAACGGAGCACGGGCAGGCACGTAGAGCAGCGAGCTGTATTCGAGCTTGCCTTCGACCTTGTTGTGGCTCCAGCTCAGCGGGTTTTCGAAGTCGTGAGCGACGTGTTTGTAGAACTCCTGGTATTCCTCGTCCTTGATCTCGGTACGCGGACGGGTCCACAGGGCGCTGGCGCGGTTGACAGTTTCCCATTCAACGGCCGGTTGCTCTTCGCCTTCAACGGCTGCCACTTCTTTAGGCAACTCGATCGGCAGCGCGATGTGGTCGGAGTACTTCTTGATGATATTGCGCAGACGCCAGCCATCGGCGAATTCGTCTTCACCGGATTTCAGGTGCAGGACGATGCGAGTGCCGCGCTCGGCTTTATCGACGGTGGCAACTTCAAAATCGCCTTCACCCTTGGACGACCAGTGCACGCCTTCGCTGGCAGCAGCACCGGCACGACGGCTGAACACGTCGACTTTATCGGCGACGATGAATGCAGAGTAGAAACCCACACCGAATTGACCGATCAGGTGCGAATCTTTTTTCTGATCGCCGGAGAGATGTTTCATGAAATCGGCAGTGCCGGATTTGGCGATGGTCCCCAGGTGGGTGATCGCATCTTCACGGCTCATGCCGATGCCGTTGTCTTCGAGGGTGACGGTTTTAGCGTCCTTGTCGAAGCTCACACGGATCTTCAGTTCGGCGCCACCTTCCAGCAACTCAGGCTTGGACAGGGCTTCGAAACGTAATTTGTCGACAGCGTCAGAGGCGTTCGAGATCAATTCGCGAAGGAAAATTTCCTTGTTGGAATACAGCGAATGGATCATGAGGTGCAGCAGTTGCTTCACCTCGGTCTGGAAGCCCAGGGTTTCCTTTTGAGTTTCCACACTCATGGTCATCAAACTCCAATCAGATGGCAGTGGCCGCGACCTGAAGGGTCGGCGGCGGGTTGTCATCAAAGTTGGGGGCTGAGTTCAGGATTTCAAGGGCTATTCAATTTTGAAATGGGCGCGGGCCGTGGCAATCGGTTCGGCCTCAGTGCTTTGCCAGGCCGTAATCGCAACGTTCGCCACCCGGCGGCCCTGCCGGCAAACCTGGCACCTGGCCCAAGTGTCGCGAAACTGCCCGGCGCGCAGATAGTCGAGGGAGAAATCGATGATCTTCGGCACACCCGGCGAACCGGTGAAAATCAACAGGTGCAGCGCTGCGGACAACTCCATGAACCCGGCGATCACGCCACCATGAATCGCCGGCAATAAAGGGTTACCAATGTTGTCCTTGTTGGCCGGCAAGCGAAACAGCAGATCATCCCCCACCCGCGAACATTCGACGCCAATCAATTTGGCATAGGGAATCAGGTGCAGCAGCGAGGCGTAGTCGCCCTGCTCATGTGCCTGCTGAAGTTGCTCCTTGAACGCGTCAGTCATTTCGCACCTCCGGCGATGACGCCGCCAAAGCCTTTGGTGCCCTTGATGGCTTTACCCATGCGCATGAAGGTGCCCACCACATGGGCGATGGGCTGCTCGGGGTCGTCCTGGTAGGCGAAACCGCGAGCAAAGATCACATCCGTGGTCACCCGGTAGCACTGGGCAAAACCGTAGACATCTTTATACGGCTCGGCGGCGTGCATGTAGTCGATGCGCAGGTCGAGGGTAGGACAAACTTCGAACTCGGGCAGCACGCAGAGGGTGGACATGCCGCAGGCCGTGTCCATCAGCGAGGTCAGCGCCCCGCCATGAATCACGCCGGTTTGCGGGTTGCCAACAATTTGAGGACTGTATGGCAGGATAACTGTCAGGCCTTCGCTGCTGGCACTGTGAACCCGCAGCCCAAGTACCTGACAATGTCGCAGCGCCGATAGAAATCGTGTAGCGCGCTCAAAAACGGGGATTTCGGCCATTTTGATAAAACTCTTCTTAGTGTTCAGGCAAGGTACTAGGCGTTTTTAGTAAAAGTTCCCATCGGAATAAACTTATATATCTGTATGAATTGAGGAACTTAACGCGATGGGCTGCGCTCGAAAGGTCAGTAGATATTTTCCATAAGGAGAAACACCCCATGCGTAAGACTTTAGCTATTGCCTTGATGTTGACCGCTACCCTCGGTCTCGCAGCCTGCGATAAAAAATCCGAGGACAAAGCTCAAGAAGCCAACAAACATGCCGAGCAAGCTCAGCAAGACATGAGCAAAGCTCAGGATAAAGTGAACGACGCGGCGAAAGAAAACGCCGAAGCTGCCAAAGCTCAGGCTGAATCGAACGAAGCAGCCACAAAAGAAGCACCTAAAAACTAAAACAGTTTTTAGCGTGATAAAGAAAACCCGCCAAGTGCGGGTTTTCTTTTGCCTGGTTTTTTGCAAAGCAGGCGTTACAGCAAAATAGTTTTAAAAGTCGGACTAATCATCAACAGCAACGAACACACTAGTCCGACGAACCATACCAGGCTCCGCTGCCAGGCCAGATCAACCCAATAGCACAGTAAATAAATGACTCGCGTGATCACGAAGATGATTGCCAGCAAGTCGATCAGCCATCCCGCCGTCTGCGTGGTATGCGCCATCAACACCCCCACTGCGAACAGAATGAACGCCTCAAAACAGTTTTGATGAGCCGCCAACGCACGGGCACCAAAGCCTGTCAGCTGCGTTTGTTGCTGGCGCGGCAAGTGGTTGTCATAACCACCCTGCTCGCTCATCGCCCTGGCGACTGGAATCCTCGACACATAAATCAGCAGTGCGCTGATAAATACACACCAGAACGGAATACTCATCAAGCAGCCTCTTTAATCGCCTCGGGCAATGGCCCCTCTGTAGGTGTATAGACCATCACGTCAAGAACGTCGGAATGAAACTCCCGGCGATACAACACCAGCACCACGCCGGCACTCATCAACATGAACAACCACGGGCTGACGAACCAGGCCAGCATGGTCATGCCGAAGTAGTAGGAGCGCAGCCCGAAGTTGAACTGGTTGGCAGCCATGGAAATAACGCGGGCCGCCCGGGCAGCAAAGGCTTTGCGCTCTTGTTCGGAAACGTGACGCTCACCGACCATAGGCGCCGAGCCCACCAGAATGGCCGCAAAGTTGTACTGACGCATGCACCAGCTGAACGTAAAGAACGCATAGACAAACACCAACGCCAGGCACAGCAACTTGATCTCGGACATCCCTTGAGAGGCCTGCTGCACCATCGGGATATCCGCCAACAACGATACTGCCCTTTCGGAGGCTCCGAGCACCGTGAGAATGCCGGCCAGGATAATCAGTGTGCTGGAGGCGAAGAACGAGGCGTTGCGCTCCAGGTTACCGATCACGCTGGCGTCAGCGATGCGGTTGTCGCGCAACAGCATGCGGCGCATCCAGTCTTCGCGATAAAGGTGCAGCACGCTGGCCAGGCACGCAGTGTCGCGGCCCTTCCACGTCGCATAACGGGTGTAGCCGCCCCAGCAGATGACGAACCAGAGCGCGGCGAGGATGTGGATCATGTTGGCGTGGATGAACGACATGCAGGTCCTTGTGATGTAGATGCGGAGTACATAATTCCTGTGGGAGCGAGCCTGCTCGCGATGACGGATTTACATTCAACACATATGTTGACTGATCTACCGCTATCGCGAGCAGGCTCGTTCCCACATTAGGTCTTGGCACTGCTTCGACGTTAGCTCAAGGAAAAAGACACTGCACCCCCTCCAAAAAAAATGCCCCGTATCGATTGATACGGGGCATTTCCATGTGTGCTCGAGGTCCGCTTGTGGCGGGCCATGAAGCGGCTTAAGCCAGTGCTTCTTCGCGTTTGCCCAGCAGACGATCGCAAACCGCTGCAACGAACAGGGTCATGACCGACGGCACCAGCCAGGCCAGGCCTTGCTCGCTCAGCGGCAGGTGGGACAACTGAGTCGGCATCCAGTCCGCCAGACCCGCGCCCTTGAGGGCATCGATCAAACCGAAGATGAACGACACCAGCATCACCGGACCGACGATGCGGCCCTGCTCATGCCAGAAGTCCTTGCAGAAGCTCAGGGCGACCAGGGCGATGCACGGCGGATAGATCGCGGTCAGCACCGGGATCGAGAACGCAATCAGCTTGGTCAGGCCCAGGTTGGACACAAACAGCGAGAACACCGCCAGGATGATGACCAACGTCTTGTAGGACAGCGGCAGCACACGGCTAAAGTATTCGGCGCAGGCGCAGGTCAGACCCACCGCCGTCACCAGACAGGCCAGGGAGATCAGCACCGCCAGAAAACCGCTGCCCAGAGAGCCGAAGGTGTGTTGCACGTAAGCGTGCAACACGGCCGCACCGTTGGTGGCACCCGCGGCCACTTCATGGCTGCCCGAACCGAGACGGAACAGGCTGACGTAAACCAGCGCCAGGCCCACGCCGGCAATCAGCCCGGCGATGATCGCGTATCGGGTAATCAACACCGGCGACTCGACGCCACGGGAACGGATTGCGTTGACGATGACAATGCCAAACACCAGCGCGCCCAGGGTATCCATGGTCAGGTAACCATTGATGAAGCCTTGGGAGAACGGTGCCGCCACGTATTCCGGGGTGGCCACGCCGACATCACCGGCCGGCAATGCAAATGCTGCGATGCCGAGCGCGGCCAGGGCGATGATCTTCAGCGGCGCGAGGAAACGTCCTACGGTATCCAGCAGCCGGCCCGGATAGAGCGAGATGAAAAACACCAGCAGGAAGTACACCGAGCTGTAGAGGAACAGCGCCAGCGGGCTCTCGCCGGTCAGTGGCGCCAAGCCGACTTCGAATGAAACGGTGGCGGTGCGCGGTGTCGCGAACAGCGGGCCGACAGCGAGGTAGCACGCGGCCGCCAACAGGCCACCGGCGACTTTCCCGATCGGGCTGCTCAAGGCATCCATGGCGCCACCGACCTTGGCCAGGGCGACAACGGTGATCACCGGCAGACCGACTGCGGTGATCAGAAAGCCCAGCGCCGCCATCCAGACGTTTGGACCGGACTGCAGACCGACGATAGGCGGGAAGATGATGTTGCCAGCCCCGACAAACAGGGCAAACGTCATAAAACCAAGTGCCAGGATGTCCTGGCCTTTCAACACTTTCATTAAGGAAATACCACACTACTGAATCGGAATTTAGAGAGGGATTTCCCTGAGGGTGAGGGAAATGCTGTCGGTCCGTATAGGACTGACCCGTTTAGCGCGTAGCAACCTTGTGGGTCGCGGACGCAAAAATGGCTGCTAGCCTAACGAATTTGCCCGACAAACGCACTGTTAGGGTGCGATCTATCCGATACGCGACATTTCCGTGTCGCGTTTACATATCTAATTTTCCTACAAAGAACCCTGTGGCGAGGGGATTTATCCCCGTTGGGTCGCGAAGCGCCCCCCCTCAAATCAAATGCAGTACATCAGGCTCACTGCATTGCTTGACTTGACGACTGCTGCGCAGTCGAACGGGGATAAATCCCCTCACCACAAGAGCCCGGTACAAATCCCGGAAACGACAAAGGCCACCCGAAGGTGGCCTTTGTTGGGTGGAGCGTCAGCTAAGCGCGAGGCTTACTTGACAGCCCAGCCAGTCAGCTCGGCCAGGGCCTTGCCGATGTCTGCCAGCGAACGCACGGTTTTAACGCCTGCGTCTTGCAGAGCAGCGAATTTCTCGTCTGCAGTGCCTTTGCCGCCAGAGATGATTGCGCCAGCATGGCCCATGCGCTTGCCCGCAGGGGCAGTCACACCAGCGATGTAGGAAACAACCGGCTTGGTCACGTGTGCCTTGATGTAGGCAGCCGCTTCTTCTTCAGCCGAACCGCCGATCTCGCCGATCATTACGATCGCTTCGGTCTTCGGGTCTTCCTGGAACAGCTTCAGGATGTCGATGAAGTTCGAGCCTGGGATCGGGTCACCGCCGATGCCGACGCAAGTCGACTGACCGAAACCGGCGTCAGTAGTTTGCTTGACAGCTTCGTAGGTCAGGGTGCCGGAACGGGAAACGATACCGACCTTGCCTGGCAAGTGAATGTGACCTGGCATGATGCCGATCTTGCATTCGCCTGGAGTGATCACGCCTGGGCAGTTAGGACCGATCAGGACTACGCCCAGCTCGTCGCACTTGACCTTGGCATCCAGCATGTCCAGGGTAGGAATGCCTTCAGTGATGCAAACGATCAGCTTGATGCCGCCGAATGCTGCTTCCAGGATGGAGTCCTTGCAGAAAGGAGCTGGAACGTAGATCACGCTGGCGGTGGCGCCAGTGGCAGCTACAGCGTCTTTCACGGTGTTGAACACTGGCAGACCCAGGTGCTCGGTGCCGCCTTTGCCTGGAGTTACGCCACCCACCATCTTGGTGCCGTATTCGATGGCTTGCTGGGTGTGGAAACTACCTTGCGAACCGGTAATACCCTGGCAGATAACTTTGGTGTCTTTATTGATCAGGACGCTCATTATTTGCCCTCCGCAGCTTTGACAACTTGTTGAGCAGCGTCGGTCAGGCTGGTAGCAGCGATGATGTTCAAACCGCTTTCTGCCAGTACTTTAGCGCCCAGCTCAGCGTTGTTGCCTTCAAGGCGAACAACAACCGGGATTTTCACGCCGACTTCTTTCACTGCGCCGATGATGCCTTCGGCAATCATGTCGCAACGAACGATGCCGCCGAAGATGTTGACCAATACTGCAGCGACGTTAGTGTCGGACAGGATGATCTTGAACGCTTCGGTAACGCGTTCTTTGGTAGCACCGCCGCCCACGTCGAGGAAGTTGGCTGGTTTGCCGCCATGCAGGTTGACGATGTCCATGGTACCCATGGCCAGGCCAGCACCGTTGACCATGCAACCGATGTTGCCTTCCAGCGCTACGTAGTTCAGTTCGAACTTGGCAGCGTGCGCTTCGCGCGGATCGTCTTGCGACGGATCGTGGAAAGTCTTCAGCTTAGGCTGACGGTACATGGCGTTGGCGTCGATGTTGATCTTGGCGTCGAGGCAATGCAGATCGCCATCAGCCTTGATCACCAGCGGGTTCACTTCCAGCAGAGCCAGGTCGTGATCCTTGAACAGCTTGGCCAGACCTACGAAGATCTTGGCGAACTGAGCAACTTGCTTGCCTTCCAGACCCAGCTGGAATGCCAGCTCGCGACCCTGGAATGGCTGAGCGCCAACCAGTGGATCGATAGTGGCCTTGAGGATTTTCTCAGGGGTGTCGTGAGCGATTTTCTCGATGTCCACGCCACCTTCGGTGGAAGCCATGAACACGATGCGACGGCTCGAACGGTCAACGACAGCGCCCAGGTACAGCTCTTTAGCGATATCAGTGCACGATTCAACCAGGATCTTGGTGACTGGCTGACCATTGGCATCAGTCTGGTAAGTCACCAGACGCTTGCCCAACCACTGTTGAGCGAATGCTTTGGCGTCTTCTTTGCTGCGAACCAGCTTAACGCCGCCCGCTTTACCGCGACCACCTGCGTGAACCTGGGCTTTGACAACCCATTCGGTCCCGCCGATTTTGTCGCACGCTTCTGCTGCTGCTTCCGGGGTGTCTACGGCGAAACCCTGGGATACTGGCAGGCCGTATTCAGCGAACAGCTGCTTACCCTGATACTCGTGAAGATTCATGCTTATTACCGTCTTCGTTAGGTACTGCGCATTCGGTGCTGCACTTGTTCAAGTGCCGCACCACCTGTGACTGCTGCTTGCGTAGGTGTTCCGGATAACCGGCGAGACTACGCAAGGCTGCGTCCGGCGGACATTCCGCGGTGAGTCTTGCACGCAAGGCTCACGACGGGCCTTCCGCCGTGGTTTCTTATTGTCTTGTCTTAACGCTTCTTGCGGTTGGCAATGTGGATGGCGCCGCCATTCACAGCCAGAGCTGCTTCGTGCAAGGCTTCGGACAGGGTCGGATGGGAGAAAACCATCATGCCCAGGTCTTCAGCGCTGGTGCCGAATTCCATACCGATCGCGCCCTGCTGAACCAGTTCTGCAGCGCTCGGGCCAATCACGTGGACGCCCAATACGCGGTCAGTCTTGGCATCAGCGATGACTTTCACGAAACCGCCGGTGTCGTTGGCTGCCATGGCACGGCCACTGGCTGCGAACGGGAAGGTGCCAACGTTAACTTCAACGCCTTCAGCCTTCAAGGTCTGCTCGGTTTTACCGACCCACGCGATTTCCGGGTGAGTATAAATAACCGAAGGGATCAAATCATAGTTCATCTGGGCTTTGTGGCCCTTGATGCGCTCGACGACCATGATGCCCTCTTCCGAAGCCTTGTGTGCCAGCATCATGCCGCGAACCACGTCGCCGATCGCGTAAACGCCCGGTACGGTGGTGGCGCAGTGATCGTCAACGTGCACGAAACCGCGCTCGTCCAGGGTCACGCCGCAATCAGCGGACAGCAGATCAGTGGTCACCGGACGGCGACCAACGGCTACGATCAGCTTGTCAAAAGTGATGTTCTGTTCGCCGTTGGCATCGGTGTAGTTCACGACTACTTCGTTGCCGTTCACTTTGGAACCGGTAACACGAGCGCCCAGCTTGATGTCCAGACCTTGTTTGGTCAGGGTTTTCAGCGCTTCCTTGGAAACGGCAGCGTCTGCGGCCATCAGGAAGGTGTCCAGCGCTTCAAGAACGGTGACTTCTGCGCCCAGACGGGACCAGACCGAACCCAGTTCCAGACCGATCACGCCAGCGCCGATCACGCCCAGACGTTTAGGTACGGATTGGAATTCCAGCGCGCCAGTCGAATCGACGATCACATTCTGGTCAACGGGAGCTGGCGGAATGTCGATCGGACGCGAGCCCGGAGCCAGAATCACGTTCTCGGCTTCAATGATTTCTACCGAGCCGTCTGGCTTGGTGACTTCGACTTTCTTGCCGGCCAGCAGTTTGCCGTGGCCCTGGATCGAGGTCACACCGTTGGCTTTGAACAGGGTGGCAACACCCGAAGTCAGGCCTTTGACGATGTTGGCTTTACGGCCGACCATTGCTGGTACGTCCATGGTCACGCCAGCGTGATTGATACCGTGGATCGCGAAACCGTCCTGGGCTTCGTGGAACTTCCAGGAGCTGTCCAGCAGCGCCTTGGATGGAATGCAGCCGACGTTCAGGCAAGTACCGCCGAGGGCCAGTTTGCCTTCCTTGTCGGTGTATTTCTCGATGCAGGCAGTGGAGAGGCCCAGTTGCGCTGCTTTAATGGCAGCCACGTAACCGCCAGGGCCCGCGCCAATCACTACCAGGTCGAATTTCTGAGTCATGTGTCATTCCTTCTCGAATCAAACCGGACGGCCCCTTTTGAGGACCGTCGTGGGACGAAGCTGGTCATTACAGGAGGGCCGTCCATCACTGGATGGCCCGTGCAACGAAATCAGATATCCAGCAGCAAACGAGCCGGGTCTTCCAGCAGGTTCTTGATGGTAACCAGGAAGGTCACAGCTTCTTTGCCATCGATCAGACGGTGATCGTAGGACAGAGCCAGGTACATCATCGGACGGATAACAACCTGACCGTTGATCGCCATAGGACGCTGCAGAATGTTGTGCATGCCCAGGATGGCCGCTTGAGGCGGGTTGACGATCGGCGTCGACATCATCGAACCGAAAGTACCACCGTTGGTGATGGTGAACGTACCGCCGGTCATCTCGTCCATCGACAGTTTGCCGTCACGAGCCTTCTTGCCGAAGGTGGCAATGCCGCCTTCGATTTCAGCCAGGCTCATCAGTTCGGCGTTACGCAGAACCGGAACAACCAGGCCGCGGTCGCTGGAAACAGCAACACCGACGTCAGCGTAGCCGTGATAAACGATGTCAGCACCGTCGATCGACGCGTTGACAGCCGGGAAGCGTTTCAGCGCTTCGGTGGCAGCCTTGACGAAGAACGACATGAAGCCCAGGCGCACGCCATTGTGGGACTTCTCGAACAGGTCCTTGTACTTCGAACGCAGGGCCATGACTTCGGTCATGTCGACTTCGTTGAAAGTGGTCAGCATTGCCATGTTCGATTGAGCTTCAACCAGACGCTTGGCAACGGTGGCCCGCACGCGGGTCATCGGTACGCGCTTCTCGATGCGATCGCCGGCAGCGAACACTGGAGCAGCACCAGCAGGCGCAGCAGCCTTGGCAGGTGCGGCTGCCGGAGCAGCTTTCTTGGCAGCTACAGCGGCAACAACGTCTTCCTTGGTCACACGACCGCCTTTGCCAGTGCCGGCAACGGAAGCGATGTTGATACCGTTTTCTTCAGCCAGCTTGCGAGCAGCCGGTGCAGCAACAGGATCATCTTCGCCTTCAGCGGCAGGAGCAGCAGCTTGTGCAGCGGCCGGAGCAGCGGCAGCAGCTGGAGCGGCAGCAGCGCCGCCCGCTTCGATGGAGCCCAGGACTTCGTCGGACAGAACGGTGTCGCCTTCGTTCTTGACGATAGCGCCCAGTACGCCGTCAGCGGTGGCCAACACTTCCAGTACGACTTTGTCAGTTTCGATGTCGACGATCAGGTCATCGCGCTTGACGGCGTCGCCCGGCTTTTTGTGCCAGGTGGCAACGGTGCCATCGGCAACCGATTCCGGGAAAGTGGGGGCTTTGATTTCGATAGCCATTATCTGTGGGTCCTTAAATTCGGTTTCAGGTGCGCGAAGGCGTTAAACAGTAAAGGCGTCTTGCAGCAGTTTTTCCTGCTGCTCAGCGTGCATCGATGCATAACCACAAGCAGGTGCAGCAGAAGCCTCACGGCCCGCGTACTCGAGTACGAGAGACTTATTGAGCGTACTGATGCTACGACGCAAGTGGTGTTGGCTGCAGTACCAGGCACCCTGGTTCATCGGCTCTTCCTGACACCAAACGGCATGCTTGGCGTTGGTGTAAGGAGCCAGGACTTCTTTCAAGTCGTCCTCAGGGAATGGGTACAGCTGCTCGATACGCACGATGGCGATGTCATCACGACCTTCGGCACGGCGTTTTTCCAGCAGGTCGTAGTAGACCTTGCCGCTACACAGAACAATGCGCTCGACCTTTTTCGGGTCCAGGGTATCGATTTCCGGGATAACGGTCTGGAACGAACCTTCGGCCAGATCTTCCAGGGTCGAGATGGCCAGTTTGTGACGCAACAGCGACTTAGGAGTCAGGACGATCAACGGCTTGCGCAGCGGGCGAATCACCTGACGACGCAGCAAGTGGTAGATCTGAGCAGGCGTAGTCGGGACGGCGACCTGAATATTGTGCTCGGCGCACAGCTGCAGGTAACGCTCCAGACGAGCCGAAGAGTGCTCCGGACCCTGACCTTCATAACCGTGCGGCAGCAGCATGGTCAGACCGCAGAGACGGCCCCACTTGTGCTCGCCACTGGTGATGAACTGGTCGATAACCACCTGGGCACCGTTGGCGAAGTCGCCGAACTGGGCTTCCCAGATCACCAGCGCCTCAGGCGTGGTGGTCGAGTAACCGTATTCGAACGCCAGCACGGCTTCTTCGGACAGGAACGAATCGTACAGGTCGAAACGTGGCTGGCCCTTGTACAGGTTTTGCAGCGGGATGTAGGTACCCGCGTCTTTCTGGTTGTGCAAGACAGCGTGACGGTGCGAGAACGTACCGCGACCGATGTCCTGACCCGTCATGCGAATCGGGTGACCTTCGAACGCCAGGGTCGCGTACGCCATGGTTTCGGCGTAACCCCAGTTGATCGGCAGGCCGCCGGCTTGCATTTTCTGACGGTCTTCGTAGATTTTCGAGACCTGGCGCTGAACCACGAAGCCTTCCGGAATCTCCAGCAGCTTGGCGGACAGTTCCTGCAAGGTTTTCAGATCGAAGCGAGTGTCGTGACGCGCGGTCCAGGCGTGGCCCAGATACGGACGCCAGTCCACGAACAACTCTTTGTTCGGCTCTTTGACCAGGCTTTTTACAACATGCAGACCGTTGTCCAGCGCGTTGCGGTATTCGTCGATCTTCGCCTGAACACGCTCTGCGTCCAGCACACCGCTCTGGGTCAGATGATCGGCATACAGTTCACGGGTCGTGCGCTGCTTGGCGATCTGCTGATACATCATGGGCTGGGTGCCGCTTGGCTCGTCGGCCTCGTTGTGGCCGCGACGACGGTAGCAGAACATGTCGATGACCACGTCGCGCTTGAACTGCATGCGGTAGTCGATGGCCAACTGGGTCACGAACAATACAGCTTCCGGATCATCGCCATTCACATGGAGGATCGGCGCCTGGATCATTTTCGCAACGTCGGTCGCGTACTCGGTGGAGCGCGCGTCCAGCGGGTTGCTGATGGTGAAACCAACCTGGTTGTTGATTACGATGTGCACGGTGCCGCCGGTCTTGAAACCGCGGGTCTGCGACATCTGGAAGGTTTCCATGACCACGCCCTGACCTGCGATTGCAGCGTCACCGTGGATGGAGATCGGCAGAACCTTCTCGCCGGTAGGGTCGTTACGACGATCCTGACGGGCGCGAACCGAACCCTCGACCACTGGGGAAACGATTTCCAGGTGGGACGGGTTGAACGCCATGGCCAGGTGAACTTCACCGCCGGTGGTCATCACGTTGGACGAGAAGCCCTGGTGATATTTAACGTCACCGGAACCCAGCTCGACCTTCTTCTTGCCTTCAAACTCGTCGAACAGCTCGCGCGGGTTCTTGCCGAAGGTGTTGACCAGCACGTTCAAACGACCACGGTGGGCCATGCCGATAACGATTTCCTTGGTGCCGTAGGAACCGGAACGCTGGATCAGCTCGTCGAGCATCGGAATCAGGCTCTCGCCGCCTTCCAGACCGAAACGCTTGGTACCCGGGTATTTGGTACCCAGGTATTTTTCCAGACCTTCGCCGGCGGTAACACGCTCGAGCAGGTGGCTCTTGATGTCGGCGGAGTACGTCGGACGGCCGCGCACGCTTTCCAGACGCTGCTGGAACCACTGGCGCTGCTCGGAATCGGTGATGTGCGTAAATTCAGCGCCGATGGTGCGGCAATATGTCTGCTGCAACGCTTCGTGAATTTCGCGTAGGCTCGCCTCCTCTTTGCCGATGAACAGGTCGCCGGCACGGAAGGTCGTATCAAGATCGGCATTGGTCAAGCCGTAATGATTGATCGACAGGTCTGCAGGTGCAGGACGCTGCCACAGCCCCAGCGGGTCAAGCTGGGCTGCCTGGTGGCCACGCATACGGTAGGCCTGGATCAATCGCAGCACTTCAACTTGCTTCTTCTCGTGCTCACTGCTCACGCTGCCGGCGGAAACCGGTTGGGCGCGGCGCTGGTTCTTTGCCAGCAAGACGAAATGATCGCGAATTGTGGAGTGCGAAACATCGGTGGCAGTGTTGCCGTCAGCAGGCAACTTCTGGAAGTAGGTGCGCCACTCTTCTGGCACAGCGTTAGGGTCGTGCAGGTAGAGCTCGTAGAGCTCTTCCACATAGGCAGCGTTACTACCGGATAGGTAGGCGCTGTTCCACATGCGCTGCATCACGCTTTCTTGCATGCTTGGTCACCCTCGGTTAGGGGAACACCACCGGCGTCGACACCGAGCACGCTTGCAGAAGTCCGAATGCAGCGACTAAAACAAGCCACTTAGGATCACGCTGATAGTCCGGGTACCAGCCCGGATGCCCCTGCTTGTCTCATTTCTTCAAAATAAGAGCCGCAGCCTTATAAGCTGCTGCTCAGGTTAAAACTACGGCGCCGGTTGAAGCCTGCGCCGTAGCATCTACGGGTACAGCGGTCTTGCGGATACTACAGCTGAATCACACGCCGCTTTGCAGCAGCATGTTACGTACGTGACCGATGGCCTTAGTCGGGTTCAGGCCTTTCGGGCAGACGTTGACGCAGTTCATGATCCCGCGGCAGCGGAATACGCTGAACGGGTCATCCAGTGAAGCCAGACGCTCGGCAGTCTTGGTGTCGCGGCTGTCTGCCAGGAAGCGATACGCTTGCAGCAGAGCAGCTGGACCCAGGAACTTGTCCGGGTTCCACCAGAAGGACGGGCAAGAGGTCGAGCAGCAAGCGCACAGGATGCACTCGTACAGACCGTCGAGCTTTTCACGCTCTTCAGGGGACTGCAGACGTTCGATGGCCGGAGCCGGCGTGTCGTTCTGCAGGTATGGCTTAACCTTTTCGTATTGCTTGTAGAAGATGCTCATATCGACGACCAGGTCACGGATTACCGGCAAACCTGGCAGAGGACGAACGATCAGCTTGTTACCTTTTACGACAGCGGACAGCGGCGTGACGCACGCCAGACCGTTTTTGCCGTTGATGTTCATGCCGTCGGAACCGCAAACACCTTCACGGCAAGAGCGACGATAGGAGAAACCTTCGTCCTGCTCTTTGATCAGGGCCAGCACGTCCAGCACCATCAGGTCTTTACCACCGGTATCGACCGTAAATTCCTGCATGAACGGCGCAGCGTCCTGATCAGGGTTGTAGCGATAAACACTGACTTGCAACATGGCGGCCACCCTTAATAAGTCCGAATCTTAGGTTCAAAAGTCGGAACAGTCTTCGGCGAGAAGTTCACAGCACGCTTGGTTACGCGCTTGTCACCCGGGAAGTACAGGGTGTGGCACAGCCAGTTTTCGTCGTCGCGATCTTCGTAGTCTTCACGGGCGTGAGCGCCGCGGGACTCTTTGCGGATCTCTGCAGCGATGGCGGTAGCTTCGGCCACTTCCAGCAGGTTCTGCAGTTCCAGAGCTTCGATACGAGCGGTGTTGAACGCCTGGCTCTTGTCGTTGATCTTGACGTTGGCGATACGGCCACGCAGATCAGCCAACTGAGCAATACCCTTCTGCATGTATTCGCCGGTACGGAATACACCGAAGTAGTTCTGCATGCAGCTTTGCAGCTCTTTACGCAGGGTGGCGACGTCTTCGCCCTCGGTACGCGAGTTCAGGCCATCGAGACGTGCCAGGGCAGCGTCGATGTCGGACTGACGAGCGCGGGTGTAGTCGACGCCTTCTTTGAGGGTCTGTTCCAGGAACAGGCCGGCAGCACGACCGAATACCACCAGGTCGAGCAGCGAGTTGCCGCCCAGACGGTTGGCACCGTGAACCGATACGCAAGCCACTTCGCCTACTGCGAACAGGCCCGGGATGATCTGGTCAACGCCGTCGGCATCCTGAGTGATTGCCTGACCGTGGATGTTGGTCGGCACGCCGCCCATCATATAGTGGCAGGTTGGAACGACCGGAATCGGCGACACAGCTGGATCGACGTGGGCGAAGGTCTTGGACAGTTCCATGATGCCTGGCAGACGGCTGTGCAGAACTTCTTCACCGAGGTGATCGAGTTTCAGCATTACGTGGTCGCCATCCGGACCGCAACCGTTGCCGGCGATGATTTCTTTAACCATCGAACGGGCTACAACGTCACGACCAGCAAGGTCTTTGGCGTTCGGAGCATAACGCTCCATGAAACGCTCGCCGTGCTTGTTGATCAGGTAACCGCCTTCACCGCGGCAACCTTCAGTCACCAGTACACCGGCGCCGGCGATGCCGGTCGGGTGGAACTGCCACATTTCAATGTCTTGTACCGGCACGCCAGCACGCAGAGCCATGCCGACGCCGTCACCGGTGTTGATCAGGGCATTGGTGGTGGACGAGTAGATACGACCTGCACCGCCAGTCGCCAGTACAGTGGCGTTAGCGCGGACGTAGGAAGTTTCGCCGGTTTCGATGCAGATGACGATCATGCCGACAAAGGCACCATCTTCGTTCTTCACCAGGTCGACACCGTAGTATTCGTTGAGGAATACAGTGCCGGCCTTCAGGTTGGCCTGGTACAGGGTGTGCAGCAGTGCGTGACCGGTACGGTCGGCAGCGGCGCACGTACGGGCAGCCTGGCCACCTTTACCGAAGTCTTTCGACTGACCGCCGAACGGGCGCTGATAGATGCGGCCTTGTTCGGTACGGGAGAAAGGCAAGCCCATGTGCTCGAGTTCGAAGACCGCTTCCGGGCCTACGGAACACATGTATTCGATAGCGTCCTGGTCACCGATATAGTCGGAACCCTTGACGGTATCGTACATGTGCCAGCGCCAGTCATCGTTCGGATCTGCCGAGGCGATGGCGCAGGTGATGCCACCCTGGGCGGATACAGTGTGCGAACGAGTCGGGAAAACCTTGGTAACTACGGCGGTCTTGTGACCACCTTGTGCCAGCTGCAGAGCAGCGCGCATACCAGCACCGCCGCCGCCAATAATGATGGCGTCGAACGAAAGCGTATTAACTGTAGTAGACATGAATCAGATACCCCAGAGAATCTGCACACCCCAGACGAAGTAAGCGAACATCGCAACGCCGCATACCGCCTGGAAAAGGAAACGTATTGCAGTCGCGGACTTGCCGAACGCCATTGGCGTCAGGTAGTCGGTCGCGATGGTCCACATGCCGACCCAGGCGTGAGCGCCGAGGGCAACGAGGGCCAGGAGACTGAAAATACGCATCCAGTTGCTTGCGAACAGTTCATGCCATTGGGCGTAGCCGATGCCAGGATGGGCAACGACGTATCCGATCAGGAAGATGAAATAAGCCGCGAGAACGACCGCAGACACACGTTGTGCCATCCAGTCATAGAGGCCCGAACGCGACAGGTTCGTGACGTTAGTTACCATATCCAAACTCCTGCCAGAACGATTACCACCACGGAAAAGGCGATAACGATTTTCGAGCCCAGTTTGCCGCCCTCAAGCGACTCGCCGATGCCCATGTCCATCATCAAATGGCGCACACCGGCAACCAAGTGATACAGCAAGGCGGACAGGATGCCCCATGTCACTAGCTTGGCTAGCGGACTGGTCAGACACGCTTTCACCTGACCGAAGCCTTCTTCCGAGTCGAGCGACTTGTCCAATGCATAAAGCATGATGGCCAGGCTGACAAAGAGGATGATTCCGGAGATTCGGTGAAGAATGGACGTGTAAGCAGTGACTGGGAGTTTGATGGTCCTTAGGTCTAGGTTTACAGGTCGTTGGCTATTCACGGCTTTTTTTCACACTGAAGAGCCCCTAACAATCAGGGCAAAGTTGTTGGGGAGTGCACTGGTCAGGTACCCACCACCCAGGGAGTGCGACCCCCAGTAAAGCAGGCCCAAAAGCCCCTGGCGGTCGGAGGCCGAGTATAGACAGTTAGGCTACTAATGACAACGCAATCGCCTTCCCCTAATAGCTCATTGCACAAGTCGTATAAAAGGCGTAAATGGCAGTCAATTTCGAGGAAAAAGTCCGGTTAAAGCCTTCTGGAGCAAGACTTTAGGCAAATTGACATTCAAATTTATCTCACTATAGTGGTGCGGGCCCTGCGTGGGGGGTCTGTCTGATGATTTCAAGCATAAATAGGAGGCCACATGGCTGACAAAAAAGCGCAGTTGATCATCGAGGGCGCAGCCCCCGTCGAGCTGCCCATTTTAACCGGCACCGTTGGTCCCGATGTTATCGATGTTCGGGGCCTGACGGCCACGGGCCGTTTCACCTTTGACCCTGGTTTCATGTCGACAGCTTCCTGCGAGTCGAAGATCACCTATATCGACGGCGACAACGGCATCCTGCTGCACCGCGGCTACCCGATCGAACAGTTGGCTGAAAAGTCGGACTACCTGGAAACCTGCTATCTGCTGCTCAACGGCGAATTGCCGACCGCAGAACAGAAGGCCCAGTTCGTCAGCACCGTGAAGAACCACACCATGGTTCACGAGCAGCTGAAGACCTTCTTCAACGGCTTCCGTCGCGACGCCCACCCGATGGCCGTCATGTGCGGCGTAGTCGGCGCCCTATCGGCCTTCTACCACGACTCCCTGGACATCAATAACCCGCAGCATCGCGAAATCTCCGCGATCCGTCTGGTTGCCAAGATGCCCACCCTGGCAGCGATGGTTTACAAGTACTCGATGGGGCAACCCATGATGTACCCGCGCAACGACCTGACGTACGCGGAAAACTTCCTGCACATGATGTTCAACACCCCGTGCGAGATCAAACCGATCAGCCCGGTACTCGCCAACGCCATGGACAAGATCTTCATTCTCCATGCCGACCACGAGCAGAACGCATCGACTTCCACCGTACGCCTGGCCGGCTCTTCGGGTGCCAACCCGTTCGCCTGTATCGCCGCCGGCATCGCTGCACTGTGGGGCCCTGCCCACGGCGGCGCGAACGAAGCTGTTCTGACCATGCTTGATGAAATTGGCGATGTGTCGAACATCGACAAGTACATCGCCAAGGCCAAGGACAAGAACGATCCGTTCAAACTGATGGGCTTTGGTCACCGGGTTTACAAAAACCGCGACCCACGCGCAACAGTCATGAAGCAGACCTGCGACGAAGTGCTGAAAGAACTGGGCATTACCAACGATCCGCAACTCGAACTGGCCATGCGCCTGGAAGAGATCGCCCTGACCGACCCGTACTTCATCGAACGCTCGCTGTACCCGAACGTCGACTTCTACTCGGGGATCATCCTCAAGGCGATCGGCATTCCAACCAGCATGTTCACCGTCATCTTCGCTTTGGCGCGGACCGTCGGCTGGATCTCCCACTGGAAAGAAATGCTCTCCAGCCCGTACAAGATTGGCCGTCCGCGCCAGCTGTACACCGGCTACGAGTCGCGTGACATCACCAAGCTGGAAGACCGCAAATAAGACCTGTCTTGCGATAACGTCTTAAAGTTGCACCGGAAACGGCCTCTATTTATATAGAGGCCGTTTTTGTTTGTGCGATGAACCTGATCGTTCTCACGCGAGGGAACGATCAGTGAGCGACAGGTTGTTGATCTGGCTTTGGCTTTGGCTTTGGCTTTGGCTTTGGCTTTTGATGTTGACCCTGCTTTTGATCTTTCGCCCCTTCGGCAGGCCGAGCAGAGGTGTTCATCAGGGGGGTTAGGCGCGTAGCGCCGTGCGACGAAGCCGCACACATCGAGAGGAGGTCGTCGCGAAGCAGACCGTAGGCGATGCCCCCCTGATGGACACCGTAGCGAGGGAACACTGAGCTTTAGCGAAGTGCCGTACGCCGGGGCGAAGCCTTTTGCTTACTTTTTGGCGTTTGAAAAAGCGAGTCGCTGTAAAAGCGAAACCATAATCAGCCGTTACCGCAGAAACGGATATGTACACCATCAAAAATCTCGACCAGCCGCGAAACAGCCTTCGCGAGCAAGCCCGCTCCCACAGGGTCCGATAACCGCCCAATAAAAAATGCCCCAATCTCTCGACCGGGGCATTTCTGTTTAACGCAGCTTATATAGCCAAGCCTGAAGCCTTAGTGAGCAACCGCCCCACTCGCCCCCAACCCCGTCTGCGAACGAACAAACTGCGGGAAGAACAACGCACGCTCATTAACACCGGCCGTCGACTTGTCAGTGATCGAGAAGAACCAGATCCCTATAAACGCAATGGCCATGGAGAACAGCGCCGGGTACTCATACGGGAAGATAGCCTTCTCGTGATGCAGGATCTGCACCCAAATGGTTGGCCCAAGGACCATCAAGCCAACGGCACTGATCAGACCCAACCAACCGCCGATCATCGCACCACGCGTGGTCAACTTCTTCCAGTACATGGAAAGCAGCAGCACCGGGAAGTTACAGCTCGCCGCGATGGAGAACGCCAGGCCCACCATGAACGCGATGTTCTGGCTTTCGAACAGAATGCCCAAGCCGATTGCCAACACACCCAGGCAGACGGTGGTGATTTTCGAAACGCGAATCTCATCCTTGTCGTTGGCCTTGCCTTTCTTGATCACGCTGGCATAAAGGTCGTGAGACACCGCCGTAGCACCGGCCAGCGTCAAACCAGCCACCACAGCCAGAATGGTTGCGAACGCGACTGCCGAGATGAAGCCCAGGAAGATACTGCCACCCACCGCGTTAGCCAGGTGCACCGCCGCCATGTTGTTGCCGCCCAACAGCGCGCCAGCCGCATCTTTAAAGGCAGGGTTGGTGCTGACCAGCAAGATCGCGCCGAAGCCGATGATGAACGTCAGGATGTAGAAGTAGCCGATGAAGCCGGTTGCATACAGCACGCTCTTGCGAGCTTCTTTCGCGTCACTCACGGTGAAGAAGCGCATCAGAATGTGCGGCAGGCCAGCGGTACCGAACATCAGTGCCAGGCCAAGCGAGAATGCCGAGACCGGATCTTTCACCAGGCCGCCCGGGCTCATGATCGCTTCACCTTTAGGGTGAACCTTGATCGCCTCGGAAAACAGCAAGCTGAAGTCGAAGTTGACGTGCTTCATGACCATCAGCGCCATGAACGAAGCACCGGACAGCAGCAACACGGCCTTGATGATCTGCACCCAAGTGGTCGCCAGCATGCCGCCGAACAACACGTACATGCACATCAGGATACCGACCAGGATCACCGCAACGTAGTAGTCGAGACCGAACAGCAGCTGGATCAGCTTGCCGGCACCGACCATTTGCGCGATCAGGTAGAACGCCACCACCACCAGCGAACCGCAAGCGGACAGCGTGCGGATCTGGGTTTGCCCAAGGCGGTAGGACGCCACGTCGGCAAAGGTGTATTTACCCAGGTTACGCAGGCGCTCGGCGATCAGGAACAGAATGATCGGCCAGCCCACCAGAAACCCGATCGAGTAGATCAGGCCGTCGTAGCCAGAAGTGAACACCAGGGCGGAAATACCCAGGAAGGACGCCGCCGACATATAGTCGCCGGCGATTGCCAGACCGTTCTGGAGGCCGGTGATCTTGCCACCCGCCGCATAATAGTCGGCTGCCGAATTATTGCGCTTGGAAGCCCAGTAGGTGATGCACAGGGTCAGACCAACGAACGCGACGAACATCAGGATCGCGGAAACGTTGAGCGGTTGTTTTTGCACTTCGCCGGTCAGGGCTTCACCTGCCCAGGCGCCAGGTGCAAAGGCTGCGATGCTCAATAGAGCCATTAGACGCCGGATCATTGCTGAGCCTCCTTGAGAATCGCATTGTTCAGGTCGTCGAATTCGCCATTGGCGCGTCGTACGTAGATTGCCGTCAGGATAAAGGCCGAGAGAATCAGCCCGACACCAATGGGTATCCCCCAGGTAATCGAAGACTCGGGGCTGATTTTCGCCCCCAGAATATGCGGCCCGTAAGCAATCAAAAGGATGAATCCGGAGTAAAGCCCAAGCATGATCGCCGAAAGAATCCAGGCGAACCTTTCTCGCTTACTAACCAGCTCCTTGAAGCGTGGGCTGTTTTGAATCGAGAGGTAAATGCTGTCGTTCATTGTTTTTATCCTCGCAGCACAGATGAAGTTGGAACGTTATCCACTCTATGCGGCTACGGAACTGGTTCCAGACGACCTTAGTATTAGAACGACATGACGGTTATGCCATTTTCCGGTCTGCATCAAACACTGTGGGAGATTCTATGGTTGAGGGAAAGCCCTCAACTGGCTTTTGGCTGATATTCGCTTTGACCTTTCAGCAAGGCGAATACCACCCGAGCAAGCTTGCGCGCCAGCATCACCAGCGCCTGAGTGGTGCTGAAACCCCGCGCTCTTTGTTCTTCGTAATACCCTTTCCAGGCTTTCGTACGGCTAGCCGACATCGC